>JAJXZJ010000046.1 GCA_021780105.1 bacterium
ATATAGCGCGCTCCGCCGTTGCCGTTGATGGTGATGGAGGTTTCCACGGCCGACTCGGTGGTCACGTCGAAGGTGAAGTCGTCGTAGATGTTGGGCTGGAGGTAGAGGTAGAAGGCCAGCGTGCCGCCCGGCAGCGTCAGGTTGAGCTTGTAACTGTCGGTGTAATACACGGCGCCGGCGTAACCGTGGCTCCAGGTGCTCCACAGCGAGCCGATCTGGTCGTGCTCGACGGCGGTGCCGAAGGTCAGGTTGCCGGTCACCGGGGCGCTGGCCGGCGGGGTCAGGGAGGTGGTCAGGGAGCCTTCCGCCGAGAGATCGGCGGGAAAGCCAATCATGCTGTAGCCGCCCAGCGTGGCCGGTGGCGCGGCCGTCCCAGGCGAGGTGTCAATGAAGATTGCGCCCTGGCAGCACAGCCCCAGCGGCAGAATGCCAGCGGCGAATCCGACCCGCAGTGATCTTGCGCTTCTCATATTTGTCCTCATGTGTTGGTTGTTGGTTGCTCCGGCTGGTGGCTGTTTTGTGGGGCGTGAATGCTCCGTTTTCCGAGTCCTGGCCGGAATAAGTCTATCCCGACTTATCAAAACAAGTTTTTACTCGGAATGGTGATTCGCTGAAAGCCGGCTGTTCAGGTGTCAACTGAGCAGGGGATAGTCCACGCGCTCGTGATGAAACGGGTTCGCCAGGCTTTCGGCAAAACAAGAAGCCCCGGCGTTTCACCGCCGGGGCCTGCATCGGTTCCTGCCGTTTTCACGCGGCGGCAACCGTGACGCGCACGCTCTGATTATGGGGCCAGAATCACCGCCGACTTCACACCGAGCGGGTCAACGTCCCAGACAGTGGCCTGTCCCTTGACGGTGATGATGGCCGCGACGCCGTAGCTGCCGGGCTTGACCGTTGCTTTCGCGGCTTGGGAGATGCGCAGAACATCTTCGTCCTTGAACGGTCCGGCCACGAAGCTCGGCGTCAGCGTGTCACCGACGTAGATCTTGATGGCAACCTCGTCGAAACAATCGCTGTCACCAAACACCTGGCGGTAATACCTTGGGTTGTTGGCGACCTTTTGGCTCGGAACGCACCTTACCGTCGGCGGGTTGCACTCCGGTGTGGCCGAGATTTCATTCGACTGGCACAACTCGTTACCGTTTATGGCCAGCGGTCGAACGACATAGTAATACGTTGTCCCGGACACGGCGGTCGTATCCGTAAAACTTAGCGCGGTTGATGAACCAATCCACGCATACGGACCGCCCGGGGTGAGCGACCGATAGATGCTGTAGGAGGCGGCACCGGACATGGGCGTCCAACCCATCACCACGTCCTTGCCATCCGGCACGAATGAGAGGGTGACGCAGGCGCAGTCTGGATCAGCCGCCGCCTTTACAATGACCGTGGCTGACGCAACGCTGGACAGATCGCCCGAGGGATCGCTGGGGAATGAGGCCGCGGTATTGTCCGTAACCTTCAATTGAACGACATAGCTTCCAGGTCCCAGGGTCTCAAAGTAGGGTGTAACATCCGGCGTGGCACCGGTCACGTCGCCGAAGATGTTGTCGCCGTTAAGATCCCATTCATAGGATTTGATATAGTCTCCGGGATTGGAACCTGGCTCGTGCTTGCCGTCATCCGGGTTGATGGACAGGCGTCCGTCCAGAAACCAGGGTTTGGCTTGCGGGCAGAAAACATACGGACCGCCCGCGTTGGCCGTCGGTGCCACTGGTGGCACGGTGACATTCACGTTGACGTAAGCCTCACCCGTCAGCGGCGGCGAGCTATCATCCGTGACCCGTAGCTTGACCGGGTAGATGCCCAGCGAGGCGAAGGTGACCTGGATTGTCACGCCCTCTCCTTCAAAGATGCCGTCGTTGTTCACGTCCCACTCCCATTTGACCACGACGTGGCCGGGGGCCTTGTCATACGACGCCGAACCATCCAAGGTGATGATTTGACCCGCCAGGCTGGGATTCGGATTCGCGACGGGGACGGCCACCGGTGCCCCGCCCGCGCGGAAGATCGTCTGACTAAGCATCTGGATGGCCCAGGCAGTCTCGAAGAAGTACTGATCATACGTCACGTTGTGTCCCCACCAGGCTCCCGCCGCATTCTGGCCGTTGACCAGGGCGCGCGCCACGCCATCGCTTGGATCGCCATTGGCAGTCTCCGCCCCATACCAATCAAGCGGGAGCACACCAGGTGTGGAAGACTGGAGCAGCAGCGGGGGTGTCGCCGAAGCAGATATTGGCGTCGGCACGCCGCCCGGAGAATGCAGCAACATGGACTTTACGAACGAGAATAGACCATAGTAGTAGCCCTTGATTCCGGTATCCCAGTTATCGCGCATCACCGTTTCCGCTGCGTCCCAACCGGGCCAGCCGGCTGTGGGCGTTCCCCGGCCAATGCCATCCATGGCCATCTGCACCATGCCAGAAGGCGTCGTCGCCCAGGCCCCCCATGGGTACCAATAATAAGGCTGATATCCAAACGCGCCGAACAGTCCGCCACTACCGTTGTTGCCTCCGTCTTGCGAATTGGAGAGCCAGACCACATTCCAATCTTTCATCCATTGCGGCACGCCCAATCCCCATTCCCGCTCTGCGGGAATCATGCCAATGGCCGCCCACTGGCATACCGAGTTATCCGGATAGTCTCCAGGATTGTAACGCCAGCCGCCGCCGCCGCCATAGGGAGACGCACCCGTGTATTGCGCCCACAGGTAGTAATCCACCATGTCCTGTAGAACCTCCGAGTATTTACGGCCGACGACGCCCGCCCGGCCGGTCACGGTCACGGCGTTCGGCGTTCCGCTGGCAATGATGCAATCCATGAACATGCCGCCCTGGTAGAGCGGGTAGCCATCATCCGCACAAATGCCGATCCCGTTGCCGTTCAAATCCTCGTTGTAGGTGCCAGATGGGATCGTTTTCAACGGGGGGATGCCCTGTGTGGTCAGTCGTTGGAAAACCCGTCGCAGACCCCTTTGGACCGATTCCGTGTAGGGGTCATCGGTGCTCCCGGTTTCCAGGTGCCCTTGAGTCTCGAAGGCGCAGACGTTTTCGGCGTCCAGGCTCGAGAAGCCCAGGCCGCTCGCGTAGCCACCCAGCTTGGTGCTATCCCAATGCCCCAGGTCAAACGTGCCATCGTTATACCGAGTCATGCTCTTGTGCAAATACCACAAGCCTTCGTCAATTGCGATATTAGCCTCGACTTTAAGCGATTTGGGTTGCACCAGGACATAGTAAGGCTTGGTGGCGCTTTGGCCGCTGCCAGTATCCAGCACTGTCAGCCTCGCCGTATAGAGCGTTCCATCTACACCGGTGAATGCATGCTTGGCCTCAATGGCGTAGTTATCGCCAACGGTCCCTGAGGCAACGGGGGAGCCGTCGCCAAAGTCCCATGTCCATTGGATGGTAGGGCCGGACACATCCGCTGTCCCTTTCAGGGTGACTGCTTTGCCAACATAGGTATCATGCGGAATGGTTGGATCGCTGGGCACCCACGGCACGGTCTTGACGGTGGGCACTACGGCCCAAACCATGCCACTGACAGATACCAAAGCGATGCCGCACAGCCATTTCCAAACGGCTGACCGGGTGTTTGTCTTCATAAAAAGGCTCGCCTTCCGTGGTTGAATGGTGAATCATGCCTTAAATACTGTTAATCTTGCGATAAGCGCCCAAACCGAGTAATCCCAATCCGGCAAGCAAACCGAACGCACCCGGCTCGGGCACATTGTTGATGCCGAACTCACCGACGGCGAAGTCCGTCTCCGACGTGGTTTGGTCCACGAACACGAAGTGTAACGGCTTGCTGGGATCGTCGCTGTAGAAGCCTACGTATTTCGCGCCCCCGTTGCCGTCAACGTCGAACGTCGTCACCGCTGCACTCGAATCCACGGTGAATTCAAACGTCGCCTTGATGTTTGGCTGGACGTAGAGGTAGAAAGCCATTGTCCCGGTGGGCAGCGTCATCAGCAGGTCATAGTCGCCGGGCAGGTAATACACATCGCCCGTGTAGCCATGACTCCACATGTCCCACATGGAGCCGACGATATCGTGCTCGAGTGCGCTGCTGAACACAAGGTTTCCTGTCACCGGGGCACTGACCGGCGGGATCAGGGAGGTGGTCAGGGTGCCCTCGGCCGATGGGTCGGCGGGAAAGCCGATCATGCTGTAGCCGCCCAGCGTGGCCGGTGGCGCAGCCGTCCCAGGCGAGGTGTCTACGAAAATGCCCGCGCAGGCCTGGCTGATTCCGATCACGCCCGCCAACCCGGCCAGCGATGTAAAAGGTCTGAAGTGGTTCATGATATGTGTGTCTAATTGGTTGCCGCAGTTTGCCTCACCACAATCTCGTCATTAGCGGAACCTCCGGCCTGGCCGGCTGTTACACGTAGGTTGCCCTCCCGAGAGGGCAGAGATGGCGATGCTATGCATCCATTACTACGGATTTGATTGTCACGGCTTACAGTTGATCCCTCACCACTTCAGAATCCAAACCGCGCCAGTCCCTTGCCGACTTTTCAGCGTCCACCGGTCTTTCTGCGGCATGGGTTTGCGTTTAATTCCGCGTAAACGCGGCCGTTGACCGGCGATCACAATCGCTGGACCCAGGCAAGCCTGCTGAAAGAATCCACCCATCGTGTCCATTGGATGAAAAGGGGATGCACATGCGGTGCCACACATCATCAGGGCGCATCCGACTTAAATAGCCAATCCAATGTGCGCCCGGCTTCGTCTCCAGTGTGCTGCCTGCGTGGCTTTTCGGTCGCGATGGTGCCCCACCGGACGCACGCGCCATTGACACCTTTTTTACGACTCCCGGCCGCATTTTGATTATTCGCGGCTGAGTATGCACTGCAATGTCCCGCCATGAATACGTGCGGTTCGATTCAATTTGTCCGGCCCGGCGGCTGGAGAAGTCTGGCGGCACCTTCGCGGGGCGGTGGAACGACATTTGTCGCCGGCAGAAACCATTCCCCCCGACCACGTCCGCGCCGGCAATTCGAAGGAAAGCCATGCCCGACCTCATCTTCACCGGCGTAATCGTGTTGTTCTTCGCCGCCAGCGTCCTGTATGCCCGCTGGTGTGCCAGACTCTGAACAGTTTTATGGGAAATCTCGTCGTTGGTCTGATTGCTGGACTCCTGTTTGCGTATTTGTTCGTTGCCATGGTCCGGCCGGAGAAATTTTAACGGTGTCGTGTTATGGAGGCTGCTGACTGGTTTCAACTCGTCGTTTATGTCGCCGCGCTGGCGGCGATCACCAAGCCGATGGGGTTGTATCTTATGCGGGTGCTCGACGCCAATGGACGAACCTGGCTTGATCCTCTGCTTCGCCCGCTCGAACGGCTGACCTACCGCTTCGTGGGTGTGAAGCCCGACTGCGAGCAAGATTGGAAACAGTACACCGTCGCCATGCTGATCTTCAGCCTGGTGAGCTGCCTGTTCACCTACGCGATCCTGCGGCTCCAGCATTTGCTGCCGCTGAATCCGCAGGGCTTCGGCGCGCTGAGTCCCGACCTGGCCTTCAACACCGCCGTCAGCTTCACGACGAACACCAATTGGCAGAGTTATTCCGGCGAGTCCACAATGTCCTATCTCTCCCAGATGGTCGCGCTGACCCTGCACAACTTTACCTCGGCGGCCACCGGCATCGCACTGGCGGCGGCGTTGGTCCGCGGCATTGCCCGGCACTCGGTCAAGACGCTGGGTAATTTCTGGGTGGACCTGGTGCGGGTCACCTACTACTTGCTGCTGCCGATCTGTCTGGTGTTCGCGGTCGTCCTCGTGTCGCAGGGCATGATCCAGAATTTCAAACCCTACACCACGGCGAAGCTGGTCGAGCCGATGAAAATCTCCGTGGCGAAGGTGGATCAGGACGGCAAGCCGGTTACCGACAAGGCCGGCCGGCCGGTAATGGAAACGCATACCGTCACCGAACAAACCATCGTGCAAGGCCCGATGGCCTCGCAGGTGGCCATCAAGATGCTCGGCACCAACGGCGGCGGTTACGTAAACGCCAACGCCGCGCATCCGTTTGAGAATCCCACGCCCCTCTCGAACTTCCTCCAGATGCTCTCCATTTTCGCCATTGGCAGCGGGCTGACCTATTTCCTCGGCCGCATGGTGAGCAACCAGGCCCACGGCTGGTCGGTCTGGGCCGCCATGATGGCGCTGTTTCTCGGCGGCGTGCTGCTGTGCTGGCATTCGGAAGCGGCGGGAAACCCCATCCACCAACAGCTTGGCGTGGCCGCCGCCGACGGTAACATGGAGGGCAAGGAGGTCCGCTTCGGCGTGTTCAATTCCGCGTTGTTCGCCACCGTCACCACTGACGCCTCCTGCGGCGCGGTCAACGCCATGCACGACTCGTTCACGCCGCTGGGCGGGTTCGTGCCACTCTTCAACATCCAGCTCGGCGAAATCATCGTCGGCGGCGTGGGCGCCGGCCTTTACGGCATGTTGGTCTTCGTGATTCTCGCCGTGTTCATCGCCGGCCTGATGGTCGGACGCACGCCGGAATACCTCGGCAAAAAAATCCAGTCCTACGAAGTCAAGATGGCGATGCTGGCTCTGCTGGTCCTCGCGGTGTCCATCCTCGGCTTTGCCGCGTGGGCGGTGGTCAGCTCGTGGGGTCTGGCCGGGCTGAATAACGGGGGTCCGCACGGCCTGAGCGAAATCCTCTACGCCTTCAGCTCCGCGAACGGCAACAACGGCAGCGCCTTTGCCGGGCTGACCACCAACACGCCCTGGTGGAACACGACGCTGGGCCTGGCGATGTTGACCGGCCGGTTCCTGATGATCGTGCCGATCATGGCGTTGGCCGGCTTGCTGGCGCGGCAAAAGGTGTCGCCGCCCAGTGCGGGCACCTTCCCGGTGGCCGGCGGCACCTTCGTGGGTTTGTTGCTCGGCACGATCCTGCTGGTGGGCGCCTTGAACTTCCTGCCGGCACTGACGCTGGGGCCGGTGGTGGAGCATCTCCTCATGCTTCACGGAAAACTGTTTTGACCGCGCGCACCATCGAACATGACTGCAAAGCCTCCATCCCTCCTCGACTGGCACATCGCCGCCCCCGCGGTCGGCGAGTCGTTCAAGAAACTCGATCCGCGCCGGATGTTCCGGAATCCGGTGATGTTCGTCACCCTGATCGGTGCGGCGCTGACCACGGCGGCGGCATTCACCGCGCCGGCGTCACGCGGGTTCGTCATCCAGCTTGCCGTCTGGCTCTGGTTCACCGTGCTCTTCGCCAATTTTGCCGAAGCCGTGGCGGAAGGCCGGGGCAAGGCCCAGGCCGACAGCCTGCGCAAGGCGCGCAAGGACACGGTGGCGCGGCGACTGCACGACGGCCGCGAAGAACCAATTCCCGCGCCCGAATTACGGCAAGGCGACCTGGTCGTCTGCGAGGCCGGCGACGTGATTCCCGCCGACGGCGAAGTCATCGAAGGCATCGCCAGTGTGGACGAAGCGGCCATCACCGGCGAATCCGCGCCGGTCATCCGCGAAAGCGGCGGCGACCGCTGCGCCGTCACCGGCGGCACGCGCGTCATCAGCGACCGCATTGTGATCCGCGTCACCGCGGAGAAGGGCCACGGCTTCCTCGACCGCATGATCGCCATGGTCGAGGGCGCCCGGCGCCAGAAGACGCCGAACGAAATCGCGTTAACCATCCTGCTCGCGGCGCTGACGTTCATCTTCTTGCTCGTCTGCGTGACGCTGAAACCCTTCGGGATTTATTCCGCGACGCCTTTCCCGCTGCCGGTGCTGGTCGCGCTGCTGGTCTGTCTGATTCCGACGACCATCGGCGGACTCTTGAGCGCCATCGGCATCAGCGGCATTGACCGGCTCATCCGCCGCAACGTCATGGCCACCAGCGGCCGCGCAGTGGAGGCGGCGGGCGACGTGGACGTGCTGTTGCTGGACAAAACCGGGACGATCACGCTCGGCAACCGCATGGCCACGGCATTTCTCCCGGCGCCACACGTGACGCCCGAGCGCCTGGCGGCTGCGGCGCAATTCGCGTCGCTCGCGGACGAAACGCCCGAGGGCCGCTCGATCGTGGTGCTGGCCAAACAGCAATTCAACCTGCGCGGGCGCGAGGTCGCGGAGCAGCAGGCGAAGTTCGTTCCTTTCACCGCCCAAACGCGCATGAGCGGCGTGGACTTTTCGGGCGCGAACGGCCACCCGCCGTGCGCCATCCGCAAAGGCGCCGCGGAGGCCATCCGCGTTTACCTGGACCAACTTGGCGGCCAGTTTCCCGCGGCGGTGAGCCAGGCAGTGGACGAGGTGGCGCGCGCCGGCGGGACGCCGCTGGTCGTCGTCGAGGACCGCGACGTGCTTGGCGTGGTGCAACTCAAGGATGTGGTCAAAGGCGGCATCAAGGAACGGTTCGCGCAGCTCCGCGCCATGGGCATCCGCACCGTGATGATCACCGGCGACAACCCGCTCACCGCCGCCGCCATCGCCGCCGAGGCGGGCGTGGACGATTTCATGGCGCAGGCCACGCCGGAGGCGAAGCTCCGGCGCATCCGCGAGGAGCAGGCCGCCGGGCATCTGGTCGCGATGACCGGCGACGGCACCAACGACGCCCCCGCGCTCGCCCAGGCCGACGTGGGCGTGGCCATGAACACCGGCACCCAGGCCGCCCGCGAGGCCGGCAACATGGTGGACCTCGACTCGAACCCGACGAAGCTCATTGACATTGTGGAAATCGGCAAGCAGATGCTCATCACGCGCGGCGCGCTGACCACGTTCAGCATCGCGAACGACGTGGCCAAATACTTCGCCATCGTGCCGGCGATGCTGATGGCCACCTTTCCGGTGATCGCACCGCTCAACGTCATGCGCCTCGCCTCGCCGGAGAGCGCGATCCTGAGCGCGGTCATTTTCAACGCGCTTGTCATTATCGCCCTGATCCCGCTGGCGTTGCGCGGCGTGGCTTACAAACCCATCGGCGCGCTCGCCATCCTGCAACGCAACCTGCTCATCTACGGACTGGGCGGCGTCGTCATTCCCTTCCTCGGCATCAAGGCCATTGATGTCCTCGTTACCGCACTCAAACTGGTATGAACAAACCCCAGAGGAACATGGGTGACCCCGGACTTTTCAAAAGCGCGTTGCGGCGGTTGATGCCGGTTCGATCGGTGGACATTCCCGCAATTCCCCGGCGTCGTGTTCGTCGTTGTTCATCCGCGGTCGTTTTGCCTGTTTTATGAAGACACTGTTTTCCGAACTTCGCGCCGCGGTCATGGTCACGCTCGTCCTTACCGTCGTCTGCTGCGGCATGTATCCGCTCGTCGTGTATGGCCTGGCCCAGACGTTGTTTGGGGACCGGGCCAACGGCAGTTTGATTGTGGACCGGGCCGGCGTCGTTCGCGGTTCGCGGCTCATCGGCCAGGGGTTTGCCGCGTCGAAATATTTTCATCCGCGTCCTTCCGCCGCAGGCAACGGCTACGACGCCACCAGCTCCGGGGGGAGCAACCTCGGCCCAACTTCGAAGCGGCTCGCCGACGCCGTCCAGGAACGGGTCGCGGCCTACCGGAAGGAAAACGGATTGAAAGACACCGACCTCGTGCCCGCCGATGCCGTCACCGCGTCCGGCAGCGGGCTGGACCCGCACATCAGCGTGCGCAACGCCGGGCTTCAGGCCCCGCGCGTTGCCCGGACGCGCAGGCTGAGCGTGGAAAAGGTGCTTGCGCTCGTCCGCCAAAACACCGAAGGCCCGGACCTCGGTTTTCTCGGCGAGCCGGGCGTCAACGTTTTGCGGCTGAATCTGGCGCTGGACTCGCTGTAGCAACCGGTCTTTTCGCGCGCTGGCGGTGAAGACAGTGGAGACGATCCTGAATGTCATTCTCGCGGTCTTGTTGACCGTTGATTGCAGGCTTTCGCTCCGATCTACTGGAATTTTCTGGGGACTCCCAGGCTGCGGCTGTGGCGCTGGTTCCGACTTCGGAACGCCGCGCGGGGATTGACGATTTAGAGGCTGATTCCTGTGCTGGAACCGTTACCCTGCTTGCCTGTGAGCGATGACCGACCGAATCCCGAGGCGCTGCTGGCGGCCATCCAGCAGCGGGAGGCGGCGCAGCGGCGCGGCCGGCTCAAGGTTTTTTTCGGCATGGCGCCCGGCGTGGGTAAAACCTACGCCATGCTGGCGGCGGCCCGGCGCGAACGCGCCGCCGGGCGCGACGTGGTCATCGGCTACGTCGAGACCCACGGGCGCAAGGAAACCGACGCGCTGGCGGAGGGGCTGCCGGTCGTGCCCCGACACGAACTGGAGCATCGCGGCGTCCGGCTTTCCGAGATGGACCTCGACGCCGTGCTGGCGCGGCGACCGCAGCTCGTGCTGGTGGACGAGTTCGCCCACACGAACGGCCCCGGCTCGCGCCATCCGAAGCGTTGCCAGGACGTGCTGGAGCTGCTCGCCGCCGGCCTGGACGTGTTTACCACGCTGAACGTGCAGCACGTCGAAAGCCGCGCGGAGGTCGTGCGCCAGATCACCGGCGTGCCCATCCGCGAAACCGTGCCCGACACCGCGCTCAACGGCGCGGACTTCGAGCTGGTGGACCTGCCGCCCGAGGAACTCCGCGCCCGGCTTGCGGCGGGCAAAATCTATCTGCCCGAATCCGCCCGCACCGCGCAGGAACATTTCTTCCGGCCCGGCAATCTCTCGGCCCTGCGCGAGCTGGCGCTTCGCTTCGCCGCGGAACACGTCGGCCAGGACGTGCTGGCGTACCGGCAGGCGCACGGGATTGCCGACCCGTGGAAATCCGGCCAGCGGCTGCTCGTGGCCGTGAGTCCCAGCCCCACATCGGCGGCCCTGGTCCGGTGGACGCGCCGGCTGGCGGGCGAATTGCAGGCGCCCTGGCTGGCCGTGTATGTGGAACTGCCGCGTCCGCTCGACGAACCGGAACAATCCCGGCTGGCCCGCCACCTGGCCCTGGCCCGCGAACTCGGCGCCGAGATCATCACCACGACCGATGACGACGTGGTGCGCGGGATTCTGCGGGCGGCGCGGGAGCAGAACGCCACCCAACTGGTCGTGGGCAAACCCGCCGGCTGGCAGGCGCTCGACCTGTGGCGCGGCGGTTCGGTGCTGAACCGGTTGATTCGTGAAAGCGGCTGCATTGATGTTCACGCCGTGCGGGCGCAGGAGGGCCAGACCGTGGCCGCGCGCTCCCGGCCGCTGCATTTCGCCAAACCGGACCGGCGCGGGTATCTCGTGGCGCTGGGGGTCGTGGCCGCGGTCACCGGCCTCAACGCGCTGCTCCAGCACTGGCTGGGCTACCAGTCGCTGGCTCTCGTCTATCTGCTCAGCGTCGTGACGCTGGCCATGTTGGTCAGCCGCGGCCCGACGCTCGCCGCCGCCACGCTCACGGCGCTGTTGTGGGACTTCCTGTTCGTGAAGCCCTACTACACGTTTTGGATCGGCGGCGCCACGGACGTGATGTTGTTCCTGACCTACTTTGTGGTGGCGCTGGCGATGGGGCATCTGACCGCGCGGCTGCGGGCGCAGCAGGCCGCCGAGCGCCATCGTGAAGAGCGGGCCACCGCGCTTTACCTGTTCACGCGCGAGCTGGCCGGCGCGGCCGACTACGCCGACCTGCTGGCCATCGTCATCCGCGAGGCCGGCCGCGTGTTCGCGGCGGAGGTGGCGCTTTCGTTGCCGGAGGAGTTGCCCGGCACGCCGCCGACGCCTTACTTCGCCAGCACCTGGGCGCTCGGCGAGAAGGAGCAAGGCGTGGCGCTGTGGGCGTTTCGCCACCGGCAGCCGGCCGGCCGCGGCACCGACACCCTGCCGATGGCGGAAGGTTTGCACCTGCCGCTGGTGGCGGGCGAGCGCGCCGTCGGCGTCCTCAGCCTGCGTTTTCGCGCCGGGGCGCCGCTGGCGCCGGCCCAACGCGAGGTGCTCGACGCCTTCGTCCGCCACATTGCCCTGGTGCTGGACCGGGAGCGGTTGCGCGAGGCCGAGCAGCAGGCGAAACTGCTGGCCGAATCCGAGCGGCTGAGCCAGACGTTGCTCAACTCCATCTCGCACGAAATGCGGACGCCCATCGCCGTCATCACCGGCGCCGTCGGCAACCTGGGCGCGCCGACGGCGGGCGGAACCGCGGGACTTCAGCAAACGATGGTGGGCGAGATTCAGGAAGCCGCCGGCCGGTTGAACCGCCTTGTTGGCAACCTGCTGAACATGACGCGGCTCGAATCCGGCCACGTCAAGGCCCGGCCCGACTGGTGCGACGTGGCGGACTTGATCCAGACGACCCTGCACGAAACCGGGAAGGAACTGGCACGGCACCGGCTCACGGTGGACGTCGCGCCCGGACTGCCGCTGGCGCGGCTGGATTTTGCGCTGATGCAGCAGGCGTTGAGCAATCTCCTGCTCAACGCCGCCGCTCACACGCCCGCCGGCACGCCGGTGCAACTCAGCGCGCGGCGCGACGACGGCGGGTTGACCCTCGCCGTGGCCGATGGCGGGCCGGGTTTGCCGGCCGAAGTGCTGCCGCGGGTTTTCGAGAAATTTTACCGCGCGCCGAACGCGCCGGTCGGCGGCTCGGGGCTGGGACTCTCCATCGTCAAAGGTTTTGTCGAGGCGCAAGGCGGCCGGGTCAGCGCCGCGAATCGCGCCGGCGGCGGCGCGATCTTCACCATCTGGATGCCGCCCGGCCCGCCGCCGAACGTGGCGGAGGAGGCAGCTTCATGAACGACACGCCGGCCCGCAAGCCGACCGCGCTGGTGATTGACGACGAGGTGCAGCTTCGCCGGTTGTTGCGCGTTTGCCTCGAGGCGAACGGTTACCGCGTGGTGGACGCTGCCGCCGGCCAGGAAGGCATTGTTGCCGCCGCGCAAAGCCGTCCCGACGTCGTCATCCTGGACCTGGGCCTGCCCGACATGACGGGCGTGCAGGTGCTTCAACGGCTGCGCGAGTGGAGTCGCGTGCCCGTGGTCGTGCTCTCGGTGCGCGACCGGGAAGAGGACAAGATCGCGGCGCTCGACGCCGGCGCCGATGACTACGTGACGAAGCCCTTCGGCACCGGCGAACTGCTGGCGCGGCTGCGGGTGGCCCAACGGCACGCCCAGCCGGGGCCGGAACCCGGCGTGTTCCGCGCCGGTGCGCTCGAAGTGGACCTGACCGCCCGCGTGGTGAGGCTCAAGGGCCGGGAAGTGAAGCTGACTGCCACCGAGTACTCGCTGCTGCGCCTGTTCGTCCAGCACGCCGGCAAGGTGCTGACCCACCGGCAGATTCTCCGCGAGGTCTGGGGGCCGCGCGCGTTGGAGCAAACGCATTACCTGCGCGTTTACATCGCGCACCTTCGCGAAAAGCTTGAAACCACCCCGGCTGAACCCCGGCTCATCGTCACGGAATCCGGCGTCGGCTACCGCCTGATGGAGGAACCGTAGGCGCGCGCGGCCGTCTCCGCATTCCGTGGTTGGCCCGCGCAATCCCCGGCGGGCCAAAACGCCTGTCCCGTCGGATGACGGCGAACGTGTGTCCTCCGGCCTGCGGAAGCTCCTGGCCTGTTCCTACGCGATGACGCCCCCGTTTGGTGCCCGGCCGGCAGAAGTTGAAGCACGATTGCCACCCTGCCCGGTTGTTTGAGTGCGCCCCTCCGCCGGGAAAGACGTTCAACGGGCGGAAGCCGATGATTTTTTTGCCCGCCGCCCGTTGAATGGCATTGGTAATGCTTTTAATTAGCTAATAAAATGGTTTGGGAAAGCGAGCGTGGCCGCCGCGTGGCCAACACCATCAGACAACCGTGCGTATTGCTTTATGGAAATGGAAATCATCGAGCTGGAACTGGACGATTGCGAGATCGTGAATCTGGAACTCACCGATTTTGACGAACCAACTCAACCCATGAATACCGCAGCGAACGCCCCGCCGGACGGGGATTTCACCCTGGCGGTGGCGGTGGTTTATGAAGAACGGCTGACGCAAGAATGGGCCAGGCGCGTATGCATCCGGCTGGGCGATCTGGTCGGCAAAGAGGCCGTCCGCAGCGGTTGGTGGCCGCTTTCCAGCTTGCGTGACCCGCGCGCGTTGGACGAGGCGACCAAGGCGGCGTCCACGGCGGATGTAATCGTCGTGTCGGTGCGCGCGACGGAGGAACCGGCTCCGAACCTGAGCGCGTGGATTGACATGTGGCTGTCGAGGCGCGCGCAATCCGCCGGCGCACTGGTGGCCCTGATCAGCCTCTCCGAGCCGTTGATTCGCGGCGTGAACCCCCTGCGGGATTATCTGCGGACCGTTGCCAGCCGGGGCGGGCTGGATTTTCTCCCGCACCAGCAAAAACTCCCGTCCGATAACGGCGGCGGCGATCAGAAACCCGTGGCGGCCACCGTGGCCTCCGGGGTGTCCCTCCAACCACCTGCGGAAGAAACGCCTTGCAGTCGTTATTGGGGAATCAACGAATGAGATGACAGGGGCCAGGCACGGGCGGTCATCCGGTTACTCCGTGAACTCCAGCACGCCGAACTTGTCCGGCACATGGAAGGTGCCGCTCATCGTCGGACTCCAGGCAAGCAATGCCTGGTGCGCGCGGTCGCAGCGGAGCAAATTGATGTGCCAGCGCACGCCGGCCCGGGGCGCGGTGCCGCCCAGCGATTTCAACGGGATCCGCCAGACGCTGGTCCACGAGTGGGCCTTCGAGTGCATCTTGACCGCGGTCTGAAAGCCGCTGTCCCAGGCGAAATCCCGCTGCGGCAGGACCAGCGCGAGATCGAGCCGTTCGTTCGTGGGCGCAACTTGAAACTCGGCGTAGTGATTCGGATTGTCCGGGTCGCTGCGGATGAACGCCTCCACCACGTCACGGTCCCAGAGGCTCACGCCCGGCTGGTTCATGTTGTAGCGTTCGCGATCGAAGCGCGGCGGGGTGAACGTGGTGAGTTTCGTGAACGGACATTCGTAGGCGAGGTAAAGGTAGTTCGTGGACCACAGCAGGCGCACGGTGGTCGTCAATTCCGGCCGGGCCGCGTAATCCGTGGTCTGGCACTCGATGCGCACCGGCTCGGCCGTGCGCCACGCCGGCTGGTCAAGCGTGCCGTCCGGCGCGAAGTCCTGGTTGATGCGCCGGGCGTGCGCCACCGGCAAGGGCATCGAGCGGCCCAGCAGCTTGCGCGCGTTGTCGAAATAAATCTTCCGCAGCACCGGGACGGGCAGGCCGATGGAACTGATCGTCCAGTCGCCCTGGATCGGTGTCATGTGCGGCCAGTTGCGGTCGCGCGTCTCCAGCCAGCGCCATTCCTTGGCGAAAAACGTCGCGGCGTCGGCGTCCGTGCGCGGCGGCTCGTTGCCGCTGGAGCCGAGGATCAAATCGTCGAACACCTGAAAATCCGTGCCGAAGAGAATTCGGTCCTGATGCTTGAGGAAGAGCCGGCGGACCTTGTCGGGGTCGTGCCGGCCGAGTTCGGGGAGGCGCGCCGCCAGATCGGCCAGCATGTTGGGATAGCGGTCCAGCATCCTGTCCACCCAGTCAAGATCCTCGGCGTTGTTGGCAAAATGGACGCAAACGAACGTGGTCTTCGGATGCCGGGCGATGACGCGGTTCAGCGCCGCGAGCAGTTCCATCCGCGGCGGATAGATGTTGGTGTCGCCGAACCACCAGTCTTTGTGATCCTTCAACTCCTTCCAACGCTCGTTCGTCTCGTTGAGCGGCAGCCAGAACGCGCGCGGATCGGCGACGTGGATGGAGATGGGCATGCCCAGCTCACCACACCGCTCCCAGACCGGATCGAGCTTGGGATCGTCAATCTTGATCAGCTTGTGGCGGGCATCGCGCAGGAACAGGCCCAACCGTTTGAACTCCTTGAACCCGGCGGCGCCGAGCCGGTGTCCCTCCTCAATCTGCTTCACCGCCTCCGTCGTGAAGTCCGGCTGGTCCCAGCGCGAGTAATCGAGGTTCATGTAAAGCAGGAACCGTCCGGGGTAAAGCCGGTTCGCGAGCCGCTGGTTGCGCTCGAACTCGGACATCTCCCCGGCGGCGTGCGTCACGTAGCCGCCGCTAAGATTCACCGCCAGGCCGACGCCCGCGGCGTCCATGATCCGCACCGCGCGCGCCAGATGCTCGGGCGTGGAATCCACGTGCTGGTGCAGGTCAATAATGCGGTGCTCCGCGCGCCAGGCATTGGCTTCGCGTTGGACGGCGGCGACAGACGCATCCGCGGCGGCCGCCGCGCGTAACACGGCACCAGCCAGGACGAGGAGCAGCAGGCGATTTCGCATAATCATCGGATGAACTGGTCGAAAGCGTAAACGCGCGCGGCGGCGATGGCAATCAACCTTCGGCGTGGCGCGCAAAGCCCTGTCACGGCAACGTCCGCGTGAGCCGGCAAGCGTTTCTTTTGGGTAATCGGCGGACGACCCATGCCACCATCACGAAAGGCACGAATCACCCAAAATCAATTCACGCGGAGTCGCGGAGACAAAAAAACCGAAGCCCGTCTGTTCCGCGGGATTTTGCAAAGCGCCGGTGACGGGTTGGCTCGCCGGGCCGGGCGCCGTGCTCCGCCGCCAAGCCTGGGCGGAGCGGCCGCTCCACCTGCCGCGTTGGTGAAATACCGACACGGCCGGGCGGTGGCGGGCGAGGCATCGGCTTGATTTTTTTCACCGGCCGGCGCCAGTCTTCGCCATGAATTTCCCGCGTATCGCCCATTCGCTCTTTTCCGGGATCGCGCTTGCTCTGGCCACCGGCCTGACAACCGTCGCGCAGACGCCGCCGCCGAAAAGCTGGACGCTCACCGGTGCGCCCGGCGTCGTGCCGCAGCGGGCTACGGACAAGCTGCCGCTTTCCGACCAGCGCAACCGCGGCAGGTGGATCAAGTTCACCCCGCTCAGCGACGAATTCGCCGGCGCGGCGCTGGACACGAACAAGTGGGTCGTGAACCTGGAATGGTGGCGCGGCCGCCAGCCGGCGTGGTTCAACCCGACGAACGTCACCGTGAGCGGCGGATGCCTGAACCTCACGATGCGGCGCGAGCCCGCCCCGGCGGCGCTGACGAGCCAGGGTTACCACGATTACAGCTCGGCGGCGCTGCACTCGCGCGTGCGGGCCGGCTACGGTTACTACGAGGTCAAGGCGCGGCCGATGAGTTCCGCCGGTTCGAGTTCGTTCTGGTTTCAACAGGATGACAATCCGGCTTGGGCGACGGAGATTGACGTGTTTGAAATCGGTGGCAAGGCGAAGGGTTTTGCGCGCACGCTGAACATGAACGTCCACGTCTTCCATACGCCCATGGAAACACGGCATTGGGACGCACACGGCGAATGGCTGGCACCTGCGCCGCTGGCGGCGGACTTCCACGTCTATGGCCTCGAATGGGACCGCGACGCGATCCAATACTACTTCGACGGCGTGCTGGTGCGGACGGTTGCGAACACGATGTGGCACCAGCCGCTGTTCCTCATCTTCGACAGCGAGACGATGCCGGACTGGTTTGGAATGCCGGCCGACGCGGACCTGCCTTCGACGTTCAGCATCGAATACGTCCGCGCCTGGGTGCACCGTGGCACGCGGGAGTGAGCGCGTTTAGCCGGGCGGCCGGGCGTCGTCGTCACCCGTCAGTGCTGGTGCCTTGGGCAACAGGCGCGTGATGATGACCAGCAGCGCGACGACCACCGCCGCCAGCACCACCCACAACACCGGCCGGCCGGCGTGCGCGCCGCCGAATTGCTCGCGCCACGAGGCCTTCACCAAACGCTCCTCCGCCCCGGCCGTTGCCTGTGCCTTCCCGGCGACGGCCAACTGCGCGGCGACGAGGCGCAGGTCGTATTGCGGCGCCGCCACCTCGGCGTTGCCATAGTAAAGGTGCAGGCCGTCGGCGGTCTCGGATTTGAACACGAGGCGGCTGATGGAATACGTGAATTCGAAATTCGCCAGCACGATCGCCGGGTTGTCGCCGTTGTCGGCTTCCAGGAAAACGCTGTCGGTCGTCGGCGCGGCGGTGAAGTCCAGCGTCAACCGGCCCGCGGGTGCGCCGGGCTGCTGCATCCACGAGGCGCTGCCGAGGATGCGCGGAAACGCGGCGCCGCGCGCGTCGCGCACTTCTTCGAGCAGCGTCATTTCGCGGCGGAACAGCGGCGTCGGCGACGTGCAGGTCAGGCGCGTGACCGGCAAGCCGGCGTGCGGCAGCTTGAGCACCCAGCGGGCGACGCGCGGGCGGTCCTTGAGACTCGCAAGGGAAACCGCCGGCGCGAGCGTCCGGGGGAAGACGGCACGCTCGACGAGGAACGGCACCTGGTTGGAGCCACGCAGAAGCCGCAGGTCGCCGAAGCCCGGCTGCGCGTGCGCCAGCACGTCGAGGTCGAGTTCCAATTCCTGCGCGCCGGCCCGCGCCAGCGTCACCAGCTTGCGGAATCTCCAGCCGGCGGTGTCGAGCGGCGCGCCGTTGTCGGCGACCGCCGGCAGCGGCGTCGGCGGCCGGTAAGCCGGATTGTCCGCAAGCGGCAGAAGCGTTAGCGACGCGGGTGCGATCGCGGCGAGGTTTGCTCCCAGTTGGGCCAGATCGTAACTCGGCGCGGCACACAGGCTGTTGCCGGTGAGCACGCGGAAAGCGCCGGCCCGTGCCGCATGAAACACCAGGTAATCCGGCCGGCGCGTGGCTGTGATGGCGCGAAATTCCAGCGGCGGGCTGTCGCCGTCCTCGATTTCGAGCACGAGTTCGCTCGTTGGGACACGCGCCTCCACGGCAAGGGTGAGATTTGAAGACGTCGGCTGGCCGGCGACACCGAGCCGAAAGATTGTGCCGTGCGCGAGCAGCGTTTCCTCGACGCCCGCTTCGGTGACGCGCCGGGCGGACAGCGTGAGGTGGCGCGTGAACAGCGGGGCCGCGGTTTCAAATTGCAGGGCGGCCAGCCGTAGGTTGGCGTTGGGCAACTGGAGCCGCCACCGGCTGCGCTGGTTGACCGGGTCGAGCGCAGTCACAGTGACGGGAACCTTTTCCGCCGGCATTTCCGCGGCGACGAGTCGCAACCACGGCACGGCCGTGCGGGAAAACGGCACCGGGTCCGAGCGGCGGTCGTCCATCGTCAGCCGCAGGAACGGCCACGTGGCACGCGGCAGCGCCAACTCGGTTTGCGCCACGCCGTGGGCCTGTCGGAAAATCGGGATGCCGTCGGCGAGCACTTGCCAGTTTGTCCGGTCGGCGGAGCCTTCAACACGCACCGCCTTCAGGAACGGCACGTCCGGCACTTCGAGCACGATTGCTTCGATCGGCTGCGTGATCCCGGTTTCGATCGTCAGCACGGTGGCGGCCGGCGAAAGCGACACGTTGAGCGATTTGGCGCGGCGCAACTCGCGTTCGGCCGGCACGGTTGGTTGCATGAGGCAGGGCACTTCGCGATCCCGGTCGTCAACGACGCGCACGTCCTCGAAGCCGGGCCGCGCGGCGCCGAGCGTGTCCGCCGGCAGGCTGATTTTGACCAAGCCTGGCTGTGGGACCGTCAGCGACTGGACGTGTTTCCAATGGGACAGCGGTTCGGCGGCGGGCACGCGGAGCGGCAGCAACGCCAGGGCACCGACAATGGCGAGCGGAAGCAGACGTTTCATACCCGGGGCGAAAGGTTGACAAGGCATTGGATTTTAAGCGTCCGCCGGCGCCGCGGTGGAAGGCTTCAGTTTGTCCGCCGCCAGGAAGCGTTGGTAAATGAACGACACGACGATCAGCACGATGGCCAGGCCGATCAGCGAGCCGATGCGATACAGCCCGCCCAGCCGCCAGAGGTCGTGCAGGAAGAGCTTGAGCAGCGTGACGACCAGCAGGCCCATGCCGGCGTAGCGCGCGTAGCGGTTCGCCGTCTTGAACCCGGCTGCGAGCAGGATGAACGCGAACAGTCCCCACGCCAGCGAATAGGTCATGTCCTGGCCGAGGCTGGCGTTGAAATCGAACGTCAGCGTCGCGCCGGTGGAGAACCAGTCGGCGATCTCGATGTTCAGGAGGAAGAACGCCAGCACGACGCCGAGGGTGTTGAGGACCGGCGGCGCGTTGAGCCGGAAGACCCGCTCCCGCGGCGGGGCGAGCAGGCGTGCGCCGGCAAAGAGGCAGACGGTGACGATGCCGTAGGCGTAGAGGAACCAGTTCAGGATGCGCGTCGCACTGCGCGGATGGTAGTCGAACACCGCCGGGTTCAACGTCAGCCGCACAAACGCCGTCGCCAGCAGCACCGCGCCAACGGCGCGCAGCCCCGGATGCGGCACACGGTGGAACAGCCAGAGCAGCGCCGCGCCTTCCAGCGCCCAGCCGACGGTGATCCACTGCTTGTCGAACTGGACCGGGAAAATCAGCGTCACGAAGAACAACGTGCTGGCGCCGAACCACGCCAGCAGGTCGGTGCGTTTCGGCGCATCCGGCGCGAACTGGCGGACGACCAGCGCGAGCGCAACGGCCATCGGCACGGCAAATGCCGCCGGCACGAGGCCGGGATAATCGTTCGGCCACGCCCGTTTCACGGCGTCATAAACCAGGTAAAAGTGCAACGGTCCGGCCAGCGCCGACGCGGCCCACGGCAGCACGCGGTCGGCGAACACCGCGCGGAACACGAACGGAAAAGCGATGAACACGCCGGTGAACGCGAGGTTCCAGGCGACCGTCGCGCCGGCGGTGTCCACGGTGAACCGTGCGCCGTGCCAGACGCATTCCAGCGCCAGCACGCAGCCCAGTCCCACCAGCGGCAGCACCGTCAGCCGCAGCATCCGTGTCAGCCCCAGCAGCAGAACCACGAGCAACATGGCCAGGCCGAACACCGGCGTTGGGCTGGCCAGCGGCAGCCGAGTGGTGGCGAGGATCAGCAGCAGGAACGGCAGCCCGGCGGAAAGCGCGGGGATTTGCGCGAGCTGTTCGGCGCGCCCGCCCTTGAGGCCGAGGGCGGAGAGGATTTCGCCGCCCGGCTCGCCGCCTTCCGTGGCTTCCCATTTTGCGAGAATTTTTTCGCCCAGGAACGAGCCGACGACGAAGAAGAACACGGCGAAGCCGCCCACGACCAGCAGCAGCGGCGGCATCGCGGTCAGTTCGGCCGGCAGATGGACAATCCACACGAGCGTCACAACCGCGGTCAGCAGCAGCACCGCCACCACGGCGAGGATCGCGCCGGTCAGCAGCGCCAGCCCGATCGCCAGTGCGTCAATCAGCAGCACGACCGGCCAGAGCAGCCAGGAAACCTGGAGATCCTGGAACAGCGGGAGCATCGTCAGGATCAGCGCCAGCAGCGGGAAAATGTGCCCCCACCACACGCGTGCCGCGTCGGGCCGCAGGCGTTGCAACACGAGCGGAAACACGGTGTGCAGGCCCGCGAAACCGAGACAGGCCGCAAGCTGCCAGTTTAGCAATCCGAGGTTCAAGTGGCCAACGGTCCAGACCGACAGCAGCAGGAAGCTGAAGCCGCCGGCCAGCAGGTGCGCCTGCTGGAGCGGGTGGCGCAGACAAACCATCGCCAGCACGCAGAGATCGGCCATCGCAATGAAGGTGAAGATCACGCCGGGCCGCGCGCCGAGTTCGGCAAAGGTCAGCAGCCAGCCGGTGAAGGCGAACGTCGCGAGTGGCATCACGAGCGAGGCGGCGGCGAAGAGCCGGCCCGGCTGCTTCAGCCGATCCGCCAGCACGAACGCGGCGAGGAAAAGTACGTTGAACGTGGCAAAGATATTCATCGCGGTGAACACCCCGGCCACCGTGAAGAATTGGTTGATCCAGCCACTCTGCATCAGCACGGTGCCGGCGACGCCCATCGGCACGAGGTAATGCCAGCGGCGTTGCAACGCCACCGCCACCAGCCCGGCGTCCAGCAGCGCCACGTAGCCGAACAGACCGAGCGGATTGTCCACGCCGGTCGAAAGCAGCGGTGGCGTCAGAAAACCGCCCACCAGCCCGAGGATGGCGACGACTTGCGTTTTCAGCCGCGTGGCCACGGCAAACGCGGTGACGGTGATCAGCGTCATCAGCAGGAACGCCGCGCTGCTGCCGATCAACTGGTAATACGCGTGCCCCGCGAAACTCGCCGCGTAGAGGATGACCACGCCGGTCGCGCAAAGCGTCTGCGCGGTCACGGTGTAAGCCTTGCGTCGCAGCCGCACGCCGCCGACGAGCAGGCCGACGCCGGTGACAAAACCCATCGCCACGCGAAGTTCCGGCGAGATGAGGTTGTTGTCGAAGGAGTACTTCACGAAGAAGGCCACGGCGAGAAAGAGCGCGAAACCACCGATCCACGCGAACAACTTCACGCCCATGAACTGCTCCCAGTTGATGACCGGCACGCGCCGTGGCGAAGGCGCCGGCCGCGCGGGAACCGGTGTGGCGGCCAGCGGCGGCCGCACCACCGGCGGCGGGCTGGCGACGACTTCAACCGGCGTTGCTGGCGCCGGCGCGGTGACGATGGCTTCCGCCGGCGCCTCGGTTGGCCGGGCTGCGGGTTGTGGCGGCGTCGCCGCGGAACGTTGCTTGAGTTCGTCGAGTTCCGCGGACAAGCGGGACACGAGGGCGCGCAGGGTTTGCACCTGACCGGCGGTCGTGACGGTCTTGACGATGAGCCAGACGAACGTGACGAGCACCGCGAAAACAACCAGGAATATCAGAGTGATGACGCCTTCCATAGGTCAGGGTGGGGTTGGGAAGTCGACGGCAACATAACAGCCGGTCCCCGCCGGCGCACGAGAGACAACCCGGCGCCGGGCGATTGAATGAGGCCAGTCCGGTCATGACGCGGCCAGTTTAACCGACGGACAACTTTGGCTGTTAATTGATAAAACTGGCTGAACCCGCGCCGGGAATCAATGCCAGAGTCACGGATGCGCCGGCCAGACGACGCGCCAGAATTGGGGGCCGCTGGCAGGTTTGCCGAGGGGCACTTCCTGCTCGGCGTTGGTGAGCGTGACCGTCGCTATGGAAGTCCAGTTGGTCTGGCTCAGGTCGGTCGCGTTTTCCACCGTGTAGCTCTGGCCGGCGACGCCCTGGATTTGCAGGCTGAGGCGGTTTTTGTCCAGTTCGAGGGAAAGTATGGGTGGCGGGAGTGGATCGGTGAGATCCGGGACGCCGTCGAGGTTGTAATCATGGGCGTCGGTCAGGAGCAGATCCCAGTCTGTGTAATCCACCTGCGGCGTGCTGAAATCGCCATCGGCAAACCAGGAGGCGGCCAGATAGTTCGTGCCGTAGCGGTTCAGCGGTTCCCAGGCGCCAAACGGCACGGTGTTGCCGGACGCGTCGGTCCACGAGCCGTCGTCGAGTGACAGCCGGTCCGGACTGACCAGCAGGAGCGTGACGCCACCGGAGAGAACATTGGTCGGCTTTTCGAACTGCTGCAGATCGGCCCAGCCGTTGATCAGGCCATCGGTATTTGTGTAACGAAGGCTGCCTTCGTATTCGATCAGTTCAAACGGGTGGCTGAAGACCAGGCCGAGCGCCAAGAGGTTCAGCGTGCAGATACCGTCCTTCGCGTTGGCCGGCCGGCTCCACGTGGCTGTGAGCGAGGACCAATTGGTGTTTCCCGGCGCCTGATAGACGCCGTCGGTCGTGGTCGTGGGCACCATCCGGCTGATTTCGAAAAAATCGTCGAGGCCATTCTGGTCGGTGTCCACGAAGTCCGGCACGTCCACGTAAAAGGGCACAACGACCGGCACGCCGGTGGTTGGGTCAGCCCAGTTCAAAAACCCACCGTGGCTGTAGCCGGTGCTGGTGTCGGCCAGGGCCAGTTCGCCGTTGGGCGGATTGTTGGTGTCACTCTCGACTGCGGCGGTGTAGTCCAGGCCGGACTGCCTGGCGGTTGCCGGGGCCAGGCGCAGGGAAAGGCAGGAAAGATGCACCTGCACATCCGCACCGGACGCTGCTGTCGTCAGCAGAATCATGGTCAATGCGATTCCCAACACTCTCCGCCTCATGCGGCCTCTACCAAACGCCAATCCGCTGCCGGCGGCAAGCCGAAACCCGCTCCGGCCAGGAAGGCACCGGCGAATTCGCCTTGTGTGCCGCCGTGCCGTTGGCAAATTACGCCCACCTCCCGCCGGCAGGGCGCGGGTGGAAACGATGGACAACACATTACTTTGGTTTGTGGCGCACACGCGCCCCCGGTGCGAAAAGAAACTCGCCGCGTTTTGCGAGCGGGAAGGGCTTGCCGTGACGCTGCCCTGCTACCGGAGCGTCAAGAAATACCGCGGCAAGACGGTCGTCTTCCACAAACCGTTGTTCCCCGGCTATGTGTTCCTGCAACTCCAGGCCGAACACCGCCAGCGGGTGCGCCAAAGCGATTACGTCGCCAATTTCCTCGACGTGCCAGACCAGCAGGAGTTTGCACAACAGCTTGACGACATTCTCACGGCGCTCGACACCGAGCTGGAGGTTCGTCTGGCGCCCACCATCGGCCCCGGCTCGCGGGTCGTCATCAAGTCTGGTCCGCTGCAAGGCATCGAAGGCTGGGTGGAACGGCGCTCGGGCATGACCGAGGTGTTGTTGCGGCTGGATTTCATCGGCCAGGCGGCGGCGGTGAAGGTGGACGCCACCGATTTGGAGCTGGTTTGAGGGAACCGGTCGCGCGGCGTCGGCGTCACCGGAATTCAACTTGTCAGCCGCCGGCGCGAAACCTATTTTGTCGCCGTGTCCGCCATGGTCCGAAACTCCGGTGGCCGCCGGCTCGTTCAGCGCCTTGCCTCGGGCGTCAACCGTCGCCGGCGCTGGATCGTGTGGCCATGATCGAGCTTTACCAACTTGCCTACAGTCCCTACTGCATCGTCCAGCGACGCATCCTGGAGTTTGCCGGCGCGCGGTTCAAAATCATCAACATCCCAAATGGCGACCGTTCCCGCGTCTGGCGTCTCACCCGGCGCCGGTATTACGCCGTGCCGGTCATCCGGGACGGCCGCAGCGTCATCTTTGAAACAAGCGAGGACTCGCAGGTCATCGCCAAATACCTCGACACCAAGTTCGGCCTGGGCTTGTTCCCGGCGGAATGGGAGGGCGTGCAGTCGCTGTTGTGGCGGTATTTTGAAGGCGAAATCGAGGCCGTCGGCTTCAAGCTGAACGACATTTACTGGCAAGAAAACCTGAAGGACGAAGACCCGCTGCCGTTCCTCCGGCACAAGGAGCGCAAGTTCGGCCGCGGCTGTCTTGCGCTCTGGCACACGCAGCAGGAAAGCCTGCTGGCCCAGTTCACGGAACGGCTGGCGCCGTGCGAGCAGATGCTGGCCGGCAAGCCGTTCCTGCTCGGCGTGCGGCCGTTGTTCGCGGACTTCGATCTTTTCGGGATGCTCGGCAACTTTCTTTACTCCGGCCATTACCGGCTGCCTGCGGTTTACCCGCGGCTGGCCGCCTGGCACGGCCGGATGAGCCAAATCCAATTCCCCACCGCTGCGTGAAAAACTACGTTCTCGACACCAACGTCCTCCTTCACGACCCCAACTCGCTCCTGAATTTTCAGGAAAACAGCGTCCTCCTGCCGATCGAAGTCATCGAGGAGATTGACCATTTCAAGCGCGAAGCCTCGGAGCTGGGCCAGAACGCCCGCACCGTCTCGCGGATGCTCGACGGCTTGCGCGGGAAGGGCAGGCTCAGCGACGGCGTGCCGCTGCCCAACGGCGGTCACCTCCGCATCCTTATTCCGCCCAAAACCCGCCGCAACGGCGCCGCCAAAGTTCTGAACGGCCACAACGGCCACGCCAACGCGGACAACCGCATCATTGAAGCCGCCCTGGCTGTGCGCAAGTCCGCCCCGCAGGTGCCCGCCATTCTCGTCACCAAGGACATCAACCTGCGCATCAAGGCCGACACGCTGGGCTTGCAGGCCGAGGATTACGAGACCGACCGCATCCAGTTGCAGGATCTTTACTCCGGGGTCTTCGAGAAGGCGGTCACCGCCGCCGAGATCGCCACGTTTCGCGCCAACGACGAACTGCCGCTCGAAGGACATTTCAATCCCAACGAGTATTGCACCCTCAGCGAGGCGGGCAGCCCCAAGCGCAGTGTCCTGGCCAAGGTGGATGCCACCGGCACGAAGCTCGTCCCCATCATGGACGCCCGCGAGGGCATCTGGGGCATCCGGCCCCGCAACCGCGAGCAGCATTTCGCCTTCGACGCCCTGCTCGACGACCGCGTGAAGCTCGTCACCCTCATGGGCAAGGCCGGCACCGGCAAGACGCTGCTGGCAATGGCTGCCGGCCTCAAACGCACCATCGTGGACCGCGAGTTCCGCCGGCTTGTCGTCGCCCGCCCGACGATCAGCATGGGCAAGGAGATCGGTTTCCTGCCCGGCTCGCTCGAGGAAAAACTGAATCCGTGGATGCAGCCCATTCACGACGCGCTCGAACTGCTCAGCGACCTGAACATGGGCAACGAAAGCCGCCGCGGCGGCGACCTCATGCGCTCCGGCGCGATCGTCGTCGAGGCACTCAGCTACATCCGCGGCCGCAGCATTGCGAACCAGTTCATGATCATTGACGAGGCGCAGAACCTCACGCCGCTGGAGGTCAAGACCATCGTCACCCGCGTCGGCCACGGCACGAAGATCGTGTTCACCGGCGACCCGTATCAAATTGACAATCCCTACGTGGATTCGGCGTCAAACGGCTTCAACTACGTCGTCAGCAAATTCCGCGAACAGGCCATCGCCGCGCATGTTGAACTCCAGAAAGGCGAGCGCTCCGAGCTGGCGGAGATTGCCGCGAACCTGCTGTGAAACGCCCGGCGAACGGGTGTCCGCGTCGTTCTCCCCAAACCGTCTTGAAGTGCCGGCTGACCGGGCATTGCCAACTACTGTTCGCCGACCCGTGCGAAGCAACTGCCGGTCCGTGCGGACGTTCAGGCATCTCGTGCGGGCAATGCGGATTACCGCCGAGCTGCAGAGACGCAGAGAAAATGCCGGTGACGACGTGTCGTGAATTCCTTCACGCTCTGGGCCTCTGCGTCTCAGCGGTTAAAAGACAATCGAGGAAAGGCGCTGCCAAGCCAGGCGTGCAACGGGCAAGCCCGCGGAATCGAGTTTGAATGGGCAGCGCGGCCGTGGCAGTGGAGATGCCGATGACACGCCATAAACAACTTTGGCCTTTGCCCTTGGCTTTGGGATATTAATACTGTTCGACATAGCGTATGGGCGTTACCTTTCGATATATTGCCAGGCCAGATGAAGGCGTGGAATTGTCGCAGTGGTTTCGAAGGTTAACTGACCCGCCTGAGGTTCGCCCCAGAGGTGACGGAGCGCAAGTCTCGGCGCATGGCCGCGCCGGCGCGGTCGCACGAGCGGAGCGCGGAGGTGAGTCATGAAAAGAAGGCGTGTGACTCATCAGTCTGGTTTTACGCTCATCGAGCTGCTGGTGGTGATCGCGATCCTGGCCGTGCTCGCCTCGCTCTTGCTCCCCGCCATGGCTCGCGCCAAGGAACAAGCCCGGCGGGCGACGTGCATGTCCAACCTGCGGCAATGGGGCATCGCCCATATACTCTACAGCCAAGACAATGCCGACACCTTGATGAGCACGGTGGTGGACCAGGGGATCTGGGTCCATCCCACCGTGCTGTCGATTCGCCAAGAGCATGATGAGCGGTACATTTCGGTCGAGGCGATTGTTCCCTATTTCGGTAACAAGAGTGAGACGGATCTGCTCACCGGCAGCATCTACTGGTGTCCCAGCATGCCCCGGCCCTCTCCGGATTCAATCCGGGCCGAGGCCGATACCTGGCACCACATCTCGGTAGCGTATCAGTACTTTGCCCGTTATGACCTGTGGCCGGCGGGCTCCGCCGCCCGTCCGGAGGACCTGACCGAGCGCCATCTGGTTTCCACACGGTTGCTCATGACCGACCTCATCTACCTCTGGTCGGGCGACAACCAGTGCTACTACAACCACGGCGCCCGGCCTTGGAAGCCCAATCGGGATTTTTCATCCATGTCAGGGGCCAACGAGTTGGCTGGGGACGGCCATGTGCGCTGGAAGCCCGTTCGGCAGTTCGACGTCCGGGGCATGGTGCCGGGCAACACGAACATCGGTGCCGTGGTCGGCTTTGCCACCACCCGCACCTTTTACTGAGCCCGGGCGCCTTGCCCTGCTCTGAACGGGACACACACGGTGAACATTTTCGGCAATCTGAGACTCTGCATGTGGCCGGGGCAGCACCGCAGAAGAAAGGTTGGACGTGAAGCATCCATCGTTGAACCAACCGGCTGCACCGAACGCCGGGATCGCGTCTCGGTTGACAATCGGACATCATTGGCCCGGCGTCGGTGAGCCGAGTCGTTCGGCGGCTTCGCGCAGATTCGCCAAGGCTTCGGCCTTCTTTGCCTCCTCGCTCTCCGCGGCTCCGTGGTGAAATGGGTTTCGCTTGCTCCCGGCTGTGGGCAGCCTTGCACCGGCGCCAATTTTCTGGCATAGGATGGTCATGCGACGGTCGAACAAGCGTGAATTTAGCGTCATCGTGGAGCGCGACGCGGAGGGTTACTACGTGGCGAGTGTTCCGGCGTTGCCGGGTTGCCACACCCAGGCCCGCTCGCTCGACAAGCTGTTGGAACGGATTCGGGAAGCCATCGAGCTGTGCCTGGAGGTTGAGCAGAACGTGACGACGACCGATTTCATCGGCGTGCAGCGCGTCTGTGTCTGAGTATGCCGCGTTTGCCTCGTTTACGCGGACGCGAGGTGATCGCGGCCTTGCGGCATCCGGACGGGCGCCGGACGGTGGTGCCCGTTCATGCGGGCGAGACCATTGGGCCGGGACTGTTGGCCAAAATACTCAAGGACGCAGAAATGGAAGCAGAGGAGTTCGCGCGGTGGCTGTGATCTGGCAGTCAACCATGCGCTGGAGCGAGTAAATGTCCAGCTCAGCCGCGATCATCGCTTGCTGCGCGCGCGTTTTCGGGCGAGTTCCTGGCGCAGCGCGGGCAAGGGGAGGGTGTTGATCACGTCCGCTTTGGTCAACCAGCCTTTGCGGGCCACACCCGCGCCGAGACGCAGGTAGCCAGCGTGTTCGTTGCGGTGGGCGTCGCAGTTGATGACACATTTCACGCCCTTGCTGGTGGCGTATTGCCAGAGGCGCCAGTCGAGATCGAACCGCATCGGATGGCAGTTCAATTCGATCCAGGTGCCGGTGTCCGCGCAGGCGTCAATCACGGCGGTCTGGTTCACCTTGTAAGGCTCGCGTTCCAGCAACAGCCGGCCGGTGAGGTGGCCCAACATGTGGACGAACGGATTCTGCGCCGCCCGGATAAGCCGCTTCGTGTTGTCCGCCTCGTCGCTGCCGGCCACGTGCAGGCTGGCGACGACCACTTCCAGTTCGGCCAGCAGGTCGTCGTCGAAATCGAGCCGGTCCTTGAGAATGTCCACCTCGGTGCCGGCAAGCAGGCGGAAGTCGTTCCCGGCGGCGGCGATTTCCTCGTTCAACCGGCGGAGTTCGCCAAGCTGCTGGCGGACGCGCGCGGCGTCGAGGCCGTTCGCCTGATACGAGGATTTCGAGTGGTCGGTGATCGCCCAATAGGCGAGGCCGAGTTCATGCATGTGCATGGTGATGTCCGGCAAAGTGTGGCGGCCGTCGCTCCAGTTCGAGTGGTTGTGCAGCGAGCCTTTGAGGTCGGTCCACTCGATGAGCCGCGGCAGGCGGCCCTTCTCGGCGGCGGTGAACTCGCCCTTGTCTTCGCGCAATTCCGGCGGCACGTAATCGAGGTCCAGTTCCTCGAAAATGTCCTCCTCGCTGTGGCAGGGCAGGCGCAGCGCGGGGTCGCGGGTTTCCTCCTTTGAGCGGAACAGGCCGTATTCGTTGAGTCGCAGACCGCGCTGAATGGCGCGCTGGCGCATGATGATGTTGTGCTCCTTGCTGCCGGTGAAGTAGGCGAGTGCGAAGGGAAACTCCGCGTCGCTGACCACGCGCAAGTCGGCCTGAATGCCGCCGGTGAGAATCACGCTGGCCTTGGTGTCGCCTTTTGCGCTCACGCTCAGAACGCCCGGTTGCGTGGTGAAGAAATCAATCACCGCCGCGGGTTGCGCCGAGGAGGCGAGCAGATCAATGTCGCCGATGACTTCCTTGAACCGGCGGACGCTGCCCGCGAGGCTGCAACGGATGACGTCCGGGTGGCCGCGCAGATGGTCGAGGATCGGTTCGGCGACGGCGAGCGCCTCGCTGAGCAGGTGGCGGGCGGCGTATTGGCGTTTGAAGGCGATACCTTCGAGGATTTTCGCCTGCGTCTTGTCGCCGAAGCCATCGAGTGCGGCGACCTTGCCGGCCTGGCAGGCGGCTTCGAGTTGCGCGACGTTCGTCACGTCGAGGCGTTCCCACAGCGCCTTGATCTTCTTCGGGCCGAGGCCGGGAATCTGGAGCAGCTCGATGAGGCCCGCCGGAATGGACGCCTTCAGCTCCTCATAATACGGCAGCCGGCCGGTGGTGACGAGCGCGGTGATCTTCTCCTGCAACGCCTCGCCGATGCCTTTGATGCCGCCCAGCCGGTCCTCGGCAATGAGGGTTTCCAACGGTTCGGTGAGGCCCTCGAGTGTGCGGGCGGCATTGGCGTAGGCCCGGGTCTTGAAGGGGTTCTCGCCCTTCAACTCCAGCAACACGCCGATTTCGTTCAGGACTTCGGCCACCTGGTCTTTATCCATGCGGTCAACTATGCGTCGTCCGGGCGGCGGGTTCAAAGGGCATTTCAACCGGCTTCCCAGCGCGGGGTGGGGGTGCTATGTTGGCGGCACCGGGCGGGAGAAGATGAACTTGCGGCGGCAAAAAAGATTCGCAGCGCGCGTCCGTTTGCGGACGGCGGCCGGTCGCGCGCCGGCGTTCACGCTGATCGAGTTGCTGGTCGTCATTGCCATCATTGCGATCCTCGCGGGCCTGCTGTTGCCGGCGTTGTCACGCGCGAAGTCGCAGGCGCGGCGGATCGCCTGCGTGAACAACCTGAAGCAGCTCGCCACGACGTGGGCGCTCTACGCGAGCGACAACAACGACGCCGCGGTCGCCAACGGCTTCGGTTCCGCGACCACCCTTGCCGGCAACAAGCTCTGGGTCGTCGGCGACGAGCACCTCGATCCGCCCGCGATGACGAACCGGGATTACCTGGTGAACCCGCAGTTCGCGTTGTTCTCGCCCTACCTTGCCTCGCCGGCGGTTTACAAATGCCCGGCCGACCACGGCACCGTGAACATCGGCGGCGTGACCTCGCCGCGGTTGCGCAGTTACTCGCTCAATTCCTACGTCGGTTGGGCGCCGTTCGTGGACGGGTTCAACAGCGCCAATTACCGGAATTTCCAGAACGGCGCCGATCTTGCGCACGCCGACCCGTCGCAAATTTTCCTCTTTTTGGACGTTGCGCCCGGCAACATCTGCATGTCCGCGTTCGTCACCGAACTGGGCGGGCTGACCGATCTGTTCTTCCATCTGCCGTCGGTCCAGCACGACCACGCCGGCGTGGTGTCGTTCGCCGACGGTCACGTCGAGGCGCACAAGTGGCTGGAATCGTCCACGATCACGAATGCCGAGCTGGCGTGGAATCCGAATCACTTCACGCTCTACGTGCCGGGCAGCCGTGATCTCGCGTGGATCCAGGCGCGGGCTTCGGTGAAAAAAATTCCCGGCCCCTGAGTCGCGCCGCTGGCGGCCAGGTTACCGGGGAAACGTGAACCAGAGGTAAATCCAGTTCAGCGCCACCGCCGCGAGCAGCAGCCAGCCCCACGGCCACGATTGGAACCGACGTCGCCACGCCACTGGTATTTGCCAGCCCGTCGCGCGGGCGAGAAGCCATCCGACAAACCACGCTGCGATGGCCGCAACACCGAGAAACGTGAGCGGGTTCCACGCGAACGCCGCACGGAAGTCGCCATGCGCGGCGGCGACCAGACAGTGCGTGCCGCCGCAAAACGCGCACGGCGCGCCAGTCAATTCATGGAACAGGCAACGGGGCAGGGGCACGTTCCGCGCCACGGCGAGCCGCGCGCCGGCCAGCGTCAACAACAGCCCGCCAAACAGCACGGCCGGCAGCCGCGAAGGTTTGGCCGGCGGCGGTTCAATTCTCGGAGGGACGCTGGGGGGCGGCATGGCTGGAGGAGGTGTTCTTCCGCGCCTCGCGGAGCAGGGCCAGGCTGGTTTCCAGCGCCCAGGTCCAGCCGGTGCCGAACAGGCCGAGGCCCGCCAGGCCGATCCACAAGCTGGGCCGAAACTCGAGCGGGAGCGCGCCTTCGTGATACCAGTCCAGCAGGAAACAGCCCAGCCAGACGAGGCTCAGCGCGAAGCCCAGGAGCGCGAGCGCGGCCTGTGCGTAACCGACCTTCCGCCCCGCCGCCAGACTGCCCAGGCCGGGGAGCGTGCCGAGGTTCGTCACCAGGCAGGCCCAGGCTGTCGGCCGGTCAATGAGCTTCGGAGGAATGCTCGCCGAAGATCGTTTCATAGGCATGCATCAACGCGGCGACGGCAAACGGCAGGTTCAACAGCAACACCAGTTGCTGCTCCCATTGCAGTTTCACGAAGAACTGGACGTGCTCCGGCTTGGAAAATTCACGCATCATCTCCGTGAGCGTCGCCAGCGGCTGCTCAAACCGGGCCGACGTGAGCGGCCCCATGACCTCCAGCAGATACCGGTTGATCTCAAACACGCTGTAACCGGTGAAGACGATCATCGGCAGCCAGGTGACGAACAACAGCGCGGCGACCGGCAGAAACTGCCGGCCCACGGCCCGCCAGCTCGTGCCCAGCGCGGAGCCGAAATCCAGCTTCCGGTCGGCGACGAGCACCAGCGCGAACGCCCAGAAGATTTTCAACAGCACGCCGGGGATGATCAGACAGCAGGCCATGCCCAGCTTGCTCAACAAATCGGTGACGATCCACACGAGCATCAAGGGCACAAACGACGCGCCAAAGCAGCCGAAGATATCGCCAATGCGGTTCTCCTCGCCGCGCAAGGCCCGCAGGAAGACCAGGAACAGTCCGCCATACAACGGCCCGGAAATCACATAGCTGAAAATGGGGCCGAGCAGCGGGACAAAATCCGGCAGCGTGGTGAGCAGCCACACCAGCGTGGTGGCGCCGAGCAGCAGGCCGGCATGCCGGCCCATCAACAGCCAGCCGTGCCCCAGCGAGGCGCCCACATCCAGCGCGCCGGTGCCAAAGGCTGCGGTTGGAACCGGTTCCTTTTCGACCGCAGCGGCGGCATCGGCCGCCGGCGCCGGCGCCGGCGGGGCGGACGCGGTCTGGAGGACCTCGGCGAACTCCGGAAACGAGGCGAGTGGCCTCCAGTCAGTGGCGCCTTCGGGCTGGACCATCGTCTGGCCGTTGGCCCGGTTGTCGGCGATCCATTCGCGGAGCTGCTCCACGCTCACCGGGCCGTATTCGCGCCCATCACCGCCAATCATTTTGAACATGGCCGCAGTGTGTTGGCAAAGCGCGGGAAGCGTCAAGCCCGACCGCCCCGTTCCCCGGTTCACCCGGAGTGCGCCGGCAGTTCACCGCTTCCGGTCGCCCGGCAGCAGCCGTTGGGGCACGACGCGCAACCGCGGCTGGTCGTTCTTCCAATCCAGCACCCAGGCCCGGTCATAGACACTGCCCTTCCAGGTCGCGGGCGCGGGCTTCACACCCAGTGCGGCGGCCAGTTTGGACAAATGCTCATGCACCCAGCAGATGACCACGACCTTGCCGTCGCACTCCTGGCTGTCCTGAACGACCCGCGCCAGCGCGTGATAATTCTCGCTCCGGAACGGCGTCTGGATGGGCAGCCCCAGTTTTTTGGCCAGCGGTTCGAGCGTTTCGCGCGGACGCTGGCCATGGCCATGATCGGTGACCTGGCTGGCGAACAGGACCGCCGGCAGGCCGCGATCGGTCAGCACCGCGTTGGTGGTCAACCACGCCGCCAGGGCATCCGCCCGCTGCCGGCCGCGCGCCGATAGATGCGGGTCGGACTCCTCGGCCGGCTTTTCCGCGTGGCGCAACAAAATGACCCGCGCCGGATGCGCCAGCACGGCGGGAAGCAGGAGCACTCCGAGCAGCCAGCACAGCCAGATGTGAAATCGCGTTCGATTCATCGCGCGAACGTAAACGGCCAGTTGCCACAACTCAAGTCAACGGCCGGGGACGGCGGCCGTTGGCGCGTCCGCGCTACGGCAGCAACGTCTGCGCGGCGAGGTTGGCAAGGTTGACCACCATGCCGGGCAGCACGCCGAGCCAGAGCATTCCGGCGATGCACAGCAGGAGGGACCAGCGCAGCGGGCGCGAGAGCTGGATCGGCGGAAGATGGCCTTGCTCGACCGGTTCGGCCGGCCAATACATGGCGCGGATGACGCCGAAATAGTAGTAAAGCGAGATCACCACGCCCACCACGGCCACCGCCACCAGGACGTAGAGGGCCGGTTGATCGCCGGCCACCATCAACGCGGATTTCAGCAGCAGGAATTTGCCGAAGAAGCCCGCCAGTGGCGGCACGCCTGCGAGGGAAACCATCGCCATCGCCAGCGTCGCCGCGAGCAACGGCGAGCGTTGGTGCAATCCGGCGAGGGCCGGAATGTCCTCGCCCTCCGTGTGGCGCAGCGCGACGCAAATGACCGCGAACGCGCCGAGCACGGTGAACAGGTAGCCGCCGAGATAGTAAAGCACCGCGCTCACGCCATCGCGGCTCAGCGTGGCCACGCCCAGCAGCAGAAAGCCGGCGTTTGCGATGCTGGAGTAACCCATCAGCCGCTTCAGGTTGCGCTGGGGAATTGCGCACAGCACGCCGTAAAGAATCGTCACCGCGGACAGGACGATCAGCAGCCGGCTCCAGCGCGGACCCAGCGCGGGCACGGCGGTGAACAACACGCGCAGCAGCAGGACAAACCCGGCGGCCTTGGAGCCGACCGCCAGGAACGCGGTGGCCGGCGTTGGCGCGCCTTGATACACGTCCGGCGCCCAGATTTGGAAGGGCACGACGGCGATCTTGAAGCCGAGGCCCACCAGCACCAGCAGGAGACCGGTCTGCAGCAGCCGGCTGTCCAGCACCGCCGGCGCGGCCTCCGCAAGGCGCGTGAAACTCATCGTGCCCGCCGTGCCGTAGATCAACGCGATGCCGTAAACCAGGAACGCCGACGACAACGCGCCGAGGATCAGATATTTCACGCCCGCCTCCAGCGACTGGGTTTGGCGGCGCTGGAAACTCGTCAACACGTAAAACGTCACGGTGATCAACTCCAGCGACACAAACAGCAGCGTGAAGTCGTTCGCTGACGCGGCGAACATCATGCCTGCCAGCGCGAAGAGGATCAGCGCGTAGAACTCCGCGACGCCGGTTTCAAACCGGTCGGCAAACTCGACCGAGATGACCAGCACGAGCAGGGCGGCGAGCAGGAAGAAGCGGTCGAAGAACAGGGCGAATTCGTCGAGGACGAACATGCCGCCGAAGGCCGCGAGCGGCCGGGGGAGGACGATGGCGAAGCTGGCGAGCAGGATCGCCCCGACCGCAATGGCGGCGGCGTAGCCGAGGTTGCGTTTTTCGGCCGGCGGCGTCCACAAATCGAGGAGCAACACCGCCAGCCCGGCGACGAGCACCGCGGCTTCCAGACCCATGACCAGGAGATCGTTCATCGCAAGCTATCGCGGAAGTTGTGTCGTCGCCATCAGGGCGGCCGGCGTGCCGTTCACCGCCCGGACCACGGTCAGCGCCGCGGGCTGGATGCGGTCCGTCAGCAGCCGCGGCACGCAGCCGAACAGAAGCAATCCTGCCAGCAGCAGCGCGAACGGCAGTTTGCGCCACGCGTGCGGGGCGTCGGCGACCCCGCTCCATTTTTCCGGGAGCGGCCCGTGCAGCACCGTGCGGATGGCCCGCAGCATGTAAACCGCGCCGACGATCAACGCCGCCCACGCGGCAAGCACCACCACGGTCGTGTGGCCGCCCCACGCGCCGAAGAGCACCATCACTTCGCCGGCAAAATTGGCGAAACCCGGCAGGCCGCAGCCGGCGAACATGGCCAGCGCCAGCAGCGTGCCGACGAACGGCAGTTTGCGGAGCAGGCCGCCCATCTGCTCCATTTCGAGCGTGCCGAGCTGGTTTTGCAGATAACCGCTGAGCGCGAAGGCCAGCGCTGCGAGCAGGCCATGCGCGACCATCACCACGACCGCGCCCGTGACGCCGACGAGGCTGAGGCTGGCGATGCCCAGGAAGACGAAGCCCATGTGCGCCACGCTGGAGTTGCCGATCAGGAGGTTCAGGTTTTTCTGGCGGATCGCCACGAGGCCGCAATAAAGCAGGTTGCCCAGGCAGAGCAGCGCCAGCACGGGCAGCCAGCGTTGCGCACCCTCCGGCAGCAGCGGGAGCGCGATGCGCAGCAGACCGTAAAGGCCGAATTTCTTCAACACGCCGGCGTGCAGCATCGCCGTGGGCGTCGGCGCGGCGCCGTAGCCCAGCGGCGCCCAGGTGTGAAACGGCCAGAGCGACACCAGGATGCCGAAGCCAAACATCAGCAGCGGGAAAATCCAGTGCTGCGCCGATGCCGCGATCGGCCGGGCCGCCACGTCGCGGGTCAGTTCAGGAATGTCAAACGTCCGCGCGCCGGCGGCGACATACAAGGCAATGAGGCCGATCAACGCGATGAGCGCGCCGAGGCTGAGGTAGATCGTCATCTTGAAGGTCGCGTAGTTGCGGTTTTCGCCGCGGCCCCAGACGCCGATCATGATGAACGTCGGCACCAGCGCGAGTTCGTGGAAGAAATAAAAGAAGAACAGGTCCAGCGAGGCGAACGCGCCCAGAATGCCGCCGGTCATCACCAGCAGGAGCAGGTAAAATTCCTTCTGCCGCTCCTTGATTTCCCAGGAGCAGCACGCCGCCGCGAACGCCACCAGCGCCGCCATGAACACCAGTGCCACGTTCAAGCCATCCACGCCGAGGTGCCAGCCGATGCGCAACGCGCCGACCCACGGACAGAATTCCTCGAATTGGACATGCGTCGCACCGGGATGAAACGCGAAGAACACCCACGTCGCCGCGGCGAACGAGAGGAAGGTTGTCAGCAGCGCGATCAGCCGGAACAGCACGTTGAAGCTGCGCGGCGTCAGCGCGATCAACACCGCGCCGGCGAACGGGCAAAGGATGAGAAAGGAAAGGAGGCCCATGAGTTTACCGGATCAGCATGAACAACAGCAGCACCGCGACGCCCGCGACGAACATGAGCGAATAGGTTTGCAGGTTGCCGGTCTGCACGAGACGCAGCAGGCGGCCGGTCAATTCGACCGAACCATGCGTGCCCTTGACAAACAGCCCGGCGATGAGCCAGCGGTCCACGAAATCGGCCAGCGTCGCCAGCGCGTCCTGCGTCGCCGCAATGAGCTTGGCGTAAAGCTCGTCAAAGTAGAACCGATCACGCAGCCACCGCGCCACCACGCCCAGCATGGCCGGCAACGGATCCTGAACCTTGTTCCAATATAGCGCGAAAGCGGCGAGGAAGCCGATCACCACGGCGGCCAGTCCACCGAACGCCGCGCCTGGCGCGTGCGCAAATGGCGCCGTCAGTTGAGCGACCCAGCCGGTGGCGGCTTCGGCCTCGCCGGTTCCGAATTGCGACGCGTAAAACCGGTCAATGCCCCAGAAGCCGGCGAGCAGACTGGGGACCGCCAGCGCCACCAGCGGCAGCGTGATCACGGCGGGTGATTCGTGCGCGTGGTCCGGCAACTGCGATTTCACCGGGCCGGTGAAGGCGACGAAGATCAGCCGGAACATGTAGAACGTCGTCAGCCCGGCGACGGCGACACCCAACGCGAACAACGCCGGGCTGGTCCGTTGTGCCGTGGCGAGGATTTCGTCCTTGCTGAAAAAGCCGCTGAACGGCGGCACGCCGCACAAGGCCAGCGTGGCAATCATGAACGTCCAGAACGTGACAGGCATTTTCTTCGACAGCCCGCCCATTTTCCAGATGTCCTGCTCGTGGTGCAGCGCGAGAATCACCGACCCGGCGCCGAGGAACAGCAGCGCCTTGAAGAAGGCGTGCGTTGTGAGGTGGAACATTGCCGCCGATGGGTTGCCCCCCACGCCGCTCAGCCCAACCGTCATGACCATGTAGCCGAGTTGCGACAGGGTGGAGTAGGCGAGGATGCGCTTGATGTCGTTTTGTTGGATCGCCATCAGCGCGGCGAGCAACGCGGTGATGCCACCGATCCAGGCGATGAATTCCAGGGCGTCCGCGGCCAGCATAAAATGGACGCGGCACAGCATGTAAACGCCGGCGGCGACCATCGTGGCGGCGTGGATCAACGCGGAAACGGGCGTCGGGCCTTCCATCGCGTCGGGCAGCCAGACGTGCAGCGGGAACTGGGCGGACTTGCCCGCCGCGCCGCAGAAGATGAGGAAGCCGGCGATGCCGATCGTCGAATTGCCGATCAGCGCCGGGTTGGCGGCCATCATTTTTTGGAGCTGCCCGAAGTCCATCGTTCCGAGCACGGCCCAGACGAGGATGATGCCGAGCAGGAAGCCGAAGTCGCCAACGCGGTTGGTGAGGAAGGCCTTTTTCGCCGCGTCCGCCGCCGCCGGTCGCTCAAACCAGAAGCCGATCAGCAGCCAGCTTGAGACGCCGACCAGCTCCCAGAAAATGAACAGCATCAGGAAATTCGTCGCGAGCACGATGCCGAGCATCGAGAAGGTGAACAGGCTCAGCCCCGCGAAATAACGGCCCACGCCCGGATCGTCGTGCATGTAGCCGTAGGAGTAGATGTGGATGGCGCTGCCGACGCCGGTGACCACCAGCAGCATCATGAGGCTCAACGGATCGAGCCGCAGGCCGATGTCCACGATCCACGAGGCCGCGCCGTCGCTGAGCGAAATCCAGTTGAAACGGGTTTCACCGCGGGTGCCGTGGACAAAGAGCGCGACGCTCAACGCGAAGGAAATCACCACCGCGCCGATTGAGAGCCGGGCGCTGACGGCGCGGTGGTCCAGCGCAAACAACGTGATGCCCGCCGCCGCCAGCAGCGGCAGGAACAAGATCAGCCAGGGAAAAATGCCGGTCATGCGTCAGAATTTCATCGTCGTCAGGTCCTCGACGTGGGCCGTCTCCCGCTTGCGGTAAAGCGCCACGATCAGCGCCAGACCGACGGCGACCTCCGCCGCCGCCACCGTGATGATGAAGAAGACCATCACCTGCCCGTCGAGGTTGTGGTTGAACCGCGAGAACGCCACGAGCGCGAGGTTGGCAGCGTTGAGCATCAGCTCCAGTGACATGTAGATCACCAGCAAGTTGCGCCGCACAATGACGCCGAGCAGCCCCAGCGCGAACAAAAGCGCGCTGACGACCAGGTAATGTTCAAGGCCGACGTTCATGTTAATTCACCGCCGAGGCGCCGAGCCAAAACGCCGGAATCAGCACTTGCCCCCGGTTGGCCTGCCCGTTGAACTCGTTTTTCATTTTCGTTGTGCCTCTGTGTTTCTGTGGTTATTTCAAATCCTTCTTGCTCAGCAAGATCACGCCCACCATCGCCACCAGCAGCAACACGGACAGGATTTCAAACGGCAGCAGGTAATGCTTGAACAGCAGCTCACCCAACGCCGCCGTGCCACCTTCGAGGATGGGTTGCACTCCAATGCCGGCCGTTGTCTGGCCGATGGCGGTGCAGAAGAGAACGGCGATGATCGCCACCGCGAGGCCGCCGGCAATCACGGCAAACTTGCGGACCTTGCGGCGTTCCTCCTCCTTCAAGTCGAGCAGCATGATCACGAAGAGGAACAGCACCATGACAGCGCCGGCATAGACCAGCACTTGCACCGCCGCGAGGAAGAAGGCGTGCAGTTGCACAAACAGGCCGGCGAGTGACACGATCGTCAGCACCAAAAACATGGCGCTGGTGACCGGATTGCGGCTGAAGGGATTGGCCACGACCATCAGGGCGCAAAGAACCGTCAGAGCGGCGAACACGTAAAAGAAAACGGTTTGCATGCTTAGGCTCCGGCCCTTCTTGCTAGGGAACCCGAAATTTGAAATCCGAAAAGCGGCTGCCCCTGCTTCCGAGACGTTTTGAAGTGCGGGCTTCGGACGGCATTCAGGTTTTGGGTTTCGGATCTCATTCTCACAAATCCTTTGGCTCCAAGCCGGTTCTCCGGGCAATGCGCGCCATCATGTGCGGCCCGATTTCTTCACTGTCGTGAAAGGCGAACACAACGTCTGGCCATCCGGCGCGGTTGAGCACGCGATGCGAACCGCCCGACTCGCGCTTTATGCTCCAACCGATGCGCATCAGAGCGGCGAGTACTCTCCTTGCTTTGTGATATCCCCATTGGCTCATGCCGCCACAATGAAAGCCTCCGCCGCCGACGGGATGATCTCGCCGTGTTCGATGCGGTCTGCGACAACGCGCAACGCCAGAGCTTCGACCTTGCTCACGGCTTCTTCGCGCGTCTGACCATAGACCATCACGCCTGGCAAGTCCGGCACCTCGGCCAGCCAGCGTCCGTCTTCTTCGCGGTCAATTTCAATTTTCAGTTTCATAGGCAGCTTGTCATTGCTTCACGGGGAACATGTCCTGCGCCTTCGCCTCTTCCAGCTTGTGCTTCCACTTCTGAATCTTGTCCTGGTGCATGCCGCCAAGGGTCAGCAGTTTCTCTTTGTTGTAAATCATCTCGGCGCGGTTCGACCCGACGTGCGACCAATCGCGCATCAGGAAGATCGCCTCCTCCGGGCAGACCTCCTGGCAGAAGCCGCAGAAGATGCAGCGGAGCATGTTGATCTCAAATTCGCGCGGCATCTTCTCCGCATTCAGACGGTCGGCTGGCACACCTTCCGGTCCGGGCGGCGTGATCTTGATCGCCTTGGGCGGGCAGACGAATTCGCAAAGCTGGCAGGAGACGCACTTGGTGTTGCCGTCCTGGTCCCGCACCAGATACGGCGCGCCGCGGTAGCCCTCCGGGACGACCCAGCGCTCCTCCGGATACTGCATCGTCACCTTGCGCCGCAGCAGGTGGCGGAAGGTGATCTTGAAGCCGTTCCAGACCGCCGGTAAATACAGGCGTTCGGCCCAGTTCAATGGTTGACGTTTGACAATCATGCGGCGGAACGGCAGGGGCGAAACACAGAGGCCAGGCCCCCGCGGATTTCAAAACGCGGACGGCGGTCGGTCGTCTGTGGCCGGGAATGTGTCATGCGTTTCAACTTTTCAGCCACAACCAGGTGGCCGTCACCACAATATTCGCCAGCGCCAGCGGCACCAGCCCTTTCCAGCCCAGGTTCATCAACTGGTCGTAACGGAACCGCGGCCACATCCAGCGCACCCAGATGAACAGGACCAGCAACACCAGAAGTTTCGCCAGGAAAATCCCGATGTGCACCAAACCGCCCAGCACCGTGGCTGCGGGCTGGTCCAGTCCGAAAAACGGCAGCGTCCAGCCACCGAAGAACAGCGTCACCATCATCGCTGACGCGGCGATCATGTTGGCGTATTCGCCCATGAAAAACAGCGCGAATTTCATCGAGCTGTATTCCACGTTGTAGCCGCCAGCCAGTTCCTGCTCGGCCTCCGGGAGGTCGAACGGCGTGCGGTTGGTTTCGGCAAACGCGGCGCACAGGAAGATGGCAAACGCCAGCGGCTGCCGGAACACCAGCCAACTGAACAGCCCGTGCGTCTGGTCGCCGATCACCGTGCTCAGGTTCAGGTCGCCGACCAGCAGGAACAACGGGATCACCGACAGCCCCATCGCCACCTCGTAGGAAATCATCTGGGCGCTGGCCCGGATGCCGCCCATGAACGGATACTTCGAGTTTGCCGCGTAACCGGCCAGCACGATGCCATACACTCCAAGCGACACAATGCCGAACGTGTAGAGAATGCCGACGTTCAGGTCCGCCACGACCATCTTCTGGCTGCCCAATTGCGAGCCAAATGGAATGACTGCCAGCGTCAGCAGGCTGGGGATCATCACCAGCGCCGGCGCCAGCCAGTAATAGACCGGCCGGACGTGCGCCGGCATGAAATCCTCCTTCAAAAACGCCTTCACCGCGTCGGCCATCGGCTGGAGCAACCCCAACGGCCCGGCGCGATTCGGTCCCACACGGTCCTGGATGAACGCGCACAGCCGCCGTTCGACGAGCACGATGTAAGCGACGATGAACAGCATCACCAGCACGGCCGGCACGACCTTCAGCGCGCTGAACAGCACGAACTGCGAGGTCGGAGATAGATTGTTGAACCAGTTCATCATTTGCCGGGTTCCAATGGCATCGTCACCCCCGAATCGCCCAACGCCGCCCACCGCAGGCCGTGGAAGGCCGGAACCTCGCCGGCCATCTGGTTGAACAGACCCTCGATGGTTGCCGGCGCCCGCCGGTCGGTGATCAATTCCAGGAGTTCGCCCAGAAACTCCCATTCCGGCCGCGCGTCGCCCGGCGGCTCGACCGCCTTCGTGATGCGCTGCACGCGGCCGTGGATGTTGGTGAAGCTGCCGCGTTTCTCGGCCGGCGCGCAACCCGGCAACACGAAGTGCGCCAGCTTCGTCGTTTCGTTCGGCAGCACATTGCTCGCCACCAGCGTGTCCAAGCGGCCGAGCAGGTCCGCGCCCAGGCCGAAGCGGGTCACGTCCTCGCGGAACACGATCAGCGTTTTAATCAGGCCGTCGCGGATGCCCGCGGCGAAGTCGTTGAGATTCGCCCCGGCGGGCTTGGCCGAAATGCCCAGCAACCGCGCGCCGGCGGTGTTCGGATTTTTGTCGGCGTTGACCAGCAACCGGTCGCCATCGCCCAGGTGCGGGATTGTGTCCGTGGCCGCGCCCAGACGCTGGGCGAGCTTCCGGATCAGATAAAGCTCCTCGTTGGTCAGCCGCGCCGAGGCGACAATGGCGACCGACCCGGCCGTCGCGGGCCGCAGCCTGCCGGCGAGTTCCGCCAGCACGTCGCGCCACGTTCGCACTTCTGGCCGCGAACCGCGCGCGTCCTTCAACCGGTCGTCGCGGGCGATCCATTTGTAATCCAGCCGGCCCGCGTCGCACATCCACGGCCCGTTCACGGCCGGATTATCGCGCGGCGTGTAGCGGTAGATGCGGTTTTCGCGTGAGCCGATCAGGAGGTTGCAGCCGGTGCCGCAACTGGGACAGACGGATTTGGTTTCCCGGAGGAACCAGACGCGCATCTCGAAGCGGAAATCCTTCGACGTGAGCGCGCCCACCGGGCAGAGGTCCACGGTGTTCAGCGTGTAATTGTTGTCGAATTTGTGGCCGGGATACGTGGCGATGGTGTTATAGCTGCCGCGGTTGACAATGCCCAGCGCGTCATCGCCCACAAAGTCGCGCGTGAACCGGATGCAGCGCGTGCAGAGGATGCAGCGCTCGTCGTCGAGCATGATGCGCGGCCCCAGGTCAACCGCCTTCGGCTTGTGGACTTTCGCCTCAACGAACCGTGTCGCGGACTGGCCGTATTCGACCGAGTATTCCTGAAGCTTGCACTCGCCGGCTTGATCACAGATCGGGCAGTCGAGCGGATGGTTGATGAGCAGGAACTCGAGCACGCCCTGCCGCATCGCCTTCACGCCCGGCGTGTTCGCATAGATCTCCATGCCCGGCGACACCGGCGTGGCGCAGGCGATGGCCGGCCGCGGCGACTTGTTGATGACCGCCGAGCCGTCCGGGTTCGTCACCGGCTTGCGGTCCGGCCCCAGCGCGGGCGTGCCGAACTCGACCAGGCACATGCGGCAGTTGCCCGCCACGGGAAGCTGCGGGTGGTAGCAATAATGCGGAATCGTGACCCCGGCGGCCTCGCAAGCCTGGATCATTGTCGTCGGCACCAGCTTGCCCTGCCAGTCCGGCGAAAGCTTCGGGACCACGACGACCTGGCCGTCCACCTTGACGGTGATCCTGTCCACCGGCGGCGCGGGCTTGAAAACTTTGGCTGTTGCTGCTTCTGACATCGAAATCAGGTTTTCGTCGCGGCTTGACCGTTATTCTGACGCCGGGCTTGGTCCGCCGCCCCTTTCGCGGCGAATTCGTCCTTGAACTTGCCGACGAAACTCTGCACCGGCCATGAACATGCTTCGCCGAAGGCGCAAATCGTGCGGCCGCCGGGGATGTTATCAGCAATTTTCGCCAGGTAATCCGCGTCCTGCGCCCGGCCACCGCCGTGGGTGAGGCGATCCAGCGCCTTGCTCATCCACAACGAACCCTCGCGGCAGGGTGTGCATTGGCCGCAGCTTTCGTGCGCGAAAAACGTGCTGATGTTCGCCAGCGCGGCGACGATGTCGGTCGAGTCGTCCAGCACGATGACGGCACCCGAGCCGGACATGCTGCCCGCCGCCATGAGCGACGTGAAGTCATAAGGCAGGTCGAGCACGTCCAGTTCGTTGACCGTTTCCTTGCCGTCGGGGCCGCGGCCTTTGAGCTTCACCTTTTCGCCGGCCTTGAAAACTTTGGAAGACACGCCGCCGGGAATGATCGTCTTGAGCTTCCGGCCGTCGCGCAAGCCGCCGCCAAAGGCCGGGTCGAAGATGATTTCGCGCAACGTCGCCTTGCCGACTTCGACCTCGAAGTAGCCGGGCCGCTGCACCTGGCCGCTGAGGCAGACGATGCGCGTGCCGGTGTTGTTTGGCGTGCCGAGTTTCGCGTATTCCGCGCCGCCCATCGCGACAATGTGCTTCACATGGCAGAGGGTCTCGACGTTGTTGACGATCGTCGGGCACTGGTAAAGCCCCAAGACGGCGGGGAAGTAGGGCGGTTTGATGCGCGGATACGGGCGTTTGCCTTCGAGCGATTCGATCAAGCCGGTTTCCTCGCCGCAGATGTAAGCGCCGGCGCCGCGGTGGACGTGAATCTCCAGATCAAAGCCCGCGGCCAGGATGTTCCGGCCGAGGAAGCCCGCCGCTCTGGCCTCGGCGATGGCCCGGTTGAGAATCTTCGCGCCTTCGACGAACTCGCCGCGGATGTAGATGTAGGCGAGGCGAACGTCATTCGCGAAGCTGGAGATGATCATGCCCTCCAGCAACTGGTGCGGGTCCTTGTAGATGATCTGCCGGTCCTTGAATGTGCCCGGCTCGGACTCGTCGGCGTTGCAAACGAGGTAAATCGGCTTGCCGCTTTTGCGGTCCACCAGCGACCACTTCATGCCGCAGGAAAACCCGGCGCCCCCGCGGCCGCGCAGGCCGGAGGTCGTGACCTCCTGGCGAAGTTGTTCCTGCGGACTGAGGGTCTTCCCGTCGGGCGTCGTCTTCGGTGCCAGCGCCAGCGCCTTTTTCAACACGTCGTAGCCGCCGTGACGCTGATAGCAGGCGAGGTCCGGCGTGTAGCCGGGGGTGTCGGCGTGTTTCAGAATGAGGCGGTGCTCGACGGCAGGCATGGCGCGGTTAGAAGGAATCGGTTTCAGTCGCGGCCGGCGGAATGGCGGCTGCCGGCTCGCTGTGGGCGGCGGCGAGCGCGTGGCTGGCCGGAAGCTCAAGCCGGGACTGCGGGTTCAGCCGGACGCAGCCCGCCAGCGACACCAGCCCCGCGGCGAGCAGGGCCAACTCCATCGAACGCCGGAGGATGCTTGACTTGTCCATCGAATTCCCTAGCTTTGCCAGCCGCCTCGCTTGCCGAGTGGTGTAACGGTAGCACAGCAGACTCTGGATCTGTTTGTCATGGTTCAAATCCATGCTCGGCAGCCAATTCATGACGTGTATTTCCCGATGATTTCGTCGGCCTTTTGCGGCGTCACGCCTTCGTAGAAATCGTCGTTCACCATCATCACCGGCGCCGTGCCGCAACTCGCCAGACACTCGACGAACTCGACCGTGAACCGCCCGTCCTTCGTCGTCTGCGCGCCGTGCGCGTGGGCGTCGAGTCCGAGCTTCGCGCATAGTTGGCGGTGCAGTTCGTGCGAACCGCCCAGCGCGCAGCTCAGCGTCCGGCAGATTTTCAAGTGGAACCTCCCCACCGGCTGCTGCCGGAACATCGGGTAAAACGTGACCAGTTCGAGGACGTTGATCGGCTGTAGCCCCAGCTTGGCGGCGGTCCATTCCATCGCCGCCGGCGTGAGATAGCCGAAGTGGTCTTGCAGCGCGTGGAGCACCATGAGGCTGGCGCTGCGCTTCTGTGGGTAATGCGAGACGAGTTCGTCAATCTCGGCTTCGAGGTTGGCAGGAACGGCAAATGTCATCGGTCGCACTCTCCCATGACGAAGTCGAAAGATCCCAGAATGGATACCGTGTCACTCATCAGATGGCCGGGCAACAGCCGCGGCAGGATGCTCAGATTGACGAACGAAGGCGCGCGAATCTTCAGCCGATACGGCGTGCCGCCGCCGCGGCTGTGGATGTAGAACCCGAGTTCGCCCTTCGGATTTTCCGCGCCGAAATAGACCTCGCCCGCCGGTGCGTTCACACCCTGGGTCACGAGGATGAACTGGTGGATCAATTCCTCCATGCCGGTCAGCACCTTGTCCTTCGGCGGCAGCACGGTCTTGCCGTCGGGAACGTTCACCGGACCACCGGGAAGCTGGTCGAGGCATTGGTGGATGATCCGCACGCTCTGCCGCATTTCCTCCATGCGGACGAGATAGCGGTCGTAGCAATCGCCCACCGTGCCGCGTGGCACGTCGAATTTCAGCCGGTCATAAACCAGATACGGATGCGCCTTGCGCACGTCGTAATCCACGCCACTGGCACGCAGGTTCGGGCCGGTGAGCGCGTAGTCAATTGCCAGCTCTGGCGAAATCACGCCGACGTCCTTCGTGCGGTCCACCCAGATGCGGTTGCGGGTCAGCAATTGCTCCACCTCGTCGATGGCCACCACGACTTCGCGCAGGAACTGCCGGCATTGGTCGGTCCAGCCCGGCGGCAGGTCGCGCATCAAGCCGCCGATCCGCGTGTAGCTGGTGGTGAACCGCGCGCCGCTGAGCGCCTCGCACAAATTATAAATCTTCTCCCGCTCGGTGAACGTATAAAGGAACACCGTCATCGCTCCCACGTCCATGGCGAAGCAGCCGATGCCGAGCAGATGCGACGAAATGCGCGCCAGCTCGCAGCAGATCACCCGGATGTATTGGCAGCGCGGGGTCAACTGCCGGTCAATGCCCAGCAACTTCTCGACCGCCAGCGCGTAGGCCACGTTGTTTGCCAGCGGCGCCAGATAATCCAGCCGGTCGGTGTAGGGAATAAACTGGGTGTAGGTCATGTTCTCGGCGATCTTCTCGTCGCCGCGATGCAAATAACCCACGTCCGGCTCCGCCTTGGTGATGACCTCGCCGTCGAGTTCGAGCACAATCCGCAGCACGCCGTGCGTGGACGGGTGCGATGGTCCCATGTTCAGGACCATTTTCTCGCCCGGCAAATCCATCGCGTCCGCGTCCGCCGGCGCCGATGACTGCACGGCCGCCGCCGCTTGCGCAGCGGTGTCGCGGATCTCCATTTCTCGAACTTCCGGCATGATAATCAGTCGTTCCGCCTTGCGGATTGGCTCAGTTTTCCGGCGTCTTCGCTCGCGGCTCGCGCTCGATCGTGTCCCGGCCTCCGGGCGACGTTACAAACGGCCCGCCTTCGATCGGCGCGGTCTTCGTGAACGCGATGTCCGGCAGTTCGGTCGGCTTGCCGCCGAGCGGAAAGTCCTTCCGCAACGGATGATACGGATAGCCTTCCCACATGATGATCCGCCGCAGGTCCGGGTGCCAGCGGAACCGGATGCCCATCAAATCATAAATCTCGCGCTCGTGCCAGTTTGCCGTGGCCCAGACCTTCGTTACCGACGGCAGCTCGGATTTCTCTTCGCTCACGTCGGTCTTGAGCCGCAGGTGGCAACGGTGCGTCAGACTGTAAAGCTCGTAAACCACCGTCCAGCGCGGGTCCTCGCCATAATGATCCACGCTGGTGATGTCGAGCAGCAAATCGAATCGCAGCGTCCGTTTGGCGTGGGTGCAGATTTCGCCGATCCGTTCGGCGTCGGTGAGCTTGAGCGTCACCTCGTCGCGGAACACCACCGGCTCGGACAGGACGTTGCCGAAGCGGAGTCGCAATTGTCGGGCCAGTTCGTGGGAGGTCATGCCGGGAGCGGTCGGGGTCAGGCGACCTTCTTCAGGGTTGCCAGCACCGGTTCGCGGGAAACTTTTTGCTGCAGCTTGAGCAGGGCGTCCAACAGCGCCTCCGGACGCGGCGGGCAGCCCGCCACGTAGAAATCCACCGGCAGGATGTTGTCCACGCCTTGCAACACCGGGTAGCTGCGATACATGCCGCCGGTGGAGGCGCAGGCCCCCATGGCAATCACCCACTTCGGCTCGGCCATCTGGTCGTAAAGCCGTCGAACCACCAGCGCCATCTTGTAAGTCACCGTGCCCGCCACGATCATCACGTCCGACTGACGCGGGGAAAAGCGCATGACTTCCATGCCGAAGCGGGAAATGTCATACCGGCTGGCGCCGGTGCCCATCAACTCGATGGCGCAACACGCCAGCCCCATGGGCATCGGCCAGAGGGAATTTTTGCGAAACCAGTTGATGGCGGCCTCGACCCGCGTGACCACCACGTCGCCTTCGATCTTTGAATTGTAACCCAGTTCCGTGTTCGTTTTCATCCCGGCATCGCGGTTACCCGCGTAGTTCCGCGGAAGCTAGCCCCCGGAAACCGGCGGCGCAAGCAATTCGTTCAACGCCGGCAGCGGTTGCGGGCAACGTATTGCCCAGCGCGCGCCAACATAGGATGATACAGGCACCAGACAGCGAGAACCGCCGAGACTGCCTGCGAATCCTTTCATCCAAATTCCAGTGGCGACTTGTTCACCATGCAAGCCTCGTCAAGGACGAAGCCAACAAAAAGGCGCCCGAGCGGGCGCCGTGAGAACTATACGAAAATCTGAGGCAGAAGGTTATACCAAGCGGCGACGCATTAACCCAAAACCAAGCAGCCCTATGCCGGCCAGCATCGCCATGGTGGCGGGTTCCGGAACCGCGGTGTAGGTGTAAGTGACAGTCAGGAAACCCTCTGACCATGCCGACGTCCCATTAAACGCAACCGACCCGCTTGCTGTACTACTGTTCGCTTGGGAACTGTAGAACTTGACCGCGTAGGTCCCTGTGCCCTCGTAGAGTCCGAACCACGAGGAGCTTACGGACCCAACATTCGGCCCGGCCACGGTTCGGTTGGCATAAGTCGGCCCAACCACGCTGTCCGAATCACCGTTCGCTGGCAAAGAGAAATTCTTGCTCTGACCTGCCGCCAGCGTTGTGTCCAAGCTGCTCAACGATATCTGAAGCCCGGAAATGGTCGAACTCACACCTTGGTGCATCGTTCCCGTGACGAGTGCGGAAGGAGAAGTCGTGTTTTGAATGGAGTAGGAGCCGTCCCACGTTTCCAATTTGGCGGATAACGTAATCCCCGTGAGGGTGCCGAGACCTGTGTCGAACTGGTTGATGTTCCAGTCGGTTTCTGTGTTTGAACCAGGCGATATCTGCCCTGTATCGAAGTTCTGCACAATCGTTGCCGCCAATGCGGCTGGCAGGAGACCAACAGCCGCTACCGCCAGCGGAACGGCGAGTCGAACGAACTTGGTTGCGTGCGTATGCATAGGTTTTCCGTGATTTGCTGACGTCGTTTTATCTGACGTGTGATAGCCGAACAATTATCCGGCCAATTGTCAACATTGTTATTTGACAACGCCTGAACATTCATAAAAGTAGTTAACTCTAGCTATCAATAGCTACGATAAGGGCGGAAGGTGTCCAAAACATGGAAAACAAGCTTCCCACTCCGGCACCGGCTTGGTAGCGTGTGCCCCATGTCACCGCGAAAGTCACTTTCCGCCGCCACGGCAGCGGCTCAAAACGCCTCTGCCCGTTCCGCTGCTCTCAACCGCCGCCAGTTCCTGCGCCGCGCCGCGATCGCCGGCGGCGCGTTCACCGTGCCACTCATCGTCCCCGGCCGTGTCCTGGGTCTCAACGGCGCCGTGCCACCCAGCGAAAAAATCGTCATGGGCGGCATCGGCATCGGCAACCGCGGTTCCGACGACCTCCGTTGGATGCTGCCCGAGCCGGACGTGATTTTTGTGGCCGACTGCGATCCGCAACGCTCGCGCCGCGAAGCCGTCAAGCGGATCGTGGACGCCAAATACGGCAACACCGACTTCAAGCTTTACAGCGACACGCGGGAGTTTCTCGCCACCCGGCCGGACATTGATGCGGTGTTGAGCACCACCGGCGACCGGTTGCACGCGCTGATGGCGACCTGGGCCATGCGCGCCGGCAAGGATGTCTATTCCGAGAAACCCTCCGCCATGACCATCGCTGAAGGCCAGATGGTGGTGGAAACCGCGCGCCGCTATGGGCGCGTGTATCAAACCGGCACGCAGCGCCTGAGCGAGGCGAACTTCGTCTTCGCCATTGAACTGGCCAAAAGCGGCCGGCTGGGCAAGGTCCACACCGCTTACGCGCACATCGCGCCATGGGACGCCGCCGCGATGCGCCACGACTGGCTGGCCGGCCAGCCCGAACTGCCCAAGTCCGAGTGCGACTGGGACCAGTGGCTCGGCCCGTGTCCGTGGCGGCCCTACAACGCGGAGTATTGCCGTGGCGGCTGGCGGGGCTTCTACGATTTCCACACCAGTTGCATCGGCGAGTGGGGCGCGCACACGTTTGCCCAGGCGCAGGCCGGACTGGATTTGCTCGACACCTCGCCGGTGGCCTACGAATACGTGGACAACCCGACCGGCGATGGCATGGTCACGCACTTTGCCAGCGGCGTGAAAATGATCCTGTCCCGCGGCGACAAATACTGGCACGGCTCGTGCGGCATGCGCTTCGATGGCCCGGAAGGCTGGGTGTCGGTCGCCGACGGTTATTCGCGCCCGGAGGTTTCCAATCCGCGCCTGCTCGACGACTTCAACAAGATCGTCGGCGATTACATGGCCCGCACGCAGCGGCCGATGAGCCACGTCCGCAATTTCTTCGATTGCATCAAATCCCGCCGCCTCACCGTGGCTCACCCGGTGGTGATGCACCGCACCATGTCCACCGTCCACGCCGCGAACATCTGCATGTGGCTCAAACGCGATCTGAAATACGATCCCGTGAAGGAGGAGTTCGTCAACGACGCCGAGGCCAACCGGCTTCGTTCCCGCGCCATGCGCGCCCCCTACATGTTCTGATGTGAACCGATGCCAATCTCAAAGCCAATCTCGATCATGAAAACAAACTTCGCCCTGCTCCTCGCGCTTGCGCTCAACGCCGTCGTCCTCGCGCAAAACCCGACACCGCTTGTCACCAAGACGCCCGATCAACTCATCGCCGTCCTCAAATCCGACGCCGGCTTGAAGGAAAAGTCCGACGCCTGTCGTGAACTCGCCGTCGTGGGCGGCAAGGACGCCGTGCCCGTGCTGGCCGGCCTGCTGGCCGACGAGAAGCTCAGCCACATGGCCCGTTACGCGCTGGAAACCATTCCCGATCCGTCCGTGGACGCCGCCCTGCGCGACGCGCTCGGCAAACTGAAAGGCCGGCCGCTGGTGGGCGTCATCGGCAGCATCGGCGTCCGCCGCAACGCCCAGGCGCTCGACTTGCTCGTTGCCAAATTGAGCGACGACGATGCCGACGTGGCGCAGGCGGCCGCCCGCACCTTGGGCCGGATCGGCACCCCGGAGGCGGCCGACGCGCTGATGAACGCCGCCGCCAACTCCGACGCCGGCAACCTGCTCGCCTTTTGCGAAGGCCTGGGCCGCTGCGTGGACGCGCTCGCCGCCGCCGGCAAGACCGATCAAGCCCTGACGATCTGCGATCATTACGACGACAGCCAGTTGCCCCAGCAGGTGCGGGTGGCCGCGCTGCGCGGCGCCATTCTGCTCCGGGGCAAGGACGGTCTCCCGCTGTTGAAGGAATCGCTGGAGAATCCGGAATACGTTCTGTTTGCCGCGGCCATTCGCACCAGCCAGGAAATGCCCGGCGCCGACGTTACCAAGCTGCTGGCGGACGAACTTGCGGCGTTGGACGCCGACCACCAGATCGTGCTGCTCTCGACGCTCAGCCAGCGCGCCGACGCGTCATCCTTGCCGGCCATTTTTACAAAAGCCAAGAATGGTGACAAACCCGTCCGCCTCGCCGCCATTCGCGCCTTGCCCGCCTTCAACAGTCCGGACTCCGTGCCGGTGTTGGTGGCTTTGATGCATGATCCGGATCGCGACCTCGCGCGCGCCGCGCAGGAGAGTCTTGCCAGCCTGGCGTGTCCGGAAGCCGACTCCGCCGTGGTCAAACTGCTCGGCAGCGCCGACACGCAGGAACAACTCACCGGCGTTGAACTCGTCAGCCGCCGGCGCATGACCGCGTGCGTGCCCGATTTGCTGAAAGCCGCCGGCGACGCCGACGATCAAGTCCGCCCGGCCGCGTTGAAGACAGTTGGGGAACTCGCCAGTCCGGACGATCTCCCCGCCGTCTTGATTCTGGTGCAAACCGGCAAAACGGACGAGGACCGCGACGCTGCCGCACAGGCCGCCAGCGCCTTGTGCGCGAAAACCGACCAACCCACCCGGTGCGTGCCGAAAATTGCCGGACTGCTGCCTTCCGCCCAACCGGCCGCGAAGCAAAGTCTGTTGAACATTCTCGGCACGATCGGCGGGCCGGAAGCGCTCACGGCGATTCGCGCGGCGGTCAGCGATGATAATCCGCAAGTCCGCGCCACGGCCATCCGGCTGCTTGGATCGTGGAAGACGGCGGATGCCGCGCCGGCGTTGCTCGACCTGGCGCAAAACGCCAAGGATCCGGCGGACAAACTGGTGAGCCTGCAAAGTTACCTGCAACTGGCCTCCGACACGGAAATCGCCGCCGACCAGCGGCTGGCCATGTGCCGCCAGGCTGCCGGCCTGGTTCAGCGCGTCGAGGAAAAGAAACTGCTGCTGAGCGTGCTGGGCGGAATCGCCAGCCCGGACTCGCTGGCCATGATCACGCCGCATTTGACCGATGCGGAAACGAAGGATGAAGCCGCGGCCGCCGTGGTGTCGGTTGCTGGGAAGCTGTTGAAGAACGGCGCGGACGCGCAGACCGCCGGCAAGCTCGTTGAACCGCTGCAACAAGCCGGTCAGGCCGCGGCGAACCCTGATCTTGCCAAGCAGGCCCAGACGCTGCTCGACCAGGCGCAAGCGAAGGCCGGCGCGAAATAAGCATCTGCTCGGCTACTGTTTCGCGGCGCTTGGCGAATTGCCGAACCGCGTCCGGCGACATCCGCCGGCGCGGTTGCTTGATGTTCGAGATGCGATTCCATAATGAGTGAAATATCATGACTTCTGCAACTCTGACGGCCCGTCTTGAGATGCTTGACGGCGACGGACAGCGTGCGTTGGACGAGTGGCTGACTCAGCGGGAGTGGCGAAAAAAGCACCCAAAAGACTGCTTCGTCATCATGCCATTCTCAAAGACAAAGACACGGACTGAGGCTGAATGGACTTCATTTTTTGAGGACTTTCTGACCGAATCGCTCAGGGAGTGCGGCTATCGTGCCAGGCGTTCAGAACCGACCCAAGACAACATCGTTTGCGGGATTGTGGAAGACTTGGCCTGGACCGACCTCGTTCTTGCCGTGCTCACGGACTTCAATCCAAATGTTTGGTATGAACTTGGAGCACGGCATAGTCTGATTCGCGGCGGAACCGTGATGATTTGTCAGGAAAAGCAAATCAAGAAGCTGCCATTTGACCTTAAGCACCACGGCGTTATCGGGTACAACGACAAGGCCTTGGATAAGGCCGGTTTCGTAGAAGAGTTGAAGCCGAGACTGGCAAAATGTCGGGATGAAACTAGCGATAGTCCAATCAGCGATTTTCTCACCCAAGGATTGGCGTATTGTATTAATCGAGCCCTAGCTGGTCGAAGGTTGGCGATGGAAACGCTTCGCCGATTCACGAGTGATGTGGACGACACTGCTGCTTTTGAGGCGTTTGACCGCTTGAATGCCGAATGGCTTCCCAGTCAGATGCAACTTACGATCTTTAAGGATGAGAAGGTGTTGCGCCACGCTTGGCCGAGTCTGTGGGGGACTTCCGCGCTCAATTGCTTCAAGGACGTTTTGCGAAACAACCAACCTCTTTACCATGAGATGATGTCGGATGGTAAGAACATCAGGTTGGCGGGGATTGAGGGTTATTTGGGACGGGTTACAGCCTTGGCGTATGATACCCTAGCAGGGCGCGATTGGCTTGTCGTTGTTGAAGCTCACCTCAAACAGGGAAATCTCTAGGGTGGTCTTGCGCCAATAAACCGGATCTAGTAGGGGCGACTCTTTTAGCCGTCCGCAGCGCGGTGCGGAGATCGCGCCCCACCGTGTCTCCCCACGTTCAGGCCGCCGGCGGTTCTGGATGGGCTCACGGGCTGCGGTAGGGCCGGCGGAGCAGTCGGTTGGCCTCGGCGTCGCCGCTGATTTCGCCTTTGGCCGGGTCCCACGCCAGGCTGCGGCCGAGCTGCATCGAGTGGTTGGCGAGAATGCAGAAGCCCGTGGAGATACAGCCTTGCCTGATGCCGCCAAAATCATGGTTCGCTACCCGCCCGGCCCCATGACAGTGGTCCTTTCACGTAACGATTGTGCGATTTGCGTGGCATGCGCTTGGGTTGAATGTGTATCACGATCCGACTCTGCGGGCGTCAGTGGGATAATGGGACGAACGGCACCTTACTTTGCCTTCACGTCGTAGCAGAGCAGCACATCCTGGTCGCGAATGTAGAGTTTGCCGTTGGCGATGACCGGGTGTGCCCAGGCGGGTTGCTTGCTGCGGTCGGGTTGCTCAAAGCGGCCGCGCTCGAGGTATTGTTTCGCGTTCGGCTCAATCAGGAGCAGGGTGCCCTCCTCCGCGCGGTAGTAGAGCCGGCCGTCCGCCAGGGCCACCGAGCCTTTGGGCACCCGGTGCTCTGTGTCGTCGCGCTCATTCCACAGGACGTTGCCCGTCTTAAAGTCGAGGCAGACCAAGGCGCCGCCTTCATTTCCGCCGTTGGCGCCATACAGGCAGCCGTCAAGGAGGATCACGCCGCCGTGGTGGTTTTGCAGCTTCCGTTGGAACCAGACTTCCCCGGTCTTGACCCTGCCGTTGGCCTCCTTGCTCAGTCTCACCAATCCGCCGCCCGCGCCGTAGGCCGAGCTGGCGAACACCTCGCCATCGTGGTAGATCGGCGTGGTGCAGTTGATCCCCATCCGATTGGCCGGCCGGTCATACCGCCAGAGGAACTTGCCGTCCGACGCCGCGACGCCGATGAGTGCCTTCGCGGTGAGTTGCACGTATTCACGCTGCCTGTCGAAGTCAATGGCGATGGCCGAAGCATAGGCCGCTCCCGAACCGCCACCGAAGCCCGGAGGGCCGCCACCCGCATCGCCATCGTCACTGCCGGGCACCTGGCTCTTCCAAATCGTGTTGCCGGTCACCTTGTCGAGGGCCACCAGTATGGCGTCTTTGCCGCCGGGAGTGAAGACGACCTTCTCCCCATCCACGAGGGGCGATTCGCGGTAACTCCAGGTGGGGGCACGCCCGCCAAAATCGCGCGTCAGGCTGCGTTGCCAGAGGATTTTGCCGTCGCTGGCCTGCAGGCAGGCGATGTCGCCGCCCAAACCCTCGACATAGAGCCGTTCACCATCCACGGTCGGCGTGCAGCCCGGCCCTTCCTTGCTCTGCGGCATTTGCTGCTTGAACGCCGGCCCAAGGCGCGTCACCCAAACGGTCTTGCCATCCGTCCCGGACAAGGCCCAAACGACTTCCTCGTCGCCCCGGTTGCTCATGCCGAAGATCCGGCCGGCGGCAATGGAGGGGCCGCCGTCACCGCCGCCAAGTCCGGTGATTTTCCAGGCGAGCGGCGGACCCTCCTTCGGCCATTCCTGAAGCAGGCCGCGTTCCTTGGAGATGGCATTCCGCTCGGGTCCCTGCCACTGCGGCCAGTCATCCGCCAAAGCAGAGGACAACAGGACCGCCCAGGAAAGGGCGCCGATTAACAGCGTTGTATGGTGAATAGGTTCATGCTTTGTCATAATGTCTTTGCTTAGGTTGGTCATTGTATAGTCACGAAAACAGCGTTTAGGGTCTCCGATCGGTCAAAGGTCGTTGTTCGGGAGTGTGATTGTCTGGCCTCTGGTTCGGTCCATTCGGACGAAATCCTTGATCCCACGGTGGACCGCCGGCGGGAGCAGCAAGGTCGCCTCCCAAACCACCGGCCACCTGACTCGTCATGCCTCCCTCGAAACCGGTATCCGGCTGCCACACCTGGCCGCTCGAATCCGTAAACGGCACGGACAGACCGGCGTTGATCCGCACGGCCGCCGCTGGCGCCGCCGCACCGGCTGATGCCTCCGCTTGGGGGACGATTTCAATCGCATTGATTGCCGGGTTCTCAACCTGGGCGGTGAAGGTGACGCGAAAAACGCCGTTGGTCACCTCCACCGGCACGGTTTTGATATAGGCGCGGCTGGGACCGCCAGCCTTCGCCCAAATGTCAAAGTCCTTGAATTCATGCCTCTGGACATTGAACGAAAAAATGCGCTGGCCGGGGCCCGTGATGCCTTCGTAGGTTTCCGCAAAGTGGAGCTTCGCAAGATACCTGCCATTGGCAATCTTGCAGGAGAAAGCTCTCATTCCCCAATGCTCGCTCTGGAACAAGCCCGGATCCTTGGTTCCAGCAATCACCGTCGCCGCGCCGCCGCCGCGCCGGCTTGGACCTCCAGGAGCAGCGCCGAACGGCGCGAAGCCTTGCCTTGCCGGAGGCAGGTCTTTCTCGATGCCAGAACGCACCTGCGCCAAGGTGAGATAACCGCTCTTATCGCTGTTCCATGCCTGAAATAGTCGGGCGAAGCCTTCAATGAACTCTTCCTTTGTCACGAAAGGACGCTTGTCTTGGTCGAGAACCTGGAAAAGGGGCTGGCTGAACATGCCCATGCCCGAACCGCCAGGTCTTCCCAAAAACCCATTTTCCGGTGGCAAACCCTCCGATTTCCCGGCCAGTTGATCACGGATTGATTCCGTGCGCACCTTCGTGAACGGCTTGATGGGCTTGGTCTGGCCGCCTCCGAAAGGTCCCGGCGACCCAAGAAGCTCGCCGGCAACGAGCTTGTCAAAGCGAACCAGTCTGGATTCCGATTCCTCCTGCACGGCCGGGCGGATCACCGCGGCAATCTGATCCACCTGTTGGGCGATTCGTTCAGGCCTGAAGATCGTCCTGCTGAACTCGTCCAACCGGGCCAGGTAGAGCTTCTTGAACGCTTCCAGATTGAACATGCGTGCCAGGAACGCGTTGTCACCCTGCCACGGGTGGTAGATGCTCAGCTTGTCGCGTTGTTCCCGGCTGGCTCTGTCGAACTGCCCCCACGAGTGGTCCTGGTCCCAAGGAATGAACTCGAACAGTTGGGTCTTGGGATGCAAATACAGGTAGAGGTTTTGTCCGGGGCCGAGAATGCCATCCAGGTCGGAAAGATAGACCATTATCGCCATGAACCGGGCAAACTCAGGCAGGTCAATAAACTCGCCGATGCGCGCGGCGAACGCCGCATCGTCCGCCTGCGTCACGAAGCGGGACAATTCCATCACCGCCTTCTTCTGCTCATCATACAGAGTCACTTTCGGATCGTAGATCTGATTGTAGGCCGCCCAATCCGCACCAAAATCGGTGAACAAGGAAGGAGTCACTGGTTTGAAGATCGCCCCGCGTTTGGTCCCGAAGTGTCGCTCGGCAAACTGCTTGTCCACGTCCTCGCTCATCGAATAAAGGCCGAAATACTTACGATCGAATTTTCCCGGCACGGTGACGAACACCTTCGCATAGGCCGTGCGCGGGGCCGGCACCGCGGCGTCCCGGTATAAGCGATAAGCCAGCACCTCGTTCATCATGCTCGCGTCGGTGACGTTGTTCTGGAGGGTCAGCATCGCCACGTCTCCCAGCCTCTGGCCCTTGCCGTATTTGTTGAGCTTGATTTTAAGAGAGCGTTTGAGGGAATCGCGCGCTTCCATAAAAGTCCCGTTCCCCTTGTAGCGCACGCCCACATCCCTCAGCAAACGGCCCTCGAATTCTAAATCCGCGTGGACATACTCGAATTCGACCCCCAACGCGTAAGCAACGCCGTTTCGTTTTCCGTCCGGGGACAGGAGCAAGTTCGCCATGCCCCCGCCGGCCGGATTGCGAATCTGATTGAGACCCGCCCGGATTTGTTCTGCGTCGAGCTTGCCCGTTTGTCCGGCATCCCAGGCCTTGAACCATGTTTGCGCGAGGCTCCGAAATTCCTCACGGGCGATTCGTCCATCCCGGTTCAAATCGCCCCTGCTCATTATGACCGGAGCAAGCGTCCTGTCCCCGCTGAAGCCACCGAAGCCTCCCGGTCGGTTACCAAAACCTCCGCCAAACGGATTGGACCCGCCCTTGGGTTCCATGACATCCCACTGATCGGGCGAGAACTTTAAATGGATTGTCCACACGTTCGTGAGCCGGTACAACTGATCGGAATCCAGGTTTGCCGTTGTGCTCCGCGGCGGCATGTCTTTTTGAAGACCTACGGCAATGGCGAACACACTCAGGAGGAAGACCGCTCCCATGACAAGGCTGGCAAAACGCCGCCAGGTTGGAACGCCGGCTGCCCGGCGATGGGACCGGCGATTCCAGTCTCGGTTCAAGCTCTGTCCTGCTGCTCCGTTCATTGCGGTGGTAGCTCAATCTTGAGTTTCCTCTTCAATCCAACCCGGAACTCCTGACACTTGCGCTGAAACACCACCCGCTGTTCGGGGGTCAGTTCCTTGTCAATCTGTCTCCAGCAGTCCACCAGATTGGTTCCCGACTCCTTGATGGCCAGCCCGAAGCTCCCCTCGAATTGATGTGCGGTTCCGTCCAGGATTGCTTTGATTTTGGGCTGCTGTTCCGGCGTGAGGTTCAGGTCGTTCTGCATGTCCTTCATTACCCCGGCGGTCCAATTCTTGGTATTGAAACCGCGTTCAACGGCGTGCTTAAAGTGCAGCATCGTCGTCAAGGATCCGGTGACTACACCCGCTGCAAACACGAGCACCATCGCCAGGATTGCTTTCCAGTACTTGAGGGCTTTCATTGGGGAAAACTGGTGACAACGAAGTTCAATGCCGAAGAGAGCTCAGCCGCCAGTGCTGGCGCAGAGGGCTGACTCGCCCATACAAGCCCGCCACAAACAATCAGGGCCAACGACGCGCCGGCAAGGCCCCAGGCGGCCCGTTGAAGTTCCTGAAGCAGCGTGGGGGAGGCCTGCCTTCGGCAAGCCACCACACGCCTGGAAAAGCCGAACGGGGCCTCTTCTGGCTTGGACGGCGAAGCCGCGCAAGCCCACCTGATCAAGCGCTTTAGATCGGGATCCAACTCATTCATAATCGCCCTTCTTTTCGTAACGTTCCAAACCGTTTATTCAATTTGCGTCGAGCCCGGAACGCTCGGACGCGGATATATCTGGCAGGCCAGCCGGTCACCTGCCGGACTTCATCAACAGAAAGCCCCTCCGTTTCCAACATGCGAATCAAAAGGCGATCCTTGGGGCTCAGCGCTTCGAGCAGCATCTCCACGAGTTCGCGTGCGCCAATCAGGTGGGAGGGGAGTGGGTCATGCACGGCGCCGGTTGTCACCGCGTCAAGCGCCATTGCCTGATCTTCGGACAAGTCAGCCATGCGCCATTCCGGCCGGACTTTTTGAGCGCGAATGGCATTCAGGCAATGGTTAACGGCAATGCGGGACACCCAGTGTTCCAAGGGCACCTCGCCCTGAAACTGATCCAGTTTCTCGAACATTTTCACAAAGATGTCCTGTGTCAGGTCTTCCTCGGCCGCTCGACGCGGAAGATTAGCCCGTACGATTCGGATCACCGCCGGATGCAGGTATTCCACCAAGGAGCGGGCGGCATCCTGGTCTTGCTTGCGCACTCGCGCCAGGCAATCTGCGACGTTCAGATCCAAGTCTTTGCTGACTACGACACGCGCTCCGCTCGTGCCGTTTCACAAAAATCGTGTCGGCTTACGGTGGCGTAGAAAAGCCAGGTTCGCTCGGCCTCACGCGACCATCTTCGCATGAACGGGTGATGTTCGTTGTTTATGAAGTCGTGCCAGTCGCCGGGCATGGACGGTTCGGCGGCAGACAGTGCTTGTTGGCTGGGCTACACCTCCCTGCCAATCCCTCTGTTTCCACGTTCAGGCGGCCGGCGGTTCCGGATGGACCCACGGGCTGCGGTAGGGCCGGCGGAGCAGGCGGTTGGCGCCGGCGTCACCGCTGATTTCGCCCTTGACCGGGTCCCACGCCAGGCTGCGGCCGAGCTGCATCGAGTGGTTGGCCAGAATGCAGGAGGTCGTCGAGATGTAGCCCTGCTCGATGTCCGCCACCGGCCGGCCGCGCGAGGCGATGTTGCGGAGGAAATCCTGCATATGCCAGCGGATGGCGGAGGCGCACTGCCGTTCCAGATCCTTCTCGGTTTTATCCTCCGGGAATTTGTCGTATTCGTAGAGCGGTTCGCCGCTCAGCGCGGGCTTGTTCGCGCCCAGTGGATAAAAGTCGTAGTTGAAGACGCTGGCCTTGAGTGTGCCCTTGTCGCCGTAGAACGTGGCGCTCCACGGGTATTTTGGATCGGGCGCCTCGCCCCAGGTCCGATGGGTCCAGACGATCTTCAAGCCGTCATAATCAAACGTGGCGGTCTGGGTGTCGGAGATGTTCGCCTTGCTCGCCTTGTCCACGAGGATGCCGCCGGCGGAACTGACGGTCTTCGGCCAGCCGAGGTCCAGCATCCAGCGTGTCATGTCGAACATGTGGATGGCCATGTCGCCGACGATGCCGTTGCCGTATTCCATGAAGGCGCGCCAGCCGCGCGGGTGGGTCCACTGGCAGAACGGCCGCATCGGCGCGGGGCCGGTCCAGAGGTCGTAATCCAGATAATCCGGCGGGGTGATGTCCGGCGGGTTGCCGCTGGCGCGCATGTGCCAGTAGCAGCAAATGTCCACGAAGGCGATCTTGCCCAACAGACCCGGTTTGATGACGCGGTCGCGCGCCTCGATCAGGTGTGGCGTGCTGCGGCGTTGCATGCCCACCTGCACCACGCGGCCGAGCTTCCGTGCCGTGGCAAGCATGGCCTGGCCTTCGGCGATGTCCACGCTGATGGGTTTCTGCACCCAGACATCCGCGCCGGATTCCATCGCGGCGATCGCGGCCAGCGCGTGCCAGTGGTCGGGCGTGTCCACGAGCACGATGTCGAGGTCCTTTTCCTTCAGCATGTCGCGATAATCATGGTAGATGCGCGGCTGCTTCTTCGAGAGCTGCCGCGTGGCGACGATGTCCGCGGCCTCGGCCGCCATCCGCTTGTCCACGTCGCACAGCGAGACGACCTCCACCGGCGCGACCTGGATGAGACGGAGGAGGTCGCATTTGCCATACCAGCCGGGTCCGATGATGCCGACGCGCTTTTTCATGTCGGCAAACTCATCGGCGAAACCGAGACGGGAACCCAGTGCCAGCCCGGCGGCGCCAAGGCTGCTGACTTGGAGAAATTGTCGGCGATTCATGCGCGTTATTGTGGCGCAAGCGGGCGCGAACACAAGTCCGCAACGGCCTGCGGCGACGGCAGTCGGCGCTCGACACCACCGGCGCCAGCCCGTAAACGGTGCGCGTGCATGAAGCGGGCAAATGGTGTGTGGCCGTGCTGGCGGCGCTGTTCATCGGCATCTCCAAGGCGGGTTTTGGCGGCGGCTTGGGGATGTTGAGCACGCCGCTGTGCGTGATCGCCTTCGGGCCGAACGACGCCATCGGCATTCTGCTGCCCTTGTTGTGCGCGGGCGACCTGTTCTCGCTCTACCATTATTGGGGGAAATGGGAGCGGGCGAACCTCAAGTTTCTGCTGCCGGGCGTGGTGGTCGGCGTGGTGATCGGCGTGCAGTTGTTCGGACGATTTTCCGCGCGGGAACTCAACCTGGCCATCGGCGTGCTGGCGCTGGTGTTCGTCACGTTCCAGCTCCTGAAGGAACGGGTGTTCCGGGCCGAGGGCGCCTTCGCGCCGGGCCACGCGGCGGGGGTTCCCTGCGGGATCGTGGCCGGCGTCACCTCCACGTTTGCGCACGGCGCCGCGCCGGTGGTGAGCATGTTTCTGATTCCGCAGCGGCTGTCGAAGGTGGTTTACGTCGGCACGACGGTGCTGGTGTTTGCCTGGATCAACTGGATCAAACTGCCGTTTTACTGCCTCGGCCGCGACGTGCTCGGCTGGGCGTGGCTGCCGCCGGCCGCGATCATCAACCGCCACACGCTGCTGACTAGCGCGCTGTTTCTGCCGGCCGTGCCGCTGGGCGTCTGGCTGGGCGTGTGGATGAACCGGCGCATTCCGGAGAAGTGGTTCGCGCCGGTCATTTACGCGTTGGTTTTCGTGGCCGGCCTCGAACTGGTCGGCGCCTTCGATCTGGCGCGCTGGCTTGGCGTTTGACGCCGTCGGCGGTGTTTTCCACAATAGGGATATGCACTGTTCTCAAGTGCCTGCTATTTGTTGTGGGCGGAACCACGGCCGCCGATTAGATCACTTCCATCAATTATCTAACCTTCCGTCTTTCCCCGTCAAAAAACGCCCGTTGGCACGCTGCCGGCGGGCGTTTCCGCTTAAGGAAGGGCGGTTGACCGTCCGGGGCGGCGGCGGGCGTGTCCGGGCGAAGGAGGCTTGAAATGGCCAGCCAACGGTGGGATAATCCCACTATGATAACAGTGAAGACTGACAAGAAGCGCCGCGTTGCGCTACCCGGAGCGCAAATTCACTCCGTCTTTGTGGTGTCCCGGCCAGACGAGCGCAGTTACCTGTTGACGGTCCTGGACGAGCCAGAGGTGGTGGACCTGGTGCCGGCAATGTTCGTTGGCCTTAAACCTCTGACGAGACAGGAAGCGGCCGCGTGCTTTGCCCCGAATGCAGACTTTGACGAGCTGGAGGCGGCAATGGCCCGCAACCGGCACATTCCCCAGGAGCAGGCAGCATGAAGGCTTGGGACATTTACAGCTATCAGCCCGCCGGCTGGCCAGAGCCTAATCCCGTGGTCATCGTGTCGCATCCTGGCCGGGTGGCCAACAAGCCCGACGTGGAAGTTTTGCTCTGCACGTCCAAACGCCTCACACGCGCGCAAGGTCCGGGCGAAACGGTCCTGGACGAAGCCGACGGTCTGGACTGGCCCACGCTCTGCAAATGCGACCTGATTCATGCGATCGCCAAAGGGGAATTGCGGCAGCGGCGGGGGCAAGTCACGCCGGAACGGCGGCGTCAGATCATCCGCGAAATTATGCGGGCGCATGACTGGCTCAGTTGATCCGCCCGCGGAGCACTCGGCCTGAGTCGCAGTTCACGGCGACGAATTGCAGCATCGGCAGGGCGAAGATTTCATCGGCCGAAAGTCCCCACGGCGTCACAACCAAGTGGAATCATCCTCGCTTGGTCTGGGTGTTGCATCAGCATTACCTGCAAGCAAATCAGTCCAGTGAAATCAATCAAGACGGGTTACGCTGCACGGTTTAATCGGCGCCTCAGTGCCAACGCGAGCAGACCAACACCCGCAAAGAGCGCGAAACCCGTGGATTCGGGGATCACGTAGGCAACCGAGTTATCCAGCAGAATGTAATCGCTGGTGGCTGCGTAACCATCCGCCATCAAGGTGCCGTCGGAGAAAATGACCAACCCGCCGCTGCCAACAGACATGGAACCTTTGGGCAAATAGCACAATGCCGCATTGCCATTGGCGTCCAAACTCGCCACCTCGACCGCACTTGCCGGCAAGGTGCTGAACCATCCCGGCCAATATGAGACGGTGGCCGACACGGTTCCAAACGGTCCTCCACTGATGGGATCAGCCCCCGGCGTGTTCATCGTCATGCCTTGGGCATTGTTTAACGTCCCGGTGGTCACAAAGCCAAATGGATTGGCCAGGCTGTCGTTGGCGGGTTGACTTGCAGCGCCGGCAAACGTGTCGTTGTCCGTGAAAAGGATGGCGCCTCCTCCTCCGAGCACGAAGTTCTTAAGGGCATCCTGTTCCGTCGTGGAAAGCGGAACGATGGCGGCATTGTTGGCGGTTCCCGCGCCAAGAATCACGACATCAACGCCGGACAGAAATGCCGGCGTGATCTGGTTGGCGGTCACAAACGTGGCGCCGGGAAACGCGGTCTGGAGTGAGGCTTGGGCACCGGTTACACCGCCACCATCGAAGCTCAAAGAACCACCCCGTGAGGCGTCGAATCCGCCAAAGACGATGCCGGCCGACAAGCTGGCATGGGCGAGTATTGCGATCACGATGCAGGTGACTGATTGACGTAGCAGGAAGCTTCTCGACACAGGCGGGATGATCAAAGTCTTCATAACGAAATCGGCTGGTTCAGGCCCACAGAAAGGTGACGCGCAGCGCAATCGTGCCGCTGCTCAGGTGTCTGTGACCTTATATTTACTACCGGCGGCTTCACCGTTCGCTTACAGAAAATATTGGAAAAGGTGTAAACGCCGTTGGGTTTGTTCCTGAATCCTGTTCTTGGGTGTGACCGGATTGTCAGCCATGCAAGCTCTTCAAACTTCGCCGACCCGTTTCCCTTCACCTTGGATGAACAAATTTTGGATCAGGGTTCCGGGCAGCGGTCGACCGGTCGCATGGGATGCTGCGTCCCTCAGCCATTGGTCACCTCCCGGCGCCGCCGGTCCCAGCAGCGGTCGACCGGTCGCATGGGATGCTGCGTCCCTGCCGGGCAAGGAAAGGAGGTGGGGACCATGTCACCCACGGAATTTGGCGAGAAACTCGTAAAGCGGTCAACGCATGGAAGACGTTGCGCCCGGCCAAGCAGTTTGAGGGCATGATCCTGGCGCCGTTTACGGCCAAGGTGCAGCCCAGTCTGGACGTGCGGGCGGAGACCAAGAAGCTCGACGACCTGATGACGGCGCGAATTGGCCTGCGTGGCAAGACGGGCGTGACACGCAAGCGAACCGCGGCGGCGAAAGCGTAACGCCGCGTCCAAATAAACAGAGCAAGCCGGACCAGCAGGGTGGTCCGGCTATTGTGTCTCAAAGCGCGGAAGCCAGCCTCCGGCTCGCGGGATCAAAGGCGACAAGATTTGCCGTCGCGTTGACCTCTTCGTCGGAGAGTTACTCGGTGGACCAGCCGGTTTTCAGGCCAATGATAAACCAACCCAGCGCCAGCGTGCCGATGCCGAAGATGGTGTCGCCGATGACGCGCATCCAGCGGAGTTTGTCCATGAGGCCGGTTTGGAGAAAATCGGCCGAGCGGGCATACCACATGCCGTGGTTGACGCTGGCCACGGTCTGGAGCAGGCCGATCGGCAACAAGCTGAGCAAGACCATCAGCGCGAGGCCGATGTTAATCGCCCAGAATGCGAACCGAATCTGGCCGTTGCGCCAGGCGCGCGGGCCGTTGAGGCTGCGGAGGCAGAAGAGCATCAGGCCGATGCCCAACATGCCGTAAACGCCGAAGAGCGCGGTGTGGCCATGCACCGGCGTGGTGTTGAGGCCCTGCATGTAATAAAGTGCGATCGGTGGATTGATCAGGAACCCGAACAGTCCTGCGCCAACCAGGTTCCAGAAGCCGACCGCGACAAAGAACTTGATCGGCCATTGATACGCCGACACCCAGCCCTGCATCCGGCCGGCGCGCAGGTTGCCATACGACTCAAATCCGATCAGCACCAGCGGCACCACTTCGAGCGCGCTGAACGTCGCGCCCAGCGCCAGGATCGAGGTTGGCGTGCCGGTGAAGTAGAGGTGATGGAAGGTGCCGATGATGCCGCCCGACAGGAAAATGATCGTCGAGAACAGCACGGCGCTGGTCGCTGACCTGGCGCGCAACAGTCCCATCCGCACGAACAGGAAGGCGATGACGACGGTGGCGAACACCTCGAAGAAGCCTTCCACCCACAGATGCACCACCCACCAGCGCCAATACTCGGCCACCGCGAGCGTCGTCTGCCGTTGCCACATGAGTCCGGCCGCGTAAAACCCGGCGATGGCCGTGGCGGAAATCACAAACAGCGCCAACAGTTGGCGGTTCTCACCCGGTTTCCGCAACACGGGCACCAGCACCCGGCCGATGAGCAACAGCCACACGACCAGCCCCACGAACAGGAACAACTGCCAGAACCGCCCCAAGTCCACATACTCGTAGCCTTGGTGACCGAACCAGAAGTTCGCCACGAACCCGAGCTTTTGCTGCACCGCCAGCCATTGTCCCGTCAATGAGCCGGCCACGATGATCAGCAGGCACACGAACAGGAAGTTCACGCCGGCCCGCTGGAACTTCGGTTCGCCGCCGGCAACCATTGGGGCGACGAACAGGCCCGCGGCCAGCCACGCCGTGGCAATCCAGAAAATGCCGAGCTGCAGGTGCCACGTCCGCGTGACCGCATACGGCAGCCACTTGGCCAGCGGGATGCCGTAGAAGCTGTTGCCCTCCACGCCGTAGTGCGCGGTAATCACGCCCAGACCGACTTGCGCCAGGATCAACGCTGTCACGACCCAGAAATACTTCAGCGTCGCCTTCATGGACGGCGTCAGCGTAATTGCCCGCAACGGGTCGGTGGCGGGTGGCGCCGGCGGCGCCTCCTCCTTGCGCGACGCCATGTGCCATGCCAGCGCGCCGATGCCGCCCAGCAGCAACACGAAACTGAACACGGACCAGATGACGATCGAGCCGGACGGCGCATTGTCAATCAACGCCTCCGACGGCCAGTTTTGCGTGTAGGTGATGGCGGCGCCGGGCCGGTCGGTCGCGCACGCCCATGCCGTCCAGAAGAAGAATGCGTTCAGCAATCGCTGGCGCTCCGGATCCTTGATGGCGTTGGCGGGGATGGCATAGGCGTCGCGCAGCTTGTCCAGGCGGGGATCATTACCAAACAGCGACGTGTAATGCGCCGCGACTGCCGCGATCGCCTCCGCGCGCACCGGCGAGACCACCAGGTCACCGGTCGTCGCGTTGTAGGTGTTCGTGCGGATTTCCTGTTTCAACCTGGCCTTCAACATCGCCTGTTGTTCAACGCCCAACTGCGCATAAGGCTTGCCCGCCGTGGCGTTGGCCCAATGATCCAGAATCCAGGTCAACTCCCGGTGCAACCAGTCCGCCGACCAGTCCGGCGCCACATACGCGCCGTGGCCCCAGACCGTGCCGACTTCCTGGCCGCCGATGGATTGCCAGACGTTCTGCCCGTCCTTGATGTCCTGGCCGGTGAACAGGACCTTCCCCTCCGTGGTCACCACGCGGGCCGGAGTCGGCGGCGTCGTGTGATAAATCTCGCGGCCGAAATAGCCCAGCACGGCGAATGAGCCGGCGATCACCAGGGCGAACCACAACCAGAGTTTCTTGTTTTGCATGACGTATTCCTTTGCGATGGGGTCGTTCATTCGTGACAAAGCGGGAAGCCGCGTTCAACGCGCCGCCCCGGTGGCCACGCCCATGCGCGCAAACACGCCGTGGCGGTCCGCCGGGGGCAGCATGTCGTCAATGGCGGGATAAAGGATCTGTTCCTCCTTCCAGTTGTGGTCCGCGAGGGTTTGCTGGAGGCCGGCTTCCTCGGCGTCGGTGGCCACGTCGTGCTGCGCCAGCTTTTGCGCGATGTCGTGCAGGAATTGCTTGATCCGGGCGTGTTCCATCCGCATCACCGCGGTCGGCCCGGCGTCCCGCATTCCCGTCCGGCTCTCGAAACCGGGGAACAGAATCTCCTCCTCCCACACGATGTGCCGCTCGAGGCCGGCCTTGAATTCGGCGAAGCAGGCGGCGGCCCGGGCCGGGTCGGTGTGCTTCACCGCCTGGAATTCGTGGTAAATGGCTTCCAGCCGCGTGTGATCGTCCTGGAAATAAACAGCAATTGAATCGGTTTTCATAAATTGTTCTCTTGCGAACAAAATCAGGTTAGCCGTTTCTGACCGCGGGCGGATTGATGCAAATCAAACAAACGAGAGGATTCGTCGAGACCGCCCGTCGGGCGGCGCCACCGCGCCAGCCACGACGGGGACCATCTGTCCACCACCAGCCAGGCCGGGTTGCGTCAGCAACCGTGTTCGGGCCGCAGCCGGCCGATGGCCGTCAGGATGCCGTGCAACAGGGCGTAAGGGTTGGGGGGGCAGCCGGGAATGTAAACGTCCACGGGAATCACCGTGTCCACGGCGCCGCGCGTGGCGTAGTTCACGCCGAAGATGCCGCCGCTGCAACCGCAGGCACCGACGGCAAGAACGAGACGCGGGGCGGGCGTGGCGTCGTAGGTCTTTTTGAGGGCGAGTTCCATGTTGCGCGTCACCGGTCCGGTCACCAGCAGCAGATCCGCGTGGCGCGGCGAGGCGACGAAATGGATGCCGAAGCGCTCCACGTCATAGACCGGGCCGTTGAGGCCGACGATTTCGATTTCGCAGCCGTTGCAGGAGCCGGCGTCCACTTCGCGGATGTGCAGGGAGCGGCCGAAGATTCGGCCGGCACGCCGTTTGATTTGCCGGCCGAGGGCTTCCACGGATGGCGGCGGTGCGGCGCTGGCTTCGCCCCGGCACGCCGGCGTGCCGGCGGGCGGCGAAGTCAACCGCTCGTGGGTGCCGTCGGGCTTGAGGCGGTAGCCGGCGGCCGCCACCAGATCGGCGCGGCGGCGGGCGGCGCATTCGCAATCGTGGGTCATGCGGATGGCCGGGTCCACGTCGGCGCAAAGGCCGCAAAAGACGCACTGGGCCAGGTCGAGCCGGGCAACGCGCTGCCCCTTCGCGTCCTGATACGCGATGGCGCCGGTCGGGCAGATGGCGGCGGCGGGCCGGGCATCCTTCCAGTTGGCCCAGTCAATCTCCGGTCGGCCGCGGACGTGGGCGGACACGTCGGGCGGCGTGGCCGGGTAGCTCGTGGTGACGATGCCGGTGGAAAGGCTTTTGCCAAGGATGCCAAGCATAGGTCAGCGGTCCGTGCCGGAATAGGACAGGTTGAAACTCTTGTTCACGACGGGGAAGTCGGGGACGATGTTGCCGAGGATGGCTTCGCTTAATGCCGGCCAGTTTTGGAGCGACGGATCCTTGATTTTGCAGCGTGCGAGCCGGTTGTCCGGGGCGGTGCGAATCCAGTGGAAGATTTCGCCGCGCCAGCCTTCAACATAGCCCAGCGCCGCGCGGTCGGCGGGCACCTCGCCGACGGCCGCATGCACCGGCCCGCCGGGCAGCTTGGCGATGAACTGCTCGATGAGCGAAAGGGACTCGCGCACTTCGTCCACGCGCACCCGCAGGCGGTGACGCACGTCGCCGGCCTGATAGACCGGCACCTTGACCTTGACCTGGTCGTAGGCGGCGTGGGGAAAGTCGCGGCGCAGATCGTGGTCAAAGCCGGAGGCCCGGCCCGCGATGCCCACGACGCCGAGGTCGCGGGCCACGCCCGGCTTGAGAATGCCGGTGGTTTGCAGACGGTCGAGGGTGGACGAAGACCGTTCGACGAGTTGCACCAGCGCGGCAAATTCGGGCCGCAACTCCGCCACCAGTCCGGCGAGAACCTTGAGCTGGGAGGCGTCCCAGTCGAAGCGCACGCCGCCCAGGCAGGCCTGGCCGCGCAGGAGCCGGTTGCCGGTCAGGTGTTCATTGACGCGCAGGATTTTCTCCTTCAACCGCAGGGCGTGCATGTTCGCCGTGACGAACGCCACGTCCGTGCAAATCGCGCCGATGTCCGCGATGTGATTGTGCAGGCGCTCCAGTTCCAGACACACCGAACGCAAGACGCGTCCCCGCGGCGGCGCATCAACGCCGGCCGCCCGTTCGACGGCGTGGCAGAACGCCGTGGCGTGCGCAAAACTGGAATCGCCGGAAATGCTTTCGGCCAGGCGGACGCCATGAGCGATGGGCAAATGCTCGAACAGTTTTTCCGTCCCCTTGTGGACGTAGAACAGGCGCAATTGAAGATAAAGGACCGGCTCGCCGGCCACGCTGAACAGGAAGTGCCCCGGTTCGATGATGCCGGCATGCACCGGACCCACCGGCACCTGGAAGACGCCTTCGCCTTCCACCTTGCGAAACTTGTGGCGCTCGCCTTGAAACGGCGGCAGCACCGTCTTCAAATCGAAATCCTTGCGCAGCGGATACACCTCCGGCCAGTCGTCGTGCAGGGCGCAGCGGCGCGGGTTGGGATGGCCGATGAGCTTCAAACCGAAGAGGTCCTGCACTTCGCGCTCCTGCCAGTTGACGCCGGGAAAGGCGTTGGCCAGGGACGGGAACTCCGGCGTCTCCGGGGGAACCGGCGCGCGGAGGATGAGGAAGCCGTGCGCCGCGTCGAGCGCCAACACGTAGTAGAGATGGAACACCCCGGCCTCCGCGCGCGCGTCGTCGGCGAACACGGTTACCAGGCGGGCGTTCCAGTTCCGATAAAGATGGGCGCAACAACCGGAAACCAGGTCCAGGGGGGCGTGAAAATAGATTTCGTTGGAACGCGGGGCGACGCAAGTGCCGAGCCGGCCGTGGAAACGCCGGGTGAGTTCTTCGACGACGGGCCGAAGCTCGCTGGAAACGTGCGATAGCATCATGACCTGCCTCCGATGAGGTCCGCGGCCTGGTGCAACAATGCCAGCAGTGGCGCGGGCAGCCACACGCTGAAGAGCAGCAGGCCGCCCAGGAGCAGCGCCATGGCGGGCACACCGTCCGGGTGACGCGCGTCGCTGGCGGGGCCGCCTGTTTTCCGCGCCCCCAGCAGGAGGCGGGCGAGTTGTTGCAGGATGCCGCAGAACGACGCCAGCAGCGCCACCAGAATCAGCGCGCTCACGGTTGTTTGGTGCGACGCCAGGCCGCCGCTGAGGATGGTCAACTCGCTCAGGAACAGCCCGAACGGCGGCAGCCCGATGGCGGCGAGGCCCGCCAGGGCCATTGCGATCGCGGTCACCGGCAGCACCTTCATCACGCCGGGGCCGATGACGCGGAATTCGAGCGAGTGGAAGGTTTGATGGATGTTGCCCGCGGCGAAGAACAACACCGGCTTGGTCAGCGCGTGATAGCCCATGTGCAACAGTGCGCCGAAAATGGTCACGGGCGAGTTCAGGGCGAAGCCGGTGCAGATCAGGCCGACGTGTTCGAGGCTCGAATACGCGAGCATCCGTTTGAGATTTTTCTGCACCAGGATGAACGGCGCGGCCAGGAACATGGAGAACAGGCCAAACCCCAGCAGAAAACCGCGGCTGAAATCGGAGTGCAGGCAGGCCGTGGTGAGAATGTGGAAGCGCAGCAAGGCGTAGAGCGCGATCTTGAGCGACACGCCCGAAAGCATGGCGCTGGTGGGCGAGGGCGCCTCGCTGTGCGCATCGGGCAGCCAGGTGTGCATGGGGGCGAGGCCGGCCTTGGTGCCGTAGCCAATGAGCGCGAAGACGAAGGCCAGCTTGAGCAGACGCGGGTCGAGCTGGCCGGCCACGCTCATCATATACGACCAGTTGAAGCTGGGCAGCGAATCCGGGTTCCGTTTGCAGGCGGCGGCATAGACGAACACCGTGCCCATCAGCGCCAGCGCCAGGCCCAGGCTGCCGAGGATGACGTATTTCCAGGCGGCTTCGAGCGAGGTGCGCCGGTTGTAGAGCGCCACCAGGAGCACCGAGGACAGCGCCGTGCCTTCCACCGCCGCCCACATCACGCCCAGGTTGTTGGCCAGCACCACGAGGAACATGCCCGCGCCAAAGAGTGGCGTGAGCACAAAGAATTCGCGTACGCGGCCCGGTGTCACCGCGCCCGCCGCCACGTCCCGCTCGAAGTAGCGCCCGGCGTAGAGCGAGGTCGCCAGGGAGACCGTCGAGATGAGCAGCACCATCCAGGCGCTGAGGGCGTCCGCGGAAAGAAAACCACGCCACTCGGTGACCACGCCGCGCGCCAAGACCTGGCGGACCAGGGCGAGGCCCAGGCCGAGCGTGACGCCGAACGCCAGCACGCCCAGTGCCGCCATCACCCGCGGCGCCCGCACCGTCAGGCACAACAGACCGGCCAGCAACGGCACGATCAGAATCGGCGTCAGGAGCAACATGTCAGCCTTTCAACTGGTTCAACTTGCTCGTATCCATCGAGGCGAAGGTTTCGCGGATGCGATAAACCAGGATGCCCAGCACCATCACCGCCACGAGCACGTCGAAGAAAATACCCAGTTCGACCACCAACGGCATGCCGTAGCTGGCGACCGCCACGGCGGCGAGCATCACGCCGTTTTCCACGGTCAGCAGCGCCAGCACCTGGGTGAGGGCCTTGCGGCAGTTAATCATCAGGAAGAACCCGGTGAGCAGGAGCGTGAGGGCCACGGGCAGGGTGTTGTTGCCCAGCCGTTCGAGCGATGTGAAGGGGCGCGCGACCACGTAGCCGAGCAACGTCAGTCCGCCGCAGATGAGCATCGAGGTGGGGGCGTTGAAGAGCGGCTCAATCTCCTGATGGATTTGAATGCGCTGCACCAGCCGATTCAACAGCCACGGCAGGAAGAACACCTTGCCGGCGAGCGTCAGCCCGGCCACGATATAAACATGGCTGGCATTGTGGTAGTAGGCCACGACGGCGGCGATGGCGGCGAGCAGCAAGGATTGAATGGCGAAGAGCCGGATGCTGGTGGGCAACTGGCGCTGGGCCGTCATCAGCAATTGCACCACGAGTATCAGCGCCGCCATCAGGGTGATGACGTGCGAACCGATATCCATTGAAGCAGGAGGGTTCATGATCAGTGAAAGAGAAACGTGGAGAGCAACGCCAGCGTGGCCAGCACGAAGGCCGCGCTCAACAGGTCCGGCACGCGGAACAGGCGCAGCTTGGCGTTGGTGGTTTCGACCACCACGACGGCGGCCGACAGGGCGAGCAGTTTGGCCAGATAGGCAAGCAGGCTGATTCCCAGCGCCGCCGCCCCGGCCCCCGGTCCCGCGAGGCCAATGGGGAAGAACACATTCAAGAGCAGCGTCATCAGCACCAGTTGTTTGACGGACGCGCCCCATTCCATGAAGGCGAGATGGCGGCCCGAGTACTCCAGCAGCATCGCCTCGTGAATCATTGTCAGTTCCAGGTGTGTGGCCGGGTTGTCCACCGGGATGCGGCCCGTCTCCGCCAGCAGCACGACAAACATCGCCGCGAACGCCAGGACATGCGCCGGGTTCAGCAGCTTCCACGTCGCGCTCTGCGTGCTCAGCGCCATCTGGCTCAGGTCCGTGGATTTCGCGGTGATGGCCACCGTAAAGATCGCAAGCATCAGCGCCGGCTCGGCGATGGCGGAAAGCGTCATCTCGCGGCTGCTGCCCATGCCCCCGAAGGCGCTGGCTGGATCGAGTCCGCCGAGCGCGAGAAAGAAGCGCCCCAGCGCCAGCAACCCCACCACGGCCAGGACGCCCCCAAAAAGACTCAGCGGCGCGGGGAGGTGGACCATTGGAACCATCAGGCCTGTCAGCAGCGCGCTGAGGAACACCACGTAAGGCGCGAAGCCGAAGACCCACGAGGTGTGTTCGGAGATGACCATGTCCTTGCGCAGAAACTTGGCGAGGTCGAAATAGACCTGCCACGGGCGTGGGCCGCGGCGGTTTTGCAGCTTGGCCTTCCAGTTTTTGATGACCCCGCTCACAAGGGGCGCCAGCAGGAGCAGCAGGAGGAGTTGGAGAACGAGAGCCGGCAGATTCATAGGGCCTTGACCTTCGTTCGACCGGCACATCCGAGACCTGAAGCCCGAAACCCGAAGCCCGAAAGGGTCTCGTCCGCCCGCGCTTTCAGATTCCGGATGTCAGGCAGCCTGCGGATTTCGGCATTCGGATTTCGGATTTCCGCGAAGTTCATAGCGCAAAGAGGAGCAGCGCCAACAAGGTGACGAAAATGTAGATGAGGTAGGCCTGGAGACTGCCCGCTTGCAGCGCCCGCAGCCGGCGTGAGGCGCGCAACACCAGCCACCTCAACGGCCGGTAGATGCGGGTCTGGAACACTTCCTCGACGTGGCTCTCGAAGCGGAGGGTCGTGGTGAAATAAGGCGAGAAGTCGTATTCGCGCTGCACCTCGCGGCGCGGGCGGAACAGCGCCTTGAAAATCATCCGCAGCGGCTTCGAGAAACCGGTGGCGGTGTATTGCATCTGCGGCGTGAGGCCGCGCTGGCCGCAGTCCCAGGTCGGGCCGATGCGTGTTCCGGCCCGGCGGGCGAACAGCGCCCACAACGTCAGCGGCACCGGCAGGAGACAGAGCAGCATGAGCGCGATGCCGGGGGTCGAAACCGTGCCGCCCTGCGCGGGCCCGCCCGAGAGCACCAGGCCGTCGGCCATCGTGAGTTGCTGGCTCAGTTGCTGACCGGTCAATTGGCGTGTCAGCGGGTCGAACAGTTTCAGAAAAACCGTCGGAAACAATCCGAGGAAGACGCACGCGGCCACGAGAATTCCCTGGCCGAGCAGCATGGGGAACGGCACTTCGCGCGCCTGCCGGGCGTGGTCGCCGCGCGGTTGGCCGAGAAAGGTGACGCCGAACGCCTTGACGAAACACGCCGCCGCCAGCGCGCCGGTCAGTGCCAGCATCGCACCGCTCAACGGGAACATCAGACGGATGAGGCTGGTGGTGGTGCCGAAGCCCTGCAGCAACGACTGGTAGGTCAGCCACTCGCTCACGAAACCGTTCAGCGGTGGCAGCGCGGAAATGGCCACCGCGCCGACGAGGAAGCAGAGCGTTGTCCACCGCATCCGTTTCGCCAGCCCGCCCAGGTCCTCCATGTTCCGCGTGTGGGTGGCGTGCAGCACCGCGCCCGCCCCCAGGAAGAGCAGCGCCTTGAACACCGCGTGGTTGAGGGTGTGATACAAACCCGCGATCAACGCCAGCGAGGCCAGCACGGGATGGCCGGAGTGCAGAAACATCAACGCCGCGCCCAGGCCCATGAGGATGATGCCGATGTTCTCGATGCTGTGATAGGCCAGCAGCCGCTTGAGGTCGTGCTCCATCAGGGCATAGAGCACGCCCAACACGGCGGAAATCGTCCCGAGGGTCAGCACCGTGACCCCCCACCAGTTCGGCGGCGTGCCGAGAAAATCGAAGCACACCCGCGCCAGGCCGTAGATGCCGGTCTTGATGAGGACGCCGGACATGAGCGCGGAGACGTTGCTGGGCGCGACCGGATGCGCGGCCGGCAGCCAGATGTGCAGCGGCACCATGCCTGCCTTGACGCCGAAGCCGATGAGGAAGAGCAGGAACACAACGTTCCGCCGGGCGGCGGGCATTTTGTCGCCGAGCGCGTGGAAACCCTCGAAGCCATAACTCCCCGATGCCTGGAACAACAGCAGGAATCCCAGGATGAGGCAGCCGGTGCCGAGGTGGGACATGATGAAGAAGAGCACGCCGGCGTTGCGGGTTTCTGCGTGCTCATGCTCGAAGCTGACGAGGCAGTAGGCGGACAACGCCATGAGTTCCCAGGCGATGAGAAAGAAGAAAGCGTTGTCGGCCAGGAACACCAGCGTGGTGGCGAGCAGCAGCAGGTTGAAGAACGCGCCGAGCACGCCGGCGTTTTTGTGCCCGTAATAGCCGCGCACGTAACCCAGCGAGTAAATCGAGAGCGCCACGCCCAGCAGCGAAACGACCATTCCGAAAAAACAGCCCAGCGCGTCCGCGCGGAGGCCGAACCGCACGTAGGGAATCAGGGAAGGAAACAGCGCGAACGACTGGCTGGCCGTGGCCGCCCCGGTCGCCAGGGAGGAGGCGCAGGCGAAGATCCCGCAAACGCCGCCCGCCGCGGCCAGCCCGAACCCGACGCCGTTGGCCAGTTTTTCGGCGCGCTGGAACAACAGCGCGCCTACGATTCCCGCCACATACGCCCCCAAGGCGCAGGTCAACAGCGTGGCCGAGAAGTCGTTCATGTTCATCCAGTTTTTCGCCCGGACTCTTCCAGCCGCCCCAGCAATCGGATCAGCCCGTCGAGGATGGTCAGCGGATGGGGCGGACAGCCGGGAATGAATAAGTCCACGGGCAGCAAAACGCCAGCGCCATTGTGGACCTGGGGGTGGCCGACAAACGGCCCGCCCGCGATGGCACACGCCCCCACCGCGATCACGATCCTTGGCTCCGGCACGGCGGCGTAGGTTTTCTGGAGCGCCAGTTCCATGTTTTTTGAAACGGGGCCGGTGATGAGCAGGCCGTCGGCATGGCGGGGCGAGGCGACGAACTGGATGCCGAACCGGCCGAGGTCCCAGCCGATGGTGCCAAGCACGTTCGTGTCGGCCTCGCACGCGTTGCAGCCGCCGGCGCTGACCTGGCGCAGCTTCAGCGAACGCCTGAAGAGCCGGCGTAGTTTCTCGTCAAGCACGCCCGCCAGGCGCAACTGTTCGTTGCCTGCTTCGCCCAACACCAGGTCTTCGCGCCGGCGCACCGCCAGGCGATGGTCGCCGGTTTGGGTGATGGCTCCGGTGGGACACGCCTTGACGCATTCGGCGCAGAAGAGGCAGCGGCCCAGGTCCAGAGCGACGCGCCGGTCAGGTGGCCGCGTGACCGCCTCGGTGGGGCAGACGGCCACGCACGCAGCGCAGTCGGCCTGGCATTTCGCGGCCTCCACCCGCAAGGCGCCGCCGTGCCGCTCGGGCAGCGCGGGTGCCGGGCCGGCGGGATACGCCATCGTGGCGCAGCCGCGCTTCAGACGATTCAGCAGAGTGTCGTGAACAAACATGGAGTGCCGGGCGGCGCTACAGATCGAAGCCGCAATAGCTCAGGTTGAAACTTTTGTTGCACAGCGGGAAATCCGAGATGGCCTGACCGCGCAGCGCCAGCGCCAGCCCGGTCCAGTTGTGGAAGGACGGGTCGGTGATTTTGTAGCGGCGCAACCTGCCGTCCGCACCGGTCAGCGCCGCGTGACAGACTTCGCCGCGCCAGCCTTCCACCAGCGCCACCGCCAGCGTGTCCGGTGCCAGCGGCGGCAGGGGCGACCGCGTTTCGCCATCGGGCGCGGCATCCAACTGCTCGCGCAGAAATTCGCCGGAACGCTGAATTTCCAGCCAGCGGACGCGGGCGCGGGCAAAGACGTCGCCGTCCGGCCAGACCGACACCGGCACCTGGGCGAAGCGGAACCAGCCGGCCGGGTGGTCGAACCGCACGTCGCGCACCAGTCCGCACGCCCGCGCCGCCGGGCCGACCAGGCCAATCTCGGTCGCCTGTTTCCGATGCAGGTGGCCGGTGTGCTCGAAGCGCGTCCGCACGGACGCCGCATCCCACAGCCACACCGCTGCTTGTTGGACCTCCGCCAGCGATGTTTCGAGCCGTTCGCGCAGCTTGCCGAGGCGTTCTGTCCCGCCATCGTGCGGACCGCCGCCGGGCCGGACCAGGCCGCGCCCAAAGCGGTTGCCGCACAGCATCGCGGTGAGGTTGAGAAAATCACCGCGAATCTTGCCGCAGGCCGAGGCGGTCGGCAGAAACGCCACGTCGCCGGCCAGCGCGCCGAGGTCGCCGGTGTGGTTGGCCAGCCGTTCCAGTTCGAGCGCGATGGCCCGGAGCCATTGGGCGCGCAATGGCGCTTCGGTGCCGGCCAGGGCTTCCAGGGTGCTCGCATAAGCCGTGGCATGGGCGATGGTCGTGTCGCCCGCCACGGTTTCCATTTGATAGATCGTCGCGCGATGCGGGCCGCCCGCGAGAGCTTCCTCGATGCCCCGGTGCTGGAAACCGAGCGCGATTTCAAGATGCAGCACTTCTTCACCCGCGCACTGAAAACGGAAATGCCCCGGTTCGATGATGCCGGCATGCACCGGCCCGACGGCGACTTCGTGGATTTCGCGGCCGTCCACGCGGAAGAAGTCGCCCACCGCCGGACCGGCCCCGTGGTCTTTGCGCACCGCCTTCAGCCAGGGATGGTTCTCGGGAACGGCGCCGTGCTGTTCCCAGATTTCGCGCTCGAACAGATGCGCCTGGGAATGCGTGGCCGTCAGCGATGGGAAGGATCCGGAGAATGGCCGGCTGCGACCGACGACCAGCGTGTTGCCGGCGTCGAAAGCCAGCACGGCGACCAACCGCAGCGCCCCGCCCTCCGGCACGCCGAAAAGACTGTTCAGGCGTTCGCCGCGATCCAACTCGGCGCCGACATGGCGGAGAAACTCAGGCAGCGGCCACTCGGGCACATCGGCCCACGGGAGGGCGGTGCCGTTGGTCAGCAGGGCGAACGGGGTGGTTCGGTTCATGGCGTGGGAGAAAGTTGCCGGACCGCCGCCGTCCACGCCTCGCGCAGCGCGTTCGGCGTGGCAAGACCCAGGCCCAGCGCCAGCAGCAGCAACGCCGCCGGCGGCAGAACCACGGCGAGGGTTTCCCGGTAGCGATGGTCCATTTCACGCGCGGCCTGGCGCGGCCGGCCATACACGATGGCAAACACCACCCGCGTCAGACCGAAGAACGCCAGCAGCAGACAGCCCAGAAAGAAAGCCGCCGCCCACCCGTGCCCGGTGGCGAAGGTGCTCTTCACGATGAGCAACTCGCTGAAAAACGGTCCGAACGGCGGACACGCCGTCACCGCGAACAGCGCCGCGACAAACAGGGCCGCTGAGCGCGGGGTGATGACCGACATGCCGCTGACCTCGTCAATGGTTCGCCCGCCCGCCGCGCGACGGAGGTTGCCCGCGCTGAGAAAGAGCGCGCCTTTGGTCATGCTGTTGTTCCACACATGGAAAAATGCCGCCCACAGCCCCACGCCGCCCACCGCCGCGCCCAGACTGAGAATTCCCATGTGCTCGACGCTCGAATAGGCCAACATCCGTTTGAAGTCGCGCGCGGAAAGCAGGAACAGCGCGGCCACCAGCATCGAGAACAACCCGATGACCAGCAGCGTGCGGCTGGCGACCTCGCCGGCGCCCGCCGCATCCACCACCGCGCGCACCCGCAGCACCGCCGTGAAGGCCACGGTGGTCACGCCGCCCGCCAGCATCGCGCCGACAATGCCCGGCGCTTCGCCATAGGCATCCGGTTTCCAGGTGTGCATCGGCGCCAGTCCCATCTTCGTGCCGTAGCCGACCAACAGCAGCACCCAGGCGATCAACACCCACGGTCGGGACAGGGCGGTGCCTTGGGCCATCAATGCCGCAAACGTCAGGTCTCCCGCCCCGCCGCCGTGGAGCGAGGCGTAGCCCAGACAGAACGAGCCGAGCAGCGACAGCGCGATGCCCGTGCCGCCGACGAGCAGATACTTCCACGTCGCCTCGAAGGCCCGGGGCGTGTTGTTGAAGTGGAGCAACGGCACGGAGGACAACGTCACCGCCTCGGTTGCGATCCACAGCAGGCCGAGATGCCGCGCCATGTGCGCCGCGCTCATCAGGCCCAGTGCCGCGAGGAAACCCGCCACAAAGACGCGGTTGGGCCGTTCGGCGCGCAAGCGCAAATACGGCACGCCGTAGGCCGCGCAGCCCAGAAACAGCAGGGAAACCGCCGGTAACATCGCCCGGGCCAGCGGATCGCAGCCGAACCAGGCATGGAACGGAGATTCGGGCGGCCGCAGCATCAGCCCAAACGCCAGGAGCGCATGCGCCAGCCCGGCCGCCGGCAGGAACCAGGGGCGCGTGCGGTTGTCCGGCCAGAGGGCCGCCGCTCCCGCCGCCACCAACGGCACGAAGATTAAGAGCAGTTCTTTCATTCTCGAAGCACCGTCAGTTTCCGCGTATCGAGCGAGTCGAACGCCCGCTGGATGCGGTCCACAATGATGCCGGTCACAAAGACGGCCACGGTCAGGTCCAGGAGGATGCCGGCTTCGACCAGCAACGGGGTCGAATGGATCAGCAGCAGGCCGAACAGGTAGATGCCGTTTTCCAGGATCAGGTAGCCGCAGACTTGCGAAATGGCCTTGGACCGGCCGATCAGCAGCAGCAAACCCGTAAGCACGGACGCCAGCGCGCCGGCGACCAGCAGGGATTCGTGATGCTCCGGCAACAAGGGGAGACGGCGCGCCAATACCACGGCGCCAATCATGCCCGCCGCGCCCAGCAGCAACGACGGCAGGAACCCGATCAGGGGATCCAGGTCGCGGTCAATGTTGGCCGTGCGCATGGCCCGGCGCAGCAGCGCGGGAATCACGAGTCCCTTCATGGCGACGGTGGCAGCCGCGATCACCAGCACCATCATGCGCCAATCGTGTGCTTCGATCACCAGCGGCATGATGCCGAGCACCATGCCCTGCAGCGCGGCAATGCGGATGAGCGACGGCAGCCGGCCGGTGCCCAGCGCGACGAGGTTCAAGCCCATCGCCAGACCAATCAAAAGATTCAGCAGGCCGCTCACGCCGCGCCTCCTTTCCACGCCACGAGCAGGGCGAAGACACACAGCAAAAAAGCGGTCGTCAGCAGCAACGGCACCCGGCGGAACGCGGCGCGGGCCAGCAGCGACTCCACCAGCCCGACCGCCACGGTCACGAGCAGCACGCCCGCCACCAGCGCCCCGACCGCCGCGGCCGGCGGCAGTTCGCCCACCGGCAGCACCGCCTGCACCAGCAGAACGGAGAACAGCAGCAGTTTCATCGCCGCCCCGTGCAGCACCGCCGCCAACGGCGGCCCGCTGTGGTCCAGCACCATCACCTCGTGAATCATGGTCAGTTCGAGATGCGTGTTCGGGTCGTCGAACGGCACCCGGCAGTTTTCGGCGAGCAACACCGTGAACAGCCCGACCGCCAGCAGCACGGCCCCGGCGCCGGCCGAGGGCACGAGCATGGCGGCCAGGGACAGGCTTCCGCTTTGCAGACTCAAGGTGAGCACGGCCGTGATCACCGCCGCCTCCGCCAGCACGGCGTAGCTCACTTCCCGTGCCGCGCCCATGCCTTCGAAGGCCGAGCCGGTTTCCAGCGCCGCCCACGCGGTGCAGAACCGGGCCAGCGCCAGCAGGTAAACCAGCAGGATGACGTCGCCGCGGAAACTCAGCGACGTGCCCAGCGGACCCAGCGGCAGCAGCAGCGCCGCCGCCAGCACCGCCACCCAGGCCACAGCCGGCCCGGCGATAAATCCGGGCGAGGCGAGCGTGCTCACGACCACGCCTTTGCGCCACAGCCGTGTCAGGTCGTAGTAAAGTTGCAGCACCGGCGGACCGCGCCGCCCGGCCACCCAGGCTTTCACCTTGTTGATGAGGCCCGGCAGCAGTGGTGCCAGCAGCAGCCACACGGCGAACCGGACGAGGAATTCGAGTATCGAGATCATGGCACGCTTCCCAAAACAACCGGCACGCTCCACCAGGCCCGCCCGCGTCCGGCGGATTCCGCTCGCTCGCGATCGGGGCGATACTCGCGGGCGTACGCCACCCCGGTGCCGCCCACCACGGCCACCAGCACCAGGCGGGCGAACGCAATGTGATGGGCGGTCGTCACGGTTGACTCCCGCGCCTGGGTTCGGCGCCGCCCGGGGTGTCGGCCGCCGCCAGCGTCTGAAAGATTTCCTCGTCCGGCGCGTCGCGTTCCACCAGGCCCCGCAGCGGCCCGTCCACGACCGCCCGGCTGAGCCGGGCCAGCGTGTCCAGGTGCGCCCGCGGTGAAGGCGGGATGAAGAAAAACAGCCGCGTCACCGCCCGGCCGTCGGGCGGCGGCTCTGTCAGCGGAAGCGCCTCACGCAACAGGAGCAGCGCGACCATGCCGGCGTCGCGGCCCAGGGTGACGCGCGTGCTGAAGTGCGGCAGCGCGAAGCCGCCGCCCACCGGCGCCCAGTTGATGCCGCCCTTGGTTCGCAATCGTTGCGCCAGCAGCGCGCGCACGGGCTGGGCAATCGCAGACATTTTCGCAATGACCCGTCCAAGAACCTCGACCACGCCAGACGCGGGCACCGCGCGCCAGATGCCGCCGATCCGCAGCATCGGCGCCAACGCCAGGCCGCTGGTGAAAGCCCCATTCTCGGGCGCGAGAAAGCCGGCCCGCGCGGTGAGTCCGTGCGCGGCCGCCCAGAGCGCCACCCGTGCCCGGTCGAACAGCAGTCGCCCGCGATCGGGCACGCACGGCAGCCCCTCGTCGTGAATCCAGTCTTCGACGACTTTTTCCGAAACGCCGAATGACTCGGCGAGCTGGATCAAGTTCAAATACATGGCGGTTCAATGATCGGTAACGCTGTCCAGGCCGGAGGGTTTGCCTTCATTGGCTCCACGCCAGGGTCATGGCCGCGACCGCGGCCAGGCCGAGAATCAGGTAAAGAATGTAGGCGTGCGTCCGCCCGTGCTGGAGCCGGCGGGCGATCGCCGAAACCCGCATCACCGCCCGCGCGCACGGCTGAATGACGCGCTCCAGCACCGTCTCGGGCGTGTGCTCCTCAAAGGCCGCCCGCCGGGGAAACGTCTCCTCCGGACGATGCTCGTGTCGCTCCGGCTGAAGAATCCACGCAAACCATTCGGTGATGATGCCGGCAAACGAGCCGGCTGTGTATTGCATCCGCGCCGTGGGCGCCGCGTAGCCGCAGTCCCACGTCCCGGCGCGGGCCCAGCCGCCCCGGTGCGCCCGCCGCCACAGCCACGCGGCGCCGGCGACCGCCAGCACGGCCAGGACGACGTGGAACAGGCCGAGCGTGGTCAAGGATTCCGGCGCCGGAACTTCCGACCACGTGCCCCGCCACGCCGCCACCGCGGCATGCACCGCCGGCCAAAAAAGGAACGGCGCCAGGCCGATGGCCACGCAACCCGCCGCCAGGGTCAGCATGGGGCCGCGCATCCAGGGACCGCATTCGTGTGCGTGTTTTGTCTCCGGCGAGCGTGGCGCGCCGAGGAAGACCACACCGCAAACCTTCACGAAGCACGCCAGCGCCAGCGCGCCGGTCATGGCCAGCAGCACAATGGCCGGCATCGCTGCCACCACCGCCGCGCCCGGCCGGGTGACCGCGTCGAACATTCCCAAGTACACCAGCCATTCACTCACAAATCCGTTCAGGGGCGGCAGACCGGAAATCGCGACCGCGCCGAGCGCGAACAGGGAAGCCGTCCACGGCATGGCTCGCCACAGCCCGCCGAGCCGGCTCATCTCGCGCGTGCCGGTGGCGTGGAGGACCGAGCCGGCACCAAGGAACAGCAGCGACTTGAACAGGCCGTGGTTCCAGACGTGCAACAGGCCGCCGGCCAGCGCCAGGGCGCCCCAGGCCGCCTGGCCGTGCGCCGTGGCCACCATCGCAAATCCCACCCCCATCAGAATGATGCCGATGTTCTCGACGCTGTGATACGCAAGCAGCCGCTTGAGGTCGTGCTGCCCCAGCGCGAACGCCACCCCAAGCACCGCGCTCGCCACGCCCACCGTGGTGACCACCCAGCCGGCTGCCGGCGGTGTCGGCAGCCAGCCGCTGAACCGCACGATGCCGTAGATGCCCATCTTGATCGCCACGCCGGACATGATCGCCGAGACGTGGCTGGGCGCGTTCGCGTGCGCCGAGGGCAGCCAGATGTGCAGTGGAAAGAATCCCGCCTTCACGCCAAATCCGAACAGCGCCAGCCAGAACAATGGCGCCAGCTCCGCCCGCTCGCGCATCGGTCCCAAGTCCCAGCTTCCGGTGCGGGCGGCCAGCAGCGAAAAGAATGCGAACAAGGCCAGCGTGCCGGCGTGCGAGGCTGTGAGGTAGAGCCAGCCCGCCGCCCGCACCTCGCGTCGCCGCCCGTCCAGGGTGATCAAGAAGTAGGCGCACAGGGCGAACAACTCCCAGGCGATGAGGAAATGCAGTCCGTTCGCGCACACCAGCACGAGGCCCATGCATAGTTGCAACGCGCTCCACCACGCCCGGCTCGCCCGCGCGGAAGCGGGATGCGCCTGGTCCGTCCAATACTCCCGCGAGTAGGCGGCTCCGGCCCCGCCCGCCACGGCCACCAGGGCCAGAAACAAGGCGCTCACCCCATCCAGTCGCAGATGCATGTTTTCGCCGCCGATGAGGAACACGCTCCGCCATTCCCACGCGCCGCCGGTGGCCAGAACCCAAGCCGCGGCGGCGAGAGCAGCCAGGGTGCCGGCGAGGGAGGCCGCCAGCCAGCAGCGCGGCGTGCGAGGCGACGCCACCAAGCTGAGGAGAACGGCGCCGGCTGCCGCCGCCAGCATGCCACCGATGGTCATCGTCTGCCTCTCCCTGGTTCACCCCGGTGGGAACCGGCCGCGGCCGGTGAAGGTTGTCGAACTCCCTCCATTCGCGTCTTGGACCGCACGCGGTTTGGACTGGCCGGACTGATTCGCCGGACGGTCTTCATCAACCCGTCGCGGCCTGCCGGGACCGGCACAAGGGCTGTGAATTTACGAAACACCGCCGGTGAGCTGTTGGCCCGGTTGGCCGTGGCCCACCCGATCAATTCCATCCGGTTAAAGTAATCCTGCCCGCTGAGCTGATGGCCCGGAAGACCGCGTTCGCTGATCCAGCGACGCACGGTTTTTTCCGAGACGTTGAGCAGACTGACGACATCTCTGACGGTTAATTGCATTGGTGTCGAGGCGCCCCGGGGCGCCGGAAAGAGTCAGGGTTTTCAACCTCCCGGCCGGGTTTGTCAAGCAGCAGGGTGACGACGTCTCGGTGGGCGGGGACTTCGCTGTTGACGCCGGTGCGCTTATGGCGGAGAAGGAACCATGCCTTCGCCCAAGCCGGATCGCCTGCTGTTCGTGGACAACCTGCGCTGGCTGATGATCGTCCTGGTCGTCACGATGCACGCCGCCGTCACTTTCAGCGGTCTGGGAAGCTGGTATTACGTGGAACAGGGGAAACTGGACACCGGGTCGCTGCTGGTTTTCGCCTTTTACCAGACGCATTTGCAGGCCTTCTTCATGGGCTTTCTGTTCCTGATCGCCGGGTATTTCGTGCCCGGCGCGTTCGAACGGAAAGGCACGCGGAAATTCATCGCCGACCGCGCGGTGCGGCTGGGCGTGCCGACGCTCATTTACGTCGTCATCGTGCAACCGGCCGTGGGGTATTACCTCTGTCACGCACCCGGCTCCGGGCCGTTACCGTCGCTCTGGACGGTGTGCCGGCATTACTTTTTCAGCCTGCGTTTTCTGGGCGGAACGGGGCCGATGTGGTTTGCCCTGGCGTTGCTCATTTTTTGCATTGCATATCCGGGTGTCCAACGCCTGCTCGGTTCGCGCGAAACCGGTCAACGCGACGCGCCGCTGCCTGGCCACGCAGCGGTGGCGGGATTGATCGGGTTGATCACCGTCGGCGCCTTTCTGATCCGCGTGGTCCAGCCGATTGGCACGAGCGTCCTGAACATGCAGCTTTGCTTCTTCACGCAGTATGTCGTGCTGTTTGCGGTGGGCACCATCGCCTGGCATCGCAACTGGCTGGCGCGGCTGCCGCACGGTCTCGGTGTCTTTTGGCTGTGGCTGGCGGTGGTGGTTGGCCCGTTGCTTTGGGCGGGAATGATGCTGGCCGGCGGCGGCCGGGCGGGCAATTTTGAGCCTTACACCGGCGGGTGGCACTGGCAGAGCGCGGCGTATTGCCTGTGGGAATCGTTCTTCTGCGTCGGCGTCTGCGTCGGGCTGTTGGTTGTCTTTCGCGATCGTTTCGACGCGCAGGGCCGGTTCACGCGGTTCATGAGCGACAACGCCTTCGCCGTTTACGTCTTTCACCCGCCGATTCTCATCGCCATCACGTTCGCGCTGCGCGGACCGGCGTTGCCGCCGCTGGTCAAGTTTGTCCTGGCGAGCGGGCTGGCGACGATCGCGTGCTTCCTGGCCGCGCACTACGTTTTCCGGCGCATTCCCGGTCTGCGCCGGGTGCTTTAGCGGACGTCCGCGGCGGGCTGCGGGAGGGAACCTCGTCTCTGGCGGAGGCCGGTCAGCAACGGCGCCAGTTGCAGCAGCATGTTCGCCAACAGCACCAGCCCGCCGCCGAGAACGAGGTGGCGCGTGACTACTTCGTTCGGATATTCGATCGCTGCCAGAAGGGAAAACCAACCCGGCAGAAACAACGTCGTCGCGCTGGCGAAGACCGGTTCGGCACAGTAAATCAGCCCGGCCTCGGTGGCGCTGACGTGTTGCTGCCAGCGGTTCATGAGCAGATAGCCGATGAGCGTGGAAAACAGCACGAGAATCCCCAGCAAGCCCCAGGCGGGAGCTGTCGCGTAAGCGCGCAGCCAGTCGCCCGGCGCGTGGCGGCTGCAGGCGGCCGCCAGCCCGCTGCTCAGCGCCATCACCAGAAACATCACGACGGAGAAGCGGTTCGTGTCGTTGCCGGCGTAGGCGGGGCGTTGCAGCCACAGGATCTGGCCCGTGAACAGCACCGAGGCGAGCAGGGTTTCCGTTTCGCCGCGGCCAAGCCGGAACGTGTGCCAGTCCACGCTGGACAACACCGCCACGCCCACCACGACCAGCAGGCAACTGATCACCACGAGCGGCGAGGGCCAGCGGCGCGTCGTCAGCGCCACCCACAGCGGAATCATCAGGCAATAACACTGCGTGAGGAACGCCGAGGTGGACGCCGTCGTGTAGGCAAGCCCGTCCATTTGCAGGACCAGCCCGCCGGCGCCGAAGAGGCCGAGGCCGAGGCCCTGGGCAATTTCGGAGCGGGTCAACCGGCGCATCGCCGGCGCGTGCGCGATCAACACGATCACGGCCGCGAGCGCGAAGCGGAGCGCCACGCACCATGCGGCGATGAACCACGTTTCCGCCGCCGGGAGCGTCCGTTGCTGGAGGAGCACCAGCGCCCGCATCGTGGGGAAACTGACCGACCAGGACATGGTGGCCAGCAGCAACCACATCGCGGCCGGCAACGACGAGGGGCGCGCGGGCATGGTCAGCGGCTGATGCCGCGCGGGCTGGAGCGGACGAATTCGACCAGGTGTGCCAATTCGGGCGAGGGTGGCAGTTCGGCTTCGATGCGGGCCAGCGCGTTCGGGACGCTGAGGCCCTCGCGAAACAGAAGTTTGCTGGCCTGGCGCAGGGCGTTAAGCGTGGTTTCCGGCACGCCGTTGCGCTCCAGCCCCACCTTGTTGATCGTGCAGACCTTCGCCGGGCTGCCGTCGGCCAGCATGAACGGCGGCACATCCTGCCGCACCTTCGAGCAGCCGCCGATGATGACCATTTTCCCGATCCGGCAAAATTGATGCACCGCGACGTAGCCGGCGAGCACCACCCGGTCCTCCACAATCACGTGGCCGGCCAGCCCGGCGTAACTGGACATGATGATGTGGTCACCGAGGACGACGTTGTGGGCAAGATGGCAGTAGGCGAGGATGTGATTGTGCGAGCCGATCACGGTGGTTTCGCCGTCGCCGGTGGCGCTGTGGACGGTGACGCACTCGCGGAAGGTGTTGCCGTCGCCGATCTGCGTCCGCGTGACGCCGCCCTTCCATTTCAAATCCTGGGTTTTCAGGCCGAGAGAGGCGAAGGGGTAGATTTCGTTGTCCCGGCCCAGGGTGGTGTGGCCGTCAAGGATGACGTGGGAATGCAGCCGGCAACCCTCGCCGAGCACCACGTCCGGGCCGAGGACGCAGTAGGGGCCGATCTCGCAGCCGGCGGCGATCTGCGCGCGCGGGTCAATGATCGCGGTGGGATGAATCATGCGCGGGTGGCTCACGCGGAAACGAGCATGAACGTGACCTCGGCTTCGCTGACCACGTCGCCGTCCACCAGGCATTGGCCCCGCGCCCGGCCGATCTTGCCGCGGGCCTTGGTGAGTTCCACGTCAATCACCAGCAGGTCGCCGGGCCGGACCGGCCGGCGCCATTTGACCGATTCGGCCGACATGAAATAGGCGAGCTTCCCGGCGTTCTCGGCTTTCTTGAGCGTGAGAATGCCGGCCACCTGCGCCATGGCCTCGAGTTGCAGCACGCCGGGCATGATCGGATGGCCGGGGAAATGCCCCTGAAAATACGGTTCGTTGATGGTGACCAGCTTCTGGCCGACGATCCGGTTGCCCTCGATCTTGGTGATCCGGTCCACCATCAAAAATGGGAACCGGTGCGGCAGAATCTTCATCACCGCCTCGATGTCCAGCGTCGCGCCGTCGGTGACCAGCGACTCCGCCCCGGTTTGACCTTCCGCGCTGGCGGGCGCCGGCGGAGGGCTGAACGCCTGCATGGCGACGAACGACTTGCGGCCCTGCGCCGCGATCTGGCGGGCCAGTTCGCAGTTGGTCGCGTGGCCGGGGCGGATGGCCACCACGTGGCCGACGAGCGGCCGGCCGAGCAGGTAAAGATCGCCCAGGATGTCGAGAATCTTGTGGCGCACGAACTCGTCCGGGAACCGCAGCGGCTCGTTCGTCAGCACGGCGTCGTCGCGGATGACCACCGCGTTCTCCAGGCTGCCGCCCTTGATGAGTCCGTTCTTGATGAGGAATTCCAATTCCTCGAAGAAGCAAAACGTCCGGGCCACCGCGAGTTCCCGCCGCCAGGTTTCCGGGGTGATCTCGACCGTGAAGAACTGCGTGTATTGCCCGCGCCGGTCGGCGCTCGTGCAGGAAATCCGCAGCCGGTCATGCGGAAAAATGGACATGAAGGTTTCGCCCGCGGAAAGCTCCACCGCCTCGGCGACCGTGCAGACATCGCGTGGCTCGCCCTGCGGCGTCACACCCGCCTCGTCCAGCACGCGGGTGTAGTCCCGCGCGCTGCCGTCCATGATCGGCGGCTCCGGGGCGTCGAGTTCCACGATGGCGTTGTCAATGCCCAGCCCGGCGAGCGCGGCGAGGACGTGTTCGACGGTCTGGACTTTGGCGCTGTCCCGGGCCAGCGTGGTCGAGCGGTTGGTTTCAGTCACATTGTCCAACCGCGCCGGAATTTCGGGCTGGCCGGCCAGGTCGGTGCGGCGAAAGCGGACGCCCGAATTGGGCGCCGCCGGGAGGAACGCCAGGTTCACCCGGTTGCCGCTGTGCAGGCCGACGCCCGCCAACCGCACCGGGTCGCGCAAGGTCTGTTGTTGCAACACAGCCGTGATTTAACAATGCCGCGAACCCGCTTGGCAAGCGTGGCCGATGCCGTTGTCGGCGCGCTCCGCCGCAGTTGAAGACGCCCGGCCCCCCCGGCCGCGACCCGGCGGATCATTCCGCCTGGGCCGTGGGAGCCGGCCGTGCCCGCAACACCAGCAGCGTTCCCGCCGTGAACAGCGCCGCGCTGTAGCTCAGCGCCACACTCGTGCCGAAGGCGGCCCACAAGACGCCGACGAGGATGCTCGAAAGAAAATCCCCGGCGCCGTTCACGGTCGCCAGCACGCCGAACGCCATGCCGTGCTGCGCCTCATCCGTGAGTTCCGCGCTCAACGAGTCTTCCAGCGTGTCTTCGATGCCGACGTAAACTCCGCCAAGGATGAACACCGCCGCGAGGGTCCACGGCGTCATCGGCAGCAGGATGATGCCGAGGGCGTTCACGGCGGCGAGGCCGTAGCCGGCGGCGAGCAGGCGGCGTTTGTCCACCCGGTCCGCCATCCATCCCGCCACAAACGCAAACGCCGCGTAAAACACGTTGTGCAACACGTAAAGTCCCACGGCGATGCTCGCGGCTTTGGCTGGACCAAGGGTTGGCGTGAGTTTCTGCGTTGCCAGCAAAATGAACATGGAATGCGCAAAGTCGCCCATGCCGAACAAGCCGACGGCGACCAGGAACCGCCGGAACGGCGGCGGCAACGCCCGCAGGCTGGAGCCGAACGAGACGTGCGCGACCGGTTTGCGGTCGCGCTCGGTGATGCCGACGCCGATGCAGACGGCCGCCAGCAGGCCGGGAATCAGCGTCAACGCGAACAACGTTGAGTAGCGGTGATTCAAGGCCGTGAGCAGGACGAAGGCGGTGGCGGGGCCGGCGATCGCACCCACGGTGTCCATCATGCGCTCGAAGCCGAACGCGCGGCCGTAAGTCTCCCGGTCCACCGCGCCGGCGAGCAGTGCCTTGCGAACAGGCGTGCGCACGCCACGGCCAAGCCACGCCAGCGCCCGGCCAAGCAGGACGTGCCAGGGGGCTGTGGCGAGCGCGAACGACGCGGTGCCCAGCGCCGTCACCACGTAACCGGCAACCGCAACCGGCTTTCGCCGCCGGAGCCGGTCGGTGTAGAAGCCCGACGCGAGTTTGGCAAAACTGGCCAGGCCGTCGGACACGCCTTCGATCAGGCCCAGCCACGCGGCCGAGACGCCGAGTGTGGCCAGGAACGCTGGCATCACGGTGGTCGCCGCTTCGTGTGCCCAGTCGCTGAACAGGGATGCCAGCCCGACGCCGAGGACGGTGCGGTTGAGCCATCGGTTCCGACGGTGCTTGGAACCGGCCGGTTGCGCCTCGGTACTTACCCCGGTTTGTGTTGAATCGCTCATCGAGTCACGGGGAATTCTCAGTCGCGCGGGCCGTTGCAGACAAGCCAACAGATGGCGCGAACTGCGCGCGGAATAACTCGAGTTCGCGGACGGCTTCGCGCAGTCGCGGCTGGTCAGTCTGGCCCTGGGCCAGCATTTGTTCCAGCGTGGTCAGTTCATTCAGCGCGTATTGCTCGGCCTGGCCGCGCAATTCCTGCACGCCGGCGCTGACGCGCGCCTGCCAATCCGCCGCGAGCCGCGACAGGTTCTTCTGCACTTCCCAACGCGCTTTGCGCTGCAAAACTCGTTCGATCGGCTTGCGGAAAAGCGTCATTGGAATCAGCCAGCCGATGCTGGTGAACGCCGCGTCGAAGGCGTAGGAGACGCTCACCGGCGGGGCGGCCGGCTCGCGCACGTCGAGGACGAACTCGCGCTGGGTCAGCGTCACGCCGAGCGCGGCCTGCACGTGCTCAGCCAGCCGGTCCTGGAAGGCGCGGAGCGCGCGGCTCAGCCGCTCGCGGGCCTTGTGCAACGGCTCGCAGAACATCCCACGCTGCGCCTGCGACACCTCGCTCAATTCGCGGTTGAGGAAATCGTTCAGCCAGGTGCGCCAGGCTTCCAGCAGCAGCGGCAACCGCAGCCGCCATTGCCCCAACTGCCCCTCCAGCCCGGCGGTGACTTTGGCTTGCAGCGTGCGCGCGACTGGTTGCAAACGCTGCACGGATTGTTCCAGCGCCTGCCCGGCCACGTCGTGTGCGAGCAGATGCAGTTCTTCGCGCAGCGCGTCGAATTGCCCGCGCTCTTCCACCAACCGTTCGTGCAGCACCTGCCGCGAAGCTTCCGCCTGGGTCGCCACCGCCAGGGCGACGCGCAAGTAGTCGAGCGCCTGGCTGATGAGCGAGGTGAGTTTGTGCCACAAAATTTGCTCCGCCGCCGCGCCGCGATTTTTGCGCAGCGGATCGAGCAGACGCGCCAGCAGGGCCGTTTTCAACTCTGGCAATTCCGGTTTCACGGAGTAGAAAAACACCGGCAGGCCGCCGTTGCCCCAGTGTTCGGCCAGTTGCCGGCTCAGGAAATCGCGCACCTCGATCCGCTGCGACTCCGTCAGCAAATCCGCCTTCGTCAGCAGCAAGGCGATCTTCGGCGTCTGCCGGCGCAATTCCTCCAGCAGGCTGAGATCGCGCTCGGATAGCGGCGCATCGGCGCTCACGGCCACAATCGCCGCGCCCACGTTGGGCAGCCACTGGAGCGCGGCCTCGGTGTTGTGCGCAAAGGCGCTGTCCAGGCCCGGCGTGTCCACGAATTCCAGCGGGGCGAAGGCTTCCAGCGCCGGCAACTCCACGTCCGCGCCCGCTACCTGCTTGGCGTTGCGTGGATTCTCGTTCTCACCCACGTAACGGCCGAGGTCATCCAGCGGAATGGATTTCGTCGAGCCGTCGAGAAACCGCACCACGGCGCGCTCGACCGGCCCGTGGCGCAGGCGGGTGACGATGGCTGTCAGCGGCAGCACGCCGATGGGCAGCACCGATTGCCCGGCCAGATGATTGAGGAAGGAACTCTTGCCGGCCTTGAACCGGCCGAACACCGCCACGTCAATCCGTTCCGGCGCGCCCAGTTGCTGCTGGCACGCGGCGATTTGCGGCCGCAGGTTCGCCAAGTGCAACCGATCCGCCAGTTCGGCGACGTGAGTCAGAATGCCGTTGACGCGGATCATCGTGCAGATTCCAACGGCAGATGCCCGCCGGTGTGCAACACCTCGGCCAGCAACTCGACGGTGTGCGGCTCCAGACCCAGCCCGTCGTAGGCGCGGATGGTTTGCTCATGGTCGTAGCCGACGCGGCGCAACGTGACCTCGCCATCCACCCACACGGCATAGGCGGCGCGAGCATCGCCGTGCTTGGGCTGGCCGACGCTGCCGGGATTGATCACGAGCGTCTGGTGAAAGCGCGTCTTCATCGGCTCGTGCGTGTGGCCCAGCAGCAGAAAATCGGGATGACCCGCGGCGTTGAGTTCCGATTCCCACAATGTCACCGGGCTGGTCTGCGGCAGGTAGTGGTAAAGCGGGGCCGACGGCACCGCGTGACAGGCCACAAACACGGCTTTCCCCAATTGAAAGCGTTGCAGCGGCTCCAGTCCGGCGAGGAACTGTTTCTGCTCGGCGCTCAAGAGCCGTGCGCTCACGGCCTGCGTCGCGGCGGCCAGAACCTGGTACGGCCCAGAGCAGTGCGGGTCTTCATCGCGGCCCACGGCGCGGTCGTGGTTGCCTTGAATGAGCCACTCCTCGCTGAGATGCTGCATGGCCCAGCGAACGCACTCGGCAGGCTGGGGGCCGTAATTGACCAGGTCGCCCAGACAGAGGATATGGTCCGCGTCAGGTTCGGCCGCCAGCCCCGCGCACCGGAAATCATCCCTTTCCTTCCCGAAGGACCCGCAAATCCTCCGCGAGGTTTGCTGGACTGGTTTCCGACCCGGCGACCGATTCGCGGGGATCCAATTGCGCCCGCAGGGGACCGGCGTGGGCGTGGAAGGCGGCGCGCAATTCGACCAACGTCTGGCGCAACCATTGGCGCAGACGCCGCCGATAATCGCCGAGCGCTTCAGCCAGCGAATCGCCGAGCTGCCCATGAAGCCGGGACCGCACCGGACGCCGGAGCAGCGGCGTTCCCAGCAGGCGGAGCAGGCGCGGAGAGCGAAGGGCAAGCTTCGACGTTACGGCGGCAGAATCGAACACCGGCAGACCGGAAGGCCGTGGCAACGGCTCGCTGACGCTGCCACACGCCCACGACGCCTGGCGGGCGACGGTCAGGGTCTGTTCGAGCTGCCGGCGGAGCGATTCGAGCCGGTCAACGACCTTGACCGTGTGGCCGGCCAGCGCGCGGGTGAGCGTGGCGGCGCACGAAGCGGCTGATTCAGCCGGGGACATCGGGTGCTGCCACCAAGCGTCGGCGAGTTCGGTGGCGGCGATTTCGACCAGCGCAGGGGCCGCGTCGGCCAATTGGTCCACCAGCTTCGCGGCGTCGTTTTCCCCGGCTTCCAACAGCGCGTCGGCTTGGCGCAGCGCGGTGACGGCCTCCGCGACGCCGGCGCCCGGAGCGGCGGCCGTGCCGGCCATCCGAATTTGCAGGCGCGCTTCAAGTGTCTTCACGACGGCTTCGCGCAGGGCGCCAACTTTGCGCTTGAGCGACGCAGCGGCTTGTTCGTGATGGCTTTCAAGTGCCGGCTTGAGTTCGCGTTCAAACCACTGGTCGCATAACTTCGCTTCAGCCCCGACGACGCTGATCAAATGCACCGGCGCCGGGACGCCGAGTTGAGTGGCGAGTTGTTGTTGCGCGTAGGTGAGGGTCTGCTGGCGCTCGACGGGTCGCAGCATGTCGGCCTTGCTTTCCAGCACCATCGCCCGCGCGCCGGATTGGTAGAGCGCCTGCACCACAGCGAGATCTTCGTGCGTCAGCGTCGAGGCCGCGTCCACCAAGACGAGTCCGAGATCGCAACGTGGCAGATAGGCCATCGTTTCCTCCGCGCCGCTCGTGGCCAGCGAGCCGAGGCCGGGCGTGTCCACAAACGTCACGCCGTCGCGCAAGCGCGCCGCCGGCAGTTCGACCTGGATGCGCGCAACGTGTTTCGCGTTGCCGGGATTCTGTTGCTCGGTGGAAAACTCCGCCAGCCGCGACAACTCGACTTCGATGGGCTTGCCCTCCGCAAACTCGATGACCGCGCGCGGCCTCGGTCCATGCCGCACGCGTGTAGGAACGGCGGTGACGGGCGTCACGCCCGCCGGCAACACCTCGGCGCCGAGAAGATGATTCAGCAGCGACGACTTGCCGGAACTGACGCGGCCGAAGATGCCGATCTCAAACGCGCCGTTCTCCATCCGCTCCAGCAGCATCGCCAGTGCGCCACGGAAATCCACCAGCCCGTGCGCGGTGATGACGCGCCCCAATTCGCGCAGCAATGCCACCTCGTCACCGGTCTGTTCGAGCCGTTGGAGGCGCTGTTCCAGATCGCCGGCCGGGCCTCTGTCGAGGTAACCGGTGAGCCGGCCCAGCGCGGCGTTCAATTCCGCCACGACACCGTTGATGGTCTTCACGTCGCCGTCGGCAAGCGCCCCGTAGCCGCACATACGCTTGGGTTCCATTTCCGCCACGGCGATGCTGGCGAAGGTGACGTGGCCGCGCGCGGCCCAGAGGGCGCCGCAGACGGGTGCAGGCCGGGGCAGGTTCAGGTCGGCCATGGCGCGGGCCATCGCCGTCCGCACGCGCTGGATGTAATCGTGAATCACCTTTCGCTGCACGGGCGTCGAGTCCTGCGTGTATTCCGCCAATGGCGACGCCGACCCCGCGCTGGTCAGGACGCGCTCGGCTTCCGACAGCAGGTTGTCCATGTGCCGGAGCGTGACGAGCAGGTGGCGCTGGTGGTTGTCGTTCACGAAACAATCCCCGTTGGTTTCGGACACGCCTCGCGGATGCGCCGGTCGAGGTCCAGCAGCTTCAACTCGAACAGGCGGTGCGGGTCGTAACGGCCCGACGCCAAGCCGTCGAGCAATTCGTTCAAGACCTGTGGGACGCCCGCCGCCAAGTGATGCAGCCGCTCAACGGCCTCCAGCGCGGCGGCGGGAACTCGTCCGGCGGCCACCGCCGCTTCCACCAGCGCGCAGCTCTCGGCCGGGTGGAACGGGTGAAGCTCGACGCGTTCGAACCGGACCAGCAACGTCCAGAAATGCCCGATGTCCCAGGAATGTTCCGAGCGTGTGCCCAGCCACACCGGGACGCGCTCCATCACGCTTTCGAGAAACGAACTCAGCTTGGGCGTGGTCCAGCCGAAGCCGTCGAACACGACCGTCTTGCCGGCCTCAGCGAGCGCCTGGCGCAAGCGCTGTTTGCGCTGAACCAGCCGCCGGTCGCCCTCATCGAGGCCGAGCTGGCTTTCCAACGAGGCGCACAGTTCGCTGCACCGAACCGATTCCGGACAGACCCACAGCGGCAAAACGCCGGCCGCGTGCCGAATCAATGCCGACTTGCCCACGCCCGCCGGGCCGAGAATCAGGACGTGCCTTCGTTGCGCGTGCAACTGCTGGAGCCGCGCGGCTTCCTTTCCCCGACCCACGAAAGGAAGCGCCGCGCTCATTTCCGATCGGCCCCGAATAGCACCCCGCCGTAGCGCGCCTTCTTGCCCAACTCGCGCTCGATGGCGAGCAGCCGATTGTATTTGGCGATGCGCTCGGAGCGGCACAGCGAGCCGGTTTTGATCTGGCCCGCGCCCGTGCCCACGGCGAAGTCGGCGATGAAGGCGTCTTCGGTTTCGCCGGAGCGATGCGAGATAACCGCGCCGTAGCCGGCCTGCTGCGCCATCGCCACGGTTTCCAGCGTTTCGCTCACCGTGCCGATCTGGTTGAGCTTGATGAGAATGGCGTTGGCGATGCCGTCGCGGATGCCTTCGGCGAAAATCTTCGGGTTGGTGACAAAGTTGTCGTCGCCGACGAGTTGCAGCTTTTTGCCGAGCGCCTTGGTGATGGCCAGCCAGCCTTCGCGGTCTTCCTCGCCCATGCCGTCTTCGAGCGAGACAATGGGATACTTCTTCACCCAGTCGCCGTAAAGCGTCACCATTTCATCCGGGGTCTTGCGCGATCGGTCGGACTTCTTGAACACGTAGCCGCCGTCGTCGTAAAACTCGCTGGCGGCCGGGTCGAGCGCGAGGGCGATGTCCTTGCCGGGTTTGTAGCCCGCCGCCGTGATGGCTTCGACAATCACGTCCACCGCCTCGTCGTTGGTCTTGAGGTTCGGCGCGAAGCCGCCTTCATCGCCGACGGAGGTCACGAGGCCGCGCTTTTGGAGCAGCTTCTTCAGCGTGTGAAAAGTCTCCGCGCCGTAACGCAGCGCTTCGGTGAACGTGGGTGCGCCGATGGGGAACAGCATGAATTCCTGGAAGTCCACGTTATTGGTGGCGTGCGCGCCGCCGTTGACCACGTTCATCATCGGCGCGGGCAGGACGTAGGGTCCTTGCGGACGGCCACCAGCTTTGCCGCCGTGCAGTTTGCGGATGTAGGCGTAGAGCGGTAGTCCCGCGTCCAGTGCCGCCGCGCGGCAGACGGCCATCGAAATGCCGAGGATGGCGTTCGCGCCGAGCTTGGATTTGGTTTCCGTGCCATCGAGCTTGCGCATCAAATCGTCAAGCTCCCGCTGCGCGTGCGGCGATTTGCCTTTGATTTTCGGCGCGATCACCTTGTTCACGTTGGCCACGGCCTTGAGCACGCCTTTGCCGCCGTAGCGTTTGGCGTCACCGTCGCGCAATTCGACCGCTTCGCGGATGCCGGTGGACGCGCCGCTGGGCACGCAGGCCGTGGCGGTGATGCCGTTGTTGAGCGTGACGTTGACCATGACGGTCGGGTTGCCGCGCGAATCGAGTATTTCCAGTGCGTGTAGTTTTTCAATTTTGCTCATAATGTTTCTCCAGAACAATTCTGTCGCTCGTTTCTCCAAGCGGACTTCTAAAGCAGCGCGATCACCAGCACGACCAGCAGCGCCAGCAGCGCGTAGGCGGCGTAAGCGTTGATCCGCCCGTGGTGCATCGCGGCCAGCCCGCCTGCGAACCACAAGGTAGCCGATTTGACCGGCTGAAACACGAGTTTATCCACGAGATGGACGCGCCGCTTTTCGCGTCGGATGGCGGTGCGGAAATGTTGGGCCACGGTCTCGCGCGTGTCCCCGACCGTGGTTGGCCGGAAGATGGCGTCGAAGATCACGCGGACCGGATTGGAAAAACCCGTGGCCGTGTAGGTCATCTCCGGCAGCAAACGCCGCACTCCGCCGTCCCAGCGCGGACGCCGCTCCAGTTGACGGCGGCGCGTCAGCCATAATCGGATCACCGCGTAAGTGAGCAACAGCAGGAGGACCAGCACAACGAGCATGTAGGAGGTGGACATCGCGAACACGACCGGATTTTCCGATCCGCCGCGGTGCAGCACGACCAGGCCGCGTCCGGGCAATGCGCTTTGGCCAACTTGCGCGCCCAAATCGCGAAATTCACCGACGAATGCTGTCGGCAGCGTGCCGTGCGCCGGGTTGGAAGCGAAGAAGGGCGGCACGAGTGCCTCGGCGGCGCTGGCGCCCGCCAGCGGACGGAGCGCCGGGTCAAGCGCCGGAATCACGTAAGTCGGGAGAACGCCGAACGCGAGACAGAGCACCGCCAGAATGGCCATGGGCGCCAGCGCGCCGGGTTTGGCCTCCGTCACCCGCTGATTCTCGTCCAGGCGGCGCATCCCCAGAAAACTCATCGCAAACGCCTTTACGAAGCACGTCATCGCCAGAGCCGCCGTGAGCGCGAGGCCCGCGCCGCACAAGGCGAACACCACCTTCGCCGTGGTCGAGGACAATTCCGCCGAGCGCAGCATCGTTTGCAGTGTGAGCCATTCGCTGACAAATCCATTGAACGGCGGCAACGCGGCAATGGCCATCGTTCCGACAAGGAAGGGAAGCGCGGTCAGAGGCATCCATTTGATGAGACCCCCGAGCTGGTCCATGTCGCGCGTGCCGGCCTGTGTCTCGACTGCGCCAGCGCCGCAGAACAGGAGCGTCTTGTAGAGTGAATGGTTGAGAAGATGATAGAGACCCGCGACGAACGCGATGGCTGCCGGCGCCGGATGGCCGGCGGCGACGAAGACCATGCCCGCGCCGAACCCGGCGACCGTGATGCCGGCGTTCTCGATCGAACTGTGCGCCAACATCGTTTTGAGGTCGTTTTCCGTGGTGGCGTAAAGAATGCCCACCAACGCCGAAAGCGTCCCAATCACGAGCACGACCAAACCCGGACCAGCCTGAGTCATCGGCAGGAGGTCGGCGTTGACTCGAAGAATGCCGTAAAGCCCGAGGTTCAGCGTCGCGCCGGCCAGCGCGGGAACGAACGCGCGCGGCGCGGCGGTGTAGGCGCCCGGCACCCAGAAGTTCACCGGCACAAGCCCGGCCTTCACGCCAAACCCGAAAAATGACAGCAGAAACACCGCCCAACGAGCGCCCGCGCTTAATCCGGTCGCGCCGGACTTGATGATGCCGAAGTCGAGCGAGCCGGCGCCGACCGCGAGCACGAGAAAGCCGAGCACAGCGGCGAGCGTTCCGGCTTCACCGATGGCGAGCAGCAGATAACCCGCGTCGGCCTGGCCGTTCTCCCGATCACGCCCGCACACGATGAGCAGATAGCAGAGAATGGACATGACTTCCCACGCCAGCAGAAACAACAGCACGTCGCCGGCGGCAAGAATCAGAACAATGGCCCCATACAGTCCCAGCAACATGACGCTGAACGCGCGTCCGTTGCGGCGCTCCGCTTCGCGGTTCAACTGACCGCCCGCGAAGATTGAAGCCGGGAACAAGACCAAGCCGGTGACGCAAACAAACACCGCTGAAAGCCGGTCCAGGCTCAGAGTGAGCGTGCCCAAACCGGGCAAAGCCCACAGTGGCTGACTGAACGTCTTGCCTGTCAGTAACGCGCTCGCGCCCGCCCAAACCAAGACAACCGAAGCAACGCAACCAACCCATGCCAGCAGCCCGCCCAGGCGCGAAGCGGGCGTCAGGAGCGAGAGCACAATCCCCGTGCCGCACACGCTCAGGAACACCAGAATGAGGGTTTGCGTTTCCATTATTGGTTAACCGTGACTGACATGGTCGCGGGTGGCATCGAGGCTGGCGATGCCGGGGCTTTGCGTCTAACCACCACAAGCAAACCGTGCAAAATCGCCAGCGGGGGAGGAGGATTTCCGGGGACTTCCACGTCCACCGGCAGCACGTCGGCCACGCCTTTGGCGCAGACGAAACTTTCTGCGAACGCACCGCCGGACAGCGCGCACGCGCCGACCGCCACGACCCGCTTGGGCGTCGGCATTGCGTCGTAAACCTTTTGCAGCGCAAACTTCATGTGATCGGTCACGGGAAACCACCAGCAGCACATCTGCGTGTCGCGGCGAGGGCGTGACGAAAAATCCCAGCCGGTGCATGTTGTAATACGGGTTGTTGAGCTGCCTGACTTCGTTGAGGCACGCGCCGCAGTCGCCGGCATCCACCACGAGGATGTGGATGGAACGCTCGAAGGGCGGGAGGAATTCATTTCGCGAGTCACGAGCGGTTGCCCATTCGCAAGTGCGTTGCCAATCCAGCGGATGTTCAACGCCGTAAGCACAACGATAACAATGCATGCACCGGCGATAATCCACCGACACTTTCCCATCCATGTGACTCAAAGCCTGGGTGGGGCAACGATTCACCAGCGCGGCAGCCGTTGCGGCATCGAATTCGCCGCCAACCGGAAGCCCCGGCGTAACACCCGCCGCCCGCTCCGCCGCGTCGGGATACCCGGTAGTTTTGATTCCCGTGCGAATGCCTTTAATGATCCATTGGCTCATACCATTTACGTTTGGCGATTGGTGATTGGCGATTTTCTATTGGGCGTCACCGGTCGTTCTCCGCCACAGACAGATCGAACGTGGAGAGCATGATGGGAAAGTCCTGAAACGCGAACTTCTCCACCGCGAGGTGGAATCCGTGCCAGTTCGCAAACGAGGGTGGCACGATGCGATAACGAGCGACCCGCCCTGCGTCGTCCAGCCGCACCCAATGGAACGCCGCGCCGCGCGGGGCTTCGACCCAGCCCAGCGCTGACCCAGCACGAATTTGAATAGACTCGCAAACGCTGCCGCTTTGCAGCGCGGCAGCCGCTTGCTCCAGGATGCGAACCGACTGCCGGGCTTCGGCAAACAGAATCCGCAGTCGCGCATAACCGTCGCCCTCGTTTTCGCTCGGCACGTCGAACTGAAAATGCTCGCAGCCTAAATACGGTTGCGCACGGCGCAAATCGTGAACGAGTCCGGACGCGCGCGCCACCGGCCCAGCCAGGCCATAAACCTTCGCGTCCTTGAACGCGATCAAGCCGACTTCTTCCAACCGGTCCAGGAAGCTGCTGGACACGCGCAACCGCTGTTCCAGTTCATTCAGTCGTTCCAGGACTTGTTGCGACTGGGCAAGCGCGTTGCAGCAGCCGTCGTCAGACAAATCGCGCAATAATCCCCCGATGGCGAGCAGGCCAAACAAATACCGATGCCCGGTCAGTTCGCCGCAGATTCGCAACAGGTCTTCCTCCAGAATCGCCGCCTGACTGTTGGCCACGACGAGCGCGGTGGACTCGCAAATCCCTTCAATTGCGCCAGCGTGATGGCGGAGGCGTTCGAGTTCTGCTAAAAAAACACGCAAGACCCGCGCCCGCGCTGGGACATTTGCTCCGCAGATGGTCTCGACGGCCTGACAGAAAGCCAAACCATGAGCAAAGGCCGTCGTGGCGGCGAAGCGCTCCGCCAACAGCAACACCGCGTCCACCGTTTTTCCTTCAGCCAGTTTCTCGACGGCGCGCCATTTGTAGAACAGGCGGGGAGTCGAGCGGACGACATCTTCGCCGACGGTTTCAAGCAGGAAATGAACGGATTCGATCACGCCCGAATAAACCGGGCCGACCGGCATCACGAACGCGCCCGGTTCATGAACGATGCGCCGCGGCCGCCAGTCGGTGTCCGGCCGGCGCTGACTCAAGGCGGCGCGCGCGTCAAAACGATGGCGCATCGGCTCGACGCTCTCCTGCCAGGCGTCGTTGTGCAGGACAAAATCGCCGAGGCGGGGATGTCCTTCAAAAACCAGACCGAACAAGTCCTCGGCTTCGCGCTCGTGCCAGTCCGCCGCGTGAACGAACTTCACAATGCTGGGGAAGGTCTTGTCGGCCAATGGCGCGGTCGCGACGACATGAACCCAACCGGCCTCGCGGTCGCCGTAAAAAATGTAGCGCAACTGCCATTCGATCGCGCTTTCCTCAACCACCAGGCCGGCGAAACTGAAATCCTGTTCCAGGAAAAGCCAGCCGCACAATTCCGCGAGCGCGGCGTGGGCGCAGACGGCCTCGCACGCCAAACCCGTGTCGTCGAGGCGGCATTGAACCGTTCCCGGCCAGTGCTGCTCGATTTGTTGTGTCAACTCGGTCTGGTTCATGGAGGGCCTTATTTTGTTAATGCGCCCGCCGCCAGGTTTAACAAGTCCTCCAGCGGTTTCGGCACATATACGCCCAGCACCAACACCGGCACGGCGGCCAGGACCAACGCCAGCCTGCAACTGAATGGCAGACGGAAAGATTTGATTTCCGAATTTGGACTTCCCATTTCGGACTTTGTCTCGGGGTTGTTTTCCCGCGCGCCGAAGACCATCCGGTTCAAGTGTAACAGCACGCCAAAAAAAGCGACGGCAATGAACAGCGCCAGCAGTCCGGTCGCGACATAACGCCCTTGCGTCAGACCTGCCTTGAGGATCGAAAACTCGCTCAGGAAAATCGCCAGCGGCGGGGCGCCGGCAATGGCCAACCCGCCAAAGATCAACGCGGCGCCGGCAGCGGGCGAGATACGGATGAGGCCGCGCACGGCGGCGATTTCGCGCGTTTCCACCGCCAGCAGGGCCGCGCCGGCAGCAAAGAAACAAAACGATTTGGTGACCGAGTGATTGACGATTTGCTGCATTGCGCCGTAGCCGGCCACCGAGGCCCCCAGACCCACCGCCGTCAGGATGATCCCCATGTGCTCGACAGTTGAAAACGCGAACAACCGCTTGTAGTCGCGCACTTGCAGCAACAGAAACGCGGCCGTGCCCACGGAAACCAGGCCAAGGACGAGCGCCCACGTTTCGGCATGGGAATTGGGCGCGGCGTGCATCACCGGAAAGAGACGCAGAATCACGTAGAGGATCGCCGTCGTTTCCACGCCGGAAAGGAGCGCACACACCGGTGACGGGGCCTGGCTGTGAGCGTCCGGCAGCCAGGTGTGCATGGGCACGAGTCCGGCCTTCGTTCCGAGGCCGATCAGGATCAGCACGAACGCGGTCTGCAGCAGGACCGGCGGCATTGTCGGCGCGGCGGCAATCAGTCCGGTCCAGGTGTAGGCGTGGTCGGTGCCCGTCGCCTGCATGGCGGCGAACAGAACCAGAAAGCCAAACAGCGCCATGCCCGCCCCCATGAGCGAGAGCACCACGTATTTCCATGCCGCTTCCAACGCCGCGTGCGTGTTCTCGAACGAGACGAGCAAGGCCGAACACAGCGTCGTCAACTCGACCACAATCCATACCAACGTCGGCTCCGCCATCACCGGAACCGCCAGCATCGAAAAGAGGAACAGGTTGTAGTTTGCGTAATAGAGTCGCAGCCGGCCGGGCGAGCAGGAATCGTGTGCCATGTAGCCAAAGGAGAAAATGGCGGCCGTGGTCCCGACCAGCGCAATCAGCAGCACAATCAGCGCGCTCAAGCCGTCCACGGCGATCCATTTCAACATGCCGGCGTGAACTGCGCTCACGACGGCTTGCCCTGCCGTAAGCTGCGAAGCCATCCAGAGGGCCAGAATGAGATTCGCTGCGCACGCCACGACCGTCACCCCCGGCGCCCAGCGACGATTGGCCGGAATGCAAACCAAGGCGGTGGCCACGAGCGGCACCAGCAGAATCAGGAGGACACTCATGTGCCCACCCCCTTGTCTGTCGCCACTTCGGGAGCGGACTCTTTCAAGCTCGCGAGTTCTCCGACCGCCGTCGTGCCGACGTGCTTTTGAACCGCGCGGGTCAGCACGCCCATGATGAAAACAATGATCAGGCCATCCGTGGCGATGGCGAGTTCGACCAGCAACGGCAGATTCCGCGCGATGGCAATGCCGGCAAAGAACGCGCCGTTCTCCATCGCCAGCAACCCCATCAGCAGCGGCACCGCCTCGCGCCGCACCGTCAGCGTGTAAGCGCCCAGCAGCAGGCCCGCGATGCCAACCGGCACGTTCGGCCCGCGAAATTCCGGCGCCACCGCGTCCAGCAGAGGAACCGCCAGGAAGTAGGACAGCACCGCCAGGGCGAGGGCGATCAGCAACGTGGTCGGAATGTTCAGGGCCTGGTCAATTTCGCGCCGCGTGTAAATCTCCGCCGGCGATGTGCGGCGCAGCAGCCACGGGACAATGATGAGCTTGCTGATCACGTTCACCAGCGCCACACCGTAAAGGTGCGCCGTGTGATGCCGCAGTCCCAGCAGGAGCGCGGAAGCCGCGAGCAACAGCGATTGCGTGATGAACAGGTTCAAACAACCCCGCGCCTGCCGCATCGCCACCATCCCGAACGCCGTCAGCAGGAACAACCCTCCCGCGAGCGCGTTCAGATTCACCAGCAGTTGGCTTGTGGCTTCGCTCATGTTGTTTCAGGGCAGAAACACCTGCGCGATCATCGCCGCCACGGAGGTGATGAACGCCGCACCCAAAAACTCGGCGATGCGGAAGAGGCGCAGCTTGGACAGCGACGATTCAATGACCACCATCACCAGCACCAGACAGAAAATCTTGAACAGCACCAAGGGGATCGCGACCAGCACCGCGCCTAGATTTTGTTCATGTGCAAGTCCCCACGGCATGACCAGCACGTTGAGGAAGATGCACATCAGCACGAACAGTTTCATCTGCCCGCCCCACTTCATCAGGGCGAATCCGCGTCCGGAGTATTCGAGCGACTTCGATTCATCAATCATCGCCAATTCGAAATGGCCGGTCGGGTTGTCCACGGGAATGCGTCCGCCTTCGGCCAGAATCAACATCAGAAACGCCAGCACGAGCAGCACGTGGGACGGCATGAAGAAGTTCGCCGGCGGCGTCACCCATTTCTCCTGCACGATGTAGGGAATGGTCGAGCCGGCCACGAACGAGACGGTGAAGAAGACAATCATGAACACCGGCTCGGCGAGAAAACCGACCATCCGCGTGCGGCTTGCCCCGATGGGACCGTAGGGGTTGGCGGTGTCCACCGCCGCCAGCGTCGCGAAAAAACCGCCCAGCGACAGCACGAAGCCGCCGCCGAGCATGTCGCCCATGAACGCGAAATAGAGCGGATAATTCGTCAGCACCGGAATCAACAGGGTCACAAAAATCGGCGCGACGAAAACGAGGTAAGGTGTGAACCGGAAAATCCACGAACTTTCTTCCGAGACGATTTCGCCCTTGTGAAACAGCTTCCACAAATCGCGATAGGGCTGGAAGATGCTCGGCCCGCGTTTGGACTGCACCATTTCCTTGAACCGGCTCAACACCCCGGACACGAGCGGCGCGAAGGCCATGACCACCAGCACTTGAATCAGATTGAAGAGGATTCGATGGCACATGGCGGGTTTCCTGGTGGGTTTGTTTATTGGCCAGTCGCTGCCGGCGGCGTTTTCGGTGCGCCGCCAGTTCCATCCTCAGCCGAGCGATAGTCAATCACCCTTGCCTTCTCCAGCGTGACCAGACCGCCCCCCATCATTACGTCGAGCACAGGCAGGAACGTGTTGATCTTTTCCTCCGTGTCCACAATTTCGATGATCAGCGGCAGGTCGAAGGAGAGCCGGAGAATTTTGGCCGTATGCATGTGGCTGGTTTTGCCGAAACCCATCGGCCCGCAGCACCGTCGCCCCGGCCATGTGCATTTCGCGGGCCTTGAGCACGATGGCTTCATATAGCGGCCGGTGTTTCCACCGGTCGCTTTCGCCGATGAAAATCCGCAGCAACACGGCGTCATGAGGAAGGTGCATCTCAAGCTCCTTTCGTTGGGTTCAGGACTTCCGCCAGAACGTGTCCTAGCCAGACAGCCACGAGACACAATATCAAATTGAAGGCTGCATTCCCGCCGGCATAGAGCCATTCCTCGTCTTGTGCGAGGTTCAAGGTTTGCAGACTGAACGAGGAGAATGTGGTGTAGCCGCCGCAAAGGCCGGTCATGAAGAAATTACGACCCGAAGGGCCAACCAGCCATCGCCCTTCCGGCGCCGTCAGCGTGGCGAACAGGCCGATGAAAAACGAGCCGGTCACGTTGACGAACAAAGTGCCCCAGGGAAATGACTGCCCGAAGCGATTGGCGATGACGCCCGAAGCCCAGAAACGCGAAACCCCGCCGGCCCCCGCTCCCAGAAAGACCAAGATATAATTGAGCATAAAAAAACCTACCGACACCACTGGTTTCGGTAGGAGTTATCAGCTCTGAAGCGATTCAGGCGGTTGACTCGCAGCGCGAGTTGGCAAACTCCATTGCCTGTCTGGCTGGAATGCTACTGTCCGCACGGGACCAAGGCAAGCTTTTTGGCGACAAAACCTGCGGTTCAGGTCTTCGCTGGTTCCGCGGAGCTGACAATTCCGCGATACTCGATCACCCGCACTTTCTCCAGCGTCACCAGACCGCCGCCCATCATTTCGTCGAGCACGGGGAGGAAGACGTTGATGTTTTCTTCGCTGTCAGCGATCTCGATCACCATCGGGAGGTCGAAGGAGAGCCGCAGGATTTTCGCCGTGTGGAGGCGGCTGGTTTTGCCGAAACCCATCGGCCCGCGCAGCACGGTGGCGCCGGCGAGGTGGAGTTCGCGGGCCTTGAGCACGATGGCTTCGTAGAGCGGCCGGCCCTGCCAGCGGTCGCTTTCGCCAATAAAAATCCGCAACAAGACGGCTTCGTGGGGGAGATGCATGTCAGTGGCCTTTGGGTGAATTGAGGTAAAGCGCCAGCAGGTGGCCGAGCCACACGGCGAGGAGGCAGAACACGACGGAACTGACGACGTTCACGCCGGCCTTGAACCATTCGCCGTCGCCAGCCAGATTAAGTGTTTGCAGGCTGAACGACGAAAACGTGGTGTAGCCGCCGCAAACGCCCATCATGAAGAACGTTCGAAAACCCGCCGGGGCGAGCCAGCGGCCGTCGGGTCCGGTGACCGCGGCGAACAACCCGATGATGAACGAGCCGGTGATATTGATGACCAACGTGCCCCACGGAAACGTGCCGCCGCGCCAGTTCGCAATCGCGCCGGAAAGCCAGAACCGGAGCACGCTGCCCAGCGCGCCACCGGTCGCCACCCAGAGGTAATTTCGCATAGCCCGCGCCAGAAAATGACACGTCACCGCCCCCAATCCAGCAGAAAATCGGGTTTGCCGGGGTCAGCTCCGGAGCACTTGCCGCGCAACGAGCGCGGCCAGCACGACGAACGGCAGCAGGCAGAGAAGCGTCCAGCGGCGGGTGCCGCGCGACGCCGGCCGGCCGTCCAGAAAGGAAACGCCGAGCAGCACGAGCGCGGCCAGCCCCATCACGAGGCACACGCTCGTGGCCATGACCGAACCCAGCACCGCGGGCGCGTCCGCCGCGGACCCGCCGGCAAGCGCCAGCGGCCACACCAGCAATCCCGCCGCGCCGGAGAGCGCCGCGCTGGCAAGGGCGCCGGCGGCGGACAGGCTGGTCGGCGGCCGTGGACTTGGTTGGCCGGGGTCAATCATCTGGGCAACGTTGGTTGTTGTCGTGGCGGACAGGTGGATTCTCGTCCGCAGCCGGCCGCCGGTCAATCGTTACTTCCTCGCGGGCGCGGCCGCGACAGACGCGCTAAACCTCTGGACGCAGGGGACTGATTTTACTAGGTTTCGGCGGATGTCGAAAGCAGCCAAAGCTTCGGTGGCCGCTGGTGCGGCCGGCGCGGAGGTGTCCTTTGAAGAGGCGCTGAAGCAACTGGAGACCATCGTCGCGGCCATGGAAGCCGGCGACCTGCCGCTGGAAACGATGCTGGACCGTTACGAAGCCGGCACCCGGCTGGCGGAAATCTGCCAGGCCAAGCTGGCCGCGGCCGAACTGAAGATTCAGCAATTGGAAAAGCGGGCGGACGGTTCGCTGACGCTCAAACCAGTGATGCCGGACGAAGCTGAAGCGTAACGAAGCTTAAATGACACGATTTTTAGACATGGTGGACAACCCCGCCCACGTCAAGAAGTTGACGCTGGAGCAATTGCAGCAACTCGCGCCGGAAATCCGGCAGGAGCTGATCACAGTGCTTTCCCGCAACGGCGGCCATTTGGGCCCGAACCTCGGCGTGGTCGAGCTGACGCTCGCGCTGCACCGGGTGTTCACGACGCCGCAGGACAAGTTCGTCTGGGACGTGAGTCATCAGTGCTACGTCCACAAATTGCTCACCGGCCGGAAGGGCCGCTTCCCCACCATCCGCACCACCGGCGGCCTGAACGGCTTCGCGCTGCGGACCGAGAGCGAGCACGACGCCTACGGCGCCGGCCACGCGGGCACGGCGCTCTCCGCCGCCCTGGGCATGTGCGCCGCGCGCGATCGCCGCGGCGGCAACGAGCACGTCGTCTGCATCTTCGGCGACGCCGCGCTGACCAACGGCATTTCCTACGAGGCGATGAACAACATCGCCCACACCACCAAGCGCTTCATCGGCATTCTGAACGACAACGAGTGGAGCATTGCCAAGAACGTTGGCGCCATCGCGAATTATCTCAACAAGCTCATCCGCCACCCGCGCTACTCGCAATTTCAAAAGGAACTTGAAAAATGGACGCGCAAACTGCCGAAAGGTGAACTGGCCTTGAGACTGGGCCGCAAGGCCGAAGAAGCCTTGAAAGGCGCGGTGTCCGACGTTGCTCTGCAACCCGGAGCCAGGTTTACGGAAGGCGACGGCCGCGGCGGCTTTGGCAGCAGCCTCATTTTTGAGGAAATGGGCCTGCGCTATCTCGGCCCCGTGGACGGCCACGATCTGCCGTTGTTGATCACCACGCTGGAATACGCCAAACAATGTGAAATGCCGGTGGTTGTGCATGTCATCACACAAAAAGGCAAGGGCTACGAAGCCGCGCTCGACGAGCCGGAAAAATTCCACGGCGTCGGGCCTTACAACGTTGAAACCGGCGATACGATGACCGCCAAGGCCGGAACGCCGCCGGCCTACCAGGATGTCGTTGGCCAGACGCTGGTGAAGCTTTGCCAGCGGGACAACACGCTGGTAGGCATCACCGCGGCAATGCCTTCGGGCACGGGCTTGAAGCATCTGGAAAAGGCCATGCCGGACCGTTACTACGATGTCGGCATTGCCGAGGAACATGCGGTGATCTTCGCCGCGGGCATGGCGACGATGGGCTTCCATCCGTGCGTGGCGATTTATTCCACGTTTCTCCAGCGCAGTTACGATTGCATCATTCACGATGTGGCGCTCCAGAAACTGCCGGTCATTTTCTGCATGGACCGCGCGGGGCTGTCAGCCAACGACGGGCCGACGCACCACGGTCTCTTTGACATCGCCTTCCTGCGCTGCGTCCCGGACGTCATTGCGATGGCGCCGGCGGACGAGGACGAACTGGTGGACATGATGTTCACCGCCACGCACCAGAACCTCCCGGTCTTCCTGCGTTATCCGCGGGGGACCGCCGAAGGCGTGCCGATCAAGGACCAGCCGCGCCTGCTGGAAATCGGCAAGGCGGAGGTGCGGCGAAATTTTTCCCACAGTGGCAGTCGCAAGGTGGCGCTCTTCGCGTTGGGAAACATGCAACGTCTTGCCCGCAGCGTGGCGGACACGCTGACCGCCGAGGGGTGCGACGTGGCCATCATCAACCCTCGCTTCACCAAACCGCTGGACGAGGCGACGCACGAGTTTTTCGGTCGCGCCGCCGATGTGGCGGTGACCTTTGAGGACCATGTGTTGATGGGCGGCTACGGCAGCAGTGTGCTCGAATTGTTCAGTGAGAAGGGCATCGCCACGCCGGTGGTGCGCATCGGCTGGCCGGACCAGTTCATCGAACACGCCTCCTCGGTGGATTACTTGCGCACCAAGCACGGCTTGACCGCCGAGAACGCCGTCAGCCAGGTGAAGGAAAAACTCGCGGCGGCGTCCACCGTCCAGCTCGTCGCGGTCGGCTGAACGCCGGGCGATCCCGATTTCAGAAGGAAGCTCATGTCTTATCAATCCATTACTCCGCCGCCGGCCGGCAAGATTTCCATCAACCACGGCAAGTTGAACGTCCCCCATGAACCGGTGATCCCGTTCATTCGCGGTGACGGCACCGGGCCGGACATCTGGGCCGCGAGCCAGCGGGTGTTCGACGCCGCGGTGGCCAGGGCCTACGGCGGCCAGCGCAAGGTTGCCTGGTTCGAGGTCTTCGCCGGCGAAGCCGCGTTCAAGCGATTCAACAACTGGCTGCCGGACGACACCGTCCAGGCGTTCAAGGAGTTTCTCGTCGGCATCAAGGGACCGCTCACCACGCCTGTCGGCGGCGGCATCCGCTCCCTCAACGTGGCGTTGCGCCAGATGCTCGACCTCTACGTCTGCCTCCGGCCGGTGCAGTATTTCCAAGGCGTACCGAGTCCGGTGAAGCGCCCGGAGAAGGTGGACATGGTGATTTTCCGCGAAAACACGGAAGACATCTACGCCGGCATCGAATTCGCCGCGGGCACGCCGGAGGCGCAGAAGGTTCTGGATTTCCTGCAAAAGGAATTCCCGAAGAGCTTCGATAAGATCCGCTTCGGCACGAAGCCGAAGGCGGAGGAGTTTTGGAAGGCCGTCGGCGCGAGCGATTTTCCCAGCGACGTCAAAGTCGGCGTGGGCATCAAGCCGGTGAGCTACTCGGGCAGCGTGCGGCTGATTCACAGTGCCATCTCCTACGCGATCGAGAATCGCCGCAAGTCGGTCACGCTCGTTCACAAGGGCAACATCATGAAATTTACCGAAGGCGGTTTTCGTGACTGGGGCTACGAGACGGCGAAGAAATTCTTCGGCGCAGTGGAACTGGACGGCGGCCCGTGGTGCCAGATTCCCGAGGGCAGGCCCGGCGCCGGCCTGGTCATCAAGGACAGCATCGCCGACATCACGCTCCAGCAGGTGCTCACCCGGCCGGAGGATTTCGACGTAATCGCGACCTTGAACCTCAACGGCGACTATCTCAGCGACGCGCTGGCGGCGCAGGTCGGCGGCATCGGCATCGCGCCCGGCGGGAACATCAATTACATCACTGGCCACGCCATCTTCGAGGCGACGCATGGCACGGCGCCGAAATACGCCGGCAAGGACATGGTCAACCCCGGCTCCGTCGTGTTGAGCGGGGAAATGATGTTCCGTCACCTCGGCTGGACGGAGGCCGCGGACCTCATCCTCAAGGGGCTTGATGGCGCGATCACCAGCAAACGGGTCACCTACGATTTTGCCCGCCAGATGACTGGCGCCACGCAAATCAAGTGCTCGGAATTCGGTGACAACATCATCGCGCACATGTGAACACGCCGGCGCGATCCGGCGATTTCCGGGCGAACCGCCACGTCCAGCCGGGCAATTGACCTTTGCCCACTGTTCCTTCAGTGTCCCGGCCATGAGCGAAGGAATGCTGGCAGGCAAAGTGGCCTTGGTCACCGGCGCCAGCCGTGGCTTGGGCAGGGCCATCGCGCTCGCGTTGGGCGAGGCGGGAGCCAGGCTGGCCTTGGCGGCCCGGAATCGCGAGGCACTCGAACTGGTTGCCGCGTCCGCGCGGACGCGGGGCATGACCGCCGGGGCGTTCGAATGCGATGTCAGCGACGAGGCGCAAACCAGCCGGTTGGTCAAGGATGTCGTCCGGCACCTTGGCGGCATTGACATTCTGATCAACAACGCCGGCGTCAACGTGCGCAAGCCGCTGGAGGAGTTCACCCTTGCCGAGTGGCGGCAGGTGCTCGACACCAATCTGACCGGTGCCTTCTTGATGTGCCGCGCTGCGGTGCCGCTCATGAAAGGACGCGGCTACGGGCGCATCATCAGCCTCACTTCGATCATGAGCCATGTGGCGCTGCCGGGACGCGCCGCCTACGCCGCCAGCAAGAGCGGTTTGCTCGGCTTGACGCGGGCGCTGGCGTTGGAGCTGGCCCCGGAGCGCATCACGGTCAACGGCATCAGTCCGGGACCGGTGGCGACGGAGATGAACGCGCCGATTCTTCAAAGCGTCGAACTGAGCCGCGAATTCACCTCGCGTATTCCGCTCGGCCGCTGGGGCGCGGAGGAGGAAGTCGCCCGGCTGGCGGTGTATCTTTGCAGCGACGCGGCCGTGTTCATCACCGGCAGCGATCTGGTCATTGACGGCGGCTGGACCGCGCAGTAACGGAGAATATTAGCGCAAAAACTTCGCGCTTGTGCCCTTTTTTGCTTGCCTGATACGGAGAATGGGGGACATTGGCTCCATCCATGAATGCCCAAAATGCCAGTATTGTCGTTGCACGCCATTATACGGCGCATGTGCCGGTTCGTTTGGAGTGGGAAGGGGAGAGCATCATGTGCAACCAGCTTCTCGATACCCGGACCGCGCCGGAATACTGGCTGGCGCCGGGGTTGATGGACGTGCAGGTCAACGGCTTCGGCGGCGTGGATTTTCAAGCTGAGAACCTGACGGAAGCCGATGTGGCCCATGCCGTGCATGAGATTCAGGCCGCCGGCTGCACTCGATTTCTCCTCACGCTGATCACCGACGAATGGTCCCGGATGGTGGCGAAGCTGCGCCATTTGCGGGAGGTGCGCGCCACGTCGGCGCGGTTCAAGCACGCGCTTGCCGGCTGGCACATCGAAGGGCCGTTTCTTTCCGCCGAGCCGGGCTTTCACGGGGCGCACGACCCTGCATTGATGCGCGATCCGACCCCGGAACTGATTCACGAACTGCGCACCTTGACGGAGGATGATCTGGTGCTGTTGACCCTCGCGCCAGAACGGCCGGGAGCCATCGAGGCGATCAAACTCGCCACGAGCCTGGGCATCGTGGTGAGCCTGGGCCACACGAACGCCGACGGGGACACGCTGTCGCGGGCGCTGGCGGCGGGCGCCACGGGATTCACTCACCTGGGCAACGGTTGTCCCTTGATGCTGGATCGCGCGGACAACATCCTCTGGCGGGCCTTTGAGACGCGCGGGCCGATGTTCAGTGTCATCCCTGATCGCATCCACGTCTCCCCGCCGTTGTTCCGGCTGATCCACCAGGTCCTGCCGGTGGAATCGTTGATCTATGTCACCGACGCCGTGGCGGCCGCCGGCGCACCGGTGGGCCGGTACCATCTGGGCCAGCTCGAAATCGAAGCCAGTCCCGATGGCGTGGTGCGCCAGCCGGGACACCTGTATCTGGCGGGTTCCGCGTTGCGGCCGGTGGAGGCCGTCTTCCGCGCGGCGGAAATGCTGAATGTGCCGTGGCAACAAGCCTGGAACCACTATTCCACGGCGCCGGCGGAATGGCTCGAACTGCCGTGTTCGCTCGCCGCCGGCCAGCCGGCGGATTTCTGCCTGTTGAAGGTTTCCCCCAACGGCGAGCTTCAGGAACTACGCGTTTTCGTTGCTGGCGAGGAGGTCGTTCAAAACCCTTCGCACTTCGCTGACTATCAACGAGGCGAGGCCTCGTCGGCCGCGTAGGAGCCGAATTCGTTCACCGCGCGGCCGCCAGACCGTTTCCGCCGTCCCGCCCCACAACACCAAAAGCGGCAAACCCACCGCCGCCGCGAGGTGCGTGATGCCGGAATCGTGCCCTGCAAAGGCGCAACACTCGCGCAGGAGCGCGGCCAGTTCGAGCAACGGCCGGCTCATGGCGGTTCGACACCGCGCGGCCGGCCATGATTGCGCCAGCCGTTCCACGCGTCCACCCTCGGCTTCGCCGCCGACCAGCAGCAAGCCGAGTTCCGTTTCCGCCGCCAGCCGTTCGAGCAACGTGGCCCACTGCGTTTCCGGCCAGTTTTTGCGTTCGCTGCCGCTGCCCGGATGCACGGCCAGCCAGCGTGGCGCCGACCCGCCTGGGTGTGGACCGGTTCCGCCCGGCCACCGCAATCGCGGCACGGTGTCGGCGTCGGTGATGCCGAGTTTGCGCAGCGGCTTCAGCAACGCCTCGGTGGCGTGAACGCCGGCGGCGTCGTCTGGCCGGTGCGGTCCGGCCAGGAAACGGACGGACGAACCGCGAGTCACGTTCCGTTGGAACACCTGGTCTGGATCGTGGAGATAGGAAACGATCAAATCACTCTGGCGAAACAGCTCGCGGAATTCGGCGCTCAACTCCGCGCCGGGGGCAAAGGAGCCGGCCAGCCCGCGGCTTTCCAGGGAAATCGCCGCGTCTGCCAGACCGCCGGCCAGCGCCAGCGGTGTGACCGACGGCTGACCAACCACGGTGAGCCGGGCGAGGGGAAAATGGCGCCGCAACGCAGCCAACACGGGCAGCGTCAGAATGAAATCGCCGATGGCGCCGCCGCGCAGCACGAGTATCCGCCGCGGTTCGGACCCGGCGGCCGCGGACGTGGCTTTCATCGCTGCGCCACCGATTGGCAATGTCGCTCCGGCCGCTGTTTTAGTAGGCGCGGAAAGCGGTCAGCGACAGCACGACCAGCAGCAGCGCCAGGCCCAGGCGCAAGGCGCAACTCAGGCGGATGCGGGTGTCGTTGGCGGTTAGAAAACCGATGTAGTCGCGCAGCCGCCACGGCGAAATTGTGAACCACACCGCCAGCACAATCCAGACGTAGGTCCATACGGCGAGCACCAGCCGCCATTCGGTGTCCGCCCAGCGCGCCGTGTCGAGCACCAGTTTGGCCAGCAATAAAACGACCACGGCCAGCCCGCGCACGGCCAGAAAATCCCGCACGAACGCGCAGGCGCCGAAACCGATCACGGCAAAGCCGACAAACAGGATCGGCTTGAAGGCATCGAAATCGGAGATTTGGTCCGACTTCAGGTTGTAGAGGAACCAGACGGTGCCCAGTGGCATCAGGATGAAGCCCCAAAGCTGCGAGCGCGGAAACTTGCGGAGGGCGTCGGCAAACGCGGCCGGTTTGGTCAGCCCGTAGAATTGCGGGAGTCCGTAGCCCAGTCCGAGCAGCAGGGAAAGAATGGAGAGTTTCATCGGGTCAATCGGGATTCAAAATGGCCGGGTCGCCGTAAAGCGTCACCGCGCTGGCCCGCGTGACATGCACGTCGAGCAACTGGCCGACGTGCCGGGGTGTGCCCTCGAACACGACGATCTGGTTGCTGCGCGTCCGGCCTTCCAGGCGGGCGGGATTTTTGCGGCTGGGGCCTTCCACCAGCACCTGCACGGTCTGTCCGACCAGCCGCTGGAGCCGGGCCTGGCCGATTTCAGTAACCGCCAGCAGCAGCCGGGCGTGGCGTTCCTCGCGGACCTCGACGGGCACTTGATCGGGCATCGCCGCCGCCGGCGTGTCCTTGCGCGGCGAGTATTTGAAGACGTAGGCGCTGTCGAATTGAACCCGTTGAACGAGGTCGAGCGTCTGGGCAAAGTCCTCCCCGGTTTCGCCGGGAAATCCAACGATGATGTCGGTGCCCAGCCCGATGCGCGGCTGTGCGGTACGCAGTTGACCAACCAGTTCGAGATAACGCTCACGGGTGTAGCCGCGGTGCATCAACTTGAGCACGCGGTTGCTGCCGCTCTGGACCGGCAGGTGCGCGCTTTCGCAAAGCTTCGGCAACCGCGCGTAGGCTTCCACCAGGTCCGTGCCGTATCCCTTCGGGTGCGGCGACGTGAAGCGGATGCGCTCCAGTCCTTCGACGGCGTGGACCGCTTCCAGCAACTGCACGAACGGCGACTTGCCGTCCTGCACCGGGATCAGCCGCCGGCCGTAGCTGGTGACGATCTGGCCGAGCAGCGTGATTTCCTTCACCCCCCGCGCCACCAGCCCGCGGCATTCGGCGACAATGTCTTCAATCGAGCGGCTGCGTTCTTCGCCCCGCGTCTGCGGCACAATGCAGAACGTGCATCGCTGGTTGCAGCCCTGCATGATGCTCACGTAGGCCGAAACGACCGGGCGCGAATCGTTCAAGGCCAGCACGTGGTCGCGAATCTGTGCCTCGCTGCCCGCTTCCGCCTCCGTGTCACAAAGGGTCGTCTGCCGGCCGGCCAGCAGTTCGTCCGCCAGTTCGGCGGCGCGATGCAGCTTCTGCGTGCCGAGCACCAGGTTGACGCCGGCCCCCAGCAGTTCCCGGCCGCGGCTTTGCGCCATGCATCCGAGATAGCCCAGCACGACCTGACGGCCTTGCTTGCGAATCGTGGCGGCGACGTTGGTCATCCGGCCGAGCGCCTTTTGCTCCGCCGCGTCGCGCACGCTGCAGGTGTTCAGCAGCACGACATCTGCCACCGCCTCCGACGCCGCCAGCGTGTAGCCACAGGCGATGAACTGGGCGGCGACGGCGTCGGAGTCGCGCTCGTTCATCTGGCAACCGTAAGTCTTGATGAATACGCTCGGCATGGACCTTGAGCGGAGCGGACGTTAAGCCACGCAACCGCGCTTGAAAAGGGTGAAGATGTCAGCCGTGGCGCAAACGCGCTCCCCGCTTGGGAGCATCGTTGGTCCGCCGCGAGCCGGGCGGCGAGACGCCGGCAACAAAACTGCTTGCCGCGCAATTGGGCCAGCCCATAATGACCGTCCGTCGGTTGATCGGCGAGACGCCGGGTTGAATTCCGTGCGAAAGCGGATGACGAGGGTGGCTTGAACTAGCCGCTGGCGTCCGCAAGTCCGGCGCCGGAATTTGCCGGCTTGGGCCGGGCCGCAAGGGCGGTTGGCGCCTTTGCGTTTCAGGGTTCCTTTCGAACCTCCGGCTGGCAACTGCCGTTGAACTGGTCTGGGTTGGTAGCTCAGTGGTAGAGCAGCGGCCTTTTAATTCGACCGGGCCAAAATCGGAGGTTTTAATCCTCATTCATCCCCAATCATCCAGAGGCTTCAACAGCTTGGTTGCCAGTGGCTTTCAACACATCCGGTTCCTGTCGTTCATTATCCTGAGTTTTCCTGAGAATGCCGAAATCACGCAGCCGGGTTAGACAAACGGGTTAGACATTTTGGACTCATTGGCAGGCAGGATTGCCGACTGGCACCGCTTGTGCGCTGTCGCTTTCCTCCCGCACACGTCGGCACTTGTCCCTTGCTCCGTCTGTTGGCACACTCGCGGCGAATGAAGCCGCCGTCGTTCGAGGAAGCGCTCGCCAGTGTCAAGGCTCTGGCGGACGATTTCGACGCCAACAAGGCGCATTACCTTTCGTCCACATACCAAGAAAGCGAAGTCCGCCATGATTTTCTCGACAAGCTCTTTGTTGCGCTGGGCTGGGACGTAAACCATGTCTGGCAGAAAAACCCGTTCCAACAGGAAGTGAAAGTCGAACGCGGCGTCGCCGTGGGCGGCTCGCAGCGCCGGGCGGACTACGCCTTTTACATCGCCCCGAATTTCCGGGACGTGCGCTTCTTCGCGGAGGCCAAGAAACCGTTTGGGGACATCGCCACGCCGGACAACTGTTTCCAGACAATCCGCTACGGATGGAACGCCCAGACGCCGCTGGCCGTGCTTACCGATTTCGAGCAATTCCAGATTCTCGACTGCCGCTACAAGCCGGACATTGACACCGCCACCGGGCAAGTCGTCCGCAAATACCATTTCAGCGAATACGCCCACCCGGAGAAGTTCGCGGAAATATTCCATCTATTCTCCCGCGACGCCGTGGCCGGCGGTTCACTGGACAAGTTCGCCGATACGCTGCCCAAGCGGCGCGGCAAGGCGGTGCAACGCGGCTTGTTCAAGGGCGGCTACCAGCGCATTGACGAAGCCTTCCTGGAGGAACTGGACGAACACCGCGACACGCTCGCCCGTGCCTTCAAAAACCGGAATCCCGAACTCGACGGCGACGCGCTGACGGAAATCACCCAGCGCACCATTGACCGCCTTGTTTTCATCCGCTTTCTTGAAGACAAGCTGATTCACCCGGAGAACCTGGTGGCCAATTTTGGCGACAAGGGGACCGCGTGGCAGGACTTCGTGGCCGCGTCGCGCCGGCTCGACGGCATTTACAACGGCATTGTTTTCAAGGCGCACGCCATTCTCGACAAACCGGGCTTCCGGGTGGACGACGACGCCTTCGCGGACATTTGCGAGCGACTTTCGCACATCAACACCGCTTACGACTTCAACGCCATTCCGATTCACATCCTCGGCAGCATCTACGAGCGGTTTCTCGGCAAGGTCATCGTCACCACCGACAAGCGCGCCCGTGTGGAAGAAAAGCCGGAAGTCCGCAAGGCCGGGGGCGTCTATTACACGCCGGACTACATTGTTCGCTACATCGTCGAGAACACGGTGGGCAAGCTGATTGAGGGCAAGACGCCCGCACAGATTGCCGACATGCGCTTTGCGGACATCGCGTGCGGGAGCGGCTCGTTTTTGCTGGGCGTGTTCGACCTGCTCCTGCGCTACCAGCGCGACTGGTTCAACGCCCACCCGGACAAGGCCAGGAAAGCCGGTTGCGTGCAACGCGAAGACGGCGCATGGCATCTCTCCCTGAAACAACGGCGGCAAATCCTGGTCAACAACATTTACGGCGTGGATATTGACCACCAAGCCGTGGAAGTGGCGCAACTCTCCCTGTACCTGAAACTCTTGGAGGAAGAAACCACCGGCACGGCGCGTGAGTATCAAATGGAATTCCACGAAACGCTGTTGCCGTCGCTCGCCAGGAACATCGTGTGCGGGAATTCGTTGATTGGAACGGACATTTCGACCGGCCAGCTTTTCAGCGGCGACGAAGAGCGGAAGTTGAACCCGATGGATTTCGAGCAACGCTTCCCGGAGATTATGAAGCACGGTGGATTTGACGCAGTTATCGGAAACCCGCCTTACATCCGCATGGAGGAATTCAAGAACCTGAAAGATTACCTCCGAAAGAATTACGTTGTTCACGAAGAAAGAGCCGATTTCTACTCCTACTTTATTGAGCGTGAGCACCGAGTTTTGAGAATCGGTGGACGCTTTGGAATGATTGTCTCCAACAAGTTCTTGCGGTCGAATTATGGGAAGCCAATCCGGGACTTTTTGCGTGGCGCGGCACGAATTGAGCGAGTGGTTGATTTTGCAGGGTTGCCAGTCTTCAAAGGCGCGACAGTGCGGACAATCATTTTGCTGAGTTCTAGAGAGGCACGGCCAAGCGCAGCACCAGTGCTCTACACGCCGCCGCCACCACCTGACTTGTTCCATAAAATCGAAACAGGTGCCATTGCGGTTGAAGAAGCCGCCAAGAGTATGGAATACGAGGTTTCCGCTGCTGCGCTCTCTGCGGACGTTTGGAGTTTTCCCAAGAAGGACGTTGAGGAATTACTTGCGAAACTCCGCCGGGGAAGGAAAACGCTTGGGCAGCTTTTCAGCGGGCGAATCTGCATGGGCGTGAAATCTGGGCTGTCTGAGGCTTTTGTTATTGATGGGCCTACACGAAAGCGAATTCTCAGTCAGAATCCCAGTGCCGCTGAAATCATCAAACCCTATCTGGGTGGCAGAGAGGTCCGACGTTACTACACTGAAAGCGAAGGCAAGTTTCTCATTTACACCTACCACGGAGTCTCGATTCAAAAATATCCGGCAGTGGAAAAGCACCTTGAGCCATTCAAGGATCGGCTGAAAAAGCGAGCGACAAGACAGGCGTGGTATGAGTTGCAACAGCCACAGTTGAACTTCTCAGCGATGTTGGACCAGCCCAAATTGATTTTTCCAGACATCGCCACAGAGCCCCGGTTCGCTCTGGACGAAACAGGGGCCTATGGGGCGAACACGACTTACTTTATTGGAAGCGACGACCTAGTGCTGCTCGCTCTCCTAAACTCTGCGCTTGCGGAATTCTATTTCAAGACGGTCTGCGCCGGACTTGAAGGGCAAGGAGAAATCTATTTGCGCTTTTTCGGACAACATCTTGAAGGTTTTCCCGTCGCCAAACTGGAAAGTGCCTCGCCAAGGCTCGAAAAACTTGTCCAACAAATGCTGGCGGCGCAGAAGCAACTGGCCGCCGCCCAGAGCGACGCGGACAAGGACTTCTACGGCCACAAATGCGCCGGGCTGGACCGCCAGATCGACGCGCTGGTGTATGAGCTTTACGGCCTCACGCCCGAGGAAATCAAGATCGTGGAGGGCGCGACATGAGCACGCGCGTTCAGAACGAAAGCAAGTTCGACGCTTGGGATGACCTGGCCGGGGGCGGGCGGCGTTACCGCCTGGACGTGCCGGGCCGGCAAGGCTGGCGGGCGCGCTACGTGAAGGAAGTGGACGGGCAGGAAAACACCGTTCGCTTCTGGCAGGAGATTTACGACGGCCAAGGCCGGCTGGTGGAGATTCACGAGAAATACCCGGTGGATAAAGGCCACCAAAAACTGTAACGTTCGCCTATGACGATCACGCGACAAGCCGTGGCGGAGAAGCTCGCGTCCTATTTGCATCACGAAACGCCCCTGGCACAACTGGTGGACTGGGCGGAAAACGCCGTGATGGACGGCGAATTCGCCCCTGCCGACGCGCCCGTGCTGGCGCGCGTGGCGGCCCGCCTGGGAGTGGCTGACGTGCGCGCGTTTGGCCTGACCTGGGAGGATTGCGAGCAATTGCTGGGCACGCTCGGCTACGCGGCACGGGTGGAACTGGTGCCCGCGTGAACGGCCGCGGCCGGATTGGCCGTGCCCAAACCATCTTCACCGGTTTTCCGCACGCTGTTTCCGGCGGTCTGGCTTCATTGCGAAACCTTGTTCAAGGCGTAGCCGGGAACGCTCAAACAACCAAAACCGGGTGTTTCATGTCGGCGGAAACACTGTTCGCTTCCTTGAATAACCCAAGGAAAAGGCTCTGAAACCTCCCGCCAACTTTGTCAGAAAGAGTATTTGCGGGCTGTTTCACGGGCGAAACACTCTTGGCAAGAATGGCTCAAACCGGGTTTGCGCGGGGCAAAGGCTGTTTCAACCAAGTGAACAATGCTGAGGCGTGGCCTCGTTGACTGGCCCGGTTTGCCTTCTGGCAGGAAGTCTCTGCCGGCTTTTCCCCGACCGTCAGCGAGTTGCGCGCGAAGCCGCCCTTGCGTGGGCGGAAATCTCAAAACCCACCCCCATACACCCACAATCCCCCTCATTTATGTGGGAGTATGTTGGGGTATGTGGGGGTGTTTCTAAGTTGATTGCGACAACTTTGGCCTTGGCAGCGTCGGCAGTTTGCGGGTTGTTCGGGCTTGTTCCTTCTGGGTTACTGAATCCGTCCACGGCACAGCCGGCGGCGAAGCACGAAGCCGGCGAGCAGGCAGGCGGCTACCGCGTTGGTGTTGACTGGCTCTTGGCGCGCAAAATCCGGTAGTGCGCCGTGCCGTTCCAATTGCGCTTCTCCACGCGGTCGGGATACACGCGGGCCAGTTCCGAAAGCATCCGGCCGGCGCTGGTGCCCGTGGTGAAAATCCGGTCCAAGATGCCGTCGTTGTCCTTGCCGCGCATGGCGCGCTCAAATTCCGTGGCTGAGCCTTCCCAGCAAGGCGTGTCCGCCGCAATGAGGCTCAAGCCATCCATCAGTTCAAACAGCCGCATTTCCGGCTGCATGTCGCGCAGGGCCGCCACAAGCTCCGGGTGTTGGAACGTCGCCACGCGGCTCCGCTCGTTCAACGGCAGTGTTGGCGGCGGGCAGTAGCTCAGCAGAAACGCGGCAAAGGCGGGCAGCTCGTTTTGGATTGCCCGAACCCATTCCGCGTTCGCTTCATGGCCGGCGGGCAAGCCCTCTGCCGGCCGGGCCAGCAGAATCAGCAGCTTGTCTTCCAGGCTGGGGGACAGTGCCGGGCAAACCTGCAAGCCCGCGTCGTCGTTGTTGCCGGCAATCACCAGCCGCCAAAACGGGGACAGCATGAGGGCATCAACGCCCTTGCCTTCCATGCGCTGTTGTTCCTTCCAAATCAGGTCTTTCATCCGCTCGCCGCGTTCGCGACGTTCCGCGAGGTTCGCAGAGGCTCCCTTGTCATCCAGAACCAACAGCGGGGCCGCAAACAGGTCCTTGTTGAATCTCTGTTCGCGCAGGTAGTTCATCGGATCGCCCTTTCGTCCACCAAACATTGGCACCAAAACCAAGTCAATCAGGGCCGATTTGCCGCATTGCCGGGGACCGAAAATTGCGAGCGCCGGGCAGAAATGGAACGACCAGGGGCCGGGCGAATTCATGCGCCGCCAGTAGGCGGAGAAGGAAGCGGCGGCCCAGGTGTAGAAGATGGCAACCTGCGGGTGTTCGGGGTCCGCAAGGAGGGACTCAATCAAACGGCGGATGGTCGGCCAGTCGCCCGGACGGGGCGTAAGCTGGGACGGACATTCCGTGACCAAGAACCGCCGGTCGCCGTATGTATGAAGCCCGACTGGATGGCCGGACAAGGGGCCGGCGTAGGCAACCGAGTGATTCTGCGTAAGCCAAAGCTGGGCACGGTCGGCGGCCGTGTTTCCCTGTCCATCTTTGATATTACGGTTGAAACCAGATTCGGCAATCAGGCTCTTGGTCTGACTGTCCGAATAATGGCAGAAACCTCCGCGTCCGTTTGGGCCATACCATTTGGAGCGGTCCGCCCAGTTGTAAAGCTTGATGGTATCCACGGCCTCCGGGTTGGCCATGCAGATCAGGCCGGTGTCGTTCACGCGCTGCGACGGCGCTTCTGCCTTTGGCGAGGTTTTGCCGTTGCGTGTCTCCCTTGCGACGGCTGGTTTGCTTGCGGTTTGCGGAAGGTATGGCCCGGCCATTTTCGGCGCGGTAGTGGTTTGGTCCGTTTTCATGGAAAGAGGGATTGCAGACAGGGGTTGTTGGCGAAGTCGTCGGCATGAATCTGGGCAAGGTCGCAAAGGTCTTTCACGGGCGCGTCATCCACGCGGCGCAAGCCCGCCAGGCTGAACACTTCCACGACGGCACCGGCGGCGGTGAGTTGCTCCGCCCAGCGGTCGGCCGCGTCCGCGCCGGTCGAATCCGCGTGCGGAAAGAGGCGGACGCGTTTGCCGGCAAACCGGGGCAAGGCGTCGGCATGAATCCGGGCGCAACCGCCCAGCATGGCCACCGGGGCGCAGTCGGCTTCCCGGCCTTCGGCCAGCAGGAACGCGCACGCGGCCAGCAGATCGGGGCCGCCTTCCACCAGGGCAATGGCGGAGAAGCCGCTCGCCTCGCCGATGCCCACGGGCCACGCCGCTTGCGAACCGGGCAGGTTCAGGGCTTTGCCGCCGGCGGACCAAAGCTGGCCGTCGAGGCGGCGGGCTTGGGCCACGCGGCGCGAGCGGTCCAAGACAAACCAAGCTGGCCGGCCGTGAAACTCGCCAAAGCGCAACAAGCCCTTGGCGGAAGCCAGCGCCACACCTTCACGCGACAGCCCGCGAAGCTCAGCCAACGCGGCGCAATCGTCGGCGTTGCCGGGCCGCAGCCGGGGCAGGCGCGGGCGTTGAACCGGCAGCAAAGCCGAGGCCAGCGGGCGCGGCGAGCGGTCGCACTGGGGCCGTGTTGCGAACGTGGTTATCGGGCCGGTGTGCCGGAAGGCGTCGCCGAGCTTGTGGCGCAACTCGGCTTCCGTCCAAGGCGGTTGGCAGTGCGTCTGATTCCATTCGCCGAGCACCTGCCACGCGTCGGTTACGCCCAGCCCGAATTCCACCAGCTTGCACGCGGCGGCGTAGGTGGCGCGGTGTCCGCCTTGACCGGCGATGGCCGGCGGCGTTTTCGCCAGATAGGCACGGGCGCGACAACGGGCGTTGTCGCTGAAATGGCAGCCCGCGGGCGACGTTGACACCGGGGGCGTTGTGAGCGTTGTTGACATTGTAAATATCGCTTGTTTCCGCGCGGGTTAGGTTTGGCGACCACCGCGCGGTTTTGCTTGGCCATCAAAAGGGGCGTTCCACGGGCACCAATTCGTTGTCGCGCGGGTCCAACCGGCGAATGAGGTTGTCTTGCGCGCCGACGGCCGTTGTGGGCGGGGTCAAGCGGATAGCCACTTCCACCGTGCGGCGGTCATAGACGTTGTGCCGGTGTTCGGGGTCGTCGCGCCACGGGTAGAAGTGGCGCTTGACCGTCTTGGCGAGGTTGCCGGTGTGGCTCTCGCCCACGTAGAGCGTGCGGCGGGAGGATTGGGCGCGGATGACATACGCGCCGGAGCGATTGGCCAACGCGTTTACCCAAGGCAGGAATTCCCCGCGCCGGTCGCACACGGGCCGGTAAAACAGGTCGCGCATGGCTCAGGCGGGGATGTGGGCCGTGGTTTCGCGGAGGAACCGCTCAATCTCCTGCACGGAGTAGAGCGGCCGACGGCACGCGCGGGAAGGAATCAGCAGCCGGCGCTTGGTGAGCCGGTCAATGGTGATCGGGCTAACGCCGAGGGCCTCGGCGGCTTCTGTTCGGGTGAGTGCCAGCTTCGGTTTGCGAAAGCTGCCAGTCGTGTTGTCTGTGCCGGATGCGGCAGTTTGATATTCTGATTTCATTGCAAATCGCCCTATTTGTTCAGGGCGATTCGCTATTTATCAGATGTCGTCTCGACTTGGGCAGGGACATCCAAAATTATACTTGTCCCTTGACTGTCAACCGCTCTGTCTCCGCCGAAACGCAACCCAAGACGGTGGCAGATTTTCTTCACCCGGTCTTCCGTGCCAACCTCCTGTTGCCCGAAGAGCTTCGAGAGGCTCCGATGCACTGAGGCTAACGAAGGACTTTGAGCGACAATGAAACGCCACCCCATACACAACCCAAGCAGAACTGGGCTGTTCGTGTTCCAGCCGCGAGGCATTCCCACAACATCGAACGTTCGTTCGTAAGCATGGGCGAAGCCATGAATGAACAAAGTCGCCTGATGTGGAGGCATCCGCTGGCCATCGTCAATCAGCACCCGCAACGGGGTTTCAATCTTGGCGAAGAAAGCCTGAACCTCTGCCTTGGTCGCGTCGGGAAATCTTTGGAAGATCGCTGTTCCAGCCTTCGCGTGAGAAACTATAGCCAGCAGGTGGCCGCAGAGTTTGCCGATATGCTCAGGCGACGGATTGTGCCAGTCAACGTTCCGCAAGGTAGGATAAAAGATCGTGAAGATGTGCCTGCCTGCCCTTTCGGCCCAAAGGGGCAGGCTTGGGTAGTCAATGGGCCAACCCGACGCGCGGAAGAAGCGCAACAGAAAGTCTCGAAATCCAAGCGGCGCTTTCAGGAGCAAATCGTCAACACAACCAAGCAGTTCGCAGAGAGCCTTATCGCCTTGTGTCTCGATTGGCTTACCGACAGCGGCGATAAGACTGGAAAGTCGGAACGTCGCGAGGTCCTTGACGGGCACAAGTGCGGTGGTCATACGGCTTGCAGCTTATCGAATTTGACAATGTTCTCGGCGCTAGGATTCTCGAAGTTCACGCGTTTGACCATTGCGAAACTGTGCTTCTGGCAAAGGTCTCAATAAACGTGCATGGCCAACGCGCCGCCGTCCTTGTGGCAAGACCAGCGGATGAATTAACTGGCTTTGTCAGAGCCGACTGTTTCCTTATTCGACCGCCCTGCTTGCTGCGCGCCTTCTTCATGCTTGTTGCCCTGATTTCAGCGTTACGACGTTGGTCGGTTCTTCGGCCCCGAAATTGATTCGTTGCGCAACCGCGAAAGCGTGTTCCTGTCGCAAGTGTCCGTAGGTTTTCATCAACAGTGCGCCTCCGTCCTTATGGCCAAGCATCTTGGCGACGGTGGGAATGTCCCCACCGCTTTCGATGGCTGTCGTTGCGAAGAAGTGGCGAAAGGTATGGTGCGAAAGGTGGGGCAAGCCCAACCGGCGTGTGGCGGTGTCAATGCACTTGCGGGCGCTTTTGATCTTCATAATGAGGTCATCCGGTTGCGGATTGCTCTCCGGTCGAAGGCGGACCAGAAGCTGGCGGAGCGCGGCATTCATCGGCGTTGTCCGCGTCTCGTGGTTCTTTGTGCCACGCTCCCCGCCGGTGATCGTGATCACGTCGCGGTCAAAGTCCACGTCGCGCCAACGCAGATTCCGGGCCTCATCAAGCCGGCAACCGGAATAGGCAAGCAATTCAACCAGGTCCGCACCATCGCTGGCCTTCGCTTGGCTGTCTGCCCTGCCATCACTCAGTCGAATCGCGGCAACAAGTTGCTGGAATTGCTCCCGCGTGGGCACCGTCGGGCGTTTTGAGTGAATCGGCTTGCGCCGGATGTGGGCGGCGGGATTGTCCACGCGCAAACCGATTTCAACGGCGTAGTCAAAAACGCCACGCATGGTGTCGAGTTCGTGGGCAAAGGTTTGTGCGGCGATTGTAGCACCCCTTTGCCTAACCCATTCCTCACAATGTCGTTGGGTAATGTTGCGTGCGCTAATGCCTCCAAAGAAGGGGGCCATCGCCCTAACGCATAGCTGGGTGCGAGCCAGTGTGCTTGGCTTTACCGTATGACGCTTGTTCTCAAGCCATCGCTCGGCAAGAATCGTGAAACTGACATGCGGATCATCTTGCGGTCGGAGACTTGCAGCTTGGGCCAAAAAAACCGCCAAACGTCGCTCCGCAAGCCTCCGGTCCTTGGTTTTGAGGGATTTCCAAATCTGCTTGCCCGCTCTTTTTAGAAGGGCATAATAACCGCCCGATGGTTCGCGTCTATACAGGTTCTCAGCAACGGAACGAAACGACGGCTTACGCGCCGCGCGTTTGGATTCTGGTTCGCTGTGGTTCATGTCCGAATCATAGGGTTAGACTATTGGGTTATACAAGTTCTTTTTCTGGCTTGAAAACTGACTTGGAAGTTTCTAATCATCAATAGGTTATGGGTTGGTAGCTCAGTGGTAGAGCAGCGGCCTTTTAAGCCGTTGGTCCAGGGTTCAAATCCCTGCCAACCCACCACCTCGCAGCCGGGCGTGATTCCCTCAACATTTCCGACCATCAACGGCATTGTCGCGCTCTTTCTTCATTCCCTTGGAGACGCAGAGCCGTGGAATTCGGCCGAACGTTTTCCACGCTTGCGCGTGATTTGTGCCTGTATCCCGGAAAAAGGATTGCCTCCGCCGCCGGCCTCGCTATGAATATTTGTCCGATGAATTGCCCGCCTCTTTTGCCAACTGCGTCCAAAGTGCGGTTCCGCCGCCGGTCGCTGCCGGTTGTCTGGCTGCCCGCCGTGTTGATGACGTTTTCACTGGCCGGCGAAGTGTTGGCGGATGCCGCCGGCGACACCGGCACGAACGCGCCGGAGCCGTTCCCCAAGACGGTTGTTTACGTGGAAAAGCAGCCGGCCGTCGGGCAATCCGTGCCGGTCAGCGACACGCCGGTCACGCGTGCGACGATCCAGGACGCCGCGGTGCGGACCGTGAAGGATGCCGCGGCCTACGCGCCGGACACGTTCATGAACGAGTTCACGGCGCGCAAGTTGAGCAACCCCTATGTCCGCGGCATCGGCTCCAGCCCGAACAATCCCGGTGTGACGACGTATTACGACGGTGTGCCGCAGCTCAACGCCAATTCCTCGAGTCTCGAACTCGTGGACGTGGACCAGGTGGAATTCGTGCGCGGGGCGCAGGGCGCGCTTTACGGACGGAACACGCTGGGCGGGCTGATCAGCATCACCAGCCGCCTGCCGTCGCTTTCGGTCTGGCGGGGGGCGTTCGACACGCAATACGGCAACTACAATTACTACGACGAACGGCTGGCGGTGTCGGGACCGGTGGTCACCGACAAACTGGGACTGAGCCTGGCCGGCGGCTATTCGGCCCGCGACGGTTACACGATCAACGACGCCACCGGGCACCGCGTGGACAACCGCGAAGACGGCTTCGGCAAGGCGCAGTTGCTGTGGGCGATCTCGGAAACCTGGACGGCGCGGCTGATTGTGTCCGGCGAAGGCGACCGCGACGGCGATTACGCGCTGGGCGATTTGAATTCGATCCGGGCCAATCCATATCATGTCTGGCACGATTTCGAGGGCTACACGCACCGGGACGTGCTGGCGCCGACCTGGCAGGTGAACCATGACGGAACGGCGGTGGATTTCGCGATGACCACCGGCCTGGTGTGGTGGCAGACCCACGACCTGACCGGCCTTTCCTACGATCCCACGCCGGTGCCGGTGGGCACCCGCGACAACCAGGAAAAGGATTTTCAGTTCACCGAGGATTTGCGGCTGGCCTCTGCCAAGGACGCGCCGGTGGAGTTGACGGACCAACTGCAACTGAAATGGCAGACGGGTGTGTCCCTCTTCACCCAGAACTATCAGCAGGACGCGATGAACCACTACGCGCCGGGCATCCTTTACCAGCCGAACCAATACGGGCCGGGCATCCCACCGGTGGCCTCGCCGGCCAACACGCAGTATGCGCCGCAGTCCAGGCTGGATGACGTGGGCGTGGGCGCCTACGCGCAAGCCACGCTGACGGCCTGGGAGAAACTGGACTTCACCGCAAGCCTGCGCGGCGATTACGAGGACAAGCACGCGAACCTGAACACGTTTTTCGCCACGCCGGATCCGTTCCTGGGTTCGCCCACGCGGCTCAGTCCGGGCCAGGACTTTGCCCAGGTCACGCCGCAGTTCGCCCTGGCCTACCATCTCACGCCGCAACAGATGCTCTACGCGAGCGCCAGCCGCGGCTACAAGGCCGGCGGCTTCAATCCGCTCTCGCCGCCCGGTGACGAAGCCTACGGCGAGGAGACAAGCTGGAGCTATGAACTGGGCGCGAAAACGTCGTGGCTCGACGATCATCTGACGGTGAACGTCGCCGCGTTCTACATCAATTGGGACAATCTGCAGCTCAATCTGCCCACCGGCCAGCCGGGTTCGTATTACATCGCCAACGCCGGCAACGCGGACAGCAAAGGGGTGGAACTCGAACTGGACGCGCGTCCGCTCCACGGCTGGGACGTGTTCGGCAGTGTCGGCTCCACGGACGCGCATTTTTTGAGTGGCGCGCAGGCGATTCATACCGATCCCTACGGCAACACCACGACGCTGAACGTGGGCGGCAACCACCTCATTTACACCCCGGAGTTCACCGGCAACGTCGGCACGCAGTATGCGTGGCAGATTGGCCGCCGGGCGGCGCTCTACGCCCGCGCCGAGGTGAACATTTACGGTGAATATTTCTACAACCCGGCGAACACGGCGTCGCAGGACACCTACAGCCTCGCCACGTTCCGCGCGGGCGTCCGTGGCCGGAACTGGTATGCGGAAGGCTGGATGCAAAACGCGTTTGACACGCACTACGTTCCGGTCGCCCTGGAATATCCCAACGGCCTGTCCGGCTTCATCGGCGAGAGCGGCGCGCCGGTCACCTATGGCCTGCGGGCCGGCGTGAACTTTTAAACCGAAGCCGGTGGCGTCGCGACAAAGATTGCGGCCGGCTGTTCGCCGTTGCGAAAACCACGTTTTGCTGTCGCACGCGATTTGGCTGTTGGCCGGATCGGCTGTGACGCGGGCCTGACTCAACCCGGCAGTTGCCCGGCGGCGCCCGTTGACGTTATGCTCGGGCACGCCGGGGCAGAACCCGGCCAACCCATGAAGCACTTTCTCCGCGTGTTGGTGCTGGTGGCGGGCCTCGCCTTGTTTGGCTGGTTCGTCCACCGCGCTGGGGCGGCGGAAATCTGGCGCACGGTGTCACGCCTCGGCTGGAGCGCGCCGCTGGTGTTGGTGCCGTTCACCTGCACGCAGGCTGCTGACGCGCTGGGCTGGTTCTTCGCCTTCGGCAATCGTGACCGGCGCGGCGTGCCGTTTCGGAGTTTTTACCGCGTGCGCTGGTCCGGTGAGGCGGTCAACAACGTCATCCCTTCCGCCACGGTTGCCGGCGAGGCCGTCAAAATCTACCTGCTTCACAAACGCGGCATCGCTGGCCACGACGCGACGGCCAGCGTGATCGTCGGCCGGACCATCCAGACACTGATGCAGGTGTCGTTCATCGCGCTGGGCGCGGCGGCGTTTCTGCACATCGCAGGCGACAAGCCCGGTGTGCAGCCGGCGATGATCGCCATCCTGGCGTTCAGTCTCACGCTGCTCGGGGCGATGATCTGGCTGCAGGCGCGCGGGATTTTTGCGCTGTTGGTGAAACTGGCCGACAAGTTCGGCGCCGGCCGCACCGCCTGGCACGCCCGTGTGGCGGCGCTCGTGAACATTGACCGGCAGGTGCTCGACTTTTACCGGCACGACCGCCGCCATTTCCTCCTCAGCGCCGGCGGCTACGCGTGCGCGTGGCTGCTGTGCGACACGATGGACATCTACCTCGTTTCCTGGCTGCTCGGCATGCCGGTGGACTGGCTCCACGCGCTGGCGATCGAATCGTTCATCGGCGTGTCGCGGCTGATCGGCTTCCTGGTGCCCGGCTCAATCGGCGTGCAGGAAACCGGCATCACGCTCATTTGCAGCCTGGCGGGATTGCCGCAGGCATTCGGCCCGGCCTACGCGATCATCCGGCGTGGGCGCGACCTTGCGTTCGTCGGCATTGGCTGGCTGATGCTCTACGCCGAGGAGGCCAACTTGAGAGGCTTCACGAAACGCGTCACGGCGGAGCAAGCAGAAGAGGCAGGATAGCAGAGTCGGCGTTGGTTTCCGCGCGTGGGCGACCGGTTGGGTCAGCGCTTGGACAGACGCGATCTGCTGTCCGACCGACCGTTGTTGACACCTGCACCTGCCGCTGTGCCGGCGGCATCGCCAAGCAACACGCTGGTTGCATCATGTTCAGTCGCGACAATCGACTCGAAGCTTGCTCAGGGAACTGGCAATCGAATTTCAAGATGCGAGGCCGCGGTCTCGATCCGCACATGATTGGCGAATTGCGGGGACGTGCGAGCAAGGCGTTGCTGCTGCAACCGCCATTCGTTTGCAGGGCAGGCGGTCACCGCGATCACGCTAGAATCCCGCGGCTTTGATGGCGTCTGCGATGGGGCCAAGAAGCCAGGCCGGCAGCGCGCCCAACACCACCACGGCCAGCGCGAGCAGCGCCAGCGTCAGACGTTCCATGAACGATACCACCGGCGCAATGGCCGCTTCAGCCGGGGCGGCGACGAACGCTCGTTTGAGCACCTGTAGGTAGTAATAGAGCGACACCGCGCTCATCGCGATGGCGAAGATCACCAGCCAAAGCAGGCCAAGGTTCCCCGGTTCCGCGCCGGCGGCCGCGGTGAACAGGTAAAACTTGCCGAAGAAGCCGGCCAGCGGCGGGATGCCCGCCAGCGACAGCATGAACACCATCAGGCAGACCGCCACCAGCGGCGCGCGACGGCTGAAGCCGGCAAAATTCTCCAGGGAATCGCCGCCGGTGCGCTCCACGATCTGCACGACGCCGAACGCGCCGATCGTCGTCAGCCCGTAGGTTGTGATGTAATACACCAGGGCGGCCATGCCGTCCGCGCGCCGGTGCGGGTTGCTCATGGCCAGCAGCCCGAGCAGCATGTAGCCGGCGTGCGCGATGGCCGAGTAGGCGAGCAGGCGTTTGACGCTGCTTTGCGCGATGGCGGCGAGGTTGCCGAGCAACATCGAGGCAACCGCAAGCGTCGCCAGCACCGGCACCCAGCCGGGTGCGAATTGCCGCCACGCGCCGTTGCCTTCGATGCCGGCAAAGCCGAGCGCCATGACCTTGGCGAAGACGAAGAAACTGGCCACCTTCGATCCGGACGCAATGAGCGCCGCCGCAGGGGTCGGGGCGCCTTGATACGCATCCGGCGCCCACAGATGAAACGGAACCGCGGCGATTTTGAAGCCGAAGCCCATGACCACCATGATCAGCGCCACCATGAGCAGCGGATCCGTGCCTTTGCCGGCGAGGTTCGTGGCGATCTCGCGGAGATTGGTCGAGCCGGCGAGGCCGTAAATCAAGCTCAGCCCGAACAGGGTGAACGCCGCCGCCACGCCGCCAAACAGGAAGTATTTCAAGCCCGCCTCGGCCGACACGAGGCTGCGCTTGTTGAAGGCGGTGAGGATGTAGAGGGAAAGGCTGGTCAGCTCCAACGCGACGAAAATCGTCAGCACATCCTCGGAGCTGACGAGAAACATCATGCCGACGGTGGCCAGCAGCAGCAGGCAGAAATATTCGCCGACGTGCTCGGTGAATTCCGCCCGCAAGGAAAGCGCCACCGTAAACAGCAGCATCGCCACGAGCACCACCTTGACGAGCTGGGTGAGCGGGTCCACGACGAGAATGCCGTGCGCGAGGTTCGCCTGGGCCGTGACGTTGGTGAGCCAGAGAATGGCCAGCAGGCCGCCCAGCGCCGTCACACCGCCGCCGGCGAGCCAGCGGCGCGGCAAGGGTTGGTCCCGCAGCGCGCCGAGGTCCACGAACAACGCGGCCAGCGACGTGAGGACGAGGATCGTTTCCGGTCCCAGCAGGTTCAGCAAATCGAGGTAGCTGAAAGCGTTCACAGCGCGCCTCCTTTCCGCATCGCTTCGAGCAGGGAGGCCACGCCGGGGGAAATCACATTCAGCAGCACCTGCGGATAAAGCCCGACCACCAGCGAGGCGGCGATGAGCAGCCCGGCGCCGATGCGTTCCGGCCAGGAAATGGGCGGCAGCGGATGATGGGCGGCCGCCTCCACGGGCCGGGCCGCCATGTCCGAGAAAAAGGCGCGCTGCACGGCGCGGAGCAGGTAGGCCACGCCGATCACGATGCCGACGCCGGCGGCGATCGCAGCTTTCGGGAAGGCGGACCAGGCGCCGACGAGCACCTGCAGCTCGGCGACAAACCCGCTGAAGCCGGGCAGACCCATCGAAGCCACGGCCGCGATCACAAACGTCACCGCCGCGAACGGCAGCGCGCGGCCGAGGTTCATGGTTTCCAGATCGGCCAGCTCGCGGGTGTGGGTGCGGTCATAAACCATCCGGCCGACGACGCCGAACAGCAGCCCCGCCAGGATGCCGTGCGAGAACATCTGGAGCACCGCGCCGTCGAGGCCGATCTGGTTCAGCGTCACCAGGCCGAGCAGCACGAAGCCCATGTGACTCACGCTGGAATAGCCGATGACGAATTTGAAATCCTTCTGCACCAGCGCGACCATCGCGCCATAGACGATGCCGATGACCGCCAGCACGGCGATTTCCGTCCGCCACATCGTCACGCCCGCCGGGAACAGCGTCATGGCCACGCGCAGGCAGCCGTAGGTGCCGAGTTTCATCACCACGCCGGCCAGCAACATCGAGGCCGCCGTGGGCGCCGCCACGTGGCCGGTGGGCGCCCAGGTGTGAAAGGGCCAGAGACCGGCGAGAATGCCAAAGCCGATAAACACCAGCGGAAACGCCCAGCGTTGGAAGCTGGCCGGGAATGGCACCCGCGCCAGCACGGTCAGGTCAAACGTGTAATGGCCGGTCAGGTGGCCGGCGACGACGAACGCGGCAATCATCCCGATCAACACCATCGCGCTGCCGACGAACGAGTAGAGCGCGAGCTTCATCGCGCCGTATTCGCGGCGCGTGGAACCCCAGATCGCAATGATGAAATACTTCGGAATGATTGCGATTTCGTAGAACACGAAGAGCAGGAACAAATCGAAACTCAGGAACACGCCATACACGCCGCCGATGAGCGCAAGGTAGAACGCAAAGAATTCCTTGGTCCGTTGCTCGATGTTCCACGAGAAGAGAATCCCGGCGACGGCGGCGAGTCCGGTGAGCAGCACGAGCGTCACGCTGATGCCGTCGGCGGCGAGGAAGTAACGGATGTGCAGCGCCGGAATCCAGGGCACGTCGGCGATCATCCTCGTTCCGGCCGCGGGATCGAAGCGGATCAGGCCGGCCACCGCCACGGCCAGCCCCGCGAGCGCCGTCAACAGCGCCAGCCGCCGCGCCAGCGCCGCGCTGTTCCTCGGCAGGAGCGTCAGCAATCCGGCGCCGAGGAACGAGATGTAAATGGTCCAGGCAAGCATGGCTACGACATCAGCTTGGTCACGAATTGCAGCACGGTGGCGTTGAGCAGGTGGAGCACGGGCTGCGGGTAAACGCCGATGAGGAACATCAACGCCACCGCCGGCGCCACGATCCACCGCTCGGCTGTGGTCAGGTCCGGGAAGGCCGACCATTTCGGGTTCAGCGGGCCTTGGAAGACACGCTGCAGGAGCGTCAGCAGAAACACCGCCGTGATCAACAGACCGAGTGCCGCGAGCGCCGTGGCCCAGGTCACCAGCGGGAACGCGCCCTTGAAAATCAGAAATTCGCCGATGAACCCGTTCAACCCCGGCAGTCCCAGCGAGGCAAACACGGAAATGCCCATCAGTCCGGCGAAGACCGGCGCCACCTTGCGCACGCCGCCGAAGTCATTCAGACCGCGGAGACCGCCGCTGCGTTGTTCCAGCAGGCCGACGAAGCAGAACAACGTCGCCGCGGTGAGGCCGTGGTTGAACATTTGCAGCAGCACGCCGTCCAGCACCGCGGCTTTTTCGACCGCCAATTTCGGATCGGCGCCAGTCAGTTTCACCGCCACGAAGATGCCCAGCAGACAGTAACCGAGGTGGTTGATCGAGGAATACGCCAGCATCCGCTTGAGGTCGCGTTGCGCAAACGCCGCCGCTGCCGAAGCAACAATCGTGATCACCGCCAGCCACAGCAACGGCGTGATCACGGCGCGCATCTCTGCCGCAAACAGCGGCACCAGAATGCGCAGGAAGCCGTAGACACCCATTTTCGACATCAGGCCGGTGAGCAGCATGGTCACCGGACTCGGCGCCTCGGCATACGCGGTGGGCAGCCAGGTGTGGAACGGCATGACCGGCACCTTCACGGCAAGACCGAGGAACACGCCGCCGAAAATCACCAGCTTGAGCGCCGCCGGCGACAGCGAGGTCCAGTTCAATTTGGCGGCGAGGCTGGCGTCCAACTGGCCGGTCTGGCTGAGTTCCGCGAGGTCGGTGAAGTTGAACTTGCCGGTCGCGAGGAAGATGGCCAGGAAACTCAGAAGCATCGCCACGCTGCCGACCATTGTATAAACAAAAAACTGCGTCGCCGCCGGTCCGCGGTCGGGGCCGCCCCAGAGCTTGATGAGGAAGAACGCCGGGACGAGGCTCAGTTCCCAGAACAAAAACCAGTGGAAGAAATTTTGCGCGGTGAACGTGCCGAAGAGGCCGGCCTGGAGCAGCAACACCAGCGCGCAATACAGCGGCACGCGCTCCGTGATCCGGCCCGACGCCAGCAGCGCCAGCGGCACCACGAGCGCGGTGAGCAACACCATCAGCAGGCCCAGGCCGTCCACGCCGACGAAGTAGTCCACGCCGAGGCCGGGCACCCAGCTCAGCCGTTGAACGAACTGAAGCCCGCCAGACGACGGGTTGAAATTCACCGCGAGGGTGACGGCCAGCGCCAGCGCCAGCGCACTCACGCCCAGCGCCAGCCGGCGGGCGAGGGTCTTGTGGTCGGCGCCGAGGCCGAGCAACAGTCCGCCGCCAATCAGCGGCAGCAATGTCAGGCCGGTGATTGCCGGAAAATCGTTCATCCCTTGCACCCCCAGGTGAGCAGCAACAGCAGGGCCGCGAGCGCCAGCGCCAGCGTGCGCAGGTAGTTTTGCGTCTGGCCATCCTGCAGCGACGATGTAAACCGCGCGCCGTTCCCGATGCGCCGGCAGCCTTCGTCAAAACCAAGATTCACCACGAATTCGTCGAACAACCGGCTCAGCCAGGAAAGGCCGATCGTTATGAATTTGCAGGCCAGCACGGCGCCACCCCAGATCCAGCGGTCAAGCCAGTCGCCCAACCACGCGCAGCCGGCGTTGAACCGGATGACGGTGGCCTCGTAAAATTCGTCCACGTAGAATTTGTCCCGCAGCACGGCGAAGATTTCCGGGTGCAGCCGCTCCAGGCCGTCGGCGTCATCGGCGTGGCGCATCGGCCGGCGGCCATAAAGCCACCAGCCCAGGCCGAGTCCCGCGAAGACAACGAGGGCCGAGCCAAGCATGAGGGCGAGCGTGCCGGGGGCGAGGAGCTTGTCGGGATCCACCATGGCCGCCTCGCCTTCGAGGTAGCTTTGGAACCACGGCCACGCCGGCGTGCCGAGAAAGCCGAGCACCACGGCGAAGGCGGCAAGGATGGCCAGCGGCGCGGTCATCACGGCCGGGCTTTCGTGCGGTTGGTGGCGCCGGGACTTCGCGGCATGATGATTTCCCGCCGCCGCACCTTCCGCGGCGTGACCGCGATAGTTGCCGAAGAACACGCACGCCACCTGCCGGGTCATGTAAAACGCCGTCAACAGCGCGCCGAAGAGACCGAAGTAAAACGGCCAGCACGACACCGGCCACTCGTGCGCGGCGTGGAGGATTTCGTCCTTGCTCCAGAAACCGGAGAAGAGCAGGGGAAAGCCCGCCAGCGCCAACATGCCGACGGCATACGTGGCGAACGTCACGGGCATCAGCTTCCGCAGGCCGCCCATCCGGCGGATGTCCTGCTCCTCGTGGCAGCCGTGAATCACCGAGCCGGCGCCCATGAACAGCAGGGCCTTGAAGAACGCGTGGGTGATGAGGTGAAACATGCCCACGGCCACGCCGCCGACGCCCAGGCCCAGCATCATGTAGCCGAGCTGCGAAACCGTGGAGTAGGCCAGAATGCGTTTGATGTCGGTTTGGGCGACCGCGATGAGCGCGGCGAACACGGCCGTAATCGCGCCGACCCAGGTCACGACTTGGAGCGCCGCGGTCGAGGGTGACAGCACGTCGGCGATGTCGCGCGCCGCCATCAACGGATAGACGCGGGCGACGAGGAAGACGCCCGCGGCCACCATCGTGGCCGCGTGAATGAGCGCGCTCACCGGCGTCGGACCTTCCATCGCGTCGGGCAGCCAGACGTGCAGCGGCACCTGGCCGGACTTGCCGACCGCGCCCGCGAAAATCAGCAGGCCGATGCCCGTGGACGCCGCCAGACCGAGGCTGGTGGTTTGCGCCACCATCGCGCCCAGCGCGGATTGTTCGAGACAGCCCGCGCCGTTGTCGTAAAAAAGCAGCGTGCCGGTTTGCGAATAGAGCCACACCATGCCGAGCAACAGCGCCACGTCGCCGAGGCGGGTGGTGATGAAGGCCTTTTTGGCCGCGGCCGCCGCGCTTGGCTTGTGATACCAGAAGCCGATGAGCAGATAGGAGGTGAGGCCGACGAGTTCCCAGCAGATGAACAGGAGCAGCAGGCTGTTGGCGATGACCACGCCGAGCATCGCGCCGGCAAACAAAGACAGGAAGCAGAAGAACCGGGTGAAGTTCTCGTCGTGCGCCATGTAACCGACGCTGTAGATGAAGATCAGCAGCCCGACGAAGGTGACCATCACCAGCATCGCCGCCGTGAGCGGGTCGAGCACCCAGCCCAGTTTCAGCCATTCAGTGCCGAACTGGAACCACGGGAAATTGAACACCTGCCGCGCCTCGTCCTCGTGACGGCCCAGCGTGTGGGCGAACGCGCCCACTGCCAGCAGAAATGACACGGTCATCGAGCCGATGGCGAGCGTCGCGGCAAACCGCCGGTGCCGTTGTTTTGCCAGCGCCGTCAGTCCCGCCGCCAGGAGCGGCAGGAAGGGCACCAGCCAGAGGTTATGCACGATCCAGCTCATGTTGCCGGGTGGAAGCGAACGCACACCGCCACGGTGGACGGCTTCGTGGTTGGGCGTCGCCGCGTGTTCAGGTGAGAACGTTTCATCCTTTGAGCGTGGTCACCTTGTCCAAGTTGGCGGTTTTGTAATGCCGGTAAATGGCGATGATCAACGCCAGCCCCACGGCCGCCTCGGCGGCGGCCACGCCGATGGAGAACAGCGCAAACATGACGCCGGTGAGCGCCTCCGGATGCGGCCCGTAGCGCCAGAAGGCAATAAAATTCAAATTGGCTGCGTTCAACATGAGTTCGATGCCGATCAGGACGAGGATGGCGTTCCGCCGGGTTAGCGCACCGGCCAGCCCGATGCTGAACAAGAGCGCGGAAAGAATCAAATAGCTTTGCAATGTCGTCATGACCGCCCGCCTCCTTCGTTTTCCCGGCGCGCGAGCAGGACGGCGCCCAGCAGGGCGGCCGTGAGCAGCAGGCCGATGATTTCCAAGGGCACCACGTAGGTCGTCATGAGGCTTTCCCCAAGCTGGCGGACGGTGGCTGCCGGTGCCGGCGGCAGTTCGCGATGCGTGAACGCGCTGCTGGTCACGGCGCTGACCAGACTGCCGGCGACCAGCGCCCCCACGCCGACGCCGAGGGTCCACGGCTTGAACACGAGCGATTGGCCGTGGCCGCTGATGTCGCGTGTCAACAAGATGGCGATGACAATCAGAATGGCGACGGCGCCGACATAGACCAGAATTTGCGCGAACCCGACGAACTCCGCGTCCAGCGTCAGGAACAGCGCCGCGAGGGAGACGAAGCTGATCGCCACGCACAGTGCACAGTGAACCAGGTTGCGCAGGCACATGGCCGCGCCGGCGCTGGCCAGCGTCAACAAAGCGAGCAGGAGAAAACCGGTATGCATGGGGTCAGGTGGCGAAACGATAGGTTCGCGGTCCAATGCCATGTCCGCCGAACAGCCGGCGGCTCAGGGCAAGGTAAGGTGCGCCGAGCAGCGTGGCGCCGAGCAGCCAGCGTGCCGGTGTCGCGCCAAGGAAACTCCAGTCGGCCGTGTAATGCCAGGCGGCGGCGCCCAGCAGATTGATCAGCGTCAGCGGCAGCATGAATTTCCACGCGAAGTTCATCAGTTGATCGGCGCGCAGCCGCGGCAGCGTGCCGCGCACCCAGATGAACACGGCGATGCAGACCCCGAGCTTGCCGAAGAACCACAGGTAGGTGGGAACCCACTCCAGCCCGGCGAACGGCGGTCGCCAGCCGCCGAGGAACAGGGTGATGCCCAGTCCGCTCACCGCCATCATGCCGAAGTATTCCCCCATGAAGAAGAGCGCGTATTTGAAGCCAGAGTATTCGATGAGGTGGCCGGCGATGATTTCAGACTCGCCTTCGGGCAGGTCAAACGGCGCGCGGTTGGATTCGGCCGTGGCGGCCGTCATGAACAACAGGAAACCGGCCAGTCCCCACGGCGTGAAGACATGCCAGCGGGCCAGCCAGCCGCCGTAGTAACCGGCTTGGTGGTCCACGATCCCCGACAGGGAAAGCGAGCCCGCGACCATGACCACCGCGACCGTCGAGAGAATCAGTGGCAGTTCGTAGCAGATCATCTGGGCGATGGCCCGCATGGCGCCGAGCAGGGCAAACTTGTTCCGGCTGGCCCAGCCGGCCATGAACACCGCCAATTCCACGCTGGCGCCGACCGCGAAGAAGAACAGCAGACCGGCGTCAACGTCCACTGCCGTCATGTTGCGTCCCATTGGCAGGACGGAGAAGGAAAGCAGGGTCGGCAGGATGACCAGCGTGGGCGCGAGAAAATAAATCAGGCCGTCGGCCGCCTGCGGTATGATGTTCTCCTTGGTCAGCATTTTCAGGAAATCGGCCAGCGGCTGCAGCAGGCCGAACGGACCGACGCGATTGGGACCGGGGCGGTTTTGAATCCGGCCCAATCCCTTGCGCTCGGCCAGCACGGTGATCGCAAACAACGACGCGAACACGACGATGATCGCGCCGGCGGAGATCAGCATCCCAACGGGAAGCTGCCAGTCGGCGGGAAACCGTGACACAACCCAGTGCTTCAGGTTCACGAAAAGCTGATCGAGGGCGGTGGACATGGGTCAGGCGGCGGCCGGTTCGGCCGGTGAAGCGGGTTTGGCCGCGGGCTTGTCCGCCGCCGGCGACTTCACCGGCGCGGCCGGTTGGGCGGGCGCAGCGGCCTTGGCGGCCGTTGGGACAGGGGAGGCTGGCTTGGCAGCGGCCGGTTTGGCCTTGGCCTCCGCCTTGGCTTTCTCGTCCGCGAGCCGGGCGTCCACCTCCGCCGCCTCGGTGGCGTGAATCTGGTGGTAGTATTCGTTCGACTTCGCGAGGTCGTCGCGGTGGAGCAGCAGCCGGCCGAAGCGATCGTCCGTGCTCAGCTCGAACTCGGTGTTCATCTTGATCGAATCGAACGGGCAGACTTCGACGCAGATCTGGCAGCTCATGCACACCGAGATGTCGAGGTCGAAAATGCGCGGGAATTTCCGCGGTTTGCCGCGTTCGTCGCGGTCCTGAACGATGTAGATGCACTGCGGCGGACATTCCTTCTCGCAGATTTTACAGGCGACGCAGCGGAGTCCTTTGACCGGGTCGTCGTCAAAGATGAGCATCGGAAAACTGCGCGCGTTCTCCGGCTGGGTCAGTCGCTCCTCGGGATACTCAATGGTCGTCAGCCGTTCGGGATCGTGGTAGCTGCCCACGAAATTGCGGGCGGTTTCCACCATGCCCTTGATGATGCCGGTTCCGGGCAAGTTCATCGGTCCACCTCCCCCATGACAATGTCCACCGCGCCGAGGATCACCAATGCGTCCTGCAACGTCAATCCCTGGCACATGTCTTCGAGAATCGTCAAATTGATGAAGCTCGGCGGCCGGATGCGATAACGGTAGGGATTCGTCGAGCCGTCGCTGATGAGATAGAAGCCGAGTTCGCCCTTGGGCGACTCAAGACGGCCGTAAGCCTCGCCCGCCTTGGGCCGGAAATTGCGCAGTTTGACCTTCGGATCAACGATCGGTCCGCCGGGAACCTCGCGCAGCGCCTGCTGAAGAATCTTCGCCGACTCGCGCATTTCGAGAATGCGCACCATGTAGCGGTCATAGACGTCGCCGTGTTCGCCCAGCGGCACGCGAAACTCGAACCGGTCGTAGAGGCCGTAGCGGTCCACCTTGCGCAGGTCGTAGTTCACGCCGCTGGCGCGCAACATCGGGCCGGTGACGCCCGCGCTGACGGCCAGTTCCGGCGGGAGCACGCCGATGCCCTGGGTGCGGGCCATCAGGATTTCGTTGGTGGACAGCAGATTCTCAAACTCATCGAAAAAGCGCGGCAGGCCCTCCACGACCCGGCGGCATTCTTCGAGCCAGCCGGCGGGCAGATCGCAACGGCAGCCGCCGAAGCGCAGGTAATTGCACATCATGCGCGCGCCGGTCAGCGCCTCGAACAAATCGAGAATCTTTTCCCGTTCGCGGAAGGCGTACATGAGCGGCGTGCCCATGGCACCGAGTTCCTGCAGCAAAAAGCCGATCAGCGCGGCGTGGTTCTGAATGCGGGTCAGTTCGGCGGTGATGATGCGGATGTAGTCGGCCCGTTCCGGCACGGCCAGCCCGGCCAGTTTCTCCACCGCCAGTGCGTAGGCCCAGTTGTTCGACAGCGAACAGAAGTAATCCAGCCGGTCGGTGTAAGGCATCGCGGACAGATACGTGCCGTTTTCACCGATCTTTTCGTGGTTGCGGTGCAGGTAGCCGAACACCGGCTTGAACCGCACGATGCGCTCGCCGTCGAGCACCGCGTTCAAACGGAACACCCCGTGGGTCGAGGGATGATGCGGGCCGATGGCGACCTCCAGCAATCCGCGGTCGGCGTCCGGCGCCGTCGCCGGTTTGGGCGTCAGCTCGAATCCCGATGTGGCCGGTGGCGGCGGGGCCGGCACCGCTGCGGGGGATTCGACGACGAGGTCGCCCGTGGACAGCGCGGAAAGGTCCGGTTCGGCGGAGTCGGGCCTCATGGATGCTCCTCCACCGGGTAGTGTCGCCGGGCCTTGTCCAGCACGTCGTCATGCGCGGTCGGTTCGTATTCGTAGTCGTCCGGCTCGACGTAGTCCTTCCGCATCGGATGATCCTGAAATTCGTCCCACATCAAAATGCGGCGCAGATCGGGATGTCCGTCGAACACGATGCCAAACAGATCGTAAGCCTCGCGCTCCTGGAACTCGGCACTGCGCCAGACCGGTGTGAGCGACGCCACGCGCACCTGGTCCACCCGGTTGGCCGTCCGCTGGCGCAACACGAGCGGGCCGTGCTTCAACTTCATCGAATAAAGGTGATACACCGCCTCCAGGTGGCCGGGGCGTTTGTGTTCGACGGTTTCCTCAACCTCCTTTTCGACGCCGTCCACGAGCTTCCTGGTTTTGATCTTCTCCTTGATCGAGGCTTCCAGCCAGTCCACGCCGGTGACGTTCGAGCAATAATCGAGCTGCAATTGGGGATCGTCCCGGAGAAACCGCGCCACGGCGGCGGCATGGGCGGAATCCACCACCAGCGAGGCCTCGGCGGGCACCGCGCCGTTGGGCGCCAGAGCCAGTTGCGCGCCGGGCACGGCGGCCTCGGCGCGGGTTTTTATTACGTCCAGAGTTTCCACGAAACCAATTTGACCTGAGTGAACATTCGCGGCGCGGCTCAGTCCTTGCGCGCCAACACGGGCGGTTGCCACACGTCCGGGTTCTTTGGCGGGTCCAGATCGTAGGCGCCGTAATCCGGAATCGGATATTCGCTGGGTGCCTCCTCCTGCAGGTGGGGCGCACGCTCCGGGCCGGTCAGTTTCTGGCCGGCAATCTTCTCCTGCAGGGTGATCAGCGCGTGCAGCAACGCCTCCGGCCGCGGCGGGCAGCCGGGAATATGCACGTCCACCGGCAGATACCGGTCAATGCCCTTGAGCACGTTGTAGCCCTGCTTGAACGGCCCGCCGGAAATGGCGCAGGCGCCCATGGCAATGACGTATTTCGGCTCCGGCATCTGGTTGTAGAGCCGCACCACCTGCGGCGCCATCTTCTTGGTGACGGTGCCGGCCACGATCATCAAGTCGGCCTGCCGCGGCGAGGGGCGGAAAACCTCCGAGCCGAAGCGCGAAATGTCAAAACGCGCCATCGAGGCGGCGATCATTTCAATGGCGCAGCAGGCCAGGCCGAAGTTCAGCGGCCAGATCGAGTTCTTGCGTCCCCAGTTGTAAAGCTCTCCCACGGTCGTGGTGAACACGCCCTGTTTGCTCAACTCGCTGCGCAGTCCTTCGTCAATCATGGTCGTCCCCCCTTTTCTCGCCCGGTATTGGCCCGTGTCAGTGCCATGCCAGTGCGCCTTTCCGCCACGCCCACACCAGTCCTTCCACCAGCAGCAGCAGGAACACCATCATTGCCACGAAGGCGCCCACGGACAGGTGGGTGAACGCCACCGCGAACGGCAGCAGGAACACGGTTTCCACGTCGAAAACCAGGAAAATGATCGCATAAAGATAATATGCCGACCGGAACTGCACCCAGGCGTCGCCTTGCGATGCCAAACTGCATTCGTAGGGCGCGTTCTTCGTCGGGCCGGGTTTGGCGGGCGACACCAGCATCGCCCACAGACGGGCCAGCCCCAGCAAGCTCAGGCAAAACACCACGGCTGCCCCGGCAAAGAGCGCGAGAAACAAATACGGATGACCGTCAGCCGGCATATGATTTCTTTCCATTAGCGCAACCGCTTGTCGGCAGCGCAAGGGCTAACCGTAAAAGCGCGGGGGCCGCGCGTCAAGCAGTGCGGTGGGGTCAGTTGGATGGCGCCGGCCGCCGTTGCGGCTCGGGTTCGTGGCGGCGCAGCCCGACCGAGTGCGCGATGTCGTCGAATTCCTCCCGGTTCACTTCCTCCAGCCGCTTGCCGCGGGCGGCGAGCTTCTCGTTGATCTTGATGGCCGTCTCGGTCATCGCTTCGTGCGTCTCCGCGGTGCCGCCCACGAGGGCAAAATTGGGGCCGCGGGTCAGCCGCTTGTGACCGTCCGAATCCAGACCGATGCCGAGCATCATTGCCCGCCGGTATTTGCCGGGTGTCTTCGACATCGCTTCAAGCTAGGGCTGCGGCTGCCGGCTTCCAAGCGAAATCTCATGCCGGCCGCGCCGCGGCTACCGGACGCCCGGCCCGGCCGTCCTGCCGGCGTTCGCGGGCGGCGCCGGGAGGGCCGCGTGGGGCTTGCTGACGTTTGCCGTCGGTGGGGCAGGGGCGCGGGCTGCCTCCGCGCGTTCGGTGTCCAGAATCCCCAGGCGGTTGACCAGGTGGCGGACGGCCAGCGGGATGCTCGTGGCCGGCCGGCCTTTTTCGGTCGTGCTGGCACCGGCCTCCGCCCGCTCGCTCAAGTAATCTTGAAGGGCATTCAAATAGCCGGTTGCCAGCGGCACCACGTCGTGCGAGGCGTTGGCCTGAAGCATTTCCAACTGGCCGATTTTGGTCAGCAAAACCTGCTGCTGCTGGGCGAAGGGCATGTCCTTGACCACACGTTGAAGGGGCACGATCGCGTTTTGCGGCGGCGCGTCCTTGGAGTTCCGCACTTCCACGGGCACGCCCAGAATCTGGTCCAGTTCCTTGAGCGAGTCGGCATGTGACCAGGCGTTGGCCTCATCGTGTCCGGAGAATTGCATCAGCGTCACCGCCCACCATTGCTCCACGTCCGCCGACCGGGGAAAATAGCGGCCAAAGGTGCGGACAAACGCGGTCTGCCAGTTGAAGGATTCCGTGAGCCGGGCGAGCATTTCCCAGAGCAACTGGTTTCCCTGGGGCAGGCGCAGCAGTTCCTTCACCAGCACCTGTGAGCAAATCCGGAATGTTTCCTGCTGGTTTCCCGTCAGTTCCGCCGGACCGGGGAGCGCCAGGTCGTTGAACGTCAGCGCCGGATGATGTTGCAGGTAGGCGCGCAACTCCTGGGCGTGGTCGGTGTAGCTGCCGGAGCGGTCATTGGGACGCAGCTCGCCCCAGTCGCCCAGGCGGGTGCTGAATTTGGCGAGCAGTTGGTTGCTCTGGGGAACCAGATCCGGTCCCACCTCGGCGAGCAGAATGCCGGTCAGTCCATCCACCAGCCAATACGGGATCTCCGGCGTGTGCGAGCCGGGATGGCGGTTGGCGATTTCCGTCAGGAGCACCAGGAGCAACGAGCGCACCAGGGGGCGCGCCTCCACGCGCTCCGGGATTTCGAGGCTGTAATGCCAGCCGTCGGCGAACAGGATGGCTTTCATGGTTGACGGCTCGGCCACCCGATCGCCCGGCCGGATGAACAAATGCACCCGCCCGCGCCAGCGATCCGGGGCGGCCAGTTGCGCCAGCAGCCGCGCCTTCACCCGTTCTGCGCAGACCGCCAGCGCGTCGGGCTGGATGACGATGTAGGTCCGGTTGGTGATCCCGATCGGCTGGTGAAACGTCGGGACGGTCATCTGCCGGCTGTGAATGATGAACTGGCCCGACCGGCTGAAAATGGTGGGTTCCTTGGGGACCCAGCGCATGGGCGTGTCACCGAGCGTCCGCGAGCAGCCGCCGGTCAGCCAGGCGAGCGTCATCCACGCGAACCAGCGCGGAGCGTGGCACAACTGGCGGACGGCGGTCCACATCGCCCGGTCACTTCCCGCCGGGCGCGGTCGGTTTCGCCGCCGGCTTGGCGTCTGACTCGGCGGGCGCCGCCACTTCCTTGCCGTTGACGCCGGTTTTTTCCTGGCCGCCTGCCCCTCCGCTGGCGGAAGCCGCCGCCTTGGCCGCCTGTTGATAGCCGGGGCTGCGGTAGTCGGTGGCGTAAAAACCCGCGCCTTTGAAGATGATGCCCGCACCGGTGCCCAATTCGCGGCGAACGCGTCCTTTGCCCCAGGTTTTCTGGCCGCACGCGTCCTTCAGACAAGTCTGCAACCGCTGGTCATTCATGGATTGAAAGTGGTCAAACTCGTGGCCGCACTTTTCGCAAACGTAATGGTAAGTTGGCATACTCAAACAACAACGAAACAGGGAGTTTGTAGCACCCGGCTGGCATTTTGCAACCCCTCATCGGGCGGTCGCCCGCGCCGCGAAAAAAGCGGCGGCTGGCGGTGCGAAATGCGGGCGTGGCGTCTCAGCGAACGGCCGTCTCCAGGTCCGGAAGCGATGCCGTGGCGGGCTGGGCGGACGGGGCAAAGTCGCGGCCGATCGCGCCCGGATTCTCGCCGGCGTGCTGCTTGGCGATCAGCACATAGATCGAAGGGATCACCAGCAGCGTGAAGATCGTGCCCAGCGCCATGCCGGCGACCACGGTGATGCCGATGGAATTGCGCGCGGCGGCGCCGGCGCCCGTGACCAGCGTCAACGGGAAATGGCCCGCCACGGTCGCCACGCTGGTCATCAACACCGGCCGCAGCCGCACCATTGCCGCCTGCCGCACGGCCTCAAGTTTGGGCCGGCCGGCGCGTTGCAGTTCGTTGGCGAATTGGACAATGAGGATGCCGTTTTTGGACACCAGCCCGACCAGGGTCACGAGGCCAACCTGCGCGTAAATGTTCAGCGTGGTGGTCCAGCCCTCGGTCCAGAAGGCCATGTTCTGGCCGGGCATCTTGAGAAAGCTGAAAATGAGCGCGCCGAACATCGCCAGCGGCACCGAGCCGAGCAGGATGATCAGCGGGTCGCGGAAGCTGTTGAACTGGGCCGCCAGCACGAGAAAGATCAACACCAGGGCCAGCGTGAACGAGGGCAGGAACTTGCTGCCCTCCACGCGCAACTGCCGCGACTCGCCGGTGTAGTCCAGCTTGTAACCTTTCGGCAGAATCTTGGCCGCCTCGGCTTCGAGATACCGCAGCGCCTCATCCAGCGGCCGGACGGCCACGCCGCTGATCTTCACCGCGTTGAACTGCTGGAAGCGGTTCAGCGAGCGCGGTTCGACCTTGTGCGTCAGCGTCGCGAACGTGCTCAACGGCACCAACTGGCCGTTCGGTCCCTTGACGTAGGTGTCCTGGAGCTGGCTGGCATTGAGCCGTTCGACCCGTTTGACCTGCGGGATCACCTTGTAGCTGCGGCCGGCGAAATCGAAGCGGTTGACGTAGTTGCCGCCCATGAGCGTGCCCAGGTCGGCGCCGACCGAGGCCATGTTCAGGCCGAGCGCGGACACCTTGTCGCGGTCCAGCGTCAGCTCGACTTCCGGCTGGTCAATCTTGGTGTCAATGACCGGCGGGAAGGCGAACATGCCGCTGGCGGCGGCCTTTTGCTGCAACTGCTGCGCAAATTCCAAAATGACCTGCGGATCGGCCGTCGCGCCGATGACGAACTCGACGGGGAACTGTCCGCCGCCGGGCAGGGCCGACGGCGTGGCAACCATGGTGCGGATGCCGGGAATGGCGTTCACCTTCGCCTGAACCTCGGGCGTGATCTGGAACACCGTGCGTTTGCGCTCGCCCCAGGGTTTCAAGACCAGCCCGGAAAAACCATTGTCGGGAAACGTGACCTGGAAACTTTGGTTCGCCTCCGGCGTGCTCATCAGCGCGCGGTTCACCGCCTCGGTGTAAAAAGTGGTTTGCTCGATCGTCGCGTTTGCCGGCGCCTCGACGATGCCGAACAACACGCTCTGGTCCTCCGGTGGCGCAAGGTCCTTGGATTGCCAGGCCATGAGGAACATCGGAACCGCCAGCAGGGTCAGGCCGACCCACACGATGTAAACCGCCGGCCGCGCGGACAGCGTGGCGTCCAGCACCCGGCCGTAGAACCGCCGGAGCGCGTCGAATCCGTGGTTGATCCGGCCCGTCAGACCGTGTTCCTCGCGCCCGGCGTCGAGCAGTTTGGACGACATGACCGGCGACAACGTGAGCGCGACGATGCCGGAAATGAACACGGCGCTGGCGAGCGTGAACGCGAATTCGCGGAACAACGACCCCGTCAGGCCGCCTTGCAGGCCGATCGGCGCATACACCGCCGCCAGCGTGATCGTCATCGCGATCACCGGGCTGACCAGTTCGCGCGCCCCGAGCAGGGCCGCGTTCGGCGGCGTCTGGCCTTCGCGGATGTGGCGCTCCACGTTCTCCACGATGACGATCGCGTCGTCCACCACCAGACCGACGGAGAGCACGATGGCGAGCAGCGTGAGCAGGTTCACCGTGAAGCCGAACACCTGCATGAGGAACATGGCGCCGATCAGCGAAACCGGGATGGCCACCAGCGGCACAAGCACCGACCGGACCGAGCCGAGGAACAGGAAGATCACGATCGCCACGATGAGCAGCGTCTCGCTCAGCGTCTTCAGGACTTCGTGGATGGCGTCCTCGATGTATTTGGTGGCGTCATAGGCGATGTGGCCGTTAAGCCCGGTGGGCAGGTCCTTTTCGATCAGCGTCATTTCCGCGCGGACGCGGCGGATGACATCGAGCGAGTTCGCGTTCGGCAACACAAAGATGCCCATGAACACGGCCTTTTCGCCGGTGAACCGCACCTCTGCGTTGTAATCCTCCGCGCCGAGCACCACGTCCGCCACGTCGCCCAGCCGCACCAGTTGGTCGCCGGCCTGGCGGACGACGAGGTTGCGAAAGTCTTCGACCGAGCGCAGGTCGGTGTTGGCCGTGAGGTTGACCTGGATGAGCGCGCCCTTGGTCTGGCCGATGGCAGAGAGAAAATTGTTCGCCGCCAGCGCGTCACGCACCTGGGATGGGTTGATGTTGTAAGCCGCCAGCCGGTCCGGCTTCAGCCAGATGCGCATGGCGAAGGTGCGTCCGCCCAGGATGTCCGCGCGCTGCACGCCCTCGATGGCCGAGAGACGCGGTTGCACGACGCGGACGAGGTAGTCGGTGATCTGGTTCGCTTCGAGAATGTCCGAGCTGAAGCTCAGATAGGCAGAGGCGAATTGCGAGTCCGCCGTCTCGATGTTGATGATCGGCACCTCGGCCTCGGGCGGCAGGTCGTTGCGGACCTGGTCCACCTTGGAGCTGATTTCCGCCAGTGCCTTGGTCGGGTCGTAGTTGATCTTGAGCCGCGCCGTGATGGTGGACAAACCCAGCGTGCTGCTGGACGAGAGGTAGTCAATGCCGTCGGCCGCCGCAATCGCCCGCTCCAGCGGCGTGGTGATGAACCCCCGCACCAGCTCCGCGCTCGCGCCGACATAGACCGTGGTGACCGTCACCGTCGCGTTTTCGCTGCGCGGATACTGGCGGACGTTGAGCGAGCGGATGGCCTGCGCCCCGGCGATCAAAATCACCAGGTTGACGACCACCGCCAGCACGGGCCGCCGGATGAACAAATCGGTGAACGACTTCATGAAGCAGCTCCGGCGGTCAACTGTCCGTGGGATGCGGGGTTTCGGAAGTCTTCGGCGCCAGCGCGTTGTTCTCCGTCACGGCCATGCCGTTGTGGAGCTTGAACAGGCCTGAATTGACAATGCGGTCGCCCGCCTTGAGCCCCGAGACGACACTCAGGAAATCGCCGCGTGCCTGCCCGGCGCGGACGATCTGCTGCCGCACGGCCAGCGCCGGCTTGCCATCCTGGCCGGGCTTGGACTCGATGACGTAAACCGTGTCGCCGTAAGGCGCGCTGAGGACCGACGTGGCCGGGATCACCAGGACGGACTGTTCTTCGGGCAACAGCACCTCGACGCGGGCGAACATGCCCGGCCGGAGCAGTTGATCGGCATTGGCGAACGTCGCCTGCAACCCGACCATGCGCGTGGATGCATCCAGGTCGGGATTGATCGCCGTGAGCGTGCCGTCGAACTGCCGGCCGGCATAGGCGTCGGTGATCAACCGCACCGGCATGCCGGTCTTCAGCCGGGCCAGGTCCTGCTGCGGCAGCGAGAAATCGGCGTGAATGGGCGCCAGCGATTGCAGCGACACGATCGGTTTGCCGGCGTCGAGATACTGGCCCAGGTTGATCTGCCGGATGCCGAGCCGGCCGGCGAACGGCGCGCAAATCGTCTTTTTTGCGATGGTGGCGCGGATGTTGTCGGCATTCGCCTGGCTTTGCTTCAAGGCCGCCTCGGCCGTGTCCAGATCCGATTGTGACACGGTCTTGTCCTTTCGCAGCGCCTGCATGCGGGCCAGGTTGAGCCGGTCAAGCTCGGCCTGCGCCTCGACGGCCCGCAGTTGCGCCTCCTCGGATGACGTGTCCAGCCGCACCAACAGGTCGCCTTTCGCCACCGCGGCGCCGGAGTTGAAGGCGATGTCGCGCACGATGCCGGGGATTTCCGTGGTCACGTTCACGCCCTCGACCGCGGTGACGGTGCCGATGGCCCCGAGCGTGGCCTGCCACTTCTCCTCCTGCACCACGACCGCGGACACCGACTCCGGCGGGGACGCGAACGCCTTGCCGGCGGCGATGAGCTTCTGGAATTGCCGCGTCTTCACGCCTGCAAGTCCGCCGCCCACCAGCAGCACGAGCAAAACTGCGCCAATGATTTTGGCTTTCATGGATGTCTTGCGATCACGATTCGCGGCGCGTGTCCGATTGATTCTCCGGCCGACGTGGCCGCGGAATGCTTCCGTCTTCAGCAAACGGCGTGTTGGTTGTTCCGGTTGTCGGCGCGGCCAGCCTCCGGGTCCGGACGCGCACCGCCAATGCCCGGCCCGGCTGGCCGACGCGCAAACGTAGAGGCCGGCCCGGCTCCGGTCAAAACTTCTCTTGCGCCGGCGGGTTCTTCGGGTGCGCCAGCACGCTCCGCCGCATGCCGTAGGTGAAATAAATGACCAGCCCGATTGCCATCCAGAGAAGCAGCCGCGCCCAGGTGTCGCGCGGCAGGCCATACATCAGCCAGCCGCAGAAAAGAATGCCCAGCGGCGCCACCACGCCGACCATCGGCGTGCGGAATGGCCGTTGAATCTGCGGGTCCGTGAACCGCAGCACCAGCACCCCGGCGCAGACGATCATGAAGGCCAGGAGCGTGCCGATGGAAACCAGCTCGCCCAGCAGGCCGATGGGAAACAAACCCGCGATGAGGGTGGCGAGCAGGCCGGTCAGGAGCTGCGCCACCCAGGGCGTGCGGAACCGCGGATGCACCGCGCTGAACACCGGCGGCAGCAGTCCGTCCTTGGCCATCGTGTAGAAGATGCGCGGCTGGCCCAGCATCATCACCAGGATGACGGACGAAAGGCCCGCGATCGCGCCGATGTTGATGATCACCCGCAGCCAGGCCAGGCTGGGTCCGAGCGAACTGATGGCCACCGAGATCGGATGCGGCACGTTCAACTTCGTGTAGGAAACGATGCCCGTCAGAATCAGCGAGACGACGATGTAAAGCACCGTGCAGACCGCCAGCGAACACAGGATGCCGATCGGCATGTCCCGCTGCGGCCGCTTCGCCTCCTGCGCGGCCGTGGACACGGAATCAAAGCCGATGTAGGCGAAGAAAATCACTCCCGCCGCTCGCAGCACGCCCGACCATCCAAAATGGCCCCAGGTGCCGGTGTTTTCCGGAATGAAGTGGTGCCAGTTCTGGCGGTTGATGTAGGCGGCGCCAATGCCGATGAAGAGAAAGATCACCACCAGTTTGACGGCGACGATCACGTTGTTGAAGGCGGCGGATTCCTTGATGCCGATGATGAGGAGGATGGTGATGACCGCCACCACCACCATGGCCGGGATGTTGAGCACCGCGCCCGTGCTGATCCAGCCCTCGGTAAACAAGCGCCAGACGTTCAGGCCGGCCTCCGCCGAGGCCTTGTGATCGTAGGGCGCGGACGTGAACGCCGCCGGGATGGCGATGCCCAGGTCCTTCAAAAACGCGGTGACGTAACCCGACCAGCCCACGGCCACCGTCGAGGCCGCGAATAAATATTCCAGGATCAAATCCCACCCGATGATCCAGGCGACAAACTCGCCGAGCGTGGCATAACCGTAAGTGTAGGCCGAGCCGGAGATCGGGATCATCGCGGAAAACTCCGCGTAACACAGCCCCGCGAACGTGCAGGCAATCCCCGCCAGAATGAAGGAGAAGACGATACCCGGCCCGGCGTATTGCGCCGCCGCCTGGCCGGTGAGCACAAAGATCCCCGCCCCGACAATCGCCCCGATGCCCAGGGCCGTCAGGTTCAACGGTCCCAGCGCGCGGTGCAGCCGCTGGTCGTTCAACGCTTCCGCCTGAAGGTCGGCCACGGATTTACGACGGAAGATGTTCATGCGGTTCGGAGGAACGTGGCGGGACGGAGTGAAGAGACTTCGCCGGGGATCGTTCGGGACATCCGGCGCGGCGATGGTCCGCCGCGCCTGCCGCGGCTTTGGCCGGCCGGTTCGTTGGATCCTGAAGTCATGACGCCAAAACGCTCGCCGTTACTTACCGGCTGAGCTTGATAAGTCAAGCTCCGCCCCCGGAAATCCAGGCCGCCGCCGTTCGTCGCGAGGTTGGGCTTGTCTTTTCCACCGGTTTCACCCGGAATGCGGCCGTGCGCCACCGGCGACCCGGTTCGCTCCCGGCGCGCGCGAACGCATGATCCGCGAAGATTACATCCTGGCCTGGATCAAACGCTACGTGCAATGGCTGGTGGAGATCGCCGGCCTGGTGCGCACCGAGGATTATCTGGGCGCGGTCCGGCGCATGGACCTTCTCCTGCGCGCGCTGCTCGACGTCGGCACCGATTCCGTGACCAGCCTCGCGGATGGCGAAATTCTCGCCCGTCTGGCCATTGGCGATCCGCCGCAACTGGTGCGCGAGAAATGCGCCGTCGTCGCCGCGGTGCTGAAGCAGCTCGGCATCGTTGCGGCCGCGCAAAACCGCCCGGATGTCAGCCGCGATTGCTGGGTGAAGGCCCTCCATCTCGTGCTCGGACTGCGGCTCCAGGGGCAGCCCGTGCCGCTGGCCGAACACGCGCCCACGATTGACGAGCTGTGCGAGCGCCTCAAACCCCAGCCCCTGCCTCCGCGCACCTACGGCGCACTCATGCTCCTGCACGAACAAGAGGGCCGCTTCGACAAGGCCGAGGACGCGCTCTTCGCCCTGCTGGACACCACGCCGGACAACCGCGACCTGCTCGACCTCGGTCTTGCCTTCTATCACCGGCTGCAGGTGTTGAGTGACGAAGCGCTCGCCGCCGGCGGCCTCCCGCGGCTGGAACTGGAGGACGGGCTGCGGGAAATCACCGCGAGACGCCAGCGAATGTCGTGATCTGCCGTCCGAAGGCGTTACACGCTCAACCCTTGGATCGTTGTGCCGGTTTGAGATTTTGACCGCAGGTTCCATCTGAACGCTGGTGCAGGATCACAACATTGCCGTCAGGGTCCGGGACTTCGAGATGCCAGCAACAGCCGTTGTCCACCGGCCCCGATGCGAGGACAACGCCCTTTTGCGTCAGCTCCTTGTATGCCGCAGAAATGTCATCCACTGCCAGGGCAATTCGTCCCCCGCCACGAACTCCGTCTGCAAGCGCGCGGCCTTGCAGAGATAACGTGAGGTTTCCGCAATCGAACTCCGCCCACTGATGTTCCAGACTCTCGATTTCACAGCGGACTCCAAGCATGTCGCGGTAAAAAGCAACCGCCAGGGACAGATCGGAGACGAGAAACAGCACAAAGTCGGCGCCGCGAACGTTCATGGGAATTGCCTCATGGCCGTGTCATTGACCGGAGCGCGGCCAACCAATGACGACAGGCACTACCAAGCAGGGTTCGAAGGGCGGGCGCCGGCGCCGTTTCCGAGCAGCGATTTTGTTGGCCGCCACTTTCGTCATGGGACTCGGAACAACCGGAGGGCTAACTCTCCGTGCCCGCCGCGACGCCTTGAACGTCCCCGTTGGCGGCCGCCAGCGGAAGTGGTATTGATGGCGGCGTGGCGCGCGGCACCAACAGGCTGACGAGCAGCCAGCCGTAAACCAGCGAATCCAGCAGAATCTCGACTGTGTGCAATCCCCGCATGCTCCAGGGTAACCAATACGCTTGAATCAGGCCATAAAGTCCGAGGACGATGAAAAGGCTCAGGCCAAAGATCAGGTTGAGCCGCCGCCGCAAGCCTGACCAGGCGACAAAAACCGGCAATGCCACGAGCAGGAAGACGATGCTGCGGACGAGTTGGACCGCAATGACAACTTCCAAACCGGGTAGTCGCAGGCCAAAGGCTTGCTCGCGGTAAGCGTGCTGGACCAACAGGCCAACGGGCATTCCGAACACAAAGTAAACCACGGGAAACGCGAGCCAGGCCGCAAACAGGCGCCATGCCCACTGTCCCCAAGTCCTGCCAGCGAAGAAAAGGCGGACGCTCGCCCCAAACGGTTCGGCCGGTGTGGGATTGCGAAACAACAGCGTGATCAGGCACGCCGAGATCAGGCACGCCACCAGCCACAGAACGGCTAACGCCAGCGATCCGCCGATGGAGGTGAAGATGGAAGCTTCGATCGTGTTATTGATGCCCAGGCACCCGTAGGCAAACCACCCCACAATCAGCCAGCGAGTCCAAAAGCTGCCGCGCAACCGGCGCGCGATTTCGGCCAGCCCGATGGATAGCACCACGCCGCCAACCAGCGATGAAAGCGCCAGCAACCGGGTATCCACCGCCGCCGGCATTTGGGGCCCCGGCAATCCGAGTGCCGCAAAAAGCATACCGCCCAACACCGAGCCGATCACGACACCTAGAGCGCACCCCAGGATTCTCAAAAGATAGGTAAGCATGGCAAAAACGGGTTGCACCATCTGGTTCACATTCAATTTGATTTGTACTCAGATACCCGGTCAACTCGGCGTGCCATCTCACTCGTATAATGGCGTCCGAGGGTGTCTCTCTGCTGGTCTATCCATTCTGTCAACTTCGTGGCCCCCAAAGGTGGTGCGTCCACGTACAGGCGGCCTTCCATCAGCCCGCGAATCTCCTCGCGAGTAATCACGACATCACCCGCAAACAGTCCAAACAACCGGCAGCCCCAGTAGCCCAGTCCGGGTGAAACTGAAAGGATGGGACGCTTCAAACCAAGTGCGTTGCGGATTCTGGAAACCAACCCGCGATACGTAAACGTCTCGGGGCCGATTGCCTCAACAACCTCATCAGCGCCTCCCTCCGCTTTCTGGGCGGCTGACTGTGCGAGATCGTCCACGTAAATTGGTTGTAGTCGGTAGTCTCCAGACCCGAAGACGCCAAAGGCGGGAAGATGGCGTAGAGACCAAGCGATGTTATTGATGAGAACGTCCTCCTTCCCAAACAGGACCGTCGGGCGGAGTATGCAATAAGAGACGCCCAAGCACTTCAGAGCGGATTCAAGCTCCGCTTTCCCGCGAAAATACGGGAGATCAGACGCGCTGTCCGGGTTGGTGATGCTCACATGAACAATCCGCCGCACGCCGGCTTCCCTGGCAGCAGAAAACAAAATCTTGGTGTTCGCAACCGCTTGGCGATGCGTAAACAGCCGGTGATCGAACCGCACCCAATATGTGTTGACCAGGGCGTGTACTCCCTCCAAGGAGTCGCGCAACTTGTGAGGCTCGGCGAAGTGGAAGGGAAAAGCCGTCACCTTCTCCCCGAAAGGATTCGGACGGCGCAGCGAGTTCGTCAACGCAATGACCTCGTGGCCGGCTGCCAGCAGGCGTTTCGTGATATAGCGGCCTGAGTATCCGAAGGTTCCTGTGACGGCGATACGCATGACGGTTTATGTCGAACGTCCCGGCTCAGGCACGCCGGGCCAATGGTGTCCGATTGTCAACCAAGACGCGATCCCGGCGTTGCCTGCAGCCGGTTTGTTCGGCCCTCGTTTGGCTCGCCTTTGCCGTTTGAGTCTCTTGACTCTCCGCGTCTTTAAATCCAGCGCGTAAGACTTGTCTCGCTCGCTCACGAAGATCAAGCGATCCCCGTCCAGTCGCATCTGCTTGATGAATACCCACTGGACGTCGTGCTCCAAGAACGGACAAATACACTTTCTGAAGAGGGTCTTCTTCCAAAGCTGCTTGCCAGTGGCGACATCCAACGCGACCACATATCCAACCGTTCCTCTGTCGTTCGGAACTGTGTAACGCACGCCTTCGTGAACTACTGGCTCGATTACCGGAGCAGGGATGCGCTTGGCGAACGCGGCCACTGGAACCACGAGCGTTGCAAGCAGCGCTAACCGAACAAATCCTCGGGTGGCGTTCATTGCGGCCGAACAGCATTTATTGGCCGCGAAACTGGCTAATTCGAGATCGACTGGCGTTGGGGGTTCCATGGCGCACAGGATTACGCGGATTGTCCTGCCTTGGCAAGGTCGTTTTGGCTGGATTTCGGGCTGTGGGGAGCGTTTTAAGGCCTGCCCGCCGGGTGGGCAAAGACATACCCGGGTTTGTCTTTGGACGGTGCAGGAACAATGATATGAATCTTCGATGCGATCCGGCCACCTCTGGTTTTCGGGTTGGCGCGGGCCAAACCGCGGGAAATAACCCAGCTCACTGCGAAAATGGCATTTGCGGTGATTCAAAACGGGCAGGACCCGTGTTTGCCGGCACTACTTGCCATTGGGAAAGTGCCGGTTCGCACCGACGCCGGTGGGCGCGAGGATCGGTCGCGACACTGAGAACGGGGGCCGGCAGCCTGCCGCAACCCCGTAGCGGACGCCACCCAGACAAGCCCTCGCTTGCCAGTCGTTTGCAGCACCGTTAGTCTTCGGCAATGCGTGCCGTCGTCATGCCCAGCCAGTCGCTCCAACCGATCCGCGTGGAACGTTCGTTGTCCCGCCGCCGGTGAGGAGGGGACAGCCATCCGTCCTCCCGTTTCCGCCAGAAGTTCATGAATACCGCTGAGTGCGCCCAAGCCATCCGCGAGGCCCTGCCGGCCGACGGGCTGTTCGCCGACCTTTCGTGGCGCATTGCGTCGGCGCCCTTTGCGCTGGGGCCGGAACTGGCGAAGGAATTGGAAACCCTGGGCCGTGTGTTGTTGCAGTTCAACCGCGCGGTGAACCTGCTTTACCGGCAGAGCGTCGCCGGCAAACAGCCCGCGTGGGTGGCGGAATGGCTGGATCGCGGCAAACCGGCGGAGTTGATCGCGCGGCAACGCCATCCGGCGTTCAAAAACGAACTGCCCCGCGTCATCCGGCCGGACATTCTGCTCACGGACAACGGGATCGCCATCACGGAACTGGACGCGGTGCCCGGCGGCATCGGATTGACGGCCTGGCTGAACCAGATCTACGGCCGATGCGAAGTCCGAAATCCGAAGTCCAAAATCCTGGGCGGCGAACGGGGCATGATGGACGGCTTTGCCGGAATTTTCGGCGCCGCGCCGCGCGTTCACATCGTCGTGTCCGCGGAGGCGGCGACGTATCGGCCGGAAATGGAATGGCTCGCCGGCCAGTTGGACGCGTTGCGATTCGCCGTCCGCGACACGGAGTTCGCCGACTTCGCCGACGGCGACGCGGTGTATCGCTTTTTCGAGTTGTTCGACCTGGCGAACGTGGCCAGCGCCAACCGGTTGTTTGAACTGGCGGCGGCGAAGCGGATCCGGCTGACGCCGCCGCCCAAGCCGATGTTCGAGGAGAAGATGCTGTTCGCGCTGCTGTGGAACCGCAACCTGCGCGAGTTCTGGCGGCAGGAGCTGGGCGAGAATTTCTTCCAGCGACTGAAGCCGGCGGTGCCGTTCACCTGGGTGGTGGACCCCACGCCGCTGCCGCCGCAAGCGGCGATTCCGGAGTTGGGCCTCACGGATTGGAACCAGCTCAAGTCGCTTTCGCAACGCGAGCGCGATTTGATCCTTAAGGCGTCCGGCTTCGCGGAAACCGCGTGGGGCGCGCGGAGCGTGTCGCTCGGCAGCGATCTGTCCGTGGGCGACTGGAGCGCGGCCGTGGACGCGGCGATCCGGAGCTTTCCGCGCACGCCGTTCGTGCTGCAGCGGTATCACAAACCGCGCGTCGTCGAGGCGACGTGGTTCGATTTTGCCCGCGGCGAGGCCGTCAAAATGGCTGGCCGCGCGCGGCTGTGTCCGTATTATTTCGTCCACGGCGACGGCGACGCGGCGCGCGCGCAACTCAGCGGCGTGCTGGCGACCATCTGCCCGGCGGACAAAAAAATCATTCACGGCATGAGCGATGCCATCCTCGCGCCGTGCTGCGTCTGACATGCTCGAATACATCCTGCTGGCGTTCAGTTCGCTGTTCGTGATCGTGGACCCGGTCGCGGCGGTGCCGGCGTTTCTGGCGATGACGCCCACGGACACGCCGGAGGCGCGCATCCGCATGGCGCGGCTGGCGTCCAGCGTGGCGGCGGGCGTGTTGATCGTGTTCGCCTGGGCGGGGAACTGGATTTTCCGGCTGCTGGGCATCACGCTGCCGGCGTTCAAACTGGCGGGCAGCATCGTGCTGATGCTCGTCGCGCTCGACATGCTGCGCGCCCAGCGTTCGCGCGTGCAGGAAACCTCCGAGGAAACCGACGCCGGCGCGGCGAAGGAGGACATCGCGATCACGCCGCTGGCGGTGCCGATGCTTGCCGGCCCCGGCGCGATGACCACGGCGGTGCTGCTGCACGGCCAGGCCGACAGCATTGCCAAGCAGGTGGCGTTGTTCCTCTGCATTGCAGCGGTGTGCGGCCTCAGCTTTTTGATTTTCCGGCTTTCCGCCGCGGGCGCCAAATGGCTCAGTCCGATCGCACTGCGGCTGACCACGCGCATCATGGGCCTGCTGCTGGTGGCCATCGCCGTGCAGTTCGCCTTCGACGCGCTCGCGGCGCAGAAAGGCCGCTGGTTCTAAACCGCCTACCGGCGGCCGTCATACCAGATGCCGCAGGCGGCGCGGTCCCGCTGGCTGCGCCGGGGATGCAGGATGCAACGCCGGAAAAACGCGCGATATTCGCGGGCCGAGTAAAGATGCAGTTTGCGGGCGGAGGTCACCAGCCGGTGCCGGCTGAGGATCGTCAGTTTCTTGCCGCGCCGCCGCGCCAGTATTTTTAGGCGGCGGCTAAAGTCAATTTCCTCCGAGACGAACAGTTCCTCGCTGAACCCGCCCAGTTCGCGGAAGGCTGCGGTTTCGCAAAACACAAACGACCCCGCCGCCCAGTGCAATCGCCGGCTGAGCCAGTTCCATAGCATCACGCCAACGTTGCCCCGGCCGTGGTAATTCTCCATTTCGACGTTCGCCCCGCCGCCCACGAAACGGCCCGACTGGATCGCGGTCATGAGGTCGGCGAACAACGCCCGCATCGGGAACGAGTCGGCGTCGAGGAACAGCAGCCAGTCGCCCGTGGCGGCCTGCGCGCCGCGGTTGCGCGCCCGGCTGATCTGATTCACCGGCTCGAAGACCACCGTTGCGCCAGCCTGCCGCGCGAGTTCGGCCGTGCGGTCGGTGGAGTTGTTGTCGCAGACGATCACTTCGCTGGACCAACCGGCGTCCGCGAACGCCACACCCGCCTCTGTCACTGCCGCGAGACAGCGGCCGATGAGCTTTTCCTCGTTGAACGCCGGGATGACGATGGAAATCCGCACGCGAGCCTTATGCCGGAACGACCTCGTTGGCTCAATCTTCATTTCGCAATCCGCTGGCGTGGGCTGCGGAGCATCACGCGGCGATTCCCGTCTAACCCGTCGTGCAACGAGACACCTGCCACCGATGGGCCGCCGGACGGGGCGGATTCGGCTTTTCTTTTCCGGCAGGCGAACGATGCTCACCAGCCAGCCAACGACTGCCATGAACTCCGAACTGTTTGCGGGTTTCCGTGTCGCCCTTCTGACGCTGCTCCTCCTGCCTGCATCGCTGCCGGCGAAGGAGCCCCCCGCCGCCGCGGCGGAAGTGCTGTTTCGCGAGGTGCGTTACGAGGGAAAATTGAGCGACCAGGAGGCGCGTTTCACGGCGCAAATTACCGGCGAAATGTCGGGCAAGGGCGAGGCGGGCGCCGTGTTGTTCGCCGGCGACGTCGCCGTCCCCGCCGCCAAGCTGCCGCCGCACCTGCGCCTCGCGCGGGACGGTAATCAATACCGGCTCGTCGCCGACCGGCGCGGGCCGTTCCACATCACGCTGGAAGTCGTCGCGAAAGTCACCCAGGCCGGGTCCTGGAGCCAGATGGCGTTCACCGGGCCGGCCGCGGGCATCGCGACGGTCAGCGCCACGGCCGGCGAAGGCGTGGACATCCAGCTTCTCAGCGGCGCGCCCGTGGCCGACGCGATGGCCGGCACGACGGAAGCGACCCGCTTCGTGCGCGGCGTGCTCGGCGCCGACCGGCTGGTGAGCCTGCGCTGGCAGGGCCGGCAGGCCGTCGTGGCGCGCCAGGCGCTGGCGACGTGCGACACCACCGCCGCGGTGCAGATCACGCCCACGGTCGTGAAGTTTCAGACGCAGTTTCAATTCGACGTGCTACAGGGCAGGCTCGCGCGGCTGGCGATGGTCATTCCCACGAACCAGACCTTGACGAAGGTTGAAGGCGAGCAGGCGAAGGACTGGCAGGTGAAAACCGAAGCCGGCCGTCAGGTGCTGAGCATCGAGTTCCTCAAGCCGGTCGAAAACCATTACGCGCTCACGGTCGCGACCGAGCAAACCGAGGACCGCCTGCCGTTTGCCGGCGCGCTCGATTTGCCGCAGCCGCTCAACATGGAGCGCGAGAACGGCGCGGTGGTCGTCACGGCCGAGGACACGGTCGTGGAAACCGGGGCGCTCACCGGCCTGCGCCAGGAAAACGCGCCGGCGGGTGCGCTGGCGGCGTATCGGTTTTACGGCCGGCCGCTCGCGTTGCCGGTGCAGGTGCGCCGCGTCGAACCGGCCATCAGCGTCGCCAGCCGCGTCAACGCCCGGCTGGAGGAGGCGCGGCTGGTCGTGGCGCAAACGCTCAACCTGAGCGTCGAAAAGGCCGGCATTTACCAGCTCGAACTCGCTCCGCTCAACGGGATGACCGTGACCGACGTTCGTGGCGAGGGCGTCGAAGACTGGAAGGCCGGCGGCGCCTCGGTCGCGGGTCGGGTTGTCCGGCCGGAGAAACTCACAGTGACCTTCAACCACCGCGTGTTGGGCGCGCGCCGGTTGGACGTGCAGCTCGAACAAGCGGAGCCGACGATTCCCGCGAGCGTCGTGGTGACGCCCTTGCGCGTCGCTGGCGCGGTGAAGGAGACGGCGCAGATCGCCGCCGCCGCCGCGCCGGGCATCCGGCTGAAGACCGCCGAGTTGAACGGCGTGCGCGCGGTGCCGGTGGCCAGCCTGCCGGAGCGCCGCGGCGACGAGGCGCTCGCTTTCATCGCCGAGCAGGCCGGCTGGTCGGTGACGCTGGCGGCCGAACAGTTGCGGGCGCGGGTGGTGGCGGAGATTTTCAACCTGGTGACGCTGGGCGACGGCCTGGTGGGCGGCAGCGCGACCATCCGCTACGCGTTGTTCAACCAGGGCGTGCAGGAGTTCAAACTGAAACTGCCGGCGACCTGGAAGAACGTGGATTTCACCGGCGCGAACATCCGTCGCAAGGATCAGGACGGCGAGACGTGGACCCTCAGTCTGCAGGACAAGGTGTGGGGTGGTTACACACTGGTCATCACTTACGACGAGCAGTTCGATCCGCAGAAGGCGACGCTGTCACTGGGCGGCGTCCACGCCCTCGGCGTCGAACGCGAAACCGGCACGCTGGCGGTTGCCAGCGCCACGAGCCTGCAACTGCGCGAAAAAAACGTCAGCGGCCCGCTGCGGCGCATGGACGAGAGCGATCTGGCGCCCACCGACCGCGCGCTCATCACCCGCTCGCCGCTGCTGGTTTACCGGCAGACCGCGGGCGAGGATTACCGGCTGGAGGTCGAGGTTTCCCGCTTCGCCGAGGCGCCGGTGCTCAGCGCCGTGGCGGATCGCACGCAGTTGACGACGGTGCTCACCGAGGCCGGACAGATGCTCACACAGGCCAGCTACCTCGTGAAGAACAACGACAAGGCCTACCAGAAATTCACCCTGCCGGCGGGCGCGGAATTCTGGTCGTGCTACGTCGGCGGCCAGGCGGTCAAGGCCGAGCGGCAGGGCGCCGACCTGCTGGTGCCGCTCCCGCGCGGCGCGAACCGCGACCTCGCGTTCCCCGTCGAGCTGGTTTACCGGCAGTCGGCCGGCGATTTGAAGTCGCACCGCCGCGAGGGCATTTCGCTCGCCGCGCCGCAGACGGACATCCAGACCACCTACGCGGAGTGGGAACTGTACGTGCCGCAGACGCACGACCTCATGAATTTCGGCGGAAACCTCGTCGTGGCGCGCGGCACGGCCTATTCCCTGCGGGACGCCGGCCGCGAAATGCTGGCCACCTACCGCGACTGGTTGACGGACGGCACGGTGGTCATGGCCGGCGGGCTGACGCTGTGCGCGCTGGCGCTGGCGCTGCTGGTCCTCCGCCGCGGCGGCCGTGGGCTGGCGGAGGGCCTGGTCGGGCTGATGATTCTGGCGGTGCTGGCGGGAATGCTTTTGCCGGCGCTCAGCAAGGCCAGGGCCAAGGCGACGCGCATCAACGCCGTGAATCACCTCAAAGAGATCGGCACCGCGGCGCGGCTGGCGGCCGCCAACAATCACGGTCGGTTTCCCGCGACCCTCGACGAGATGATCGGCCAGATTGGCGCCGAACGCGTGTTCCGCGACCCGGAAACAGGCGAGCGGTTCGTCTATCTCGGTGGCGGCTGGAACGAAGACAATTTTCCCGCGAACGGCGTGCTGGCGTATTCGCCGGTCGAACGCGCCGGCCGTCGCGAGGTTCTCCTCGGCGACGGCAGTGTGACCAGTTTCGACGCGGCCCAGTTTGGAGAAGCCTTGCAGACGGTGACGAAGGACAGATCCGCGAGTCTTGAGATCGCAGAAAGCCCGCAGCGGCGGGTCATGCCGGCTGCGCAAAAGCCCGTCGAGGCACCGCCGCCGGCAGCGGTCGCGTTGGAACAACAAGTCGCCGACGCCGAAGTGCTGGGCAAGCAGATGGAAGACAAGGAGCGCGGGGAAGGACTCGCGGAGCAGGACAGAAAGGCCGGGGCGGCCGAAGGCAGGAGTGTGAGGCCCCAGATGGATGTTCGGCAAATGGTGCGTTACGGCCTGATCAAACTACCTCCGGCAGGTGGTGTGATTACCAACGCCCTCACGCCGCCGCCGGCAAACTCCGCCATGCCTGGCGTTAGCGGCGTCACGCCCACCGTTGGCGGTGGAATGGTTGGTGGCATGGGTGGGGCAAACGTCGCGGCTCCCGCCGAGCTGGAAAAGGTTTCCGGCATCCAGCCCATCCGCATCGAGGTTCCGCGCACCGGGCAGCGGTTCGTTTTTACCAAGGTGCTGAATGTCCGTGACGACAAGCTGGTGCTCAGCGCCACGGCGGTGAACGTCAAGGCGCGCGACCGTCTGCGCTCAACGCTTCAGGTGACGGCCTTTCTCCTCGGCCTGCTGCTGTTCGGGTGGCAACGGCGCCGGCCGGCGCCGAACAGCCTGATCGCGACGATCGGTCTCGCGCTGGCGCTGGGCAGCGTGGCGGCCCTGCTCATGGTGGCGCGGTCGCTCGGAATCGCGCTGGCGCTGGCATCGCCCGTTTTAGTGATCGTTCTGCTCGTGGCGCTCGTGTTCCGTGCCTGGAAACATCGTAAGACCGTCACCCCCATGAAGCCGCCCGGCGCCCGCGCGGCCGCCGCGACGGCGGCGCTGGCCGTCTTCCTTGTCGTTTCCGCGTTCGCGCAAGCCGGTGACGCGCCTGGCGCGGATCCGGAACCCGACGCTGCTATCTCGATTCTCTCCGCAAACTACACCGGCGTGGTTCACGGCCGGGTGGCCCATGTTGACGCGGAGGTACGCACGGTTTCCAGCGCGCCGAACCAGACCGTGGCGTTGTTTGGAGATGACATCGCTGTCGAGACGTTTTCCGCGCTGCCGCCGGACGTGAAATTGATTCGCGATGGCAAAACGCTCGCCGTTCGGCTGGCGAAGAAAGGCGAGACGACGATCAAACTCGGGTTTCTCGTCAAACTGGCCGGCGACGCCGCGAGCGTGAATCGCCAGCTCGTGTTCGGCATTCCGCCGGCGCTCTCCAGCCAGGTGACGCTCACCGTGGACGAGCCGGAGGCCAATGTGGATTTCCCGACCGCCGTCGCGTTTCACAGCACGACGGCCGGCGGCGAAACGCGCGTCGAGGCGCTGATCGGCGCGGGCGACCGCGTGGACGTGCGCTGGTCGCCACGGGTGAAGAGCGCGGCGGAAATTGCGGCGACGGTCTTCTGCCAGAACGACGCGGTGGCGAGTTTTCACGGCGACATCATGGACCTTCGTTCGGTGCTCGACTACACGATCGCGCAGGGCGAGTTGCGCGCGGCGCGCCTCCAGTTGCCGCCGGGCCAGCGGCTGTTGCGGGTGGACGGCGGGAACGTGCGCACCTGGCAGGTGAAGACGAACGACGCCGGCGCGCAGTTGACGGTCGAGCTGGCCAAAGGCGCGACGGGAACCTGCCGGCTGATGCTGGAAACCGAGCAGACGGTGGCCGGCGGCGAAGCTTTCTTGTTGCGAACGCCGCACACGGTCGGCGTGAAGCGCGAAACCGGCGCGGTGGCGTTCGCCGCGAGCAACGAGCTTGGCGTGACTGCGGACGACGTCGCCGGCGCGCAGCGGGTGGACGTGACCGAGTTCAAAACGGCGCCAGCGGGCGTGACGGTGGTGGAGGTGTATCAATTCCTCAAGCCCGATTACGTGCTGCGCGTTCACGTGGCGCCGCTGCGGCCGGAGATTGAGGCGTCCGTGCGCAACCGCGTTCGCATCGGCGCCGAGCAGATTACGGTGAACGCGGATGTGGACTACGTCATCAAGCGCGTCGGGGTGTTCAGTTTACGGCTCGCGCTGCCGGAAGGTTTTCGCGTCGAGGCCGTGAACGGCGATTTCGCTCAGTGGAGCGAAAAGAACGAGAACGGGCGAAGTGTGCTGGAAATCACGCTGAAACAGCGGACGCTCGGCGGCTACTCACTGAGTGTCGCGCTGGCACGGACCACCAGCGGTTTGGCGAGGACGCTGGCCGTTGCCGGCGTGCATCCGCTCGACGTGCAGAAATTAACCGGCTTCGTGCTGGTGGCGGCGGACGTGGGCGTGCAGGTGAAGACGCAGTCGCTGGCCGGCTTGACCGAGGTGCCGGCGGCCACGGTGCCCGGCGGCGGCTCCGGGCTGGCCTATAAATTCATCGCCGGCGATCCGGTCCCAGCCGCGCAACCGTGGCAATTGACCGTGGCCAGCGAGTCCATCGAACCGTGGGTTCGCGCGGAGGTGATGAACTGGTGGACCGTCGGCGAGAACCTCGTCAGCGGCCGGGCGCTGGTGCGTTACGACATCCAGAACGCGCCGGTGAAGGAGTTCCGGTTGCGTGTGCCGGCGCAGTTCAAGAACGTCGAAATCACGGGGGCGAACCTCCGGCGGCGCGATCAGGCGACGAACGAGTGGCGCGTCGAGTTGCAGAACAAGGTCATCGGCACCTACACGTTGTCAGTGACGTGGGAAGAACCCGCGACGATCACGGAGAAGGAAACCACGCTGGCGGTGGAGGGCGTGTCGGCCCTCGGCGTCGAGCGCGAAACCGGCGCGCTGGCGGTCGTCGCGCGGCCGCCGCTGCAGGTCACGCCCCAGGCGGCCAGCGCCGAACTGACGCGCGTGGATCCGCTGGAATTGCCCGATTGGACCGGCCGCGCCGACCCGGCGACGGTGGCGGCGTATCGCTACCTGCGGCCGGGCTACTCGCTGGCGCTGACGGCGCTGCGGCACAAACCGGCGGACGTGCTGCAAACGCTGGTGGACGAGGCGCGGCTCAGCACGGTCATCGCCGGGGACGGCCAGATGATGACCGAGCTGGCGCTGACGGTGCGCAACAACGGCCGGCAATTCCTGGAAATCGCCCTGCCGCCGGGCGCGGAAGTGTGGTCGGCGTTTGTGGCCGGGGAACCGGTGCGGCCGAGCCTGCGGGCGGCGCAGCGCGTGTCGCTCCCCCTGGAGCGCGGCGACGCCAACGCGGCCGCCTTCCCGGTGACGCTGACTTACGTGAGCGCCGGCAAATTCCCCGAACGAAGCGGAAAGATACGACTTGTGTCGCCCAGCCTGGACGTGCCCATAAAGAGCGCACAGTGGAATTTGTTTCTGCCGGATGATTACGGTTACACGGCGTTTGCGGGCACAATGACGCGCAGCGAAACCGAGGTCGCGCCCGTGACCGAGCGTTTCACCGCGGAATCCTACGTCGCCGAGGAGAGCCGGAAGTCGGTGACCCGGCAGCGCGAGCTGGTCAGCAGCGTGTCCCAGGCGCGCAGCCAACTGGCGGCCGGCGAGAACCGCGACGCCTTCCGCAACTACGACAAGGCCCGCAAGGGCGGCGCCACGGACGAGCAGGTCCAGGAGCTGGGCCTCGAGTTGAATCGCGCGCAGAGCGGCACGTTGATCATCGGCCAGCAGCAGGCCATTGCCAGCAACAGCGCACGGTTTGGCGAAGCCGGTCAGGCGCCGGCGGCCGCCTCCTACGACGCCAACGTCGCCGCCCAGCAGTGGGAGCGACTCGCCCAGGCGCAGGAAATCGCCGTCGCCAAGGCCCGGCCGTTGCGCGTAAACCTGCCGCGCACCGGACTGCGCTACGCGTTTACACAGTTGCTGCAAACCGAGCCGGGCCGGCCGATGCGAATCGAATTCGAAGCGGCCAGCCGCCGAGTGACGAACTGGGGGCTGCGCGCGATCCTGGCGGTGGGCGGTTTCCTCGGTCTGTGGCTGGTCACGGCCTGGTGGCTGCCGCGACGGCGGATGGCGTAAGCGAGGACGAAGCCCTCGAACGCGGCATGGAAGCCAGGTCGAAAGCATTCATGGAAAAGAGCTTGGGTTCTCCGCCGCCAGATCCTCCCGTTGCGGCACCGCGTCCCCGTAGTAACGGCGCTTCCGTTCCTTGTGCTCGGAATGCCCCAGCCCCGGTTCGCGCGCCACCTGCGTGCCCGACTGCCCGGTCTTGATCCAGTTGGCCACGGCGGCCTGCTTGAACGCCGCGTCAGAGCGTTTGGTCTGCGGGGCAACAGTCCGGAGCCATTGTACGTGCCGGCGACAACTTGAACGCCGCGTCAGAGCGTTTGGTCTGCGGGGCTGCCCCAGTCGTGACCGCATCGCCAAGTCGAGGGCCAATCCAAAAAAACAGCGCGGTGGTCAGGGGATTTGGCCAAGCGTGACGCCCGGCACCGGTTCCTGCGGGTAACAGTCCTTCAACCGCGCCATCATCCCGGCCGGGAGACGAAAGTCGCGGGCGGTGAGATCGGCGAAGCCGGGGTCCAGCGCGAGACTCCCGGTGTCAACGCCGAGGCCGGACTGAAAACCAGCCAACGTGGCGTAGCGTTGATGCCGTGCCCAGGTCACGCCCCAGACAAACCAGCCCTGGCCGGGCGCGGCGAAATAGTCGTTTTCCGCAAAGCGCAGCCGCAGCTTCTCCAACGTGAGGCCGGTGGCGGGTTCGCCTTGATTCTTGCCGGTTTCGGCGGCCGGCCATTGCCGGTTGTCCCGCATGTCGAACCAGCCCCACACCTGGGCGTCGCGGTTGAAGACGATGAGGTTGTGCCGGATGGTTTCGTCGTGGTTCCAGACTGGGACGCTGGCGGGATGGCCGATGCGCGGCGTGCTCCGCGTCTGTTCGCGGAAATCGAAGCCCTCGCGGTTGCCGACAATCAGGTTTCGCTCGATCACCCCGTCCGGGCTGGATGACAATGTGATACCGGCCTGCGCGCCCCAGGCGCCGGCGGTGGCGGCAAAGCCGTTGCCGACAATCACGTTGTCGTGCGCGTGGAGGCCAAAGGAGATTTCGTAGAAAATGCCGCCGTCCTCGTTGTCGGCGATCAGGCACTGGCGGACGGTGCAGTTTTCGTTGCCGATGTCGAACCAGATGCCGTTGCCACGATTGCGGACGAAGCGGCTCCGCTCCAGAACGGCGTCGCGGCAGAGCACCAGCTTGTCGCCGCCGGCTTCCCAACCGCGGTCGAAGCCCTTCGTGTTGTTGTTTTCAACGAGACACCCGGTGAAGCGCAGGCGGTGTGCGCCGTTGGCGCCGAAGCCAATTTGACCGTTGTCCCGGAAGATGCAGCGACGGACGACCATGTCCTGACCGGCGAACGTCGCGCCGCTGGCGTTCATGTCCTCGATGACGCAGTTTTCCAGCGCATCGTGACTGCCGGCGAGCACCACGGCGCCGTGCTGCGCCATGTTCGCGGCGAAACGAAAGTGCAGCCCGCGGACCCACACACAGTCGCCTTCCACGCGGAGGATTTCCTGGCGCGTCGAGGCTTCGACGAACACCTTGTTCAAATCGCGATTGCCGATGTCCCACACGCACAGCGCCTGGTTCGTGAGGTCCGCAAAAAAGCTGCCCGGAGCGAGTTGAGCGGGATCGAGCACCTGGCGAAGCAGGTAGCCGTCCACGGCCACCTGTTCGCAGCGGCCGATGAGGCGGTGATATTCGTCATCAGGGTGCGTCATGGTCTTCGACCACGGAATGAACCGGTGCGGCCAGGGAACGGTGTAAATCGGTCGTTCGCCGCCGGTTCGTTTCCAACCAGTCAGTTGATCGGCGCCGGTGAGGACGACATGCGCACCGGGCGCAGGCTCAAAGCGAATTGGCGCGTCGGGGCGACCGCTGGCCTTGACCACGACATTTTCCCGATACACGCCATCGCCGATGATCACGGTGTCACCGGGACCGGCGGTCCGCGCTGCCCGCGCGATCGTTTTCCACGGTTGCGCCGCGGTGCCCGGCCCGGTGTCGTTCGCCTGGGGATCGCGCTGGGCCACCGTGTAAACCGCCGCCTGAAGGCAGCCACCGCACAGCAGCGCCAGAACGGCTCCAAACGCACGCCTTGGCCAATGACCTTGCATGGACCCAGCGAAGCAAAATCGCCAGCGCAATGCCAGCGCGGGATTTTGCCTTCCCGGCAGGCGTCGAACGCGCGGCCAAAGCGCGATTTCTGCCGGGCGGCGAATCGGCGTTTAGCGGATGATTTTGGGCTGGTGACGAACCGAGATGCCAGCGCCTCAGAACTCGAATTTCACGTCGCCCAATCGGCGGGCAATTTCGCCGAGCACGCGCGTTTCGTCGGCGACGCCTTGGGCCACGAAGGTCACGCTGAAGCGCAGGTAGGCGCCCGCGTCGTCCCACGGCACGGTGGAAATGAGTTTCTCGGTGATGAGCCACTGCGAGGCGTCCTCGGCGCTCTGGAAGGCGATGCGCGTGCCGTCGGCCTTGACCGCGGCCTTCGGTGCTTTCACATAGAGGAAAAACGAGCCTTTCGGCTTGCGCGCGTTGAAGCCGGCCGCGTTGAGCGTCGCCACCAAGCCGTCCATGCGGCGGGAGTATTTGGCGGCGATCTGCTCCGTGATTTCCGGATGATCGAAGCCGTAGGCCGCCGCGTGCTGGACAGCGAGGAACTGGCCGGAGTCGGTGTTGTCCTTCACGTCGCCGTAGGCCTTGACGAGCAGTTCGTTGCCGGCCACGAAACCGATGCGCCAGCCGGTCATGTTAAAACTCTTGCTGCACGAATGCAGTTCGACGCCCACGTCCTTCGCGCCCGGCGTGGCCAGGAAGCTCAGCGGTTTTCCCTCGAATACGAGCGCGGCGTAGGCCGCGTCCGAGACGACGACGAGGTTGTTCCGCTTCGCGAACGCCACGACTTTGGCGAAAAACTCTGCGGTAGCCGACGCGCCGGTGGGGTTGTTCGGGTAATTGACGACGAGCACCTTGGCCTTGGCGAGCACGTTGGCGGGGATGGTGTCGAGGTCCGGCAAAAACTGGTTTTCCGCGGTGAGCGGCAGGTTGTGAACCACGCCGCCGTAGAACTTTGCGTGCGTGCCGAAGACCGGGTAGCCGGGCGTGGTCATGAGCACCACGTCGCCGGGATTGATGAGCGCGGCGGGCAGGATGGACAGCGCCGCTTTGCTGCCGATGGAGTGGATGACCTCGGTCGCCGGATTGATGCCGGCCACGCCGCAGACGCGGTCGAGGTAGCGGGCGGCGGCCTCTTTCAGCACCGCGTCGCCGTTGTCGGCGTAGCCGCGGTTGGCCGTATCCTTCGCCTCCGTGTGCAGACACTCGATGACTTCCGGGAAGGCCATCTCGTCCGGCTCGCCCACACCCATGTCAATGATCTCCGCGCCCGGATTGGCCGCGAGCGCGGCGCGCTTGGCGCGTTTGATCTTCTCGAACTTGTAAATGGCCGTGCCCTTGCCGTAGTGGCGACCGCCGATGCGGTCCGCGAACAGGTTTTGAATGTAGGATTCCGACATGAAAACGTTGCTGGTTTCCGGTGTTCTTCGCGCGCCGGTGCGCCGGCGAAACGAGGCGCGAAGATAGCGGCCATCGCGGTCTGGCGCAAGTGGCCATCTGCCGCCGTTGTTTTCCCAAACGGCCGCCAATGGCCGGCGTTACTCGAAGGTCAGTCCGGTGGCGTGGCCGACTTCAACGATGTGTTGCCGGGCCTGATCGTATTCCACGGCGGTCGAAAGATGTTCGAGCATGAGCGGCGCGCGTTGGGGCAACGCCGCGAGCCGGCGCAGATAAGTCACATAGTCGAGCGAACCCAGTCCCGGCCGGACTTCGCGGAAGTGGACGTTCATCTCCACGTCCCACGTCAGGTCCTTCGCATGGCAGCTCACGATCCAGCGGCCAAGCTTGTCGAAGCACTCGTTGAGCAGGTCGGTGTTGCGGTAAAACTTCTCCGGCGAGTTGACCATGTTGCACGGATCGAGGTGGCAGCCGAAGGCCGGCCGGTCCACCGCCTTGATCATCCGCACGTAATGGTCGGGGCTGTCCGGCAGCGACCAGCCCATCGCCTCGTAGCTGAATTTCGCGCGCTTCGGCTTGACGGCGTCTATGATTTTTCGCGCGTTTTCGACCACGGCGTCGAAAAACTTCGGCGACAAATTGTCCGCATTTGGCCCATACCAGATGGTCGGGTTGAACGAGCCGGCGATGTCCACGCAATTGAGCGCGCCGATTTCGTCGGCCAGCGCCAGCCCTTCGGTGACGGTCTTCAGGTTCGCCGCGCGCTTGGCGGGATCGGGATCGAGCAGATTCACCCAGCGGCCAACCTCGGCGATCACAACGCCATGCCGCGCGAAGGCGTCGCGGAACGCGCGGATGCGGTCCGGCTCGTTCAACGAAACGCCCGGACAATACGCCGCCGCGTAGCCGAGCCGCCGGTGCGCGAGGGCAAGCTCATCCGGGTCCGCCGGCGCGTTGAAGATTGGTCCGCCAAGCCGGATCGGCAGCCGCTTGCCGCCGGCGCCGGCCGGTTCGGCCGCGCGACCGGCAAAGGCGGCGGCCAGACTGGTCATGGCTGCGGCGCCGAATGTGTTTTGAACGAAAGTCCGGCGGTTCATCGTGTTCATGGCGTGATTGAATGTGCGGCTATTTGCCGATGCCCGCGGCAGGCTGTCAATCGGAATGGCGCGCAGCGCGGTGACGCGTCTCGCTTACGGCGAGTGTTTCACGGCAACGCGCTCACCCGCAGGTCGTCGAAGCGGATTGGTGTGCCGGCGATCGGACTGCCGAAGAGGCCCGGCCGACCGGCATGCGGTTCGTCGGTCACGTCGAACGCGATCATCCATGCCGCCGGCTCCGTTTGGCCATCTGCCCATGCCTTGCCTTCGACGCGCCAGGCGCCGTCGCTGACCTTCCGCAGCGCGAGTTTCAGGTGCGTCCACTTGCCGGGCTGCCAGGCGAACGGCACGGCGAGCTGGTTCGCGTCGCCTTTGAAAAGTTCCAACGCCCGCCGGCCGGGACTGACCTTGAGCCGGTAGCCGCCCGCGCCGTTCACGCTCACGGCAAACGTCGGATACCGCCGGCCGGTGGCGGTGCCGAAAACGCGCGCCTCCACGGCGACGTTGTCCTGTAACGCCGGCCCGAACAGCACACCGAACGTGTCCAGTGGCGCGCCCGGGAGTTCCAGGAACTTGTTGCCATCGGCTTCGCGCACAGCGAAACCGCCGTCGAGCACCACCATGCCGTCCGGCACCGTGCCGACTTCGGCTTGCTCAAAATTGGTTTCGTAAAGCGGCTTGGTTTGCGCCAGCGCCGTCCACGCTGCGGCGCAAAGCGCCGCCAACATCAATCTGCCGGGCGTCATGGTCTTCATTCGTTTCGCAGCGCTTCGAGCAACCGACCGCGCAACGCCGCGGCGGTGGCCAGCCACGTCCACAGCGCGCCGTTCGCGAGCACCGCGCCGAGCGTCAGCGCCAGCGAGCGATACGGCACCGCCATGCCGGGCGTCAGCAGGGTGGGTAGCACGGCAATCAACGCCGCCGTCACGCCCAAGCCCAGTCCGGCCAGCAGCAGGGCGCCGTGTTCGGCGACCACCAAGCGCCGTAGCTCCGCCCTGCGCAAACCCACGGCCAGCAGCAGCGCCAGTTCCGCGCGCCGCTCCAGCACGTTGCGCAGCACCATTACCCCAAGGCCCGCGCTGCCGAGCAACAGGCCCAGCCCGCCGAGCACCTGGAACGTGCCGAGGTAGGTGTTTTGCACCGCGTTGAACGCGGCCAGCCGCCGGACCGTGGGCGTCACCTCCAGGCCCGCGTCGCGCAGTCCGCGCGTCAATTCGGTGGCCACGCGATTGGCGCGGTCCGGTGGCGCATCGATGAGAAACATCCGGTAGCCGGTGGTCGCCGGGAAGCGTGCCACGAAGGCATCGTCGGCAATGATCAAATTGCCTTGGAGCACCGAGTTCGCGACCGCGGCGACCAGCCGCAATTTGAACGTCCGGCCGCGGCCGTCGGTGTAGGCCAGCGTGTCGCCGACCTGCTTGCCGAGCGACCATTGGAGTGACGCCGCGTCGCCGATGGCGGGAATTTCATCGGGCACCCGGTTCGTGCCAGCTTCCAACAGCCGCCACGGATTGCCGGCCGGCGCGCCTGGCCCGACCGCCGCAAACGTGAACGCGTCGCGCCGGGCGAGCAGTTCGGGATTCACGCCCAGCAACTGCGGCTGCTGTGGATGATTGAGGTTCAAGCAACTCGCATCGTCGCCGGCGTGGACGCGGAACGGCACCACGCTGACGCCGGCCAGCGCGTTCGTATCGAGATTGAAGTTGTCGCGTCCGGCGGTGCTGTCGAGGTCCACGGTCACGGGCTGCGCGGTCTCGCCGAGCAGCGCGAAACCGCCGGTGCCGGACGACCGCCGTTGCGCGTTGCTCACTGCGTCGAGATGAAACACGCCGATGGACGCGATCAAGAAACTGCCGCAGGCGAGCAGCGCGATGACGGCCAGACTGCGCCGCCGCCGGCGCGTGGCGTTGCGAATGCCGAGGCCGGCCAGCGATAATTTCGCCGCGGCTCCGGTGACCGCCAGCGAACGCAGCCAGACCGCGCAGGCGGCCAGGCCGGCGATGAGCAGCAGCGCGCCGGCGCCGAAGAACAAGCCGGCCGCGTCCGCCGAGCCGTGTTGCCGCCAGGCGGACCACGTCAATGCCCCGGCGGCCAACGCACTGCCGGCTGCCAGCCCGCGCGCCCACCAGGATTTCTCCTTTGGCAGCTTGATGTCCTCCACGGCGCCTTCGGCGAGCAGCATGGCCGCCGGCCGCCGGACAAGTTTTCGCAGCGCGAGCCACATCGCCAGCCAGCTCACCAGCGCGGCGCTGAGTGCGCCGGTGGCCAGCGTTGTCCACTCCACATCGCAGCGCAGCGGCACGCCGCCGACGGCTTCGCGCCAGACGGTCGAAAGCCCGTGCAACATGGCCAGCGCGTAGCCCCGGCCGCCGAGCGCGCCGAGTGCGCCGCCGAGCAGCGCGAGCGCGCCGCTTTCCGCGAGCAGCAGCCAGCGCACGCGCCGCGTCCGGAAACCCAGGGCCAGCAACGTGCCGACTTCCGTGGCGCGCTGTTCGAGGCTGAACTGAAACAACAACGCCAGCAGCAGCAGCGCGGCGACAATGAGGAAGAAGCTGAAGCCGAGGAAGAGCTGGCCGAAATCCTCCGATTGCGCGGCGGCCGCCAGCGCCTGGGCGCGCACCGGTTGAAAGCGCAGGCCGAACATCGCCGGATCGAGACCTTGCGTCAGCGCGCCGTTGATGGCGCCAAACGCGTTGACCGGCGAGCCGGCCGGGTAAAACCGGATGGCGGTGAGGTCGCCGAAGCGGTTGGCCCACAGCCGCTGGCCGGCGGCGAGCGAGAGCAGCGCCTTGGGTGTGCCGCGGTAGTTGCGCCAGTATTGCTCGTCCTTGGGCCGGATGCGGCCGAGGTCAATCGGCAGGCCCGTGTCCCAGTCGCGGCAGTTGGCGGCGTCGGTCACGCCTGGAAAGTCCGGCATCAAATCGCGGTCCACGCCGGGCGCGTTCATGGGCCAGACCGCCCGCACGCGAAACGACGCGGCGCGTTCCTCCAACTGCCGCATGGCGCCGACGACAAAGTATTTCAGTGTCAGTTTGTCGCCTGGTTTGGCGCCCAGATCGTCCGCCAGCCACTGGTTGATGATAATTTCATCGTCGCGCAAATCGGCTGGCGCGACCGGCGGGCCGATGGCGGTCACCATCGAATAGGGCGTGGCGCGGTCGCCGACGCGCAGTTCGTTGACGAAATAGGTCAGCACGCCGGCGGCGCGCGTGCCGGGAGCGAATCGTGCGAGGAGGCTGGAAACTGAATTGCTGCCACTCGCCTGGCCGAACACGGCGTCGGCGAGCGGCGCGTCGAGAAACACACGGGCGGTGCGCAGTTCCAACGCGCCGGCGGCGGGAACCGGCCGCAACTCCAGCCCGGCGTCGGCAAGCCGCCAGCGTCCGCGCAGTTCGGCGGTCGCCTCCTCCATCAGCGGCCTCTGGTTGGCCGATGTGGTCAGCGTGGTCACCGTGCGGCCGCCGGCCGTGGTCACGACCATGGTGGCCGGGCCGCGCTGCGGCGGATGCGGGTCCGGGCTGAGCAGGAGCAGGTTGGCGCGGTTTGTGGCGGCGACGCGCTGTTGCAGCACGCTGAGCGGGACAAACGCGTTGAACGGCGCCACCTGGTTGGCGACGAGGCTGAACCGGCCGAACTGATCGTCGCCGACCACGGCGTGAACGCGCAGGCGCAGGGCGACGGTGGCGTCGTCCTGCGGCGAGAGCGGCGCGTCACGCGAAAGCGCGGAGGGTTTCTGCACGCGGAGGAGCACCGTGTCGCCGAATTTCACCTTGAGCTGGGCGGCAAGCGGTTCGTTGAGCACGACGCCGTCCGCCGGAATGGCGGTGAAGCCCGGCGGTTCGCTGGCCATTTGCCAGAAACGCCCGTCCACGCCGTAAACCTGGACGGAATTCGCGCGGGCCGAACCGTCGCCGGTTGTGGCGACGGCGGGCAGTTGCAGCGCCGGCGCCAGCCGGGTGCCGCCCGCGCCGGCCTGGCCGAAGGCGAACAACAGATCGTTGGCCAGTTCGGCGCGGAAGAGACGATCGCCCGTGGACATCGCCACCTCCACTTTGCCCAGCCGCTGCAAGGCCAGATGCCGCAAACTGGCGCGGACGGAGTCGCCCACCACCAGCGCGCCGATCAACACGGTGCTGCCCACGACCGCGCCCAGCAGCGCGCCGAGGTGCGATCGCGCGTGGTAACGGAGGCTGCGGAAAATGAGACGGGTTGAGGTCATTGCGACTGCAGCCGGCCGTCGCGCAGCACCAGCGTCCGGCCCATGCGCGCGGCGAGTTGGGGCGAGTGCGTCACGACGACCAGCGTGACGCCGACATCACGGTTCAATTCCACGAGCAGTTGGCCGAGTTGTTCGGCGGCGGCGTGGTCCAACGCGCCGGTCGGTTCGTCGGCGAGGAGCAGTTGCGGTTCGTTGATGAGCGCCCGCACCACCGCGACTCGCTGGCGTTCGCCGCCGGAAAGCTGCCCCGGCCGGTGTTCCAGTCGTGCGCCGAGGCCGACCCGTTCCAGCAACCGACGCGCCCGGCCTGGCGCGCCGTCGCGCAACACTTCGTTGGGTGTGGCGAGCGTCGGCACCAGGACGTTTTCCAGCACCGTGCATTGCGGCAGGAGGTGGTGCGCCTGGAAGACCAAACCGATCTGGCGGTTGCGGAAGGCGGCCAGCTCGCGTTCGTTGAGGGCAGTCAAATCCTGGCCGCCGAAGCGAATATGGCCGCCGGTGGGACGGTCGAGCGTGCCGATCAAATGGAGCAGCGTGCTCTTGCCGGAGCCGGACGGGCCGACGATGGCGAGCGATTCGCCGCGCTCAACTTCCAGACTCACGCCGCCCAGCACGATCACCGGGGTGACGCCGGGCGATTCAAACCGCCGGGTGACATCCTCCAATTGCAACAGGGGTTCCGCCGCAGGCATACGGCCGCGAGTGTAAAACCGGGATCCGTGTCCGTGAAACAAAAAATCCCGCATCCCGCCGTCGCGGCAGGCTTGGACTTTTTCCCGCAGGTGCCGCTATAGTGCGGCGTCAGCGGAACTGATTTTCCACGCATGGCGCGATCCCGGCAAAACACACGGGCACGACGGCCGACGCTTCCTTTCGCCGGAACGTGGCGTTGCTGGCTTGCGTTGCTGGCTTGCGTCGTGCTGGCTTGCGTCGTGCTGGCGGGCGCGGGTTGGGCGCAGTCGGCGTCCGAATGGCGCGTTTACCGGCAGGCGGACGGTCTCACGGAGTCGCTGACCACGGCGGTCACGGTCAGTCCCCGCGGCGATGTCTGGGTGAAGCACGGCGAGGTGGACGCGGTGAGCTGGCTCAACGGCTACACGATTCAACACATCCCGCCGCCGGGCGAGCGAAACGCGCATGTTTATGAAAGCCGCGCCGGCAAAATCTGGTCGGTCAACGACGACGGGTTGCTGGAGTTCGTCAACGGCCGGTGGACGAACTACCCGGTGGCGGCCATCCGCCGGGAGCGCGAGACGGATCCGTTTTTTGCGATCCGGCAGCCAGCGTTGCTGCCGGTGGACCAGGACCGCGTGCTCGTGCTGCTGCGCGCGCAGTTGATCGAGTTCCGGACCTCGACGCGCGTGTCGCGGACGTTGCGCGAGGCCACAAACACGCGGCTGGGCAGTTTCTACGACCTGGTCGCCGCGCCGGATGGCGCGACCTGGGTGAGCGGCGCGCTCGGCCTGGCGCGGCTGCCCGGCCCGCTCCGGCAGGTCCGGCCGGAGACGCGCTGGGAGGAGTTCGTCCCGCCCGCGTCGCTGGGCGTGCGCAATCTTCAGCATCCGCTCGTGGACGACGACGGCGGCGTGACGACGGTGGGGGAATTGCCGACCAACGAACGCCGCGTGCTCGTGCGGTTCGACGGCACCAACTGGATCACGCGCGCCGTGCCGGGCGAAAACCTGAAATTTGCGTGGAAAGACGGTGGCTCGGATGTGTTCTGGGGCGTGACGCCAAACGCGATTTTCCGGATTTATCCGGATCACGCGGAGCAGGTGCGGACGGGACCGCCGGCCAGCCCGTGTTTCGACGTGGCGTTGCAGCCGCACGGGGTCTTCTGGCTGGCCACGCTGGAAGGGTTGGTGCGGCACATGCCGCTGGCCTGGCGCACGCCCGCCGGCGCGGAGCTGTTCGATTCGGTCACGTATGCCGCGGCCGAGGACGCGGCCGGCGGGCTGTGGTTCGCCAACATCAACGGACTGATCGTCAACCGCGGCGGCCAGTGGCAGCGCTTTCCCTGGCCCGATGGCGTCGAACCGTCGTTCCATGCGCGCGACGCCGTGTTCGTCCTGCACAACGGGCACATCGCGGTGAGCGCCGGCGAGCAACTGCTGGTCTTCGATCCGGCCGGCGAGCAATTCGATCCGGTGGCGCCGCCGGCGGGCCGGCAGTTGCGGCGGATTTTGCTGCAACTGCCCGACGGCGCGTTGGTGGCGCAAACGGCCTTGCCGGGAGCCGCGCCCGGCGATTACCGGTTTGAGCTGTTTGACGGGGACCGTTTCAAGCCGTGGGTGGATGCCCCGCCGCCGGTGGACCTGGGCAACGAACTGTTTTTCCTCGCGCGGGCCCAGAACGGCGCGTGGTGGCTGGGCGGGAGCAACGGGCCGGCCGTCTGGCGCGACGGTCGCTGGCAGCGCTTCGGCCCCGCCGAAGGATATCTCGACGACGGTGCGATTTGCTGGTTGGAACCGGAGGAGGGCCGCATCTGGTGCGCGGGCCTGGGCAAGATTTCGGAGTTCGACGGCAAGACCTGGCAGCCGATCCGGCGCGGCATGGACCGGGTCAGCGCGATGATCAAGGCCGGCGACGGCGGCGTCTGGGTGGCGACCGGCAACGGGCTGTTCCAATTGTTCCACGATTCCTGGGCGGGTGTCGGCGAAGAGGAAGGGCTGCCTTCCAGCGCGTGTTATGCCGTGTTCGAGGGGCGGGACCGGCGCTTGTGGGTGGGAACGTCGCGCGGCCTCAGCCAGTATTTTCCACGGGCGGACGTGGACGCGCCGAAGACGCTGGAAATCACGTCCGAGACGTTTGGCGCCGGCACGCCGGAGAGCCGGGTGGACATTCGTTTCCACGGCCGCGACAAGTGGCGCTTCACGCCGGACGAGCGGCTGCTGTATTCGCACCAGCTGGACGAGGGCTTGTGGTCGCCCTTCGAACGGGTGACGACCGTCATGTTCCGCGATTTGGCGGCGGGGCGGCACCGCGTTGAAGTCCGCGCCATGGACCGGAATTGGAACATCGAGATCAAGCCGGCTTTCCTGGACTTCCGGGTCACCGTCCCGTGGTTCCGCGACCGCCGCGTGATCGGCGTGGGGGTGGCCGGCCTCGTGATGGCGCTGGGCTTCGCGGGGCTGGCGGTGAACCGTCACCTGCGGTTGCGTCACAGTTACGCGGCGGTGGAGCAGTTGGTGCGGGACCGGACGCGCGAGCTGGAACGGGCCATGCAGGCCCTGGCGCAAAGCCAGAAGATGACCGCGCTCGGCACGCTCGCGGCCGGCATTGCGCATGACTTCAACAACATCTTGTCCATCATTCAAGGCTCGGCCCAGATCATCGAGTCCAACCTTGACCAGCCGGAAAAGATTCGCACGCGCCTGGAACGCATCAAAACCGTCGTCGGCCAGGGCACCGGCATCGTCAAGGCCATGCTGGGATTTGGCCGGATCAGCGAGAAACAAATCGGCGCGTGTGATCTGGCGCTGGTGGTGGAGGAAACCGCCCGGCTGCTCGGCGACCGCTTTCAGCGCGAAGTCCGCATTCGCTGTGCGCTGACGGCCGACCTCCCGCCGGTGCGGGCGGCGAATGACCTGATGCAGCAGATGCTCCTGAACCTCATCCTCAACGCCGCGGACGCGATGAACGGGGCAGGGGAGATTGTGGTGAAAACAGGACGGCTGGCCACCTTGCCACCCAATCCCGTGTTGGTGCCCGCATCGTCACCGGCGGGTCACGCCTTCGTTTCGGTGTGCGACCACGGCTGCGGGATTCCGCCGGAAAACCTCGCGCGCATCTTCGAGCCGTTCTTCACCACGAAAGCGTTTTCCTCCCGTCGCGGCACGGGCCTGGGTCTTTTCACTGTTTACGAATTCGCCAAGGAAATGGGCCACGGCGTGGCCGTGGAATCCGAGGTTGGCCGCGGCAGCATCTTCACCATCATCCTGCCGCTGGTGGAAAACCTGTCGCCGCCGGCGTCCGCTTCGGTTTGAATGCCGGCGCTGCCGGGGTGAACCCGCTCCTGGCAGCGCAAGGCACCGGTTACTTCACCGCCTTGACCTTTTCCCACTTGTCCGTCCGGGCGGACTTGAGCACCGCGTCGCAGACGTATTGGGTTTCCAGCGCGTCGCGGAACGTGGGGGCAACGGCCCTGCCTTGGGCGACGCCTTCGAGGAAATCGGCCACCTGGTGGACGAAGCTGTGTTCGTAGCCGATCGCCAGTCCCGGCACCCACCATTTGTCCATGTACGGGTGGTCGCTATCGGTGACATGGATGCTGCGCCAGCCGCGCAGCCGGCCTTCGTCGCGATGGTCGAAGTATTGCAGCCGGTGCAGGTCGTGCAGGTCCCAGGCGATGCTTGCGTGCTCGCCGTTGATCTCAAGGGTGTAGAGTGCCTTGTGGCCGCGGGCGTAGCGCGTGGATTCAAACGTGGCGAGCGAGCCGTTGCCGAACCGGGCGAGGAACGCGCAGGCGTCGTCAATACCCACCTTCTCGACCTTGCCGGTGAGATTGTGTTTCCGCTCCTTCACGAAGGTCTCGGTCATGGCGTTGACCTTCGCGATGCTGCCGTTGAGCCAGAGCGCGGTGTCAATGCAGTGCGCGAGCAGGTCGCCCGTTACACCGCTGCCGGCGACCTTGGCGTCGAGCCGCCACAGGCCCGCGCCGCCCTGGGGCAGGTCCGGGCTGATGGTCCAATCCTGGAGGAACTTGGCGCGGTAATGGAAGATTTTGCCGAGCCTGCCCTGGTCAATGAGTTGCTTGGCGAGCGTGACCGCGGGGATGCGCCGGTAATTATACCAGACCATGTTCGGCACGCCGGCTTTCTCGACGGCCTTGACCATTTTCTCGCCTTCCTTGCCGTCGCGGGCGAGCGGCTTCTCGCACAGGATCATCTTGCCCGCCTTGGCCGCGGCGATGGCCATGTCCAGGTGCTGGTCGTTGGGCGCGCAGATGTCAACGAGGTCAATGTCGTCGCGCTCGACGAGTTTGCGCCAGTCGGTCTCCACCGACTCGTAGCCCCAACGGGCCGCGAAGTCGCGCACCTTCGCTTCGTTCCGACCGCAGGCGGCTTTCATCACGACCTGGCGGTCGAGGTCGAAGAAGTTGTTCACGCGGCGAAAGGCGTTGGAGTGCGCCCGGCCCATGAAACCGTAACCGATCATGCCGACACGGAGTTCTTTCATAGTCATAGGAGTGGATTCTCAGTGTTCTGGGAAATGGTCATTCCCTCCACCCGTGGTTTTCGCGCACCTGGATCATGGCGGCGAGGATGTCGTTCCAGGTTTGTGGTTGGTTCATGACGGCGTTCGGGAACATGCAGCCGTCCCAGCAGATGTGTTTGAACTTCTTCGTCACCTTGCCGGTGTCGTCGCGCAGCCAGTAGCCGGCGTCACGGGCGATGTTCAACTTGCCGTTCGGGTCGGTGGCCAGGCAGTGGTGGCCGGTTTTCTCGTGCGTGCCCGAACCGAGCACCGTGCCGTCGTTCTGCGCGACGTGAAAGTCAATCGTCCACGGCCGGAGCGCCTTGGTCAGCTTTTTCATGCCGGTGTGGAATTGGTCCGGTTCCCAATGAAACTTTTCCGGCACCAGGCGGTGTTCCGGCGCGTTGTAGCCGAGCACGAACAGCAGCGTGTGCGCCATGTCCGCCTGGAAGCCGAGCCATTTCGGCTGTCCGACGCCCTCCAGCACCTGGAGCATGTATTTCCACGAGTGCATGCCGCCCCAGCAAATCTCGCCCTCGGCGGCCAGCCGCTCGCCGTGGTCCTTGGCGACCTTCGCGGCTTCCTTGAAGGTGGCGATGATTTTCCTGGTGTTGCCTTTCGGATCCCTGTCCCAATCCGTCACACTGCACGCGGAGTCAATCCGCACCACGCCGTGCGGCCGGACGCCCAGCTCGCGAAACTTCTTCGCGATGCGGCAGCCCTTGGCCACCTGGCCGACAAATTTTTTGCGGTCCTCCTCGCTGCCCATCGCGGAGCCGCCGCCGGTCGGCGGCCAGATCGGTGCCACCACCGAGCCGACCACCAGTCCCTTTTTTTGAATTTTGGCTGCAATCCGCTTCAAGTCGTCGTCGCTGGCGTCAATGTTGATGTGCGGCTCGAAGAGAAAAATGTCCACGCCGTCGAACTTCACGCCGTTGACCTCGGCCCGCGCGGTCAGGTCGAGCATCGTGTCGAGGTCCAGACAGGGTTCGGCGCCGGGGCTGCCCTTGCCGACGAGACCCGGCCACATGGCGTTGTGAAGTTTGGGATAGTTGTTCGTGCTCATAAATCGGTTTTCGTTGCGATGTTCCGCGCTTGCCCGTGTTGCTTCTGGCTGACCGCGCCCAGCGTAGCAAGCGACGCCGGCGGTTCAACCGGAAAAGTGCGGCGATCCCGGCGCGGCGTAGAAAAGGCGCTTCACGAAGCCACCTCGTCGCCGGCCAGCCAGCGGCGGAGCCAGCCACGCCGCGCAACGACCGGCTCGGTGGCCGTGCGCCGGAAATCGCGCTGCAACCGCAGCGAGGCATAGGCGATCAGCAGCAGGTCCACCGTCAAACCAGTGAAAAACCACAGTGCCAGAAACACCCGTTCGCTGGGGTCCGAATTCCTCGCGTAGGGTGCGCCGAACGATTCGCTGATCGCCCGGACCAGATACACGCCAAGCAACATCAGCCACGGCAAACCCACCACCGCGCCGAGCGTCCTGGCCGCCGCCTGATTGGGATGCCGCGCCGTGACGGCAGTCCACAGACCGAGGCACGCGATCGTCGCGGCGTCCAGCAGCAGCGTGACGTCGCCGGTGGCATAGACCTGCAAAACCCACGTCCGCGCCAGGTAATCGGCGCGAAGATCGGCGTGGCAGAAATACGCGTCCGCCAGCAGGACCACTGCCAGCGGCGCGGCAAATTGCCGCACCAGCGAGCGCCATTGGCCGTGAAAAATCTCGCGGTCGGCCAGCTCCGTGGAGAGGACCAAATCCAGCGCGCCGCTGCGCCGGTCCTCGGCCAGGCGCAGCGCGACGGCAAAGGCGATCCAGCATTTCAAGGCGCCGTGGGCGAAAATGGACGCCACGAAGTTCATGCCGTCGTCCTGCCAGTCGTCGCGGAAATGCCAGTTGCCCCAAACGCCAAACGCGGCCAGCGCGCCGAGAAACAGCCACACCGCGAGCCGCGGGAGCCGGTCGCGCGAGGTAAGCCAGTAGAACGGATTCCGATCGAGCAACCGCCGGCGGAAGGCGGCGCGCTTCTGCGACCGGCCAAAACGCCAGACGTGCAACCAGCCGCGCCAACGGCTCAGCGGGGAGCCGGCCGGCCGGTCGGTCCAGACGCGCGGCAGCACCCAGCTTGTCATGACGAGACACAGCAACGCGATGCTCCACGCGAAACCGATCGAGAACCAGAACAGGTGGTGGAAGAAAGCCTGCGTGGACACGCTGGAACCCAGCACGGCCGGGACCAGTTCCTGTTGACTGGCCAATTGGTGGGCGAAACCGGGGCTGAACGCCAGAATGGCGAAAATCGGCGTGGCGGACTGGCTGGGATGGTAGTGGTGCCACCACGCCGCCAGCGGCAGCGGGCCGAATATCAAAACAATCATGACCAGGAGCGCCATCGCCGCGGCCTTGCGGCCGTTCTGATACCAGGCCGACACGGCGATGCCGACAGCGAGCGACAAGACCTGCGTGGTCAACAGTGAGAGCGGCGCCTGCCAAAGTTGCCGGCCCGTCACGCCGCCGAGGGTGAGCGGGATGGCGAGGATCGGAAACACGGCGAGCAAATTGAAAAACGCCGGCAGCGCCGCGGCGGCGAGCTTGCCGAGCACGATGTCGTAGCCCTTCAAATCGGTGAGAAACAGCAGACCGAGCGTGCCTTCGCGGCGCTCCTCGCTGAGGCGGTCAGCCGTCAACCGCACACCCGCCAGCGCGCAGAACAGAAACGCCAGCCACGCCAGCGACTGGAACAGGGCAATGCCCAGCTCCTGCGGCACGAAATCGCGGGTGGTCAGAAACACAAAACTCCCCACCACCAGCGCCCCGGCGGCCGCGCCGAGGCGGCCGAGGTAGGTGCTGCGGCGACGCGCAGCCGCCCGCAACTCGCGCTCGACAATGGGCAGGAAGATCACTGGCGCGATTGTCGGATTTCGTGGCCCGAATTCAACTGCGATCCACCGCCGGCCGAGGTCGCGGATTTCCCCTCGGAAAGCCCGCCGCGTTGCCTTAAGCTGCCGCCGTGCGCACCGCAATCTCACGTCGTTGGCCGGTCCATGCCAGGGCCGGTCTGCCGGCCGGGTTGAGTGTGCTGGTCTTGCTCGGATTTGCCTTCCTGTCCGCCGCGCTGCTGGACTGGCAGGCGGCCCATCCAGGTCAGCCGGTGCCGTGGTTCGGCGTCCGGCTGCAGCGTGCGCTCGGCGACGAAACCGTGGAGAACGGCATTTTCCTGCCTGATTTGCAGACCGCCCTTGGCACGCTGAGCGGATCGTTGATCGTTTTGTTTGGCCTGCTGCCATGCCTGGCCGGCCGGATGAACAGTTGGCTGGTGGCGCGCGAAGCCGGTGCCGGAGGGCCGCGTTTTCCGCGGATGCAACGGGCGGCCGTGTGGCTTCAGTTTGCCGGCGGTCTCGCTTTCACGGCCAGTTTCGTTCTGCCCGGCGGACCGGCGCGTTCGGGCTGGACCGCTTATCTTCCGCCGGTGGAAACCACGCCGGGCCGCCTGCGGTTCGACGCGCAAACCCTCGGCCTGTTCGGGTTGCTGCTGCTCGCTGCGGCGCTGCTTGGCTTCGCGATAAACGTCCTCGTCGCCGCAGCGTCTCGACAACCGACGGAACACGGCCGGCGGCGACTGCCGCTGTCCGGCTTCACGCAGTCATTGACGGCCGGCGTGCTGGTGTTCGCGTTGCCCGTGATGTCGGCGATTATGTTGGTGCAACTGTCGGACAACGTTTTCGGCAGTCATTTGCTTCCGGCCAGTGTCGCGCTGTGGCCCAATCCACTCCGGTGGCTGACGCCGCCGGCGACCGTCCTATTGCTCCTGCCCGCCGTGGGCATGGCGCTTGAAATCATCGGAACCGGCCGCCGCCTGCCGGCACCCTGTTCGGCGCCCCCGACGATGGCCTGGTGGTTTGCGGCCGGCAGCATGGCGGAAAGCGTCCTGGCAATTCTGTTGGGCGGATGGTGCGTGATTGGCGCCTTTCACCGCCCCGCCGTCGGTGTGTTCCTCGATTGGCAACTCCCCCTGCACTTCGCGGCCGGCGCGGCGCTTTGTGCCGTGTTTGCCGGTGTTTGTCGCAGTCGCCCGCCAGTGACCGGCCGGGTGCCGGATGCGTTCTGGGGGCGGGTGCATGGCGTGCTGACGCTGCTCTATCTGAATCTGTGGCTGCTGGCGGATGCGCTGGCGATGTGGTGGCCGCAGACTGGGGGAGCATGGGCCAACGCGGCCCGCTTCCACGCGCTCTGGATGCTGGCACTGGCGCAGGTGCCGTTCGGCGTGAACTGGCTTAATCTCCGATCGAACGGGCGGACGACGAAGACAACTTCACCACCAACTGTGCTGGCTGCGCCGGCAACTTCTGCCAGCCGCGCCGCCAGGCAGCCCGGTTGATTGAACGTCATTTCCTTCGTTGAACCACAGATAGACGCGGATCAACGCGGATGGAGACGGGTTCGCCGTTGCCGGTGGGTTTCACTTCACTCGCCTGGCTCACTGTTTCGCCTTATCCGCGTGCGCCGGCGTCCACCTGCGGTTTCCCCGTCGCAGCGACGGGCCGGTTCCGGGACGTCGTGATTTTGAGCCGGCGGGGGCGTTCCGTTCAGTAGATGGACAGCGCGTCGAGGACCGCCTTGGTGCGACGCACTTCGTGGGTCCGGAACAGGTCCGTTTTGCCCAGCGCGGCGAGCACGGCAAAGAAGGGTTCGGCGCAGCGGACTTCTTCGCGGAAATACTCGAAGGCGTGGGGCAGGGCGTGGCAGACGGGAAAGCCCAGCTTGCGCAGGCGGAACGTATTCAAAAACACGTTCATTTGGTGCCGCACCCGCGTCGTGCTGTCCTGCAGGTTGCGATAGTAAAACCCGAGGCCTGGATCAATGAAAATCTTGGTGACGCCGGCGTTCGTCGCCATCTCAATCTGGCGGGAAAAATAGTCGTGCAGCATCGCGCAGGGATCGGCGCTGAAATCGAAATCGCCGACCGCCCGCACATTGCTTCCCTGGACGTAGCAAATGATGACGGCGGCGTCGTGCGCGCCGACGATGCGGTATATTTCTTCGTTCTGGCTGCCGGTGAGATTGAGGATGCTCGCGCCGGCGTCAAGGCAGGCGCGAACCACGGCCGGTTGATAAGTTTCCACCGAGACAATCGCGCCGTGTTCGTCCAACGCGCGGACCACCGGCACGAGCCGGCTGTTTTGCAGCGCCTCGTCCACGCGCAGCGCGTGGGCCAGGGTGGATTCCGCCCCCACGTCCACAATGTCCGCACCCTGCGTGCAGAGGACACAGCCCCGCTGGACGGCGCATTCGGTGGACAGGCAGACGCTCTCGCGATACCAGGAGTCGGCGGAGAGGTTGATGACTCCCATAATGGCCGGGCGCGAATTGAAGGCGAACAGGCGGTCCTTGATCGCGAATTCCAGGACCGGGCTGGCGCCGGCGGAGCGGTGCTGCTCAATCAGGCCGGCGAGGTGTTCCAACGTGAGCATAAACCATTTTAACCCCGGCAAACCGGAACACAAGAAATGGCGCGCCCGCCGCGACTCGAACGCGGGACCCTCTGCTTAGAAGGCAGATGCTCTATCCAACTGAGCTACGGGCGCAAATATTTATTACCAACTAGTTATACAATAACTGGCCGGGCAAATATGACAAAGTGATACTGATTGGTGATACTGCGATTGTGAAGACGAGCCAACCCGAGCACAAGCCGGTAAAGACAACCGGGCGCCATGCTCGCACGCCTTACACCAACCTTGTTTGCTCTGTCGCACCAGGAGTCTTCGTAGCGCGGTTCCGGGTAGCGGGCAAGCTCATTCGGCGCAGTCTCAACACGGACGTGCTATCGGTGGCCAGACTCCGCCTTGCCGATATTGAAAAGCACGAACGCCAGTTGGTGGAGTCTGCGCACGACGTGGCGGCCGGGCGTCTGACGTTCTGCAACCTCGCGAAAATCCTTTCCGACTCCGTCCAATGGACCGGTCGGTGAAACCGCGCACCAAGGCTGACAATCAAGAACGCCTTAAAGCCCTGTTCAAACGGTGAACCGCGTTTGCACGGGGCATGAGTGGGGTTTGTCCGTGAACGAAACCGGGTTGCATTCCCCCCCTTTAGACCGTTCTGGCGGGGTTTGCTTGGGGTAAAGAGGGCTTCAACACTGTGAGCAATGCCGAGCCGGGCCTCGGCCACTGACCCGGCTTCCATGCCCAAAAGGAGTCTGCGTAAAGACAATGACATGGCCAGGAGCAACTTTTTGGTCAAAGGGGCCGCGACCTTGCGGCCGCAGCCCGTGTTGTAAACGCGGTCTAGGTAAACCGCTGGAGGGGGGTTAGGCTTTACGGGTGCGCCGCCAAATGACGGTGCCCAGCAACCCCAGCGCCGTCAAAGCGCCGTAGGCACGCGGTTCGGGCACGACGTCAATGGCGTGCAACTGGAAGTCTGCTCCAGCAGAGCCCTTGATTTCCACCCGGATGCCGGTTACGTGACTCAAGTCACCAGAGCCGTTCGACAGCGTCAGCGTCAGATCGCCGCTATGATTGCCGCCTATCAGTTCGACGTTGCTGCTCAAGGTGCCGCTTGTCGTATCAAACCAAGCTTGCACTTGTTCGCCATTGCCGTCGGTGCCGTAGTCGTGCAGCGTAAGCGTGTTACCTGTCAGGCTGACGTCGAATCCGCTGTAACTGATTTGCACGTCCGGCGCAGCGGCGTTGTCAGACGCTTCACTGAGCTTGCTCCCGTAGGGAGATATGTTGACACCGACGGTGTCAACCGTTGCCCCGCTCGGAGTGACCGAGTAGGTGATGTTGCGTGTCCCCAGCAGACTTCCGGTTGTGGGCCCAAGGCTCACGGTCGTGGCTCCTGGAGGACTCGATATGGTCGCGCTCATGCCACCACTGGGATCGTCGAAGTCGTCAACGACGATGCCTGCATGAGCTACGCCGGTAAGCGCCAGGGCAATCCCCAGCGCTGCGTTTCTTAGGTGCTTCATATTAAACCTTTCGGCTGTTGCGGTTTACTCGCACCACATGATGCGGTTGGACACCGCCAGTGTCCGCGACTCAACCGACGCCGCACCATTAGAAAATGAAAGTGCTGTAATTCTTAGCTAATGTCAATGTTTGTTTATGTGAACATATTAGCTAGTTGGCTGTAGTTGCAAGTGAATTCCGTTGAAGCGCATCTAAGTAATATTGCATAACGGTGTGGCTTGCCGCCGCTTGAAGTCGCAGCAGCTAAACGGCCAGCATTCAGTAATTGTTGCACTGGTCGAACTTGGGCATCCACAGCAAGGCCGGGGCGGGGAACACCAGCAAAGACGTGGATACGCTAAAAGGTAAGGGGCTTGTTCGCTCATTCCAGGTCTAAATCGCTCGCTTGGAGCGCCTTTTCGATGTGACGAGCGCGAAACGTGGAGCCGTTACCACATGCTCAGAAGCTTTTGGAGCGTTACCGTCGTGAATTCGAGGCCGCCGGCTGGCAAACCGGTCTCAGCGTCATCACCGTCAATCATTCTCAGGTATGCCCTGATGATGCCGAATCTGTGCCCAGCCGGGCAGATCGGGTATTCCCCAAATCCGCCCTCATGCTCCCACAATCCTCCCCCATCAATGTTGGGGTATATGGTGGTGGTTCCAAGTTGATTGCGATAACTTTGGCCTCGGAAACGCCGGAAGCCTGCGGGTTGTTCGTGCTCATTCCTTCTGGGTTACTGAATCCGTCCAAGGCAGAGCCGGCTAGCCGGCAGGCGGTAACCGCACCGATGGTGTCAGCGTGCGGAAACAGCCGGACACGCTTGGCGGCAAAGAGCGGCAACGCGTCGGCGCGAATGCGGGCGCAACCGCCCAGCATGGCCACCGGGGCGCAATCGCCTTCCCGGACTTCCACCAGCAGAAACGCACAGGTGGCCAGCAGATCGGGGCAGCCTTCCACCAGCGCAAGGGCCGAAAAGCCTCCGGCCTCCCCGATGCCCACGGGCCACGCTGCTTGCGAGCCGGACAGGCCACCGTGGATTTGACCGACGAACAGATTCTGGAGCGGTTGCTGGCCTTGAACCTCGAACGCGCGGCGGAGGAAGCCAAAGCCGCGAAGCAGAAGAAACCCAAGGCGCAGCGCGCCAAGTCAGCCGACGAAATGGTTTAACGCGTGAACACCTTGCGAGATTGTTTCGGGCGGGAAGCGCGGCTGACCGATGAGCGGCGGGCGCACATTTTGGAGCACGCGGCAATGGCGGGCACGGCGGCGGAAATTGAACGGGTTTTGCGGACGCCTCAGCTTGTCCGCTGTTCGCGCACGGACGAGGCGGTGCGATTGTTCTGCGAATTCCATGTGCAAACGATTGTGGGTGGCAAATGCTGTGCGTCGTGGTTAAATACGCAGAGGGCGACGCGTTTGTCATCACCATCTACCTGACCGACAAGCCCAAAGCCGGAGAAGACTTATGGCCCAGCAAGTAAACGTGTGGTTCGACGCCGAAGCTGACTTCCTGGAAGTGCGGTTCTCGGACAAGGCCGGCTTCATGCGTGAAACCAAGAACGACGCCGTGATGGAACGGGTGGACGACGAAGGCAACATCCTGGGTTTCGCCATCATGCAGGTAAGCCGGTTGGCGAAACAAAAACCGCTGGTGGCGGAGTTGGTTCCCGCGTGAACAGGCGCGGCCATTCCCGGCGGAATGACGGGGAGCATTGCCCGGGGCCGCACGGGTGAACAGCGCCCGGTTCGACGGGCCGGAATGCTGGCAGCCGGGGTGAACGGGCCGAAACAGTCTTTGCCGGTTGCTTGCAGACGGTTTCCGGCCTGGTGGCGACAGCGGGAAACACACTTCACGAAATGAGCGATTCCCCATGTGACCTGCGGCAACCGCCGCCGGCGATTTCGCTGCGACCGGAGCGGCGCGAGGACGAACCTTTTTTGTTTGAGGTCTATGCCAGCACCCGCGAGGAGGAGTTGAACCAGACCGGATGGGATCTCGCCACGCGCCGCGCTTTTCTGGACCTGCAATTCCAGGCGATGCGCCGGGGCTACCGCAGCATGTTCCCGCGGGGGGAATTCACCATCATCCTCCTGGCGGGGCAGCCGGTGGGCCGGCAAGTGATGAACCGCTCGGAAACGGAGATTCGACTGGTGGACGTGGCGTTGTTGCCGCAACACCGGGGTCAGGGCGTTGGCACCCGCCTGCTCCAGGATTTGCTCGCGGAGGCATCAAGCACAGACAAGACGGTCTGCCTGCATGTGTTGAAGGGCAGCCGGTCCGCCCGGCTTTACGAGCGCCTGGGGTTCCGACGCGTGGGAGCGGACGGGATTTATGATCGCATGGAGTGGAACATGGTGGCGTCCGGCTCTTCGCCGAGGCTTTGAGCGCGCCTTCAGACTGGCTTGATCAGGCGGCTAAAGACGACCTGGTAATGAAGGGACGCCGCATCGCGTCCGACCGGCACGACGAACAGATCGAACTGCCCGATCTGGTCGTGTTCGAACCGATACATCTGCTGCGGCAACAATGGCGTCGGTGGTCCGTGGAATAGAAGTGAAAAGCTCTCCTGTCGAAGACCGCCGGCAGCGGCTCCAGCGCTGGCGTTGACCCGATTCCGGGCGGCTTCGACCAGAACGAACTCAACCTGCCTGTCCGCGTCGTGGCGGACGCGGAACCGGGTTTGCAGCAGGGAAGACAACTTCTCCAGGGAAAGCTGGTCGAGGGGCACGGTGCTCATCTGACAGTCACAATGGCCTATGCGGCCGACACCGGTTGGTTGCGCGGGGCCGAAGTCGTTTTGCCGTCCGGTTTGTAGCGGAACACCGCAGCGAACAAACCCAGGATGATCAGCGCGCCCACGGCCGGCTGGAACCAGATTTTGTCCCACAACGGTATCGGCCGGGAAAGTGTGCCGAGGGCGACAGTCGCCAACTCACCGGTGGCATGAAAGCCGTCGGCTTCATGCCGGTAAACCTCCACCTTGGCGGCCGTGTCTTTGGTGGGCTTCTCCGCGCCATTTTTCACGATCTCCTTGATTTTGCCGTAAGCCGTCGCGCCGTTGGCTTCCCAACGGGCGTAGTTGCCTTCCACCCACGAAGTCGGATCGCTTACGGCCTGGGTCCGGGCCGGTTCCACCGCCGGGAAGCTGTATTTCTCGACGATTGTGCCGGACAGGCTCGTGCCGACAAACATGCCCAGGCCGAGCGTGACCAGCGCGATGAAGCCCTGCGCCTTGGCGCGGATGGCGTCCCAGGCTTTTTGGTCCGTGTAAATGTAGGCCGTGACGAAGAAGAAGTCATAGCAGACCCCGTGCATCACGATGCCAAGGTAAAGCGGCCATAGGATGCTGGTGTTGTAGCCAAACCAAAACAGAAAATACCGCACGCCCCAGCTCGCCATGCCGACCATGAGCATCCATTTCACGCCCAGCCGGGCGAAGAACCAGGGCATCACCAGCAGGAAGAAGATTTCCGAAACCTGGCCGAACACGGTCTTGCCGGTGACATCCGGCATGTTCAGTTCACCGAAGAATGTCGGCGCGAAACTGAAGTAAAACGACAGCGGGATGCTGATGAGGAACGCACTGACGACGAAGATGGCGAACGAGCGTTCCTTCAACAATTGCAGCGCTTCGAGGCCGAGCACGTCGCTGACGGTCACCTTCTCATGTTTTGCCTTCGGCGGCGTGTGCGGCAGCGTGAGGCAATAGACGCCCATGACCAGCGACGCCACGCCGGCAATGACAAACGGAATGGGCGTCGTCACGTCGAAGGCCTTGAACTTCTCCACCATGGCAAACTGGCCGATCACCCAGACGGTGACGATCCAACTGATCGTGCCCAACACCCGGATGCGTGGGAATTCCTTGCCCGGATCCTGCATCTGGCCGAAGGAAATCGAGTTGGTCAGCGCCAGGGTCGGCATGTAGCAGAGCGTGTGGGCGATGAGCAGCGCGTAAAACACCGGGAAGGTGGTGGCGCGCGCCAGCGCCAGCGCCAGCACACCGCCGAGGACGTGCATGGCGGCCAGCACTTTTTCCGTGGCAAAGAACCGGTCCGCCACCATGCCGACGAAGAACGGCGAGATGATGGCCGCCAGCGCGGTGGAATTGTAAGCGAGGCCGATCTGCTGCTGGGTGAAGTTCAGGGTGCCGCCCAAATACCGGCCCATCGTGACATACCAGGCCGCCCAAATGGCGTATTCCAGAAACATCATGATTGAGAGCCGGACACGGATGGAGGTGCTCATGGGTGGCGACGCTAGAAAATCCCGCGCCGCTTGGCAAGTGCGTTGCGAGCATCGGCCTGCGAAAGACGCGGGCGGCGTCGCTATGCCCGGTCTTTCGACTTGAGATTGCGGCTGACCCGGGCGAGTCGCTTTTCCCATTCGCCCTTGTGTGCGAGCGGATCGGCGTCGGTGCCCCAGAGTTTTTTTACCATCTCGCGCTGCGGCACAAACGGGCATTTGGCCTTCGGATTTTCGTGCGCCCGGTCGAGCTGGCGCAAGGCGAGCTGCGCGCCGGTCATCAGCGCGGGCTTGTCCGGCCGGCCGAAGCGCGTGTTCAGCGTGTGCGCGGCGGCGTCGAGAGCGCCCCAGCGTTCGGCCTCGGTGGCGCCCCAGAGCGTGGGCTGGGTGTCGAGCCGCGAAAGGTTCCAGAAGGCCAGCCGGATTTGGCGGACGGGCTTGCCGGCGCGGCTCATCACGTCGCGGAAAAGCCGCTCCAGCGCGGCGTTGATGACCGAGTTCAAGAACTGCGGATGCTCGAAGCGATGGCCGCCGCCGATCTCGGTGAAGTCGTGGAAGCGGATCGTCAGGCCGAGTTCGCGCGCCTGCAACTGCTCGCGCCGCAACTGTCCCACCAACCGCGTGGCCTCGCTCAACGTGAACGTCAGCGCCGCCTCATAATCCGGCTCGTCGTAGGGCAGGGTGGTGTTGCTGGAAATCGTGGTGCGGTCCTTGACCTCCAGCAGCAGCGGTTCGTTCCACCGGCCGTTGGCGAAGAGCCAGAGCTGCTGGCCCCAGATGCCGAATTTCTGCTTCAGCAGCGGCGACGGCAGTTTTGCCACATCGCCGAAGGTCACTGCGCCAAGCGCCGCCAGCGCGCGCTGCCGGTTCTTGCCGATGCCGGAAAGCTCGCGCACGGACCGGTCCTTCAGAAACTCTTTTTCCGTCCCCGGCGACACTTCGAGGAAGCCCGGCTTGGCCGCGTCGGTGGCGAGCTTGGCCAGCCGCGAGGAGTCCGCCAGCCCGCCGGAAACCGGCAGGCCCACCTCGCGCCGGATCCGCTCGCCGATGGCCTTCGCGTAATCCAGCGGCCGTGTGTCGCGCCAGACGTGCTTGTCCATTGTCGTGAGATCGAGGAAACCCTCGTCAATGGAGACGGGCACCAGCACCGGCGTGTGTTCCTCCAGGATGCGGAACATCGCCTGCGAAAGCCGGCGGTAGTCGTCGTAGTGCGGCCGGCAGAGGACACCTTGCGGGCAGAGCCGCGCGGCCTCGAAGCACGCCATGCCGGTCTTCACGCCGAACTTTTTGGCGAGGCGGTTCGCGGCGATGACGATGCCGTCGCCGTGGCGTCCGCCGCCGACCCACACCGGCCGGCCGGCGAGCCGGGCGTCGAGCGCGATTTCGCAACTGGCGAAGAAACTGTCGCCGTCCACGTGCAAAATGCGGTTTGCGTCGCCCATGCGGGTTTCCCAAGTTAACCCGCGCCACGCCGCCGCCAAGCCGCAAAAGCGACTTTTGTTGCGCCCTGGGACGGCCTTTGTCCGGGGGCGGACGGTAGAAAGAAGGGTTTGCCCGGCACTCGGGTCAACGATGCCGGGCGGGGTCGCGGGCGGTGGCGGTCAAGGTTGGGCCGGCGAAACCAGCAGGTAAAAACGCGTGGCCGCCGTGGCCGGATCGGAGATGTCCTCCTCGGTGTTCGTGGTCGGCGCCGGCACGTCCACCAGTTTCTGCCAGGCACCGTCGGCGACCTGTTCACGGAACAGGACGCTGTAAGTGCGGCCGGCAAGGGCCTGGAAATGCAGGTGCGTGACGCCACCGATGAGTTCCGCGGCATCGAAGCGCAGATCGGTGAGCGGCGCGGGCGGGTTGTCGGCGCCGGCCGTGGGCGCGGCGGCCTGCCAGTTGGCCGGCTCGTCGCCGAAGGCGCTGCTGTCAATGCGCTGGAGCGAGAAGCCGGTGCCATCGGCGTTCGTGGGCCAGGGCGCCTGGTTCCGGTATTCCACCTGATCCACCAGCACATGGGGCACCTGGCCGGGCTGCGGGTCCGACGCGGTTTCCGGTTTGCCCGGTTCATAAAGCCCCACGCTTTCGCCTTCGTTTGCCAGGTTGCCGGTGTAAGGCCCCCCAATCGGCGTGGCGGCATCTACGTTGTATTTCGCGCAGAACAGGGCGAGCTGCACCGGCGAGGACGCCGGATCAAAGTTGACGACCAACGCGTAACCGCCCGCCGGCAACGTCGCGCCGGTGGGGAAGGTGAACGTGACGCCGTCGCCCAACTGCCAGGTGTTCGTGGGCGCGGCGGTGTCGAACAACGGCACCGGCCGGGTGGAAATGTTCCGCAGTTCGATGAACTCGTCGAGCGTGTTGTTGTTCGTGCCCAGCAGCGGCGGGTTGAACATCAGTTCGTTGATGACGACCGGCCCGACGACCGGCCCGGCATTCGGCGCGCCGAGCGTGGGGCGAAGTTGGGCGACGAAATGTTCCAGACTGTCGCTGGTGACAGAGCGGCCAAAGGAAACGCCTTTGCGGGAGGCGCCAAATTTGAACCCGTGCGTGTAGCCGGTGATGTTCGTGCCGTTGCCGGAGAACAGATGCGCGGAGTCGCCCAGCCGGCTGAGGCCGAAGCCGTTGGTGCCGGCGCCGAACTGCGCGGCAGTCAGGACGACGAAGCCGTTGGTCGGCACGATGGTGTGGTCGGGGATGCGGTATTTGAGCGGCGTCTGGAAATCATCCGAGAGAAACCACCCGCCGATGTCCGCCGGCGTGTCCGTGGGATTGAACAATTCCACCGAATCCTGCTGGCTGGTGTCGGGGTCGGCGAGGGCCTCGTTGACCAGCACGGTGGGGAAGGCTCGCGGCGGGGCGTCGGTGGCGCCGGGCGAGCCGTGGAGTTCGCCGCTGACGCGCCAGTTGGCGGCGCTGGACCAAGCGTCCGCCGGAGCGTTGACGTCCGTGGGCACAAGCGAAAAGCCAAGTCCATCGGTGATGGGATACCAATTATTATTGAAGGTGAAATCCAGGATCGGCTCCTGCATCGGGCCGGTCAAAACGAGCTGGTCGCCGGCGTTGCTGAGGCTGCCGGTGTATTCGCCGGCGATGTTGGTGGCGCCGGGGTGGCGGGAGAGAAAGGCCGCCGTATTCTTGACGACCAGCACGTAACCGCCGGCGGGCAGGTTTGTGACGCCGCTGGCGGCGGTGAAGGTGAATTGGATGCCGCCGGTGAGGCTGAAGCCGATCAGGTTCAGCGGCGTCGTGCCGGTGTTTTGCAATTCGAGGTAGGAGAAATTCTCCACGTCGTTGGTGTCGCCGGCCGGCGGCGGGGCGTCGTGATACATGATTTCCGTGATACGCAACGCCGGCGTGGTGAGCGTGTAGGTGGCGGCGACGGGGCCGGACCACGGACTGGAAAGCGGCGGGTTGGCGGCGGTGCCGGTCAAATTCCGGTGGCTCGGGTCGTAGGCGCGGGCGACGATCCGCTCGTTGCGGGTGACGTAGAACGGTCCGGTGTAGGGAATCGCGGCAGGTAAAATGCCGCCTCCGCGCTGGCGCGGATCCGAGCCGTCCGCCGTGTAGAAGATCGTGGCTTTCGCGGGACCGCTGAGCGACACCGACACCCACCCATTGATGGGACCGCCCGGCAGACTGATTGCCGGGGCGGCGACGAAGTTGGTGTCAATGAAGTCCACGCGGTTCGAGAGCCAGGATTTCATGTGGTCAATTTCCCACTGGTAACTGCCGCCGCGGGGAGTGGTGAACCCCGGCCAGCGGACGATTTCGCGCGCCTCCGCCTCGCGCAACTGGCCGGTCAGACCGTCCACCTCCGCGTATAAATTTGTCAGCGCAAACGGCCCGCGGCGCAACTCCTCCCAGCGGTCAATCCACTTTTGCCAGAAATCAATGTCGAGGAACAGCCGGTCCCACCACGGGTAATGGAACATGTCGGTGCCGTAGTCGGGCACTTGCGACTGCCAGACGCGCGGGTTGGTGTCGCGGCCGTCGGTGGAACCCAGCGAGCGGTCGAAGTCCCACAATGGGCCGAACGTCAGTTTGCCGTCGCGCGGTTTGTAGAAGAAGGTGCTGAGCCGGAGGGCGTCCACGTTGAACGCGAGCGTGTTCAGGATGTGGTGGTCAATCCACGAATCCACGTCCACGAATTGCGCGTAGCCGTTCACCGGGTCCGCGAAGTTCGGTGCTTCCAGCGTGGCGTAGAAGTTGTTCAGGTAAGCATTGATGTATTGCCATTGCGCCTGGCGCTGCGGCTGGGTCAGCTCGACGTATTTCGGATCCTCGGAGTTGATGCCCTGGGCGGCCGCGTAAATCTGCCCTTCGCCCGCCGGGGGCCGGTCAATACCCAGCAAATACCCGCCGGTGACGAGCGGCGGCGTGGCCTGCTCGGGCTGGAGCTTGTCAATGTTCACGCGGTCCGGGCTGATTTTGATCTTCTCCTCCAGCACATAAACACCGTTGTAGTTGGCCCGGTTGAGCGGGCCGCCGGCGACGTTGACAAACACCTCCACCAGGCGGACACGCGACGAATAGCGGCCGATGGTCCGGCTCAGGTCGTGCATGAACGGGTTGTGGATCAGCACCGGCTCGAAGTTGTCGCACGCGTAAAGCACCCAGTCCGCGTCCGCCGGCAGACCCAGCACGGCTTGGCCCTGGTCGTCGCCGAATTCGTCCCACAGCGCGAGCCGGTAGTTGTGCTTGTCCTGGTAAAGCGTGCTGGAGCCGCGGATGCTGATGCCGGCGCGCACGCTCAACGTGGGCGGGTTCGTCAGCGAAGTCCGGCCCGCGCCCGGATCGAAGACGGCGAAGTTGGCGAACTGCCGCCGGCCGGAAGGCACCGCGCCGCCTTTGAAATTGTAAAGGACCAGCAGCGGCAGGTTGGAGGTGAAGTTGGTGACGTTGTCACTCAACGCCAGATAGGTTTCGCTGTGCGGCGCCCCCGGCAGCAGCCCCGGCACGAAGGCGCGGGCGCGGACCTGCACGCTGTTGGAAATGACCAGCGCACTGGTGAACACCGGCGACAGCTCCGTCGGCAGATTCGTGCCCAGTTCGTAGTGAATGACCGCGTTGGTCGCCGGCGTGCTCAGCGCCAGGGCAAACGGCGTCACGAACGTGCTGCCGGTTTGCGAGAACTTCACATCCGGCGCAAACCCCGCTCCGCCGATGGCGTTGGGCGCGCCCGGCGTCGGCGTCGGGAAATACAGCAACAGGTTTGGGCTCGCGCGGTCCCGGCCGTAGGAAACGTCGGCCGATTGTGCCGGGTAGCTCAACGCGGAAACCAGATTGGTCTGCGCGTCCGACAAGGCGAGGTAGCCGCCCGCCTTCGGGAGCGTGAAATCCGTGTGCAGCGGCGCGGCGGCATTCGTGCGGTTTTTGCCCGAAGCAAACACGATCAGGTATTGATTCGGCAGCAGGCTGACCGCAGGAAACCGCCATTGCGCGGGCTGCGTGGCGGCGTCGCTGAAAAACCAGCCGTTCAGGTTCACGGTCGCGTCGCTGCCGTTGAACAATTCGATCCAGTCCGAGCTGTCGCCATCCTCATCGCGCAGCGTCTTTTTGTTGTCCGCCATGATTTCGTTGATCATGACCGCGGTGACCGCCGTTTCGGGATTGAGCGTGTAATTCCAACCAGAACCGGTGAAGGCGTTGGGCGGGACGGCGAGGTCCTGGATGCCGTGGTTCGGACTCCACGCCACCTGCACGACGCCCGTTGCTGGCTGCGGAAATGCGAAGAGATAGTCCGTGCCGGTCACGGCGGTGAGGTTCGTCGCCGGGCGGCCGTTCACCAGCAAGTCGCCGGCGTCCACGCCGGTCACGTTCTTGTTGAACATCACTTCGATCTGCGTCAGCGCCGAAACCAGCGTGCCGGCGGGCGGCTCAACGGTGGTCACCGCGGGAGGCGTGGTGTCGGGGACGCCGCCCGAGGCAATCGTGGTGATGACGACGTTGTCCAGATGCGTGTTTTCGTTGGCGCCGCCGGTGCGGCCGGCGACGACGAACCGGCCCGGTCCGGGGCTGAAATTGACGGCGGCGTGGTCAAGCAGCGTCGCGCCTTTCCAGACCACCGTCAGTTGCGAGTTGGTGCTCAACTCGACGTGCAGGTGCGCCCAGCAAAGGCCGGCCGGATTGCCGGTGTTCTGGCCGTCGTAGGGTCCGGTCTGAATGCTGTTGGCGTCGGTGCAGGCGTTTTGGCCCGCCGGGTCGGCAGCGTTGACGCCGTTTTCGTCCGGCATGGCGTATTCAAGAATCGTCTGGTTGTCCACGCGCACGATTACGCCCTCGATGTCGCTGCCGTCGGGGAGGGGGTTGCCCGCCCACGTGTCGAAGGCGATGGCAATGCCGGAGGCAACGCCGTCTTCCGCCTGGCCGGGCACGGCGAAGTCGTTGATTGGGTCGGTGCCGGCGAGCATATCCTGCACGACCATGTCACTGGTGTGGACGAAATTGATGCTGAAACCGTCGGCCGGCCGGCCGCTGGTCGGATTGCCCACGCGCAAGTCCGCGTCGAACGTGAATCCTTCGACGACCTGGTTCGGGTCCAGGTCCGGAAACATCACCGCTGCGTCCGTGCCGCTGACGGCATCCAGCAGGGCGAGATAACCATCGTTGGCGCCGCCGCTGGCTCCGCCCGCGGAGCGCCAGGCGGGGTAGCCGGCCGAGCCAATCATCGCAATGCCCGCCTTGGCCGGGTCGGCGTTGAAATTAAACGTCGCTGAGCTGGCCAGACACGTGGCGGCTCCCAGCCCCAGCGCCATCAACCGGACCAACCAGACATCGGTTCCACGAATACGCATAGAAGTCACCTGTCAGCCCCGCCTGTCTCAGACAGGACCGGATGCACCGCCAGCCTCCAGTCACCGTCACATTAGATTGCGGGTCAACACGGCCGGAGTATTCATTTTTCTGTTTTGGAAGCAATTTCTTTACCAGTTCTTGATTGCGCTGGCCGGGCAGAAGCTCGGCCCGGCGGCACCGCCGCGCCGCCCTACCATTAAAATTCCGCAAATCAGGACACTACCGCTGGCCGGCTTGCCAAGCGGCCGGGCCGTGCTTTACTTCGGCTCGAACGGATGGTTGCCGCCAAGTCCTGATGCCTGACCATGAATGCCGCCTGGCCCCGTCTTTTGCGCGTCGCCGAAAGCGAAGTCCACGACACACTGCACCGGTTGCCGGCGCGTTTGCGCGTGGCGGCCGGGCCGCTGCCGGTGACTTACGAGCGTGTTCCGAACGCGGCGATCCTGGCCGACGGTTTTGAGCCGGATTTGCTGGGTCTGTTTGTCGGCAATGCGTTTGACGAGGAAGCATCCGGCGCGCTGGACGTGCCGCCGCAGATTCTGCTCTTTCTCGAAAACATTTGGGACTTCGCCGAGGGCGACGAGGCGGTGTATCGCGAAGAAGTCCGCACGACCTATCTCCACGAACTCGGACACTACCTCGGCCTCGACGAACTGGACCTGGAGGAACGCGGGCTGGAGTAGCCGCCGGCCGGCGCATCGTCGCCGTCAATGCAGCTTGCGGCTGTTGAGGGCGGTGACGTCCACGTTCTTGGGCGCCTCGACCAGCAGCCGTTTCACGTCGGCGACAAAGCGCTGCACATCCTGTTCACTCGTGTCCCACGCGCACATCAGCCGCGAGCCGCCCTGGCCGATGAAGGTGTAAAACTTCCAGCCCACCGCGCGCAACGCGACGATCAGGAACGGCGGCATCTCGGCGAAGACGGCGTTCGCCTGGCGCGGGAACAGAATCTTGATCTCCGGAAGGCGCGCCAGCTCGTCGTGGAGCAACCGCGCCATCGCGTTGGCGTGGGTGGCGTGCCGCCGCCAGGCGCCGTCCTGCAACATGCCGACCCACGGCGCGGACATGAACCGCATTTTCGAGCAAAGCTGACCGGCCTGCTTGCAGCGGTAGTCGAATTCCGCCGCCAGGTCGCGGTTGAAGAACACCACGGCGTCGCCCACGTGCGTGCCGTTCTTCGTGCCGCCGAAACACAGCACGTCCACGCCCGCCTGCCAGGTGATTTCCTTGGGCTTCACATCGAGCGAGGCCACGGCATTCGCAAAGCGTGCGCCATCCATGTGCAGTTTCAGCCCGAACTGCCGCGTTTTGGCCCAGATCGCCTTTAGTTCCTCGACCGTGTAAACCGTGCCCAGCTCGGTGGCCTGGGTGACGCTCACCGCCCGCGGCTTCGGATAATGAATGTCCGTCCGCTTGGTCACCATCCGTTCGATGCCGGCGGGATCAATCTTGCCGTCGGCGCCGGGAATCTGGAGCACCTTCATCCCGTTCGAGAAAAACTCCGGCGCGCCGCATTCGTCGGTTTCCACGTGCGCGGTCTCGTGGCAGAGAATGCCGTGGTAAGACTGGCCCAGCGACGCCAGTGAGAGCGAGTTCGCCGCCGTGCCGTTGAAGACGAAAAACACCTCGCACTCCATCTCGAAAACCTCGCGGATGAGGTCCGCGGCGCGCGCGGTCCAGGGATCGTCGCCGTAGCCGACGGCGTGGCCGCGGTTGGCTTCTTCGAGGGCGGCCCAGGCTTCGGGACAAATGCCGGCGTAATTGTCGCTGGCGAAGTGACGACGGATTTCCAAGTGATTGCTCATGATCAATTCGCAAAAACGGCCCGGAGTCTGCGCCGCCGCCGCCGGGCTGGCGAGCACTTTGCGGTCGTCGGAAGAAGCGGATTGCGGCGGCCGCGGAAGTCCGCGACGTTCCGGCATTGGAAAACGCCTCGTTCCCGGCCATGCTCGCGCCATGAGGCAAGCCGGTTATCGCCAGGCGATCGAGGATTACATCCGCGCAAACGCGCAACCGCCGGACAAGTTCAGCCACCAACCGCGGCTGTATCAACTGGCGCGGCGGTTGGCTGGCGACCGGCCGTTCGACGACGACGTGCTGCACGCCGCGGCGTGGCTGCACGATCTGGGCGTGTTCGTCGGCCACCGGCCGGAGGACGTTGCCGCGCTGGCCGTGTGGGACCACGTGGCCTACGCGGTGAAAATGGTGCCGCCGTTGCTGGAGCAGTGGGGATTTCCCGCCGGCAGAATTCCGGCCGTGCTCGAAGTCATCCGCACGCATCTGCCGTCGGCGAGGCCGACGTGCTTCGAAGGCACGCTGATGCGCGACGCGGACCTGCTGGAGCAGCTTGGCGCCGTCGCGATTCTGCGCACGGTCAGCAAAGTGGGGCGGGACACGCGCTTCGTGCGCTTTGCCGACGCGTTGCGCGTGCTGCGCCGGAACGCGGAGCAACTGCCTGCGCTGCTGGAACTGGACACCGCACGCCATTTGGCCGAGCCGCGCGTGGCGGTGTTGCGCACTTTCCTCGTGACGGCGGAAACCGAGGCGGCCGGGATTGAATTCTAGCCGGCTGGCAACGGCGACTTAAAGCGCCAGAATGCGGTCCAGTTTTTCGGCAATCTGGTGCAGCCGGGCGGCCGGTTCCACACCGGGCGGCGTGTAGGCGGGTTCGGCAATCGCCCAGCCTTTGTAGCCCACGTCGTCCAGTGCTTTCATGATGGCCGGCCAGTCGTTGTCGCCGTCGAGATAGTCGGCGTTGAAGCCGGCCCAGAGGCCCTCCTTCTCCATTTTCTTTTTGCTGAATTCCTTGAAGTGGAGGTTCTGCGCCCGCTTGTCGAGGATGCGAATCCACTGGTCGGCCCAGCCATAGCGGCCCACGTTGCCGATGTCGAACCACCAGCCCACCGCCTGGCTGTTAAACGAATCCACGTAATACCGGGCCTCCATGGGGCTGAGGATGAAATTATTCCAGACGTTTTCGAACGCGATTTGCATGCCCAGATCCTCCGCCAGCGGGATCGCCTTGCGAATTTCCGCCTGCGACCGTTCCCACGCATCCGCATAGCCGATCTTCTCGTTGACGACCCCCGGCACCAGCAACACCGCCGTGGCGCCGTAGGCCTTGGCATCGCGCAGGGATTGGTTGAGACCCTCGAGGCCGGCGGCGCGCACGGCGGGGTCAGGATCGCTGAGCGGTTTGCCCCAGTGAACGGAGTCGCAGACGCTGGGCACGAGCACGCCGGTCGCGTCGCGCGCTTTGAGCACGTCGGTCTGGTTCATTCCGCTGTCCATCTGGATGCCGTCCAAGCCGGCGTCCTTGGCCATCTTGAACTTGTCCAGCACGGTGCCCTTGCCGCCGATGCCGCCCCACATGATGCCCTTTTTCCAAGGGCGTTTGTCGGCGGCGAGCGCGGCGGGTGTGAGTGCCGTGGCAGCGAGGGCGCCGCCCGCGGCCTTCAGAAAATCGCGACGATTGACGGGGTTCATGGCGGGAGTTCCGTTCATTTGAGATTCAAAACGCAGCGCCTTGGTTTAGACGAAGGCTGTGCGGCCCGGCACCGCCATCGGCCGGATGGGCAACTGGCCGTCCCATTTCAAGTCGTCGGGCACCAGCTTGTCCTCCGACTTCAGAATCTGGTCCCACGTCAGTTCGGCGCCCGTGTAGGCCGCGGTGCGGCCCATGAGCGCCATGAGCGTGCTGTGGGCCATCCATTCGCCGTCGTTGATCACGTCGCCGCTGCGGATGGAGGCGAACAGTTCGTTGTGCTCGTTCTGATACATGTGCGCGCCGGGGTTCGGGCCTTTGAACCGCCACGGCTTGGCGCCGCGGATGGTGGGCGCGTTCCAGCCGCCGGTGCCGACGCCGGTTGAGCCAATTACGTAATCCGAATTGTCGCTGTAGCAGTTGCTGATCTGGCGCTGGGCCATGAAGGCGCGCACGCCGTTTTCGTATTCGAAGAACACGTCAATGTGGTCGTAAATGTTGCCCTCGTGGTTGGGAATCTGCCGGCCGCCGGTGGCCACGGCCTTGATGGGCAGCGCGCCGTTCATTGCCCAGGCGATCTTGTCAATGCTGTGGCAGGCCTGCTCCACCAGACCGTCGCCGGAGAGCCACACGAAATTATACCAGTTGCGCAGTTGCCACTCGACGTCGCTCATGCCGGCGGGCCGGGTGTCGGCGGGCGGCATGGGCTTCACCGGCCCGGTGAGGTAGGTGGCATAGACCGCCCGCACCTCGCCGAGCTGGCCGTCGTGGATGCGTTGGTAGAAATCCCGGCACGCCTCGTCGTGGCGCCAGCAGAAGCCCGCCACCAGCGCCAGTTTCTTTTCCTTGGCGGCGGCACCGGAGGCCAGCACCGAGCGCAAGCCGGGCACGTCCGTGGCCATCGGTTTTTCGCAGAAAATGTGTTTGCCCGCGTCCACCGCCGCCTTCAGGTGCAGCGGCCGGAACCCCGGCGGCGTGGCCAGCAACACCACATCCACGCCACTGGACAGGACTTTCTGGTAGGCGTCCAGGCCGACGAACGTCGTGTCCGGCGTCACGGTGATGCGTTCCTTGAGGGCCGGGTCGCCGCGCAGCGAACCCAGCGAGTTGCGCGCCTGCGATTCGAGGATGTCGCCGACGGCGCTCAGGACCACGTTTTTATCCGCGTTCAACGCCTGGCTGGCGGCGCCGGTGCCGCGGCCGCCACAGCCGATCAGCCCCACTTTGAGCGTGTCGCTGTTCGCGGCGAACGCTTTTTCAGGAAACGCCAGGTGGGCGGCAAAGGCCGCGCCGAGCGTGGCGGCGGTGGAGGTTTTGAGGAATTCACGGCGCGTCGTGGCCAGAGCGGGCTTGGTGTCAGCTTTCATCGCAATTTCAAGGTTTATGTTGCCCGCAGTTAAGGCCCGGGGCGTTGGGCCGTCAAGTCCGGGGCCGGGGCGCGGTGCAGCGGCGAGCTAGGAAGCGCGGCGATTTTCCGCCGCGATTTTCCGCTTTGCCCGGTCCCGCCATGCGTTATGCTGCCGGCAACAAAAGCCAGAACGTATGGACCACCAGTATGTCGAACGCGTCGTGGATCTGCTCGATCCCAGCCTGAACCGCATTCTCAACATGACCGTCGAGGACGCCCGCCGGCGCGTGCTCTCCGGCCGGCCGGAGGCCGTGCGCGAGATTGACGGCTCGTTTGCGCTGCTGGCGCGCGACGGCCAGACCGTCCGCCTGGCGCGCTCGCTGGACCGCCCCATGCGCTATTTCCTCGCCAAACGCGCCGCCGGCCCGGCGCTGATCGTGGCCGACCGGATTGACGCCCTCCGCGAACAACTCGACCGCGAGGGCCTCGGCGGGCAGTTCCACCCCAGCTACACGCGCATGGTGCCGGCGCACTACGTGGTGGAACTGCGCCTGATCGGCTGTCCGGATCCGGACCCGACCTACACACGCTTCTTCACCCCGGAGCGGAACGTGCTGCCGGCGGACCTCACCGAAATCGGCCGGCGCTACCTCGGCGCGCTGGCGGAGGAAATCGCCAAGTGGCTGCGGCTGGTGCCGGAGCGCGAGCCGATCGGCGTCGCTTTTTCCGGCGGCGTGGACAGCGGCGCGGTTTTCCTGACGACCTACCACGTCCTGCGCACGCTGGGCATGAACCCGGCGCGGCTGAAGGCGTTCACGCTGTCCTTCGGCGACGGCCCGGATTTGCGGCAGGCGCGCGAATTTCTGGACCGCCTCGGCCTGGGCTTGTTTCTTGAACCCATCGAAGCCGATTTCGCTGCACTGGACCCCGCGGAAACGATCCGCGTGCTGGAGGACTACAAACCGCTCGACGTCGAGTGCGCCTCGATGGGCCTGGCGCTCGCGCGCGGCATCCGCCAGCGTTATCCCGAATGGCGCTGCCTGCTTGACGGCGACGGCGGCGACGAGAACTTGAAGGATTATCCGATCGAGGAAAACCCGGAGCTGACCATCCGCAGCGTGGTGAACAACCTGATGCTTTACCACGAGGGCTGGGGCGTCGGGCGCATCAAACACTCGCTCACCTACAGCGGCGGTTTGAGCCGGAGCTACACGCGCACCTACGCGCCGGCGCGACACTACGGCTTCGAGGGCTTCAGCCCGTTCACGCGGCCCAGCGTCGTCGAGGTGGCCGAAGGCATTCCGTTCATCGCGCTTACGCATTACGACGTGCCGACGCTTTACTCGTTGAAGGGCGAAATTGTGTCACGCGGCGTGAAGGCGGTGACGGGCCTCGACATGCCGGTGTTCGAAAAACGCCGTTTCCAGCACGGCGCGGTGGCCAAGGAACGCCTGCGTTCGCGGTTGCCGGAGCAGGAAGTGGTTTACCGGCGGCAGTTCCTGGCGATGTATCAGTAACCCAGTCAATTCATGCGCGCTACCGGCCCGGATGAATTGGTCGGTTGGATCGCCGCAAGCGGCCTCCTTGCGGTCATGGTCTGGTGCGCTGTCAGGTGGCTCATTCACGGGAAGTCGGTACCCGATCCTTGGGATGCAGCGACGGCAGCCCGCTTGGACGATCCGGAGATCAAGCCGCTCTGCACGCGTTGCCTCTGTCCGCACGAAGAGACGGATTGGTTCTGCCCCAACTGCGGCATGGCTGCCAGTCCTACGACCAACTGGATGCCCTACCTCAACTACCTCTCTCTGGGGGATGTCTTCCGGCACGGGACTTCAGGAGACATCCCGCTGCACTGGACCGCTGTTCTGGGTTACATCCTGGTCTCGTCCATTTACTACGGAGGTTTCGTAGTTCCTTTCATATGGTTGTCTCCCTTGTTGGGTTCGTTGGCAGCGATTCCGGGACTGGTGTTTCTGGCGTTCTACTGGCGGCAATTGGCGGGCAACATCCGGCGCCATCGGGACGAACAGGACCATCGTCCGACGCCAATCGAGGCGGGCACGGGCATTGCACCGGCCGGTTAAAGGAAGATGAACGATCCTTCGATTGCAATCGCTCCCGCCACCGCAGCGGACGTGCCACTGGTGCTGGTGCTGATCCGCGCGCTCGCCGACTACGAGCGCCTCGCACACGAGGTCACCGCCACCGAGGACTTGCTCCGCGAAACCTTGTTCGGCCCGCAGCCCGCGGCCGAGGCGATTATTGGCCGCCTCGACGGCCAGCCCGCAGGTTTTGCACTGTTTTTCCCGAACTACTCGACGTTCCTCGGCCGGACGGGAATCTACCTGGAAGACATTTTCGTGAAGCCGGAGTTTCGCGGGCGCGGTCTGGGCGAGGCACTGTTGCGCCATGTCGCCAGCCTCGCCGTGGCACGGAACTGCGGACGGTTCGAGTGGGCCGTGCTGGACTGGAACGAGCCGGCGATCGGTTTCTACCGCAAGCTGGGAGCGCAGGTCTTGGAAGACTGGAAGATTTGCCGCATCGCGGGTGAGGCGTTGACGCAGTTGGGCGGAGGAAGTGGTGGTTCTTGAATCCAGCGGCGCATGCCATTCCCAATCTGGGTCGCCGCCGCCGTCCCCGCCAGCCCGGCCGTGAAACAGTTCACGGCTTGACGTAGCGGACGACGACCGAGGTGCCAAACAGCCGTAAAGGCGACTGTTCGAGCCACCGCATCAGGCCGAACAGGGGACGGAGAAAACGCTGGAAGGGGTTGCCCCCGTGCTCGAACGTCGGCCAGGCATAGTCCACGGCCACCCGCTTCAATCCGCGGGCAACGAAGAGCGAATCGAGGTCGCGCACCGTGAACACGCGGGCGAGGGAGAGCCTGTGGTGAAGCCAGGGCAGGTAGGGCAGAAGGGGAATGCGGGTGGCGAATTCACGGGAACCGATGCGCATGCCGTGGTTCTCAAAAGGGAACCAACGGTTGGGGACCGTGATCAGCAGTTCACCGCCGGAACGCAACACCCGCGCGATCTCCGCGGCGGCACCCTCCAGATCGGGGACGTGTTCCAGCGTCTCGATGGTGACAATGGAATCGAAGTGGTCCTTGGGAAACGTCATCGCGGAGGCGGACATGTTCTGCACGACGAACTTGTCCTGTCCTTTGACCGCGTCGCGGAACACTTCGAGATACGGCTCCTGCACATCAATGCCGCACACTTGTTGAAAGCCGGTGCCCAGCGCCGACGTGAACATGCCGGTGCCGCAACCCACGTCCAGCATGCGCTCCCCCTGCAACCGGCCCAAGCGACGCAGCTTCCCGGCGATCACGGCCACGGTCTTCTGGTGTCCCTGCCCGCGCGACGTACCGACAAACAGTGGCTGTTGCGTCTCAATCATGACGCGCCATTGAGTATGGAGAAAGCGGCGTGCTGTAAAGGACAATGACGGTGGCAGGCAAACCCGCGCATGAGGGGTTTGCCGGGCGTGGTCACGCGCGCAAGACTCGCGAAGGATGAAGTCAGGATAACGTCTGCGTCGTTCGCACGACGCTCATGGCCTGGTCAAAGTTCACGACGTTGACCTTAACCAGCTTGGCTTTTGCTTCGGAAATGATCTTGCTGGAGAATTCGCCCCACTGCTTGTCATTCAGCATGAACATATTCCCGTCGCAGTGCAGGTGGGGCACATGAATGCCGCCGCGGATGCCGGGATCCAGGATGTGCCGGCTGGCGTTTGGCGATTTCACGTTCGCATTGGCGGTGCTTCCGATTTCGCCCACCGCCGCCGGTATGGCGGCCGCGCTGACGGGCTGGAGTTCGTTTTTCCGAACGAAGTCGCCAACGGCCTCGGTATTCTGAATCCAGTAGTCCAACCACCCGCCGATCGGCAGCGGCCGGTGCAAGAGCGGGTTCACCAATAGTTCGTCGTTCATGGTGGCCCTCTCATTGTTGTTTGTTTGTCTGCCTGAGGTGTTTCGAAATCCGCGACGGCGCTGTTAACAGAAGCCGCCGTCGGTTTCCCCATCCCGCTTCCTTGGGGAAGCCGGCTGTTGAGCTGCGGAGCGCCGGCCAGATGGTGGAGGAAGACTGGACCAAGCCGTTTTCCCAGGACGGTGAAAACCTCGAACGCCGTTTGAACCGCGGCGCGCTCGGACGCGCACAGAAAGGGTCCCACCCGGTTGTAATAACCGGTCATGAACGCGTTGGAACAGCCACACCAGTTCATGCAGCAAACGCGCAGGCTGCAATCCACGCATTCGGGGTTGGCCTGCCCACAGGTGGCCAGCCGCCAGGAAAGACGGCTGAGATCCAGCCCCCGATCCACGTGTCCGATGCGATTGGCCTCGCCCACACCAGATCCGATCAGGCGTTCGCAGGGATAAATGCCTCCGTCAGGCGTGAACGCCATTTCCCCGCGCCCCATCTGGCAGCGTTCCGCGGGGTGGTACCCCCCGCGAAGCAGCACCGCAATCTTGCTGTCAATCAGACTGACGAAATGCGGATCACCGGCCAGATACCAGGAGATGTAACGCTCGCCGATGGCCCGGTAAATCTCCGGCAGAGCCTTCGCTTCGGTCTCCGTCCAGGGAGCTGAAAAGTCGGGGTTGAGATAAATCTGTCGCAGCCCCAAACCGGAAAAATAGTCAACCGTCTCCGGCAGGTGACGGAATGTCTTCGGACCATAGACCGCGTTCACCAAGACCGCCGGCAGACTGAGGCGCGCGAGTCTCAGGTTGTCTTCGACGACGGCCGCCGTGTCCCGGCCTTCCAATGTGCGCCGGAACATATTCTGCACATGCGGCGGGCCGTCACAGCTCACGCAGAATTTGACCCCGGACGCCTTGAGATAATCCGCGATCGCCGTGGAAAACAGGGTGCCATTGGTTGTCAGCGTGAGGCCCACTTCCCGCCTTTGGCGGCCCGGATGGCTGGCGATGAGGTCAGAGATTGCTTCGATGAGAGGAAACTCCAGCAGCGGCTCGCCGCCAAAGAAACCGATTTCGATGGCCCGGCCCGGCGAGGCGTTCCAGAAGATGAAGTCGAGAATCTTCGCCGCCATGGCGAGTGACATGGTGGCGCCACTCTTGCCGACATAACAATACGAACAGGTGAGATTACAGCGCAGGGTTACACACAAAGTGTATTTCAGCGGACGTTGCTGGGCCAACCGCCGGGATCCGCTTTCATCCGCAGTGGCGCTGGCTGGCATTACGCGGTTGGATGGGTCGCGATCCACAGGCTGCCTCTCCGGACACCGGTTGGTTTCGTGGGTCGGCAGCATGATTCCAATTACTCACCCCATCCCGCTCTCAACGGAACTTTCGCGGCGTTCTGAAGACAAAAACCACCACCTTCATCCGCAGGATCATGCGCGCCCGGCTACGGCCTAGTTTCCACAGTTTACTACGGAAATTGGCGACGCCGATTACAGTCACGGTCGTTCTCGATGGCCGTTAGGACGACGAGGGACGGAGCGTGCCGGCTGGCAATGTGGACCGCCAGTTTCCCGTCGGCAACGGGTGAAGATGGATTTGCGATTCACGGCGCCATCAAACTGCTGGCCGCGTTCGCGGCTCCCGCCAGTGCGGGTTTATTTTGCGAAATGAACGCTGCCTGCTACGTTGGCGACATGTCGCGTATCCATGAAGCGAAGACGGCAGCGGCTCCGCTGCGGCCCGAAGTTTGGGCGAGGACGCCGCTCCAGGACAAGCAAAGCGAACGGGACCACCGTGATCTGCGGATTGACAAGGTGGGCGTGCGCGGGCTGCGTTTCCCCATCGTCATCGGGGACAAGGCGCACAGCACGCAAAACACCATCGCCACGATCGGCATGTATGTGGATCTGCCCAAGGAGTTCAAGGGCACGCACATGAGCCGTTTCATCGAGGTGCTCAACGCCCACGGCAGCATGGTCCATGTGGAGAACATCCCGGACATCCTTTACGCGATGCAGCGGCGGTTGAAGTCGGAAACCGCGCACCTGGAGATGGAGTTTCCGTTTTTCCTCGAAAAGCAGGCGCCGGCGACCGGCATGACGGGACTGATGGACTACACGGCGCGGTTCAACGCCACGGCCTGTGGAGCGGAAATTGATTTTGTGCTGACGGTGATTTGTGGCGTGACGACGCTGTGCCCGTGCTCCAAAGCCATCAGCCGTCACGGCGCGCACAATCAACGCGGCGTGGTCACGGTGCAAATCCGTTCGCACAAAACGGTTTGGATCGAAGATCTGATTGCGATCATCGAACGCTCCGCGAGCAGCGAGCTGTTTTCCCTGCTCAAGCGCGAGGACGAAAAGGCGGTGACTGAGCGCGCCTACGAGAACCCCGTCTTCGTCGAAGACCTCGTGCGCAATGTCGCCCTGCAACTTAACGCCCATGCCGACGTGACGTGGTTCAAGGTCGAGGCGGAAAATTTCGAGAGCATCCACAATCACAATGCCTACGCGTGCATTGAGAAGGGCTGACTGCGGTGGCCCCAACCGACGCCCGGACCTGCTTAACGCCTTGTCCAAACCCGGCCCGCTCCGTAGTCTCCCGACTCCGTGAATCTGAAATCCTTTCTGGCTCATCTGCCGCTGGCCTGCTTGGCGGCTTGTTTCTTCATGTCTGATCAAACCACGTTCGCTGCCGCGCCGAACCCGACCGGGACGGCGGCTTCCTTTACCGCCTTCGAGCAAACCGCCCCGCAGTTTCACAACCTCGTCGTGCTGCCCGAATTTGAAACCACGCCGGAGGCGGTGACCGCCTCCACCGACCGCGCCATCGCCACCGCAAATGCCGCGCTGGACCGCCTGGGCCAGCTCGGCGCCGGGCAGGTCACGTTCGAGAACACGGTGGGCGCGTTGGATGACATCGGCAATCCGGTCAACAACACGGCCAACCGGCTGGCACTTATCAAGGAAACCAGCACCAGCGCCGCCGTGCGGGACGCGGCGACCGACGCGCTGAAGAAGTTGCAGGAGTGGGCTGTGGGACTGGATTACCGGGACGACGTTTACCGCGTCGTCAAAGCCTATGCCGACACGAAGCCAAAACTCGCGGGCGAGCCGGCCAAGCTGCTCGCCGACACGCTGCGTGATTACCGCCGCGCCGGGCTGGCGTTGCCGAAGGCCGATCGCGACGCCGTGGAACGGATGCGCAAGGAACTGGCCGTGCTCACGACGGATTTTGAGAGCAACATCAACAAGGCGGAGAAGGCGCTCCAATTCACCAGGGCGGAGCTGGACGGCGTGCCGGAAAGCTTCCTGAGCCAGCCGGGCGTCAAGACCGGGGACGACGAATACACCGTGATGGCCAACATCACCTGGCACTACCTCGCCCTCATGGAGAACGCCCGGCGGGAGGCGACGCGCCGGCGGGTTGACACCGAGCGATTCAACCTTGCCCGTGAGCAGAACATTCCGCTGGCGGAGAAGATTGTCGTCCTGCGCGACGACATCGCGAAGAAGCTCGGTTACGCGAGCTGGGCCGATTTTCAACTCGAAGTGCGCATGGCCAGGAACGCGGCGACGGCCATTGACTTCGAGCAGCGGCTGACGAAAGGCCTGCAGCCGAAGTTTGACGCCGAGCTGGAGGCCTTCCGCAAGCTGAAGGTGGCCGAGACGGGCGACGCGAACGCGCAAATCCACCGTTGGGACTGGCGCTACTACGCCAACCAGTTGAAGAAGCAGAAGTTCAACGTGGACGCCGAGCAGCTCCGGGTTTACTTCCCGATGCAGCGCGTGCTCGATGGCATGTTCGCGATTTACCAGCGCATTTTCGGCCTGCGGTTTGCGCAGATTGAGCCGCCCTACAAGTGGATTGGCGACCTGCAGCTTTACGCGGTGTCCGATGCCGCGACCGGCGAGCCGCTGGGGCTGTTCTATCTCGATCTCTTCCCGCGCGAAGGCAAATTCAACCACTTCGCCGTGTTTCCGATCATTGACGGCAAGCGCCTGGCCGACGGCCGATACGAGCGGCCCGTTGTCTCGCTCGTGTGCAATTTCCCGCCGCCGTCGCCGGACAAGCCGTCGCTGCTTCAGCACAGCGACGTGGAGACGCTGTTTCACGAATTCGGCCACGCGATGCATGGCATCCTCACCCGCGCCCGCTTCGCCCGCTTTTCCGGCGCGAACGTGCCGCGCGACTTCGTGGAGGCGCCTTCGCAAATGCTGGAAAACTGGGTTTGGGACAAACGCGTGCTGGACAGCTTCGCCGCCGACTACCGGGATCCCTCGAAGAAAATTCCACCCGAAATCTTGGGCCAGCTTCGGGCTGCGAAGTATGCGATCTATGGCTGCTTCTACCGGCGGCAGCTTTCCTTTGGCTTGATGGATCTGACGCTGCACACGCAAATCCACGAGACCAACGCGGCGGACGTGCTTGCGGTCTCCGACCGGGTCCTGAGCGACGTGTTTCTCCCGGTGCCGGCGGACACGGCGTTCCTGGCCTACTTCGGCCACTTTGCCGGCTACGACGCCGGTTATTACGGTTACGCCTGGGCCGACGCCATCGCCGCGGACATGGCCACGGTGTTTGCGAAGGCGCCGGACGGTTACTTCGATGTCCAGGCCGGCCGGCGGCTGCGCGACGAGATTTACGCCGTCGGCGACTCGCGGGACGCGAACGTCTCCATTGAAAAATTCCTGGGCCGTTCTCGCTCGCTCGAGCCATTCCTCAAGAAAATCGGCGTCGAATCCAGCGCCGGGAAATAGCGCGTTTGGCAAACATCGAGGTCGTTATGCCGGGGCGCTGTCAACCTGTCATGTGGCGGTGCAAGAGCGTTGTGAATAACGGTGAAACCGTCGGCCGCCGTTGCCCCGAACCCGCCACGCCGCTGACCACCATTCGCGGCGAGCGCAGCGCTGGCGCCGCCAGGTGCTGAGGTCAATCCGGCTGGCCCAGGCTTTGACAGTGGCCGCCGAGGACGCCTACACTGTGGCCATGCGCGTGGTGAAGGTCCCGCTGGGACAACGGAGTTATTCCATTTTCATTGGCAGCCGGTTGCTCCCCCGGCTGGGCGGCGAGTGCGCCCGGCTCAAGCTGGGGCGGCGCTGCGCCGTGATTGCCGACGCGCGCGTCGCGCCGCTTTACGCGGATGCCGCGCTGGCGAGCTTGGAAGCCGCCGGTTTCGCGCCGGTGCTCCTCACCGTGCCCGCCGGTGAAACCGCCAAGCGCCTGGCCAACGTCCAGCGCTGCTACGACCAGCTTGCCGCGCACCGGCTGGAGCGCAAGTCGTTCATCGTGGCGCTCGGCGGCGGCGTGGTGGGCGACCTGGCCGGCTTCGTCGCGGCAACGTTTCTGCGCGGGGTTGCATTCGTCCAGGTGCCCACGACGTTGCTGGCGCAGGTGGACAGCTCGGTCGGCGGCAAGGTGGGCGTGAACCTCGACGCGGGTAAAAACCTCGTCGGTGCGTTTTACCAGCCGCGGCTGGTGCTGGCCGATCTCGACATCCTCGGCACGCTGCCGGAACGTGAGTTGCGCGCGGGTCTCGCCGAGGTGATCAAATACGGCGTCATTGCCGACGCCGCGCTGTTCCGCCGGCTGGAGCGCGAGGTGCCGAAGCTTCTGGCGCGCGATCCGGCCACGCTGGCGGCGGTCATCGCGCGCTGTTGCCGGATCAAGGCCGTGGTCGTGGGCCGGGACGAAACCGAGAGCGGCCTGCGGGCGATCCTGAATTTTGGCCACACGATCGGCCACGGGCTGGAGGCGATTTCGCGTTACGGCAGCTATCTGCACGGCGAGGCGATCAGCATCGGCATGGTGGCCGCGGCGGCGCTTTCCGCGCGCGTGGCGGGCCTGCCGGCGGGCGACGTGGCGCGGATTTCCGCGCTGCTCGACCGCGCCGGTTTGCCCACGAGCGTCCGGCTCGCCGCGCCGCAGCGCAAGCGTTTGCTGGCGGCGATGCAACACGACAAAAAGGTCAGCGGCGGCGAGGTCAAGTTTGTCCTTGCGAAACGGATCGGCGAGGTCGTCGCCGGCCAGGCGGTGCCGGAAGCGTTCATTCTGGAGTCCATCCCCGTCCAATCACCAACCTTCGAACCGAAGTCCTGATCCGTGTCTGTCAGCGAAACCATCGTCCGCGAATTCTTCGAGCTGCGTGGCTTCCTCGTTCACCAGCGCCGGAAATTCGTCTCGCCGAACGCCCGCGACGAGGAGGAGATTGACTTCTTCGTGTTGAACCCGCGGCCGGCGGCCGGCGCGGAACCGCTGCCGTTTGTGCTGGCGTCGGCGGACCTGCGGCGCGTGGAGCGCGCCATCGTGGTGGTGAAGGGCTGGCACACGGAGACGTTCAGCCCGGCGCGGCTGGCGAGCACGCCGGAGATTTTCCGCTTCGTGGAGCCGGCGAGCTTCCGGCAGGCGGCGCGGTTTTTTGGCGACGGCGTGACGCTGACGAAAATCCTCATCGTGCCGGCGCTGCCGCAGGACGAGGCGGCCCGCGGGCAAAGCATCGAGCTGCTGCGCGCCAAAGGCGTGGACGCGGTGGTTCCGTTCCGCACGCTGCTGGCCGATTTGGTGGCGGAAACCGAACCGAACCGGAACTATCAGAAGTCCGACCTGCTCCAGATCATCCGTGTCTTGAAGAACTACGATTTTTTCCGCGAGTCGCAGATGGAATTGTTCAAACCGAAGCGCCGCCGGCGGACGCGTCCGGAGGAACCGGGCAAGGACGGCGCCAACCAGCCGGAACTGCCCGGCTGAGCGGCGCGATTTCCACGTCACGGCGGCCGCGCGCGGCAGGCCTGCGAAAGGAAAAGGCGCCGGGGTGCCCCGGCGCCGTGCGCTAAACAGATTACCGACCCGCAATCAGGCTTCCCAGCCTTCGCGATTGTTGCGGGTGGTGAACTGGGCCGATTCCGGCAGGTTCGGCGATTTCATGTTCGGGCCGTCCCATTCCATGCGGCGGTCTTCGCCCACGCGCAACGCCACGCAACCGAGCAGGATCACCTCAGCAAGGTACGCGGCAATGTCGAACCGCGAGTAAGGCAGGTTGGGATTGTTCTCCTTGATGGCCTGGACCCACTCGGCGTGCTGCCGGTAGTCGGTGTCGCCCTTCGCCGGGTTGCGCGGGATGGTTTGCGGGATGCTCTTGACGGCGTCGTGCTTGTCGCCGGCCTTGAACTCGTCCTCGCCCTTCATCGCCAGATAGAACTGGGCGCCGTAATCGTCCGGCGAAAACACCTTGCCCTTTTCACCAATGATCAGCGCGCCGCTGCCGGGCAGGTTGCCCTGCGTCGCGATGATTTCCCTGATCTTGTCCGCCTCGGGACGAAGCGGCTTGAGCGCGTCGTCCGGATTGCCGTCATACCACCAGAACTTGAGGCGCGGCAGGCCTTCGCGCGCGGGGAATTCGTAGCGAATCCGCGAGGTCTTCGGGAAGGTTTCCGGGTAAATCCGCGAGCCGAGTTCGTATTCGACGACGTCCGGATAACCCATCTTGCAGGCACGGAACGGCATGTTGACCGTGTGGCAGGCCATGTCGCCCAGGGCGCCGGTGCCGAAGTCATACCAGCCGCGCCAGGCAAAGGGGTGATACACGCCCTTTTTATACGGGCGCATCGCCGCCGGTCCGATCCAGACGTCCCAGTCGAGGGTATCCGGCACCGGGTCTTCGCCCGCCGGCCGTTCGAGGCCCTGCGGCCAGATGGGGCGGTTCGACCAGACGTGGACTTCGAGCGGGTTGCCGATGATGCCCGCCTGGATGACTTCCACGGCGCGGCGCAGGCCGTCTTCGGAACTGCCCTGGTTGCCCATCTGGGTGACCAGTTTCTTCTCGTTTGCCAGCCCGCGGACGATGCGGGCTTCGTGGACGGTCTGAACAAGGGGCTTCTGGCAGTAGATGTGCTTGCCCATTTTCATCGCCCGGATCGCCGCCACACCGTGGTTGTGATCGGGTGTCGAAACGGTCACCGCGTCAATTTCATTCCCGATCTCTTCGAGCATCTTGCGGTAATCGCGAAACTGCTTCGCCTTCGGAAACTGTTTGGCCTTTCGGTCAAGCGTGTTCCGGTCCACGTCGCAAATGCCCACGATGTCGCAGCCGGCGCGGGCGACGTCGCTGCTGTCACTATCGCCTTTGCCGCCGACGCCGATGCAGGCAACGCTCACGCGTCCGTTGGCGCCCAGAACCCGGCCCACATACGGGAAAGCCAGAGTGGCGGTACCCACGGCCGCGGTCGTGCGGCTCAAAAACTGTCGTCGAGTCAATGTATTCATGTTGCGCTGTCTTGCTGTTGATACCGCGTTCGCGGTCGCCCCGCCCGCCTTGCCGGCAGCCTGACGGGACACGTTAAAATGTTCCGGCACTAGCTTAGGACGCACGCGGGGCATTGCCTGTTCAACAACCCATGCCGTGCGACCCGCTATTTGTGTGGTCAGCAACCGCTCAGGACAAGCAAATTCCAGTCGCTGCCGGCCGGTGCGGCGGGGCCGGTTGACATCGGAACCGCCGGGCGGCGACGTTGTCCGGCGCGCGCGGCCGGCCGGTCCGCGTGAGGTTTGCGATAATTTCCTGTCGGATTACCGGCCTTGGCGGCCATCATCAGGTGTAAGCGGCCATGAATGATCACGCTCTGCTTCGGGAATTCGCGGACGCCGGTTCACAGACAGCCTTTCAGGAACTGGTCGAGCGGCACGTTGCCCTGGTTTATTCCGCGGCGCGCCGGCGGTTGGGCGACGCCCACCTGGCTGAAGACGCCACACAACAGGTGTTTGCGCTCCTCGCCCGGAAGGCGGCCCGCCTGCCCGAGTCCGTTGTCCTGTCCGGCTGGCTTTACCGGGCCGGCGGCCTGGTCGCCGCCGAAATCAGCCGCCGCGAACGGCGTCGGCAGCAGCGTGAAGCCCTGGCCGCGCAAGCCATGAACGACCTGTCTCCCGATGCCACCTGGCGCGAGATTGAGCCGTTGCTCGATGAAGCAATGGATGAACTCGGCCACGCCGACCGCGATGCTGTGGTGCTCCGCTATTTCGAGAACAAAAGCCTCCGCGAGGTCGGCGCCGCCCTCGGCGTGAGCGAGGACGCCGCGCAAAAACGGCTGACCCGTGCGCTGGAAAGGTTGCGTTCGTTCCTCGCCCGGCGCGGGAAGACCGTCGCCGTGGGCGCGCTGACCGGCGCCATTGCGACCGGCGCCGTGCAGGCTGCACCAGCCGGTTTGGCGCAATCGGTCGCTTCGTTTGTTTTAACCTCGGCCGCCGTCGCGGCCTCAACCTCAACCATTGGAAGCCTTATGAACCTGACTGCAATCAAAACCATTATCACCGGTGCCGTCGCCGTTGGCGGCGCGGCTGCCATCGTCGTGCAACATAACAACCTCAGCCATCTCCGCGTGGAGCAACAAGCAACGTTGAGCCGCGCCCAAGCCGCCGAACAGGCTGCGACCAACGCCCAGCAGGCGCTGGCGGCGGCGAACGCGACGGCGCAAAACGACCCCCGGCTCGCCGAACTCGTGCGGCTGCGTGGCGAGGTTGCCGCCTTGCGCCGCAGCCAGGCAGAGTTGACCACCAAAAACGCGCAGTTGACGCAAGCCGTGCAGCAGTCCGCTGCCGTCAAGGCCCAAGCGGATCAGGCCACCGCCGAAAAGGACGCCCTGAAGGAACAAGCCATTGCCAAGATGAATTACACCAAGCAGTGGCTCCTTGCGTTCATCATGTTTGCGCAGGACCACAACGGCCAGTTGCCCAAAACGTTCCAAGACGCAAACGCGTATATTCAAGACGCAAACGGCAATTCTCCTATCAATCAATCCGGCGATCTGAAGCCTGACCAGTTTGAAATCATGTATCAGGGGGCGCTAAAGGCGATTCAGAACCCCGCGCAGACGATCCTGATCCGCGAGGTTCAGCCGTTTGCGGGTCCGGACGGCGCCGGCATGAACCGAACCTACGGCTTCGCGGACGGCCACGTTGAAGTTCACCACGCAGACAACGGCGATTTCGGCCCGTGGGAAAGCACGCATCTGGCCGCGACTCAGGGCCAATAGTGCTAACCTGCCCGCAACCATTCCATACGTCTCCATGCCGGACAAGGGGCTGGAGATTTCATGCTGATACCTTACTGAAGCTGTGCCATGGCAGATGGTGGCCGGCTTGTCGGATCGGATGCCCAATGATAATTGGGAAATGAGGACATTTGAAACGTCAGGTTGCCGCCCGCGAGAATTTGGCCATGCCGGATGTAAACTTGGTCGAAGGGATGACCGTTTAGAGTGGCTGAATCAATGTAGTATTCCTGTGGTCCATTGTTTTTGGCCGTGATCGTAAAAGTTTTGCCGTTTTGCAGGTGGATGATCGCCTTGTCGAAAATCGGACTGCCGATGAGATAATCGGGTGTGCCCGGACAAACCGGATAAATCCCCAAAGCACTGAGCACATACCACGCGGACATCTGGCCGGTGTCCTCATCACCACATAATCCATCTGGTGTTGGTTGATAGAGCAAATCCATCACCTGCCGGATGCGCACTTGTGTCTTCCAAGGCTGCCCGGCGTAATCATAGAGATAAATCACGTGGTGAACCGGCTCGTTGCCGTGCGCATACTGGCCGAGGTTTTGCGCCACCATTTCATTCATCTCGTGAATCATGAAATGATACGTGCCCACCTTGACTTCCGTTCCCGCGTTGAACATGGCGTCCAGCTTGTTGGCAAACGCCTTGTCGCCACCCATCAACCGGATCAGTCCCGGCACATCTTGCATCACGCTCCAAGTCCATTGCCAGGCATTGCCTTCGGTGAACGCCCCGCCCCACTCAACCGGATCAAACGATTCCCCCCAGGAACCTTCCTTGTTGCGCGGGCGCATGAAACCGGTCTTGGGGTCGAAAACATTGGTGTAATTCATGGCGCTTTTCAGAAAGGCCTTTTCCACGTCTGCCCGTCCGGCGGCCTTCGCGAGCGTAGCGGCGCAGAAATCGTCGTAGGCGTATTCAAGCGTCTTGGAAGTGCCAGCCCCCACTTCAGGATACGGCACATAACCCAACTGGTCATAGACGGCTTCACGCCCCATTCCCCAGAATCCACTGTGATGCGCGTCATGAAGGGTGGCATTCACGGCGGCGGCCAGGTCAAAATGGGTGATGCCCTTAACCCAGCCATCCGCCAGCAAGGAAAAGGCGTGGTTGCCGATCATCACCTCGCGGTTGCCCGGACTGGACCAGGACGGCAGCCAGCCGCTTTCGTTGTAGGAAGTGATCAGGCTCTGCAAAATTTCGGCGCTGATTTCCGGATAGAGCAAATTGTAAAGCGGATGCGCGGCGCGGAAAGTGTCCCAAAAACCGGAATCCGTGTAGAGCACGCCCGGATGCACCTTGCCGTCGTAGGGGCTGTAATGAATCGGCTGATGGCTTTCGTCATAGTCGTAGAAGCGGTGCGGAAACAAGATGCTGCGATAAAGCGCGCTGTAAAAAGTGCGCCGTTGCTCCAAGGTTCCGCCTTCAACCTGCACGCGGCCCAAAGCCTTGTTCCAAACGTCCTCGGCACGATGCCGGACGGTGTCAAAATCAGCATCGCCGATTTCCTGCTGCAAATTGCGCACCGCCTGATCAGGGCTGATGTAGGAAGACGCCACCTTGCATTCCACAACTTGGTTTGCGCTCGTGTCGAACTTCACATAGGCGCCCACGTGCTGGCCTTCCAGATGGGTCACGCCGGCCCGGATGTCATCGTCCGACCAAACGCCGTAAGCCGTGAAGGGGCGGTCGAAGACGATGACAAAATAGCTGCCAAAATTATCCGGCACCACGCCGCTGTTGTCGCGGGCGACGCCGATGATCTTGTTTTCCGACGGAATGATTTCAACTGAACCCGGCTGGGCACTTTTGAATACATCAATCACCACATAAGACGCGTTGGTGGGCTGATGGAAGGTGAACCGAAAACGGGCGGCGCGTTCCGTCGGCGTCACTTCGGCCGTTTCCTTCCATGTGTCCAAATCCACCTTGTAATAGCTGGGCTGGGCGATTTCGTTTTCATGCTCGAAAACGGACGCGCGTTCCTTTTCCGTGACGGCCAGCCTTCCGGAAACCGGCATCAACGCAAACGCGCCATGTTCCTGGATCCAAATGCTCGGCTCATGGGACTGGCGGATTCCGTAGAATTTGTTGTCCCGGTATTCGTAAAAGGCCGATTGGGGTTGCGGTTTGGTGTAGGGGGACCAGGTGTTCTCCGGAAACGGCAGGGCAATCTCCGGGTAGGTGTTCCCATGAGAGAATCCATCACGCGAATCGGTGCCTTGCAGCGGGTTCGCCAGATCCACCAGTTGAATTCGCTCGGCCCGGATTCCGGCCACGGCCAAGGATGCACTCACGCCCGCCAACAATATAATGTTCATTCAGTTAGAATCATTTTCCAGCATACAGTAAATTAACCTGTTTTCCTTAGGTTGACCAACAATCTCCGCACAAACAGCTATCAGCAAGTCAGCGACCTCCGGCAACGCCGGAGGCTTGAATGCTGAACCGCCCAAGGCAGATTAGTCTTGGAGCTGCTCCAGGCGGCCGAGCACCGGCTGGAAACAGCCAGCCTCAGCCTTTCTTGGCGACCATGAGGAACACCGGGAATTCCCTCCGCTGGCCGCCAACTTCCTTGTTGATGCGAAACACGGTCGCAAAGCTCACTTCCTGAAAGCCCGCCCCGCGCGCCTGGGCGGCGAGTTCGGCGCGATCGAAGCCGTTGTGCCCGGAGAAACCCGCGCCGTGGAATGAGCCGTCTTCCGTGTCCAAGTCCGCCAGACACAACCAGCCCGGCGCCGTGAGCAGCGCGTGGAAGTCGCGCAGCAGTTTGTCGGTGTCCGCGATGTGATGGGCGGTCAGCAGTGTATAGACGAGCTGATGTTTTTCCGCCGGCAGCGGGTCAGTTTCGAGGTTGAACTTCACCGGCGTCAGGTTGGTGACGCCGGTAGCGGCGATCTTCTCCTTCAGCACGGCCAACATGCCATCGGAGCTGTCCGCCAGCGTGATTTTTCCCAGGCGGGATCGTAGCGCGAAACTCAGCAGGCCGGTGCCGCAACCGCATTCCAGCGCGTTCATTGTCGGCGCCAGGGGCACGCGGGTCTTGATCGCTTCCGCCACGGCGCGGGCGCGTTCCCACTTGGCCGGATCGGCGTCCCAGGTGCGGGCTTTGAGGTCAAACTCATTCATGGTTCGAGAATCATAGCCAGCGCGCCGGCCGCCGGCAATTCCGCGCTGTAGTGCGATGACCGCTGCGTTGCATCGGCGGGCAATTGCGATACACTTTCGTGCCAGCACGGCCGGCAGCGCCGCCGTGGCCAACGAACCATGGACCTCAATAAATTTACGGAGAAATCACAGGCCGCGTTGCAGGCAGCCCAGGAAATTGCCACCCGCAACCAGCACCAGGCGGTGGATGTGGAGCATCTCGCGCTGGCGCTCATCGAGCAGGAAGGCGGGCTGGTGCCGCGGTTGTTTGAACGCGCGAAGGCGTCGGTCGAGTTGATCAAGGCCAGGCTGGAGGCGGAACTGGCGCGGTTGCCGCGCGTCAGCGGTGACACGGCGGCGGCGCAGGGAATCTACGTCACCCAGCGGCTGAACAAGCTGCTCGTCACCGCGCAGGACGAGGCGAAGAAGCTCAAGGACGACTACGTCAGCGTCGAGCACCTCGCGCTCGCGCTGTTCGACGAGCTGGCCAGCACACCGGTCGGACAGATCTTCAAATCCCTCGCCGTCCAGCGGAACGAGTTCCTCAAGGCGCTTACCGAAGTCCGCGGCAACCAGCGCGTCACCAGCCAGAATCCCGAAGCCACCTACGAGGCGCTCGAAAAATATGGCCGCGACCTCACCAAGCTCGCCCAGCAAAACAAGCTCGATCCCGTCATTGGCCGCGACAACGAAATCCGCCGTTGCACGCAAGTCCTCTCCCGTCGCACGAAGAACAACCCGGTCCTCATCGGCGAACCCGGCGTGGGCAAGACCGCCATCGTCGAGGGTCTCGCGCGGCGCATCGTCGCCGGTGACGTGCCGGACAGTTTGAAGGAAAAAAGGATTGTCGCCCTCGACCTCGGCGCGCTCATCGCCGGCGCCAAGTTCCGCGGCGAATTCGAGGAGCGCCTCAAAGCCGTGCTCCAGGAAGTCACCAAGGCGCAGGGCCAGGTCATCCTGTTCATTGACGAGTTGCACACGATGGTCGGCGCCGGCAAGGCCGAGGGCGCGATGGACGCCGGCAACATGCTCAAGCCCATGCTCGCCCGCGGCGAGCTGCACTGCATCGGCGCGACCACGCTCGACGAGTATCGCAAACACGTCGAGAAGGATGCCGCGCTCGAACGCCGTTTCCAGCCCGTGCTCGTCGCCGAGCCGACCGTCGAGGACAGCATCAGCATCCTGCGCGGCCTGCGCGAGCGTTACGAACTGCACCACGGCGTCCGCATCCAGGACGGCGCGCTCGTCGCCGCCGCGCAGCTTTCCCACCGCTACATCGCCGACCGTTTCCTGCCTGACAAGGCGATTGACCTCGTTGACGAGTCCGCCGCCAAGCTTCGCACCGAGATGGAATCCATGCCGGAGGAATTGGAGCAACTCGAACGCCGGCTCATGCAGCTTGAAATCGAGCGCGAGGCCTTGAAGAAGGAAAAAGACGCCGCCAGCAAGGAGCGCCTCGCCGTTTTGGAGAAGCAAATTGCCAATGTGAAGCACGAACGCGATGCGCTCAAGGCCCAGTGGCAGGGCGAGAAAAGCGCCATTGGCGACGTCCAGAAACTCCGCGAAGCCATCGAAGTTGCCCGCAACGAAATGGAAAAAGCCCAGCGCCAGGGCGACTTGACCCGCGTGGCCGAATTCAAATACGGCAAGCTCCCCGGCCTCGAAAAACACCTCCAGGAACTCGAAGCCAAAGCCACCAGCGCCAAAGGTGGCGCGCGGCTGTTGCAGGAAGAAGTCACCCCCGACGAAGTCGCCGAAGTCGTCTCCCGCTGGACCGGCATTCCCGTCTCGCGCCTGCTCGAAGGGGAGAAGGAAAAACTCCTGCGCCTGGACCAGATTCTCCACCAGCGCGTCATCGGTCAGGACGAAGCGGTGCAAGCCGTCGCCGACGCCGTCATCCGCGCCCGCTCCGGACTCAAGGACCCCAAACGCCCCATCGGCTCCTTCATCTTCCTTGGCCCCACGGGCGTCGGCAAAACCGAGCTCGCCCGCGCCCTCGCCGAGTCCTTGTTTGACAGCGAGGAGAACATCGTGCGCATCGACATGAGCGAATACATGGAGAAACACGCCGTCTCGCGCATGATCGGCGCGCCGCCCGGCTACATCGGCTACGATGAAGGCGGCCAGCTCACCGAAGCCGTCCGCCGCCGGCCCTATTGCGTGGTCCTCTTCGACGAAATCGAGAAGGCCCACGCCGACGTCTTCAACGTCTTCCTCCAAATCCTCGACGACGGCCGCCTCACCGACAGCCAGGGCCGCGTGGTGGACTTCAAGAACACCATCATCATCATGACTTCGAACATCGGCAGCCCGCTGCTGATCGAGAACGCGAGCGAGTCCGGCGACATCCAGGAAGGCATTCGCAATCAAGTCATGGCGGAGTTGCGCCGCCATTTCCGCCCCGAATTCCTGAACCGTGTGGACGACACCGTCCTCTTCAAGCCGCTGACGCTCGCCGACATCAAGAAGATCGTGGAGCTCCAGCTCACGCTCTTGCGCGCCCGCCTGACCGACCGCCACATCGCCCTCGACCTGAGCGATGCTGCCAAGGAACACCTTGCCCGCGAAGGCTACGACCCCGTCTATGGCGCCCGTCCGCTCAAACGATTCCTCCAACGCGCCATCGAAACCCCGCTCTCCCGCCAGCTCATCTCCGGCGCAGTCACGGACCACAGCCGCGTGACCGTGGAGTTCAAGAAAGGCGAACTGGTCTTCGAGACGAAGGTGGGGAAGAAGTAGGGCAGCGCGTCGCGCCTGTCTCAAATTCACAGTGACCACCTCCTCGTTTGCGGCTCCCTTCCCATGAGAATGCTAGTCATGTTACGATCCGCTTTGTGAAGACTGTTTCAGCCCCGACAAGGCGCGTGTTTGCCACAACCGATGCCGCCACGCGAAAACGAATGCGTGGCGTACCTTCAGCGGACACAAGCGTCGAGAAGTTGGCACGAAGTGTCCTGCACTCTAAAGGATTTCGGTTCTCTATCGGGCGGCGGGAACTTCCTGGCAAGCCAGACATTGTGTTGCGCCGTCATCGGACCGTGATTTTCGTTCACGGGTGCTTCTGGCACGGTCACAGGGCGTGCTCCAAGGGAGTGACCTTGCCGGCTCGGAACCGAACTTTTTGGGCGAACAAGCTCCGATACAACAAGGCGAAAGATAAGCGCGTCGCCACGGAGCTGCGCCAGCAGGGGTGGAAGGTCATCACTGTCTGGGAATGTCAGACAACGGACCCGAAGCGATTGGTGCGGATTCTGACTCGCAAGCTTCGGGAAAATGCTGTCAAATCGCCGCCATGTTGACGAAAGACATACGGAGCATTCGCACAGAGCGAGGCATCGGCCAGCGAGAGCTAGCGTTGAAGGCGAGCGTGCCGCTGGCTTGCTTGAACAAGTGCGAGCGCGGACTCCTGCTTCCCGACGACTCCTTCTTCAACGCAATCGCGACGGCGCTGGCCGTGCCCGCGAAGGAACTGCGACAAGTCCAGACCGCTCTGGCCGTGTCCGCTACACCGGGCGAAGGATATACCACCGCGCTGCCTAACGGCTTCTTCGTTACCAAGCGACGAGCAGAAGTAAAGGCCGCACTGATTCCGGTTGTAGATCTGTTCTGCGGAATCGGCGGTTTCTCGCACGGCTTTGAACGCACTGGGCGTTTCCAAGTGGTGGCTGGGCTGGATTTGCTGCCCGACCGGATTGAGACGTTTTGTGAAAACCATCCCACTGCCACGGCATTCTGTGCGGACATCAAGAGCCTGAGTTTTCAGGCACTGGCCAATGAAAGCCCAAATCCAGAGGTGGTGATTGGCGGCCCACCTTGCCAGGGCTTCTCGTCCATCAGGCCCTTCCGAACTCTGACGGAGGGTGATCCCCGTAACAACCTGTTTGAGTACTACGCCTTGTTCGTGGAGCGTTTCCGCCCTTCATGGTTTGTCTTGGAGAACGTGGTTGGGTTGCTCACGCACAAAGGCGGGCAGACTCTAAGAACAATCACGGACGTATTCGACGGGCTTGGTTATCGTACGGACTGGAAAGTCCTGAACGCCGCGCTCTATGGCTTGCCCCAAAGACGAGAACGCTTGGCTATCGTCGGAAACAGGCATGGCGTCAGCTTCGAGTGGCCGAAGACAACGCATCACTTGGAAGCGCGGAGCATGGCGGGCAAGCTGGGACAAGTCAGCGATCAACTTCCATTGTTTGGACAGAACCTCCCACCCGCGCTCACCGTGATGAACGCGATTCACGACCTGCCGGAAATCAAGGCTGGCCAATCGGCTTCGTTCTACCGGGAGGATGTTGAGCCGACACCCTACGAACAACGCCTCAGAGGTGATGAACAGGTGTTGACGATGCACGAATCTACCGCCCATTCGCCCCGGATGCTCGAAATCATCAGAAAGTCCGGCTCGAACCGGTATGCGCTGCCGGAGGGAATGGTTTCAAGCGGTTTCAGCACTTGCTACAGCCGACTTGAACCTGACCAGCCCAGCGTCACGGTGACGGTGAACTTTGTACATCCGGCCTCCAATAAGTGTATCCACCCATTTCAAGACAGAGCGCTCACGCCGAGAGAAGGGGCGCGTCTCCAGGGATTCGAAGACAGCTTCAGGTTCAAAGGAAACCGGAGCCAAGTGGTGAAGCAAATCGGCAACGCCGTGCCGCCTCTACTTGGGCAAGTTCTCGCCGAGGCGTTGCTCCGGCACATGTAGATTACCGAACGAATAGAGCCTGATACTCGCGGAAGATTCTGCCAGCTTTCGATCCAGGGAATCGCTCCAAATCGTAGTACACCACTTTGAGTTCGTCCATTCCCGCCGCGTTCACCACTGCCGTCTTGCCCGAATCGCCGGGCGTATTGCTCATCTGGAAATGGTTGGTTTCAAGCCGGCCTGCCCTCAGTTCCCAAATCCAAACGACATCTCCTCGATTTTCCACGCCACGAGTGAACACCCCGCGCTCATCCGCCAACACGTAGCGGCATGTCAGGTAGAATCCGGGTTTTGGCAGGTGCCCTTTGGGCTTGTTGTCCTCCAGGGCGATTTTGATTTCCGTATTCGAGGCGTTTGGAGATTCGGCCAGCAAATCTGGATACTTGTGCGGGCCATTCTTGCGAAACACTCCGCCCGAAGCGTTGGCAATGCCGGCGCCAAGCAGATTGCCCAGCATGGAGGACAGGTTGGCCAGTTCGACCATCGCTGAAAGGCGCGGGTTGCCCATCGCGAGCAACCGTTCGTCAATGGCGTCGAGCGTTGCGTAGGCTGAGGCGACACCTGCCGCGAGCATCTGGATTGTCAGTCCAGATTGGGTAAGCGATTGGGCGTTCAGAAAGCTGGCAGGATTGGGTTGGCGCAGCATAAGACTATTCCTCCTCCTTCCGCAACGAAATGCCCTTGATGAGATTGGAGGCCGGGATGTTCAGCACCGCCGCCAACTTGAACAGATTCAGAACGCCGAGATTCCTTTCCCCGCGTTCAACGCCACCGACGTAAGTGCGGTCTAGGTCTGCGCGATACGCAAATTCCTCTTGGGAGATGGCAGCCTTTTCGCGAGCCTTGCGAATCTGTTGGCCCAGTTGAACGAGCGTTGGGTTCTTTTTCACCCGGCCAACCTGTCACGGTTGCCGTAAATCAGTCCACGGACTATCCGTATCACCCGCCCGTCGTGAATCCGTTCTTCCCAAACTAAGCACCTTGCCAGCGAGTTTGACCGGCATTCCCGTCTCCCGCCTCCTCGAAGGCGAGAAGGAAAAGCTCCTGCGCCTGGACCAGATTCTCCACCAGCGCGCCATCAGCCAGGACGAAGCCGTGCAAGCCGTGGCCGACGCTGTCATCCGCGCCCGCTCCGGCCTCAAGGATCCGAAACGCCCCATCGGCTCGTTCATTTTCCCCGGTCCTTTTTCACGTCATGGTGTCTGTCTCGGTGTTCTTCGCGTCCCGTGTGGGCCTGACCGTCGGAGTCCAGCGGCGCCGAGGTTGTGTGGGTCGGAGACAGGCAGGACGCCGCCGGCGTGATTGAATTGCCGTGCAAACCGCGCGCTTCTCTGCCATCTTGGCAGCCTGATGAAACGGAGCGCTGTCGTCTTCGGCTGTTTGGGTGTGCTCGTGGTGGCCGTCCTGTTGGTGGGCGGTCTGGTGGCCCTGAGTTACAACGGAATGGTCGGCCGCGCGCAGGCAGTGGACCAGTCCTGGGCGCAGGTGCAAAACGTCTATCAACGGCGTGCCGACCTCGTTCCCAACCTCGTCGCCACGGTGTCCGGTGCGGCGAACTTCGAGAAATCCACGCTGACCGAGATCACCGCCGCGCGGGCTTCCGTGGGCCAGATCAAGCTGGATCCCAACCAGGCGCCGACGGATCCGGCCCGGCTGGCGCAATTTCAACAGGCCCAGGACCATCTTTCCTCGGCGTTGTCACGCTTGCTGGTCGTGGTCGAACGCTATCCGGACCTGAAAGCCACCGCCAACTTCCGCGACTTGCAGGCACAGCTCGAAGGCACGGAGAACCGCATCACCGTCGAGCGGCAGAAATTCAACCAGGCGGTGCAGACCTACAACACGAGTGTGAAGACGTTTCCGAACGTTTTGTTCGCCGGCCTGTTCGGTTTCCAGCCGAAGCCGTATTTCACCGCCACCGCCGGCGCGGAGACGCCGCCGAAGGTGGAGTTCAACTTCAATTCCCCGCAACCGGCGCCGGCCAAGCCTTGACGTGTTCGTGAACCGGGCCAGGCCAGATTCGCGCGCCGGCGGACGTTTTCGTCCGTTCGCGGCGCTGCTGCTTCTCGGCCTGGGCCTGACGGTCGCGTGGGCGTCGGAAGTGATGCCACCCAAACCGGCGAACTATTTCAACGATTACGCCGGCGTCGTTTCCGCTGCCACAGCGATGCAGTTGAACCGGAAGCTGGAGGATTTCGAGCGGGCCACGTCGAGCCAGATCGTGGTCGCGGTGTTCCAGAAAATGCAGAGCGACTCGTCGCTGGAGGATTACACGCACCGGATTTTTCAGGCGTGGCGAATCGGGCAGAAGGACAAGAACAACGGCGTCGGGTGGTTCGTGTTCGTGCAGGACCGGCGGATGCGAATCGAGGTCGGCTACGGACTCGAAGGCACGCTGCCGGACGCGCTGGCCAAGCGGATCATCGAGGACGACGTGGCGCCGCATTTGCGGTCGGGCGACTACGACGGCGGTTTGGTTGCGGGCGTCAACGCCATCATGCAGGCGACGCGCGGCGAGTATCGCGGAACTGGTCGCATGGTCGGAGAAAGGAACCACGCGGCAGGGCGCAATTCGGCGGGCAGCATTTTCAGCGTCATCATTCCACTGCTTATTTTCCTCGTCTTTGCCTCGCTTTCCTTTCGCCGGCGCGGAGTCGTCTGGGGCGGGGGCAGCTTCGGATCGGGCGGTTGGGGCTCCGGCGGGGGCTGGAGCGGGGGTGGTTGGGCTGGAGGAGGTGGCTGGGGCGGAGGCGGAGGTTTCTCCGGCGGTGGCGGGTCATCGGGCGGTGGGGGAGCCAGCGGCAGTTGGTGACGTCACATGCATCCGAAGGAATTCATCAGTCAGTTGGATGAGACGCGCGTCGTGGCGGCCATTGCTGCGGCCGAAGACCGGAGTTCCGGGCAGATACGCGTCTATTTGAGCCGGCGTCGGCACAACGACGCGCTGGCGGACGCGCAACGGCAATTTGTCCGGCTGGGCATGACCCGGACGCGTCATCGCAATGGCGTGTTGATTTTTCTGGCCCCGCGGAGCCACACGTTCGCGGTCGTTGGGGACGTGGCCGTGCATGAGAAATGTGGCGATGAATTTTGGAAAGGGGTTGTCGCAGCCATGAGTGAGTTGCTTCAGCAGGGCAACTTCACGGAGGCGGTTCTGCACGGCATCGCGCGCACCGGTGATCTGCTGGCGGCTCACTTTCCCCGCGACCCGGACGCCAAGGACGAACTGCCTGAGGATATCGTCCGCGATTAGCGCCCACGTCAGCCCGCTGTGGAACCGGCCGGACGGAGGCCGCGCAACCGGTGCAAAATCAGATCGTTGGTTCCGGTTGATCTGGCGGGCGGTTCACTGCGCGGCCGTTTTCCCGGTTGGCGCGTTGTTCTTGCGCGTGGCGGAAGACTTATTGCCGCTGTTGCCGCTGTTTTGTTCCGCCCAGGCCTGGAGCATTTCGATGGCGCGACCGAGCACGCCGGCCGAACCGCGGAACTGCGCCGAACCGCGGGGTTCATTCGCACGCGACCACCACTCGTGGAAGTCCCCGACGCGTCTAACGCGGGCAACCATCGGCTTCAGTTCGCGATAGGCGTCCTCAACGAAGCCGTTCCGCACCAGTTGTTGAATCATGCGCCCGCCGAACCACGACCAGTCGCCGCCGTTCTGGTAACTATACGGCTGGGCCATGCCGGGGTTTTTGAAGAAACCCGGCGGATACGGCGGATACATCGTCAAGCCAATGGTCGCGGCGCCCGCGCGGCGCACGTCGTCGGTCATCCATCGCAGCGACACGGCGATTTCATCGTGATTGAGCAGCCCGGCTTCAATGGCCACCGCCGTGCCGCCGTGGTAAAAAATCGCATTTTCGTCGAAGGACTTTGGAAAAGGCGAACCGGCGAGATAAACGTGTGGTATGAATTTCTGCCGGCGCGTGTCCCACAAATGCCGGCGGATGTTCTGCTTGAGATTGTCGCGGACCTCACGCCAGTGCGCCGCTTCCGGTGCGTTGTCACCGAGCAGTTGCAGGTAGTCGTTGAGCGCGATGAGCAGCATGGCGTTGTCGTAGATGTCCAGCGCGCGGTGCGAACTCGCGTCGAATTCCACGCCCCACGGCGACTCCGGTTGCACGTCACCCCAGTCCGCGGTGGTGGCGCCCCAGACCAGCCCGTGTGGGGGATCGAACCGCTCGGTCAGCACGTAATTCAGTGCGCGGCCCAGCCGTTCACGCACCGTCACGCCGGCGATGGTCTCGGTCAGGATGGAGCGGTCACCGGTCACGCTGACGTATTTGCGCACGGCCTGGACGAGCGACGATTCCTGATCGGTTTCCACCGTGTTTTTGTGCGCCATGAGGTTCGGCGCCAGTTTCGAGGTGCGGTAGGCGTATTTGACCTTCGCCTGGTCCATCGGGATGTAACCGTCCACGATGTCGCCGTTGGTGCCTTGGAACTTGAAGAAGGTCAGCAACGCCTCGCGGAAGCGCGCCGGCGGGTTTACCTCGAGCGCCACCTCGATGAAGGTGTTCAGGTCGCGAATCCACACCTCGCCGTAGCCGCTGCCGGCGTTGAGGCCGCTTTTCAAAAGTTCCTGCGCCATGCGGTGGACATCGCGCAACGTTTGATCCGCCAGAATCTCCTTCGCCAGCGCGGCGCGCCGGGCGGCGGCGTCCGGCTGCGCGAAGGCCACGACGGTCACGGTGAACAGGCCCGTCAGCAGCAGCCGTTTGAAACCGAGCACCAGTGTCGAGGCGCGGGCCGGCGTCGCTGTCCGGGGGCGCCGGGGAAAAGGTGGGCCGCAGGGTCGCAGTGATTTCATGCGCCAGTTTTTCTTAAGATTGGAATCCGCGCGTCAAGCCTGTTCTGCGGGCAACTTCATTCGGCGCCAAGGCCACTAGTTCATTGACGCCCCGGCCGGCCGTTCGTAGTGTCCGCCAGCTTTCGGACCGGATATGAATGCCAAACTCCTGCTCAAGACAGTGTTTTTGATCGTCATGCTGTTGTTGTTGGTCTTGATTGGCCTTAACAATCCCGCAAAGGTGTCGCTGACACTGCCGTTCCTGCCCAAAGTCTCCCAAGCAGCGGCAATCATGTATTTCGCCTTCTTTGCTCTCGGCGTCCTCACCGGCACGGTGTTGACGGCCGGCGGGGGCAAACGCGGGGGTGGCGCGGGCAGATCCGCCAAAAGCGGCCAGTAACTTCAACGTTCCACCAGCCGTTTGTAGGCAAGGACGCCGTCCACGATGGCGCGCGCCGTTTCGGCGCGGTGCGTGGCGTCGTAGATCTCCCGCGCTTCGGCGGGCGCGCTCATGAACCCACCTTCCACCAGTACGGCCGGCATCTCGGCGGTTTTCAACACGGCGAAGCGCGCCCGGCGCACGCCGCGGTCCTTTGCGTTCAGGTTTTGCAACAGGGCCTTTTGCAGCCGGTAAGCGAGCAGCACGTTACGCGCGTTGTTCAAGTTGCCGACCTGGGCGTTCGTGGGGCCGTTGTCCTCGCCGCGGGCATTGGTGGAGGAGGCGCCCGGCGGGGTCAGGCAATAGACTTCCACCCCCTTGGGATCCGGTTCGCCGTTGCCGGCGGAGTTGTAGTGCAGGCTGATGAACAGGTCGGCGTGCTTGCGTTTGGCAACCGCCGGGCGGTCAGGCAGGTCCACAAACTCGTCCCGCGTGCGGGTCATCACGACGCGGAAACCGGCGGCCTGGAGCAAACTGCGAACTTTGGTGGCGAGCAGCAGCGTGTAAACCTTTTCCTGATGGGAGCCGTCTTCGTTACCCGGCTGGCGTCCGCCGTGGCCGGGATCGAGCGCGATGACGCGCACCTTTTCGCCGCGCCGGTTGTGGACTGGCTGGAGCAGGGGTTGGAGGGTGGTCTTCACGTCGAGACTGGAAATCAGGATTCGCCCGTTGGAGGGAGTGACCGGCACCGACAGCCAGACATGCACGCCGTTGAACTCCATTTCGCGGGAATTGATCGTGAAGCTCAGGCGCATTGCGCGGTTGGTGGCGTGGGCATCGCGGCTGCGCCGGTCCCAGTCCAGCCGCAAGGAGCTGGCCCTGGCCCAAACCGACAAATCCAGATATTGCCGACCGTAGAGGTTGATCGGTGGCGGCGTGGATCCGGCCGCGTGCAGTGGCGGCAAGCTGGAGACAAGGAGCCAGATGACGACGGCGAATGACTTCATTGGCGCCACACGCTGCCCGCGGCGTGCCGTCGCTTCAAGCAAAAGCGCGTTCGCACGGCGGCGATTTGTGCCTCTGAGGTGGTGGTAGATGCCGCGAACGATGGAGAATTCCGAGAGGTCAGGCAACCCGGCCCGGCGGGTATCCCCGGTGTCCGCGCGCGGCGCGGTTCAGTTGGCGCGGTTGAAATCCAGGGCGACCAGTTCGCCGGGACGAACCTTCAGCCCCGGCGGCACGCTTACCCAGACCGGCAGGCCGATTTGCACGAACTGCTGGGACGCCGGTTGCGGCAGCAGCACCGGTTTGGTGGGACCCATCCAGGCACCGACGGATTCCACGCGCCCGATGCCTGTGGCTCGGCGCAGGGACCGGGATGTGACCTTGACCGGCATGCCCACCACGGGTTCCACCGACATGGGTTGCGGCACGTAGGCGACAATGCGCGTGGCCGCGGTGGCCGTGATCGTCACGATCGCATCGCCGGCGCTCACGTTCTCGCCGTCCCGGTGGAGAATCACGCTGATGACGCCGTCAATCGGCGCCACCAACGGCGTCGGCCCCAGCTCCGCCTCGGCCAGATCCAGCTTCTTTTCCTCGACGTTGATGGCTGCCTGGATGGCGTCCGCCGGGGCCGCCAGCGGGCGGGTTAATTCGCCGAAGCCCTGGAGGGTGTCCTGAATGTTCGTCAGCACATGGGTTTCTTCCTCCACCTCGGCCCGGGCACTGTCCGCGTCGCGTCGCGCGATTTCATACGCGTTCAGGGAAACGACGTCGTTGGTGTCGCCGTGGTAGAGACCGGCAACGCGTTTGAACTGGCCCTCGGTGTATTGGCGGCGAATCCTGGCCTGCGCAAGGCGGGTCCGGGCTTCGAGTTCCCGCAGGCGGTAGTTCTCGACCTGGTATTCGATTCGCTCGCGGGTAAAGGTGGGCGTGATTCCGAGCCGGGTTTGCTCGATCTCCGCGCGGATGACCGCCAGGGAACGCTCCAGCACCTTGGGATCGGGCACCAGCACGGCCAGGACATCGCCGGCATGCACCGGCTGGTTGAGGCCGGCGTGGAACTGGGTGAGCTGGCCGGCCTTGGCGCTGGTTAAATTGGCCTGGACCGTCTCCACCTGGCCGGTGACGTTCGGCGCGGCGGCGTATTGAATCCAGATCGAAACCGCCACCGCCGAAACCGCCACGAAGACGAGCGGCGGCAGGAATTTCATGCGGAACTCACGCCAGACCAGTCGCGGTGGCGTGGGAATGGGCGGCAACGATTTCACGGCTTAAAATTCGGATTCGTCCTCGGCGTGGAGGCTGGTCACCCGGGACACGCCCGGCAGAACCTTCAATTCGTGGAGCAACTCCTCGGAGCGGGCGGGGTCGCGCAACAACACCCGGTAGGAGAGATCGGTCCCGCCGAAATTCTCGTTGGAGCGATGGCTGGCGCAAAAGGAGCGCCGGCTGTGGCGGTGGAGCAGCAGGCGCAAATCGGCAAGGTCCGCCGCCGCACGGGTCCAGTTGAGGTTTACGATGAGGTCGTAACGGTTGCGGCTGCCGAAGGCGGTGAACCAAAGGTAGAACATGATGACCGAAACCAGCGCGCAGACAATCACCGCCACCGGAAAGCGCTGGGTGCCCGCGGCCATGCCCATCACCAGACAACCCAGGATGTAACTCGTGTCGAGCGTGTCCCGCAGCACGTTGCGGAACCGCACGATGGCGAAGACCGCCATCATGCCGAAGGCGGTCACCAGGTTGTTCGACAACACCATCATCACCGCCGCCACCAACACCGGCAGGATGACCAGGGAGGCGACAAACGACCGTGAATACGACAGGCCCGTGTGGGTGTAGATGTAAACCCACGCCAGCGCGTGGCCGCCGAGGAAGGCCAGCAGCAATCCCAGCACCATCAGCGGCACGCTGATGGGGGTGCTCGCGTAATCTCCACGGAAAAACCAGTCGCTCATACAAAATCAGGCCGGGACAATCTGGGACATGGGCGTCGGGATTTCCTCGGCGGCCGCTTCCACCGGCGACGGCGGCGGCGGCGGCGCATCGGTTTGAACCGGTTTGCTCCCGATCAAATTCTCTTCGCCGATCAGTGCCACGCCATCCCCGTATTTCGCCGCCGAGGTGCGCTCCAGGTCAAATCGCTGGACCAGCTCCCGGAACCAGTTCGGGAACCGGCCGGTGAACTTCAGCTCCAAAATCACCCCGGTGCCGAACGGCCGCACCGGATTGTCCTGCGCCAACTCCAATCCCGCGCCGAACTGGCGGGCCACGCACACCTCCCGGTCCATGGTGACGCGCACGGAGTTGTCCTGCGTGCTGACCCACGCCTCGCGCTGGTAGGCCACATGCGCCTTGGGCCGCGCCTGCAGGTCGAGCATCAACCGGCAGAAATTCTGCAGCGCCACCAGATGATCCGGCCGCGACGAGAGCAAATGCGCCGGCTCCGGCAGGTGCCCCGCCAGCAGCCAGTTGACGGCCGCGCGCCGCACGCCGGCCCGTTGCTTCAGGATGGCGTCGTTTTGCCGACGTTTGATTTCAAAGAAAACGGGCGAATTCGGACGCTCATCGTAGAAGCGCAGCCGCAACTTGAACCGGTTTTTGGACCCGTTGAACGTCTCGCGGAAGGTCCGCAAGTCGTCCGAGTCCAGATACAGACTGTGAATCGGATAGGACAACCCCGGCCGGCCCACGCCGTATTCGTCCAGTTCAAGGAACGATTGCACGAAGCCCCGCACCTCCAATGCGATGGCCTCGCGGACGCGGTATTTCAACTCAACTCGTTGTAGTTGAAGCTTGTCTGGTCCCATACCGAACGCATTCGGTTTGTTGCTTGTCGTCACCAAATCGTCATGCAAGCGTTGCCGCAATGTCAAGCTCGCGACGGGCACACCACCGTGCTTTGGTGTTTCGAGTCACTGGTTTATTGAACTGAACACCGAAAAGAAAGCAATATTAATACCAATTCGCCTCCAGTGGCCGCAGACTTGGCATCCGCCTCCGGTCGGCTAGTCTCAACGCCCGTGCCGACTTCCCGCGAAGCCTCTCACGCCCCGTCCGAATATCCGGACCTGCCCGCCGCGCGCGACCGGTGGATTCTGGCCCGGCGGACGCCCCGGCCGCGGCACGACCTCGGGAAACCGCAGGGCGTGTTCGTCGAGGACGAATGCGCGGCGTCGGGCGTCATCGCACCGGTCTTGACGGTCCTGCTCACCAGCCGCGAATGTCCGTGGCGCTGCCTGATGTGCGACCTCTGGCGGTTCACGGTGACGCAGGATATTCCTCCCGGGGTGATTCCGGCGCAAATCCAGCACGCGTTGCACAACCTCCCGCCCGGTCCGCAACCCCGCCAGATCAAGCTCTACAACGCCGGCAGCTTCTTCGATCCCCGCGCCGTGCCGCCCGTGGACGACGACACCATCGCCGCGCAACTGGCGCGGTTCGAGCGCGTGATCGTCGAGTGTCACCCGGCGCTCGTCGGCCCGCGCTGCCGCAGTTTCCGCGACCGGCTTGCCGCTCACGCGACCGCTGCGTCAGCCGCTGCTCCGGCGTTGGAAGTGGCCATGGGTTTGGAAACGGCGCATCCGGAAGTGCTGGCGAAGTTGAACAAGCGCATGACACTCGACCAGTTCCGCCGGGCGGCCGGCTTCCTTCGCGCAAACCACCTCGCCCTGCGCGTCTTCATCCTCGTGCAACCGCCGTTCCTTCCGGCCGAAGCGGCGGTGGAATGGTCGGTGCGGTCCACGGAACTGGCGTTCGACTGCGGCGCGACCGCCGCCACGCTGATCCCCACGCGCGCCGGCAACGGCGCATTGGCCGCGCTCGCCACCAACGGCGAGTTCACGCCGCCGCGGTTGGTGACGCTGGAGGCGGCGCTCGAAGCCAGCCTGGCGCTGCGGCGTGGACGCGTTTTTGCCGACGTTTGGGATTTGAAACGTTTCGCCGACTGCGCGGTCTGTTTTCCCGCCCGTGCCGAACGACTCAGACAAATGAACCTGATGCAGCGAGTTTTGCCGCGTGTCGCTTGCGTCGCGTGCGGCGGCTGACCGGGGTTGGTCCAACCACACGTGAATTGCTCCGCTGGAACGCCGCCCTACCGTTCGAAACACGAACGCCGTCACGAGTTGGATGGTGGCGCCGGATGCATCGGAGCGCTTCTACCGCGCCCGGTTGGTCAGCGGCGGCGGCTCGTGAGTGCCGCGGATGCACCGGTTTCCAACCGGCTTGGGGCGGACGGAGGTCTAAACCGGCTGGATGCCGATGCGGTGGCCACGTTCGGCAAAGACCGAAGACAACGTTATTGCGTTGGCGGTGTCATGTCTTCCATACCGTCCGGAAGCGGGTGGTTTATTTCGCCCGGAAGACGGCGATTTCTGAAAGCCCGATGTTCGGGCTGCCGGGCTTCGCGCCGGTGACGAGGAAGGCGACCCAGTTCACGGTCTTCGGCGGGAATTTCACTTCCAGTCCGCGCTTGGCATCGTCGGGCAGCGCGCCGGTTTTCAACGTCGTGCCGTCGCTGAAGACGAGCAGGCCGGCGGTGACTTGATCCAGGAGGTTCGGCCGGTCGAAGAGCCAGATGCGGTCAATGCGCTGCGGCGTTTCCCACGTGAGCCGGAGCATGGCGGTGTCGCGCTCGCCGTTGCTGGCCCATTCGTGGCGGAGGTCGCCGGGAAAACCGTCCACCACGCCGTCCACGGCGCCCGCGGCGGCGTAATCCGGATGCACGGAACTGACCGTGAGCCGGGCGCGCGGCGCCATGTTGTCCGGCGAGCCGAGCGGATCGGCCGGCCGGCGGTCGTCCGGCGTCAGCAGCCGGATTTCCTGGAGACACATTCCGTAGCGGCTGCCGGGCGGGCGCGTCTCGAAGCGCACACCGTTCCAGCCCTGGCTGAAATTCGCGGCGTAGCACAGCCACAGCGTGCGGCCATCGGCGCCGATAAACTTCGACGGCACGTTCACGAAGTAAGCCTGCTCGCCGAAATGCCGGAGGTAGGCGACGCGCTTCCACGGGCCGGTGATGCGGTCGGATTCGAGGAGGTAGGTGTTGAAGTAGGAAACCGTGTTGCCGCCGTCGGTGACGCACAGGAGGAATTTCTTCAGCGGCGCGTCGTAGGTCATCGTCACGCAACCCATGTTGTCGGGCCACGCAGCAACCGGCTGAATGCGACGGAAGTCGTGCGTCCAGACCGGTTCGCCTTGGGCGTCGTCGCCGGCGAAGAACTCGTATTGCGACGCGTCGTTCATGGCCGCGATGCCCGGTGTGACGCGGAGCAGATAGATTTGGTCGCCGGTGATCCAACTGTCGAAGCCGAACCGGCGGTTCGTGTTGTTCGAGGCGCCGTGCGCGACGAGGTAGGCCTTGCCGTCGGGCGAATGTTCGAGGTTCCGGCCGAAATCCACGAAATGCGGCGAACCGATCTTCACCGGCTCACCGTTGAGCGAGGTTTCTCCGAACAACGGTCGGGCCGGCGTGCAAGACGTCTGCGTCCAGGTCTTGCCGAAATCGGTGGACCAGCGGAAGCCGACGAACGGTCCGAGCCACGGCCAGTTGTAATTCATGCCGTCGTGCGGCACGGAGCCGTCCGGTCCCAGGCAATACGTGCCGTAATACCACACGCCGTTGTAAACGAGACTGCCGCACGGATACCGGCCGCGATACGGCGAAGGGTCGGACGCATAGACGGCCTGATTCGTCACGGTGAGATGGAGCGGGTCGTCGCCCAAAATCGTCGCAAAGCCGGTCGTGGCATTCGTGCCGGCGGAGGACGCGCCGAGGCCGTTGACCTCGCCGTCGGTCCACGGCGAGTAGAGGTTGCCGTCGGCCGCCCACGACGGATACCAGGTGTCCGCGTGAACGTATTCCGCGTGGCGGCCGGTGAAGCCGATGCCGGTCAGCGTGGTGGATTTGGGGAACGGACAACCGGCCGGCGCCTCGTCCGGCCAGACGTGAAACGGCACTGGTGGCGGCGCGTCAATCAACTCCTGTGTGGCGCCCAGCCCCGTGGCACAAACGGCCAGCAACGCGGCGAGAGTGAACAGCGCATTCATTTCCGTAATTTCCATAGCGGTTTTTCAGCGGAAAGAACGGCCACGGTTTGGTTTGGCGCGGGCGCAGTCGAAGCCGCCGGGACGGGCGGCCATCCCGCGACGGTCAGGAGTGGGAATACGCAGGCAACAATGCGATTCATGGCGGTCATGCAAGTTAACGCTCCCACGCCCACGGGTGGCGACGGGTTGGTTGAGATTACGCGCTGCCACGCTGGGCAGGCAACTCATCAATCGCTTTGATGCAAGTCAAACGCGGTGTGGTTCGGCAGCGCAAGGCAACCTGCTCAGGCGCAGACGCAGCTCCCCGGCCTGGTCTGTTCCGGCCCGGCAAATCGTTTGTGTTTTCCCGCACGGCAGGCTAAGGAATGGCGCCAGTCATGGCCATGAATGTTGAATCTGATCTCGATCCCTGCCGCGCGAAACGAGACGGTGGCGCGGGAAGCCGTTGGCGCGGGTTGTGCGTGGCGTTGTCGCTGGTCGCGGTCAATCTGGTGTTCGGTCAGCCGGCGCTCTCGGCCGCAGCGTCAGCAGTGCCCGGCCTGTTCTACACGAATTTCCATTCCGCCGATCCGCTGTGGTCCATTCACGTCGTGCGGATTGACCGGACGATTCCCGGCGTGGAAATCCATTCCGTTCACGCGGGCAACCACGTCCTGGGCATGGCGACGCTGACGGCCCAGATCGAGCGCTTCGACCGCGCCCGCGGCACCCCGGTGGCGGCGGTGAACGGCGATTTTTATCAGCGGGACAGGGACTACGCCGGCGATCCGCGCGGGCTGCAAATCGTCGAGGGCGGGTTGCTGCATTCCCCGTCGGGCGGGGCCAGTGTCTGGATTGACGCGGCCGGTCAGCCCCAGACAGGCACGGTTGCCTCGCGGTTTCAAATCCTCTGGCCCGACGGCAAGGCCACGGCGTTCGGGCTGAACGGCCCGCGGGCCGCTGGCGGCGTGGAGCTTTACACGGCGGCCCTCGGGGCCTCGACACGCACGGCCGGCGGCCGGGAACTTATTTTGGAATTGCCGGAAGGCGGCGCGTGGCCGCCGTTGCGGATCGGCGTCACGAACACGGTCCGGGTGCGGGCGGTGCGGGCGGCCGGCGATACGCCGTTGACGCCCGACACCGTGGTGTTGTCCGTCGGGCCGGGCGCGATTTCGGCCGTTCCACCGGTGGCGGCGGGCGCGGTTTTGCGGATTTCCACCGCGACGACGCCGGACTTGCGCGGGGCACAAACGGCAATCAGCGGCGGGCCGGTGCTGATGCATCGTGGCTGGCGCCAACGCATCACGCAACCGGCCGGGGAGTCCTACGAATTCAGTTCCATGCTCGAACGGCATCCGCGCACGGCGATCGGCTGGAATCGGGAGTATTATTTCCTCGTGGAGGTGGACGGCCGGCAGAAGAACCTGTCGGTCGGCATGACGCTGAACGAGTTGTCCAAGTTCCTGGCGAAACTGGGTTGCGAGGAGGCCATGAACCTCGATGGCGGCGGCTCGGCGACGCTCTGGTGCGAGGGGGCGGTGCGCAACCACCCGTGCGACGGAGGCGAGCGCGGCATTGCCAATGCGCTGATTGTCACCTGCCAACAGCCGGCCACGGCTGCGACCTCCGGTGCGGGTGTCGGCTTAAATAATTGACTCATAATTGGTTGGACAATGCAGCGGGATTAAATCGTCGGTAACCGGCAGTCCGAATCAGCGGCATGAAACCTGCTTTTTCCAGTAGATTAGAATGGCGTGATTTGGCGTGCGGTAAAGTTATGACTCCATGAACCTGGTCGTGGACGCAACGTGGCGACGGTTTCGTCGGCTGGCGGTCTTCTCCGCGGCCGCCGGGTTGTCGCTCGGGTTGCTGGGCGGGAAATTGACGGCGGGTTTCGCGGGCACCGAGACACCGTCGGCCGGCCGCCACGATCACGGCTTCTCCTACCTCCACGACACGGTGGCGGAGGTTCCGTGGTCCATTCACATTTTCAAGCTGGAACGCGCGAACCGCGATTTCGACTTCTGCACCACGCTGGGCAACGGCGCCACGCAGGGGCTGACGACGGTTTCCGAACAGGTCAAACACCTGCCGCCGTCGTTGGGCGAGCCGGTGGCGGCGGTGAACGGCGACTATTACAACAAGCACGAGCATTACCTCGGCGACCCGCGCGATCTCCAGATTTCCCAGGGCGAAGTCGTGAGCGCCCCGGCCGGCCACATGTGCTTCTGGATGGATGCCGCCGGCAATCCGCACATGACGAACGTGCTGTCGCGCTTCCGGGTGATCTGGCCGGACGGAGCCGCGACACCATTCGGTCTGAACGAGGAGCGGACCAGCGACCAGGCGGTGCTTTACACGCCCGCCGTGGGAGACAGCACGCACACCCAGGGCGGCACGGAACTGGTGCTCGCCGAGGCGACGAATCAGTGGTGGCTGCCGCTGCGGGTCGGGCAGGTTTACCAGGCCCGCGTGGTGGAGGTTCGCGCCGGCGGCGACACCGCGTTGAAGCCGGGGACCATGGTGCTGTCCCTTGGGCCTGAATTGGAAGGGCACGTGCCAAAGGTCCAAACCGGCGACACGGTTCGCGTGATCACGGAAACAGTCCCGAACCTGGCCGGAGTGAAAACCGCGGTGGGCGGCGGCCCCACCTTGGTGCGCGACGGCAAGGCAATGGAATGGGGCGGCATCCAGATGCGGCACCCGCGCACGGCGATCGGCTGGAACCGCGATTTTATTTTTCTCGTCGAAGTGGACGGCCGGCAAAGTCAACTGTCCATGGGCATGACATTTTCGGAACTGGCCGGCTACATGCGCAAACTGGGTTGCGAGCAGGCCATGAACCTCGACGGCGGCGGTTCGTCCACCATGTGGGTGCTCGGCAACGTCATGAACAGCCCGTCCGAAGGCCAGGAACGGCCGGGAGCGAACGCCTTGGTCGTCGTGGACAAACGCAACAGCCTCCGGCTGCCGGTGCAAGTGCGGCGATGACGCATGACCGGGTTCTGGTGTTCAGCTCCGGTGGTTTGTCTCCGCGTCATGAGCTGCCTCGTCGTGGCCGGTGCCTGGCTGGCAACTGCGCTGGGGCAAGGCGCCGGCGGTGGGTCGCAACCGACGGCGACCCCTCCCTTGAAAGGCGAGGGTCTTTTCGCCGCCAATCCTATTCGCCGCCTCGCGATTGAAATCCCGCCGGAGGAAATGGCATCGCTGCGCCGGGATGCGCGCGAGTTTGTGCCGGCCACCGTGCGGGAGGACCAAACGGTTTGCCGCGAGGTGGCGGTCCACTTGAAAGGCTCGACCGGCAGCTTCCGCGGCCTCGACGACAAGCCCAGCCTGACGCTTGATTTTGCCCGGTTCCAGCGGGACCAACGATTTCACGGCCTGCGGCGGATTTACCTCAACAACTCCGTCGAGGACCCGGCCTGCGTCAACGAAATCATCGGGAGCGAACTGTTCCGCGCCGCTGGTGTGCCGGCGCCGCGCGTGACGCGTGTCGAGGTTACGTTGAACGGACGCCGCCTGGGTCTTTACGTGCTGAAAGAAGGGTTCACCGAGGATTTCCTCGCCAGCGCTTTCCGCCGGGTGGAGGGAAACCTCTACGACACCGATTGGGGGCACGACGTGGACCAGCGCATGAAGCGCAACCTGGGTCGCGGGCCGCGGGATGAACAGTCCGATCTGGACGCCCTGGCCGCCGCTGCGCAGGAGCCGGACCCGGAACGTCGCTGGCAGCGGCTGAGCGGCGTCTTGGACCTGGACCGATTTCTCAGTTTCATGGCCATGGAGGTGATGATCTGCCACCGGGACGGTTATTGCCTGGCGCGGAATAATTTTCGCATTTACCACGATCCCGAAACCGGCCGCATGGTTTTTCTGCCGCACGGAATGGACCAGTTGCTGGGCAAGTCCGACCTGCCCTGGGAGCCGCACATGGCCGGCCTCGTGGCGCGGGCGGTCATGGAACTGCCGGAGGGACGCCAGCGGTATCGGGAACGTTTCACCGCGCTGTTCGGGCGCCTGTTCGATGTCGCGAGCCTGACCAACCGCGTGAACCAGCTTGTCGGCGATGTGCGTGCCAGCGTCAGCGTCAGTGAATTCAACGCCATCGCCGCGGAAGCCGCCGCCGTGTGCGATCGCCTGCGGCAACGCCACGCCTTCCTCGCGGACGAATTGCGCCGGCCCGAACCGGCACCGGTGGCGTTGCCCGCTGGCGTGGCCAAGCCCGGCAGTTGGTTCAAGGTGGATGACCCGTTGGACGGCCGGATGGATGTGGCGCGCGACGCTGACGGCCGGCAGTCGTTGCACATCAAGTCGGGCGCGACCACAGCCGCATCGTGGCGGGCGCGGGTGTTGCTGAATCCGGGGCGTTATCGCTTCGAGGGCAAGGCCAGGGTGGCGGCCGTCAGGCGTTTGCCGAACAGCCGGCACCAGGGAGCCGCGCTTCGCGTGGCCGGCGAAACCCGCGCCGACGCGGGCTTGGAGGGCGATGTGCCGTGGCGTCCGCTGAACTTCGATTTCGAGATCCGCGCGGCCTCGACGTGGGTCGAATTGATCTGTGAACTGCGCGCCAGCGGCGGCGACGCCTGGTTTGATCTGGATTCGCTGCGTTTGGTGAAGATCCAGTGATCACGTTGTCTGTCCACCGGCCGGTGGTGTCACGGGCCGTGACATGGCGCAGTTCGTGCTGAGTTTTGATTATATCGGATTAATGAAGACTTTACTTCGCTGGAACCTGATTTGAAACTGGGCCAGCCGCCCCGACGGTGTGCTGCCGTGCTGTCTGCGGTTGGCCGGAACATCCCGGCGGAAATGATCGCGAACATGAGACGAAGCAAACGAGCGCTGGCGTTCACGTTGATTGAGTTGCTGGTGGTGATTGCCATCATCGCCATTCTCGCCGGACTTTTGTTGCCCGCCCTGGCCAAGGCCAAGGCCAAGGCCAAAGGTATCGCCTGCCTCAACAACCTGCGGCAAATCGGCATCGGCTTCCGCCTGTGGTCCACGGACAACGGCGACAAATATCCGTGGAATCTCACCGTGACCAACGGCGGCAGCCTGGGCTCGGCGGATTGGACCGACAATTACCGCATTTGTTCCAATCAATTCGCCACGCCGCAAATCCTGCTTTGCCCCACCGATCTGACCCGGCGCGCGGCCACCAACTGGGCGTTCATGTTCGGCGACCAGAACATCAGCTATTTCATCAGCACCAACGCGAGCGATGCCGTCACGCAGTCCATTCTCCTGGGGGACGACAACGTCACCGGCGGCGGGGGCGGCCTGGACCCCACCTGGACCGTTTTCCTGGGCACGTCCATTGACGCGGCCTGGGACCAGAAACGGCACGTCCGCGCCGGCTACCTGGCCCTGTCGGATGGCAGTGTGCGGCTCACGAAAACCCAGAGTCTGCGCGATCAGATCAACGCCGAACTGGACGCCGGTATGACCAACGTCGTCTTCTCCAAGCCGCGGGGCATTTTCTGAGCGCCATGAATTTCGCCGCCGAAACCGCCGGCCAACCACGCCAGATGCCATGCGCCCGCGCCGAGTAACGAACGTCCTTGCGATGCTCGTCATCGTCGCGGCCTGCGCCGTCCTTTTCCTCTTGGTGGAACCGTTGCCGCCGCGGATCAACGCCGGGGTGCCGTCCGCGGTTGGTGACGTTCTGGCCCGTGAAGCGCTGCAGCGGCTGAAACCCGGCGGCCGCTTGACGGTTATCACCCGCGACACCGCCGCGTTCAAACATCCCGAGACGGACATTCTGTTTCAAAGCTTCACCCGCGTCATCCGGAAGGGCGGGGCCAGCATCACCGCGGTGCAGGCACTGCAAGTGGATCCGTTGCGGCCAGTGGACGTCCCACCGGGCGATTTTTTTGAGTGGATTCGCAAATCGCCACCGGGAAGTGTCATCGTTTCGTTCATGGGACCACCGCTGCTGACGCCTGATCAGATGGCCCAGCTCAACACGGTCAATCCGGCGATCCTCGCGTTTTGTCCGGGCAGCCTGGCGCAGCGCATTGACCTCCGGAAGTTGTTCGCGGCGCATTTGCTGGAAGTGGCGGTCATCAGCCGCCCCATGCCGCGACCGCTGGCCGCCGGTGCAAAGGGGGCGGAAGGCTGGTTTGACGCCAATTACATCAAACTCACATCGGCGAATGTCGCCAACCGCGATGACGATGCGGACGCGTCCCGTTAACCTTGGCCTGATGCAACGTCAATCCGCCATCCAGTCTGCCGCCTTGCGGGGGCGCCTGGTGGCGTTCACTCTGACGGACCTTTTGGTGGGGCTGGCGGCGCTGGCGGTGGTGGTGGCCGCGGTGATGCCGCCGGTGGTGGCCGCGCGGCGGAAAGCGCAACTGGCCCGTTGCACCGCCAATCTCGGGCAGATTGACCAGGCGGTGCTGGCGTTTTCCCACGACAACGGCGGCACACTGCCGGCGCCAGTGGCCGGCCAGAAGGGCGACCTCTGGTGGTGGTATAAGGAGCAGGTCAAGCCCTATGCGGGGCTGAAGGGCCCGTCTTCGACCAACGACGCCGTGTTCGCTTGTCCGAATGACCGCGGTTACTCCGACCCGCGGCCGTTTCATGACAGCGCCCGGTTTGACTACAACAGCTACGTTTTCAATGGCGTCTTCCTGCCGGGAACGCCCAACATCGCCGGCTGGCCGCTCACAGCCGTGAAACAACCTCAGCGCACGCTTCTGGTCATGGAATGGACCGCCCACGCGCCGCTTTCCTGGCACCACAGCCGGACCGGCCGGAACAACCTGCCGTTCTATTGCGATGCCCAAAGCGTGGTCGGCTTCGTGGACGGCCACGTCAGCTTCACCAAAATTTACTACGATGGCTACAACGCCGCCTTCACCCAGGATCCCATTGCCGGTTATGACTATCAATACAGCGGAAACTAGCCGTGTCGTCGCCTTGCCGCCCGCCGTCCGCCGTCCCGGCAGCAGGCGGCTCGCGCCGGCAGTTGTTGCGTGGACGAAAGGCTGGTTGCTGCTGGCCGCGCTCGCGTGGGGCTGCCTTGCGGCGGCCGCCGGCGCGGTTCCGGGTCCGTGGGAGCCGATTTTCAAGGGCGTTGATCGCGCGTCCGGCACCAATACTCCGGGCATTGCCGGCAACTTTCCCCGCCGGCAGGTCGTGCGTTGTGTCCGGGTGGACCTGACGGATCCGGACATTCAACTTTTTGCGACGCCCAAGGCTGCCAGCTACGGCCTCGAATCGCGCGAGACGCTGAGCCTGACGGTGCCGGACTTTCTGAAACGGAACCAGCTCCAGGTGGCTTGCGACGCGAATTATTACAACGCCAGCCCCGGCGGCGCGGATCCGACCAGTGAAGGCGTGCCGTGCGATGTGTTCGGCCTGGAGATTTCCAACGGGACGGTCGTTTCGCCGCAGACGACGGCCGACATTGGCGGCGATCCGCGCTTTGCGGCCTTGCTCTTCACGACCAACAACCAGCCCAGCTTCGTCTTTGTGAATCGTCCGCCCGGCACCAATACGGCCGGCATCTACACGGCCATCACCGGCTATTACCCGATCGTCTCCAACGGCGTAAACATCGGGTCGGCCACGATCAACGCTTACCCCGACAGTTGGATTCACCAGGCGCAGCCGCGCACGGCGTTCGGCGTCACGCAGGACAATCGCTATCTGCTCATCATGACGATTGACGGCCGGCAATCCGGTTACAGCGACGGCGCCCTGGACTCGGAAACGGCCTATTGGATGTTGCAGTTTGGCGCCTGGAACGCCATCAACATGGACGGTGGCGGCTCCACGTCGCTTTACGTGGCCGACAGCACCGGCAATCCTGTCGCCGTGGATCACTCCAGTTATCTGGCGGCTTACGGACACGAGCGCTACGTCGGCTCCCATTTCGGAGTCTGGGCCAGGCCGCTGCCCGGCTTCATCAACGACGTGACCGCGATTCCCGATGACACCGCCGTCACGATCACCTGGACCACGACGTCTCCCGCCACGACGCAGGTGGCCTATGGATTGACCACGGACCTGGGCCTTTCCACGCCGCTGCAAACGAGCCCAACAACGAATCATGCCGTGGCGCTGACCAACCTCACCCCGGCGACGGATTATTATTTCAACGTCATTTCGAGCCAGGGCGCTGAACAATACACCTCGTCGAACTTCGTTTTTACGACGACCAACTATGTTGATGTGAGCCTGCTCTTCGACATCACCAACACCTGGACCTACACGACCGCCAACCTCGATGGCGTGAACTGGACGGCCCGAAATTACGATGACTCGGGCTGGCTCGGTTCCGGGCCGGGGTTGCTCTGGGTGGATGTGCGTTCCACCGGGCCGAATCCGGACGTGGGGCCGAAGAACACGCAGATGCCGGCGGATCCCAACAACAACGGCTTTCCTTACGTCACCTATTACTTCCGCACGCACTTCGCCTTCACGAACAATCTGGCGGGTGTGGCGCTGACGCTGTCCAACTACGTGGACGATGGCGCGGTCTTTTATCTGAACGGCGCCGAGATTTACCGGTTGCGGATGGATGCGGCGCCGGCGGTCATCACCCACACCACCCTGTCCAGCGACTATCCGTGCCCCGACGACCTCAACAATTATGGGAACGCGGTGTGTCCCGACGTGTTCAGCCTCAACGGCGACCTGGCGACAAACCTGGTGGCCGGCGACAACGTCCTGGCCGTCGAAGTGCATAATTACAACGCGCTCAGTCCGGACATCACTTTCGGCAGCGCGCTCTTCATCAACGAGCCGCTGGACGCGAGCCCGGAGTTGAGCCTGTCAGCCGTGTCGGGCCAGCTCACGCTGAACTGGAGCCGCGGCGGATTTTATCTACAGAGCGCCCCGTCGCCCGCAGGCCCGTGGGTCGACGTGCCGGGACCGGTCGTGATCGGCCCCTTCACCGTGTCCACGGCGGAAGCGGCGCAATATTACCGGCTGCGACGTTGACAGGCCGGGCGGAAACGCAGGCGCCGCGGGGTCACTTGCCGTCGAGCAGCACCACGGCATCGCGCCGCAACCAGCCGACCCCGCGCGCCGCGCCGCCGACCTGCAGCCAGTTGTCCTTCCGGTCCAGCACCTGAAGCTCCTGTCCATCGTGCAGGGTCTGGAGCTTCGGCGATTCCTCCAGCGGTCCGTGATGCAAAACAGCCTCGCGCTCCACGACGATCGCCGTGGCGGTGAGGAACCGGTTGCCCGCGCCCACCAGCAGACCGGAACCGAACAGCACCAGCGCGGTGAACGACGCCAGCAGCGGCCGCCGCCACGTCGCGCGCCGCTCCGGCCAGAACTGGCCCGCGACCAGCATTCCCAGCCACAGCCAGAACGCGACGCCGCTCAGCACGGACCATTCGTTGAGCGTCAGACGGCCGGTCCACCGTTGGGAGAGCGACAATGGCGCCGCCACACTGCCGGCCACGGAGCCGCGCGCAAAACGGAGGTTCGCCCGGATGTCCGGATCGCGCGGCGCCATCCGCTCCGCCAGACGATAATTCAGAATGGCCTGGCCGATGTGGCCCGATTTGAACAGCGCGTTGCCGAGATTGAAGTAAAGCGCCGGTGACGCGCGGCCCACCGCGAGCATCTTTTCGTAGGCGGCGGCCGCCTCGGCATATTTGCCTTCCTCGCCGAGCTTGTTGGCCCGGTCGAAGGCCGTCGTCACGTCATCGGCCCGCAGCGGGCTTAGGGCCGCGGCGAGGGTCAACAAGCAGAACAGGCGGGCAAGCGAGCGCATACCGGTTTCAGAGTTTCAATTGCCCGATGGCGAGCAGGGTTGACTCGACTTGCGGGACCAGGGTCGCGAGGTTCGGGCGGGTGCCGCCAGGGGCGTAACGTTGCTGGTTGCACGCCTGGAACAGTTCATGTGCCGCCGCCAGCAGGGCCGCGTCCACGCCGCGTGGCTGCAATTGCTCATCCAGCACGGCCTCGGTGATGGACGCGGCGGGCAGGCTGAGGCGTTCGCCGAGTCCTTCCTGCAGCAGCCGGAAAATCAGCGCGAAGAACGCGTCGGCATCGTTCGCGTCCGCCCGCCGCGCCAGCTCGGCAAGGCCGCGTTTGAGTTGTTTGGAGACAAGCTGCCGGCGGACGAGCTGGGGATTGCGGGCGAGGTGATCCTGCCGCTTGCGCCAGGTCAGGGCGCCGAGCCAAGCCAGCACGGGCACGGCCTGCAACGCGAGGAACCACGGCCGCTGAATCAGCGGCGGGGCGATCATGCTTAAGGTGCCGAGACGGACCTTCGCTCCGACGATGTCGGTCGGGGCGCCCGCGGGAGCGCCACTGGCGTTGGCCGTCATCAAGGACGGGCCGCCCGCGCTTGGCCGCACCACGACCGGCACGGCCGGCTGCGTCAGCGTGCGGTAACTGCGGGTGGCGGGATCGAAATAGCTGAACGCCAGGGCCGGCAGCTCCCTCACGTCGAGACTCTCGGGCACCACCACTTGCTGGAACGTCTTGGTTCCTTCCACGCCGAGCTGGTCCGTGGTCTCCACCTGGCTCGTCGGCGGGTAAACCTTGAAATTGTGCCATTGATCCAGCGACGGCAGGGCCACATTGTCCAAGGCGCCTTGGCCGGTCACGCGCACGGTGAGCGTGATCGGCTCGCCGATCGCGACGTTCGTGGGGCTGACCGTGGCGCTGAAGGTGAACGAGCCGACCGCGCCAGCGAACGAGGCGGGCGCGTTTTCGGCGGGCAGGGGCAACACATGGATCGTCTGCGCGTCGCTGGTCAGCGTGCGCGGTTGCAACTGATAACGCCGGCCAAAGAACGGGTCGTCGAACAGATCGTCAAACATCGGATTGCCGGTGCGCTGCCGCGCAATGGGAATCCGCAGATTCAACCGGCATTCCGCCGGGCCGACTTTCAAATCGCCCAGGCGGGTGGCCACCACCGTGGTCCGCACGGTTGCGCGCAGATAAACGCGGTTGCCCACGCGCACCTGTTGCTGGGGCAAGGTCGCGGATTTGCCGGAAGTGAAGCCGTCCGCCGGCAGCGGATCGAGTTGGACGTCCTGGGCGTTGGCGTAGTAAAGCTGCACGTCCAACGGAAGAACTTCACCGAGATAGATCGTCGTCTTGGCGGGGATGAGTTTGAGCAACGCGGGTTCGCCCGGGCCGGCCGCGGCGGGGGCTTGTTCGTTGGCCTTGAGCACGCGCAAGGTCACCGGCGCGGAGCTGACGATCTTGCCGTTTACGTTGACACTGATGGCTGGAATGGTGAAGACGCCCGGCTGGCTGGCAGTCACGAGGTAATTCAGGCTCAGCACCATGGATTGCCGGCCGTTGTCAATGGTCAGCGCCGTGCCCTGTCCGGCGTACGTCGAGTTCAGGCCGGGCACCGGCGGCAGCGCGGGCACGGTGCGGGGCTGACAGTCCTCGAACTGCAAGGCAAGCTGCGCGCTCTCGCCCAGATGGATCGTGTCCGGATCGAGCCGCGCCGTCAGGCCCTCGGCGAAAACGGCGGCCGCCGCGAACCAGAGGCCCGCCGCCAGCGCGACGCCAAGCACCCGGACGAAGCTGGTTGAGTTTAGGCGCATCGGGTCGCAAAACGGTTCGGTTTCATTGGACCGGCCTGGTTGGAGATTGCGCGTTACCAATCACGTCGGATGCGGTTTTGTTTGTTCGGGTCGGCCGGCGGCACGAAAATCATCGGCCGCTCCTCGGCTTTGGCCGCTTCGAGCACGCGGCGGGCCTGCTCCGGCGTCATCTGGCCGGCCGGCACGCCGGCAAAGTTCGCGGGCGGTTCGCCGGTCTTGGGCTTCGGTTCGCCGGCGGATGGCGGCGGCGATTGGTCGGCTTTGACCTGCGGCGGCGGCTGGGGCTTGGGTTGGGACTGGTCCGGTTTGGGCGAGTTGGGTTGGCGTTGTTCTTTTTTCGACGACTGGTTCTTTTGCTGTTCGTTCTTCTGTTCGCTCGAATTCTGTTGCGACTGGTTTTGTTTTTGGTCCTTGCCTTGATCCTTCTGTTGTTGGTTCTGCTGCTGCTGTTGCTGCTTTTGTTGCTGCTGGCGCAGTTCCTCCAGTTTTTTGGCCACCAAGTCGCGATTGAATTTCGCGTCCGCATCCTGCGGGTTGAGCTTGAGCGTGTTGTCGTAGTTCGTCAGCGACAGTTCCCAGTTTGCCATGGTCTGGTCCGGCGAGGCCGCCTTTTCTCCCAACCGGTAATGCGCGTTGCCCAGGTTGTAGTAGGCGCGGGCGAGCAGCGTTGGATTGCTGGAATAAATCGCGCTGGTCAGTTCGTTGGTGGCCTTTTGATAATCGTGGTTGCGGTAGGCCGTGGTGCCGGTGTTGAACTGGAGCCGGGAATCGTTCGGCTGCTTTTGCAGGAGACGCTGGTATTCGCGCTCGGCATCGGAGAACCGGCCCCGTTCGTAGGCGCGGCGGGCAGCGGCGGGCGAGGCCAGCGCCGGCAGGACGACCAGCAGCGCCAGGCCGATGCTGACGGCCTGCCGCAGCGACGGGTTGGACGCGTTGAGAATGGCATCGCTCCGCGGGACGCGCCGCCGGTCGGGCAGGAACATTTCCACCAGCAACAAGACGATGGCCAGGCCGAGCGGCCACTGGAAGCGTTCGCGGGGCTGGCGGAGCAGCCGGGATGAGATGTCGTTCGTCGGCAGCGGCGCGAGCCGGGCGTTGTAGAGCTGCTCCATGGCGTTCGCTCCGCGCAGGGCGAGGTAGTCTCCTCCCGTGGTGCGGGCAATGTTTTGCAGCAGTTCAGTGTTCAGCTTGGAAATGACCGGCCGGTTGTTTTCGTCGGTGACGTAGGTCGTATGCCCGTTCTCGTCATGAATGCGGATGCGTTCGCCTTGGGGAGTGCCGATGCCCACGGTGAAGATGCGCATCCCGGCGTGGGCGGCTTTCGCGGCGGCGTCTTCGGCGCCCCCTTCCTGGTCCTCGCCGTCGGTGAAAAGCACCATGACCTTGTGATTGTCGCCGTCCTCCTTGAACGCGGTCAGCGCGGCGTTGATCGCCTCGCCAATGGCCGTGCCGCCTTCGGGAATGATCCCCACGTCGAGCGAGTTGACGCTCTCGGCGAAGGCATCGTTGTCGAGCGTGAGCGGGCATTGGAGAAACGCCGTGCCGGCGAACGCCACCAGTGCGAAGCGGTCGCGGCGGGCGACGCGCATCAAGTCCAGCGCCGCCAGCTTGGCCAGTGCGAGGCGGCTGGTGTTGGGCGACAGGTCGGTGGTCAACATGCTGCGCGAGGTGTCAATGGCCACGACGATGTCCAGGCCGCGTTGGTGCGCCTCCTCCCATTCGAACCCGAATTCCGGCCGGGCCAGCGCCAGCAGGATCAATGCCGCCGCGGCCGCGATCAGATAGAGGCGCGCCTTCTGCCGGCGCGCGGAGACGCCGACGGTGAGCTGGGCCAGCAGGCGGGACCGCACAAACTGGCGGATGAGCTGCTGCCGTTTGCGCCAGGACCAGCGCAGAAACCACGTCAGCAACGGCAGGGCCACGGCCAGCAGCCAGAGCATTTCCGGTTTGGCGAAGAAGAAGTCGTTCACGGCAGCTTCCTCCACACCGTGTTGGCGAGAATGATTTCCAGCATCAGCAACACAAAACCAGGCAGCGCCACCAGCTCGAACAGTTCCTTGTAGCGCTGATATTTTTTCAGTTCCGCGGACGATTTTTCCATCCGGTCAATCCGGTTGTAAATGTTGCGCAAGGTGTCCGTGCTGTCACCGCGGAAATAAGCGCCACCCGTGCGCTGGGCGATGGTCCGCAGCGCGTCCTCGTCAATGTCCACCTTGACGTTGGCGTAGTGCTTCTGCCCGAAGGCGTCGAAATACGGCACGGGCGCCGTGCCCCGCCGGCCGACGCCGATGGTGTAAATTTTGACGCCCAGCGCCTGCGCCGCGTCGGCGGCGGTCAGCGGTGGCACCTTGCCGGCGTTGTTTTGTCCGTCCGTCATCAGGATGATGATCCGACTCTTGGACGGCAATTCGGCCAATCGGTTCAACGCGGCCGTGATCGCGGAGCCGATGGCCGTGCCGTCCTCGACCGTGCCGATGCGCAGGCGGTCCACATCCTCCAGCAGGAAATCGTGATCCAGCGTCGGTGGCGACACCACGTAGGGCCGGCCGGCGAACGCCACCAGACCGATCCGGTCGTTGGGACGCTTCTGGATGAACGAGCGCAGCACGTCCTTCGCGACGAACAGCCGGTTGACGCGGCGTCCGCCCATTTCAAAGTCCTCCGAGTTCATGCTGCCGGAAAGGTCAATCGCCACCACGATGTCCACGCCGCTGGCTCTTACCGTGTGTTCACCGAGCCCGAGTTGCGGCCGGGCGAGACCGACAATCAGCAGTCCCAGCGCCAGCCAGCGCAGCCGCAGCAAAATCCTGCCCGCGTGGGAGCGGGTGACGCCGGTGATGCCCTTGACCAGCGCCACCGAGGAGTAAAGGAACGCCGGCTGGCCACCACGTTTGCCTTTCAGCCAGGCCAGCACCGGCAGCAGCAACAGCAGGAGCAGAAACCAGGGATGCGCGAATCTCATGGCGATGGCACGGGGGAGGGCGGTGAGGGCGGTTGGGCAACCGGCCCCGCCTGGGTTTCGCGCACCAGTGTGAAGGCCGCGTTGTAGAGTGCGCGCAGAGCCTCGTGGTCTGGCTCCTCGCGGGCAAACTTCACCAGATCGCACTGTTCCAGGAAACCAGCCAGGCTGCGCTTTTGCTGCAGGCCGAGCAATGGCGTCTCCTGTAGCTCGACCAGAAATTCATCGGTGGTCCGCTCCGGGGCGCAAAAATCAAACCTCTCTTCGAGGTAGGTGCGCAGCGCCGCCGACACGGCGACACAAAACGGTTCCGGCTGGTGAATCAATTCCAGCGCGGCGCGGAGGCGGTCGTAGGCGCGGACGTGCGGCGGGACGATGATTTCCACTTTGGGTTCGGTGGCCACCTTGCGCAGCCGGCGCCACGCCCACCATGCGATGGCGGCAACCGCCAGCACGCCCAGCACGACCCACACCCACAGCCAGCCGCTGGGAATTTCCACCGGCGGCTTCACCTCGCGAATGTCCGTGCCGGCCAGGCTGTTCGTGGCCGGCGGGCTGGCGGGCAGAACCAGGACTGGAGCGTTGGTGGCCATCAGCCGTGAAAGTGGTGTTGTCCGCTGGATCGCGGGTCGGAGGCTGCCGGTTTCATCCGCGTCGCCTCCGTTTTTCCCGCGTCTCAAAGAAGCGCCCCAGCGCCGCGGCATACGACTCGTCCGTGCGCAATTGAATCGCGTCAATGCGCGCCGCGTTGAACAATCGCTGCAGGTCGCGCTGAAACCGTTCCTGTCGTCGCGCGAACGATTTTCGCTTCTTCTCGTCGCCGGTGTTGATTTCAACCACCTCGCCGGTTTCCGCGTCCTTCAGGACCAGATAGCCCACGTCCGGCAGTTCCATTTCGTAGCGGTCGGTGACCTGCACCGCCACGACGTCATGCCGCCGGTTTGCCTGACGCAGTGCGCGCAGCGAGGTCTGGGCGAGCGTCTCGGAAAGCACCACCTTCCGTCGCAGGTGCGCCTCGATTTCCAGCCGCGTCGGCGCGCTCTGGCCCAGAAAATCCGAAATCACCACCACGATGGCCCGGTGCGGGACGACGTGGCTGAGAAACTCCAGCGGTTGGTTCAGATCGGTGCCGTGGCGGCGCGGCTCGTGGAACAGAATTTCCCGGATCACGCGCAGCACGTGTTTCCGGCCCTTGCGCGGCGGGATGTATTGCTCGACGCCTTCGGTGAAGAGAATCAACCCAACCTTGTCGTTGTTGCGGATGGCGGAGAACGCGAGCACGGACGCGATCTCGGCCGCGAGTTCGCGTTTCGACTGCTCGCCGGAGCCGAACAATCCGGAGCCGCTCAAATCCACGACCAGCACCACCGTCAGCTCGCGCTCCTCGACAAACTTCTTGATGAACGGGTGGTTCATCCGCGCGGTGACGTTCCAGTCAATCGAGCGCACGTCGTCGCCGGGCTGGTATTCCCGCACCTCCTCGAAGTTCATCCCCTGACCCTTGAAGACCGAGTGATACTGGCCGGCAAGCGTCTCGCTTACGAGCCGGTTCGTGCGCAGCTCGATCAGCCGGATTTTTTTGAGGATTTCGCGGGGAATCATGCGGGAGAAAATGGCGAATGACGAATGACGAATGACGAGTTCGCGCGGTACTGAAACCCGGCTTGCTCGTACAACTGATCGGAGTAAACTGACGCCATGAGTGCGGCACAGGTTGTTGAACAATTCTGCAGGCTCCCGGTTGCAGAACAACAGGAAGCGTTCATGAAAATTCGCGAAGTCGTCCACGACTTCGACGACGAACTCACGCCGGAGCAAATCGCCGAACTCGACCGCCGCGCCGAAGACGCGCTCAAACATCCCGGTCGCGGCACGCCCATCGAAGAAGTTTCTGCTGAAATCAAAAAACGTCTGCTCGCCAAAAAATAACGTTCAACGTCATTGCGGAGGCCAAAGCCAAGCGGGAATGGAATGAGGCCGTGGACTGGTATGAAGAACGCGAAACGGGCGTTGGCTGGCGGTTTGATGAAGCACTTCGGACATTTCTGCAAACCTTGGCTCAGAACCCGGAACGCTTTCGAAGCTTCACCAGACTGACACACAAGGCCAAATTGCCGCCGCCGTGGCCTCATTCGGTTTACTTCACCATCAACCGGGAGCATTCTGAGGTCAAAGTGCTGGCCATCTGGCACGGCGCGCGGAATCCGGCAGAGTTGAGCCGGCGGCTGAAATAAGGAGCGTGTAGCGCTTTCGCTCACGGGCCGGTTCGCGCGGAACTCGGTCTGCTGGACTTTTTTGAGAATTTCGCGGGGATTCATTTATGAACTTGCGAAGACGCGATCAGGATCAAGTCCAAATCTTTGAAATGCCTCGTGTCTCAACAACCAGGTAAAATATGGAACTTCAGAGGCGACACCATCAGCAACGGGATGAATGGCAACCAAACCGGCCGCCTCCGTGAAATAATTGCCGTCGTTTATGGCCCAGAGAGTTGAACTTCTTTTCGGCGCTGGAAACTGTCCGTCGTAAATGTGGTGAATTGGCCAGCCATTTCCATTGATTCTTTTCGGGCGTTCACCACCTGCAAACAAAAATGCCATGACAGCCGGACCATTGCTTCGCGAATCGAGCTTAATTCCCTTTGTCTTCAAAGCAGTTTTAAGTTCTGGAGAAAATGAATGGTAGGGCCCGTCCGCGCGTTTGCAGCTTGGAATTAGCAAGTGCGGATGCCTTGGCCAACGCAAAAAAATTCACGATTCGTCCAAATGTCCCCTGCAATTTGAAGAATCGCTGAAGGCGTAGCTTTTCGGAAATATTCTATGATTACGTGACTCATTTAAGTTCGCACCGGCCACTTCCAATTAGCCTAAGGCACAGGCAGTTCATCGAAGATTTTCTGGATGACCGTTTCGCTGGTCTTTTCCTCGGCCTCGGCTTCGTAGGTGATGGCCACACGATGGCGCAACACGTCCATGCCGATCGTCTTCACGTCCTGCGGCGTCACGTAACCGCGGCCGCGCAGGAACGCGTGGGCCTTGGCGCACAGCGTCAGCGCGATGGTCGCGCGCGGCGACGCGCCAAGCTGGATCAGTTCCTTGACTCCGATCTTGTATTTCTCCGGTTCGCGCGTGCAGCAGACCAGGTCCACGATGTAATCCTTCACCTTGTCGTCCACGTAAATCTCGTTGAGCACCTCGCGGGCTTCGAGGATTTGCTTCGCCTCCACCACCGCGCTGGCGGCGGGTTGACCGCTGGTGCGGGCCATGAGGTCGAGAATCTGCCGTTCCTCCTCGCGCGCCGGATAGCCGATGCGCAGCTTCAACATGAACCGGTCCACCTGCGCCTCAGGCAGCGGGTAGGTGCCCTCCTGCTCGATCGGGTTCTGCGTGGCGAGGACGAGGAACGGTTCGTCGAGCTTGAAGGTCTGGTCGCCGATGGTCACCTGCCGCTCCTGCATTGCTTCGAGCAGGGCGCTTTGCACCTTGGCCGGCGCACGGTTGATCTCGTCGGCGAGGACAAAGTTGGCAAAGATCGGACCATGTCGTGTGCTGAAGCCGCCGGATTGAGGATTGTAAATCTGCGTGCCAACGACATCGGCCGGCAGCATGTCCGGCGTGAACTGGAGCCGGGCGAACTTGACGTTGATCGAGGCGGCCAGGGTCTTGACGGCGAGTGTTTTCGCCAGGCCCGGCACGCCTTCGAGCAGGACGTGGCCGTTGGCGAGCAGGCCGATGACGAGCCGCTCGACGAGGTATTTCTGGCCGACGATGACCCGGCCCATTTCGTTGAGCAGCGGCGACACAAACCCGCTGGCCCGCTGGACTTCTGCGTTGATGGCTGCGATTCCGGTATTCATTTTTCCCGAAGATATTGCTGGATAGACAGAAAAACCGCAAATTTGTTCAGCCGTGGCCACGGCGGAGGCGAAAAATCAGACCGCGACGTGCGCCGCCGCAATGTCCCGACGGATCTGCTCGCGCAACGCCTCCAGCGAGTCAAACTTCACCTCGTCGCGCAAGCGCCGCGTGAAAACCAGTTCCAGCTCCCGTCCGTAAAGGTCGCCGTCAAACTCCAGCAAGTGCGCCTCGATGCGCAGCCGCGGCCGGGTGTCGCCGAGCGTCGGTCGCAGGCCGAGATTTACCACGGCGTCGCGGCTGAACGACGGCAGCACGGCGTGCGCGGCATAAACGCCGTTCGGCGGCAGCACAAGACCGGCAGCGTCCAGATTGGCCGTGGGAAAACCGAGCTTGCGGCCGAGCTGGTCGCCGCGGACCACTTCGCCGGCCAGCGCATACGGTCGGCCGAGCAGTGTGCCGGCGAGGGCGAAATCCGCGGCGCGAATCGCTTCGCGAACGCGCGTGCTGCTCACGGGGCCGCCGCCGGTGGCGACGGCCGGCACGGCGTGCGTCGCAAACCCGAGTTCCGCGCCAAGCCGGTGGAGCAGGGCAACGTGGCCGCTGCGCCGGTGGCCGAACTGAAAGCCGTCGCCGACGAAAATGCTGCGCAGCGGATGGAAGTCACGGGCCAGCGCGCGGACGAACGTTTCGCCACTCTGCGCGCTGAACGCGGCGTCGAAGCGGATGAGCCAGGTGGCTTCCGCGCCAAGGGCGGCGAGTGCCCGCAATTTTTGCGGCAGCGTCTGGATGAGCGGCGGCGTGTGGTCGGGCGCGACAACGGCGTTCGGATGGCGGTCGAACGTGACCACGATGGGCGCGTCGCCGCGCGTCGCCGCGTCCGCGACCATGCGGCGGATGACTTCCCGGTGGCCGACGTGGACGCCGTCAAACACGCCCAACGCGAGGCTGACACCGCGGCCGGCGCGAGCGAATTCCCGGGGTTGGGCGAAAGTCTGCACCGGCTGGCGGGCGCCTAGTCCGGCGCGGCGAGTTTCAAAAACGGAATCACGCGCTGTTTCAATTCAGGCGTCGTGAGCGCGAGGGCCGCCTCGAGCGGCAGGGCGTCGGCCACGGTGAAGCGGCCGGATTGCAGCCGGCGGAGGCTGGCGAGATGCGCGCCGCAACCGGCTTTCTGGCCGAGATCGTGCGCGATGCTGCGGACATACGTGCCCTTCGTGCAGGCGATGCGGAACGTGCCCACCGGCTCTTCGTAGGCGCTGAAGGCGAAGCTGTAGATGTGAACCAGCCGCGGCTTGCGCTCCACTTCCACGCCTTTGCGGGCGAGCTTGTAAAGCGGCACGCCGCCCACTTTCGCAGCGGAAACCATCGGCGGCGCCTGCATCAGATCGCCCACGAACGCGGCGGCTTCGCGGTTGAGTTCCTCCAGCGTCAGCGGCGGCACGGGCAGGGAGGCCACCAGCTCGCCGTCGGCGTCGTAGCTGTTCGTGGTTTCGCCGAACTTGATCGTGCCGGCGTAAACCTTGTCCGTGGACATCAGTTTTTCCGAGAGCTTGGTGGCCCGGCCGAGGACAATGACCAGCAGGCCGGTGGCGTTGGGGTCGAGCGAACCGCAGTGGCCGACCTTGTCGAGCTGGTATTTGCGGCGGATGCGGTCCACCACGTCGTGCGACGTGAGGCCGACCGGCTTGTCAATGAGGATGGCCCCGTCGAGGGGATCGAAGTTTTGCATGGTTGGCTTCAGGCGGCGGCGTCCATGGCCTTGCGCACCGCGGTGATGACGCGGCGTTGCACCGACAGCGGCGAGCCGGCAATCCGCGCGCCGGCCGCGGCCGCGTGCCCGCCGCCGCCGAAATGGCCGGCAATCTCGTTCACGTCCACGTTCCCGCTCTTGGAGCGCAGGCTCACGCGCACCACGCCCGGTTCGACCTGTTCGAACACGCAGGCGACAATGACCGGCTCGATGGCCCGGATATGGTCAATCAAGCCTTCGGCGTCGGCGCGGTCGGCCCCGGAGCGGGCGAAGTCGGCCGGCTTGAGCCAGAAGTAGGCAATCCGGTCGTGGTGCGTCAGCCGGAAATGCGTGTAAACATGGCGCAGCAGCCGCATCCGGGACAGCGGGTAGGACTGATATACCTCGTGGCAGATCGCCGCGAGGTCCGCGCCGCGGCGGACCAGTTCGCCGGCGGTGGCAAAGGTTGCCGGCCGGGTCGTGGGATATTGGAATGAGCCGGTGTCGGTGGAAACCGCGGTGAACAGGCAACCGGCGATGGCCGGGGTCAACGGCCAGTTCGCGTATTTGATCAACCGGAAAATGAGTTCGCCGGTGGACGGCTCGCGGTGGCCCACCCAGTTGAGGTCGCCGAAACGGGTGTTGCTGGCGTGATGGTCAATGTTGATCAGCACGCGGCGTTCCCGCACGCATTCGCCCACGCGGCCCAGGCGCTCGAAACTGGCGGCATCGGTGGCGATGACGCAGTCAAACTGCTGTCCGCGCTTCGGCTTTTGCAGGAGGTGATCCGGATCGAGGAAGGCCAGCTTGTCGGGCGCCTGGTCTTCGTTCCAGACGGTCACCTGTTTGCCCAGGGTGCGCAAGGCGAGGGCCAGGCCGAGCTGCGAGCCGATGCAGTCGCCGTCGGGCCGGACGTGGCCCACGACGCAGCAGGTTTCGCTGGCGCGCACGGCGTCAAGAATGCGGTCAACAATTTTCGGACGGGACTTCATGCCACACAAATCAGACCAGGGAAGGGACCGCCGGATCAGGGCGGGAGCGTTTTTTCGATCTCCTCCAGAATCTGCAACACGCGGTTGCCACGGGTCACCGAATCGTCGAGGACAAAGCGCAATTCCGGCGTGTATTTGAGCACGACGGCGGCCCCGACCATGCCCTGGATGCGCTTGCGGTGCTCCTGCAACAGCTCAAGGGCACGCTTGCGCTGCGCCGCGGAGCCGACGACACCGATGTAAGCCACCGCGGAATGAAGGTCGCCGGCCACGGCCACCTCATTGACCGAGATGACGCCGGCCTCCGCCACCGAAAACTCACGCAGGAGAATGGCGCTCAGTTCCCGTCTGAGCAGTTCGCGCACACGTTCGTGTCGCCGATTTTGCATGACCGGGTCAGAGCTTCTGGGTGACCTTCTCGATGTTATAGCATTCGATCGTGTCGCCGGGCTGGAAATCGTCAAAACCGTCGAGTCGGATGCCGCATTCCATGCCGGCGCGGACCTCGTTGACCTCGTCCTGGAAACGCCGGAGCGTCTGGATGATGCCCTCGTAAACCAGGTTCTTGCGGCGCATGACGCGGGCCTTGCCGCGGACGATCCGGCCGCTGGCGATGACGCACCCGGCCACGTTGCCGCCTTTGGACAGCGCAAACACCTTGCGCACTTCCGCCACGCCGAACACGACCTCCTTGAGCAGCGGATCGAGCAGGCCGGCCATGGCCTCCTTCACCTGGTCAATCAGCTCGTAAATGATGGCGTAGAGCTTGATTTGCACGCCCTCGCGCTTGGCCAGTTCCGAGGCCGCCGTGTCAATGCGCGTATGGAAGCCAAGGATGACCGCCTTAGAGGCGGAGGCGAGCACCACATCGGACTCGGTGATCGTGCCGACGGCGCTGTGAATGATTTCCAACGAGACTTTCTCGGATTCGATTTTCTGAAGCGCCTCGACGATGGCCTCCACGGAGCCTTGCGTGTCCGCCTTGACGACAACCTTCAGCACCTTGGCCGAACTCTCGTCGAGGATGTCAATGATGGTTTCGAGCGTGACCCGCGGCCGGCGCTCCTTTTCCTCGCCGCGCTCCAGCTCGGTTCGTTGTTCGCACAGTTCGCGCGCAATGCGTTCGCTTTCCACCACGTCAAATTCGATGCCCGCCTCCGGCACGCCGTTCAATCCGAGCAGCTTCACCGCCACCGAGGGGCCGGCCTCCTTGAGCCGCTTGCCTTCCTCGTTGATCAGCGCGCGGACCTTGCCGTAATATGGACCGCATACCACCGTGTTGCTGACGCGGAGCGTGCCCTTGCGGACCAGCACCGTCGCGGTCGGGCCGCCGGGTTCGAGGCCCGACTCGATGACGTTGCCCTTGGCGGAGCGGGTGGGGTTGGCCTTCAATTCAAGCAGTTCCGCCTGGAGCAGAATGTTCTCCAGCAGCTTGTCCACCCCCTGTTTGGTGAGCGCGGAACAATCCACGAAGATCGTGTCGCCGCCCCAATCATCCGGCACCAGGCCCTTTTCCTGCAATTGCTGGCGCACCCGCAACGGATTCGCGTTCGGGTGATCGCACTTGTTCACCGCCACGACGATAGGCACCTTGGCCGCCTGCGCGTGGCTGAGCGCTTCGAGGGTCTGCGGCATGACCCCGTCATTGGCCGCGACCACCAGCACGACGATGTCGGTCACGTTCGCACCGCGGGCGCGCATCGAGCTGAACGCCGCGTGTCCGGGTGTGTCGAGGAACGTGATTTGCTGAAGTTCCTTGGGCCGCTCCGGATGCGGGAAGGAAATGGTGTAGGCGCCGATGTGCTGGGTGATACCGCCGGCCTCGCCGGCCACCACATTCGATTTGCGGATCACGTCCAGCAGCGAGGTCTTGCCGTGGTCCACATGGCCCATGATGGTGACCACCGGGGCGCGCGGCTTGAGATCCTCCGGTTTGTCCCCGGAGTCCACGACTTCCTTGCGCTTGATCGGGGCGTGAACCAGTCCGCCGCCTTTTTCGCGCTTTTCCACCTTGAACCGGAAATTGTATTTCGCGCAAAGACGCTGCGCGATTTCCGGTTCGAGCGGCTGGTTGACCGTGGCGAAAATGCCCAGCTCCATCAAATCTGCGATGAGCTGGAACGGCTTCTTCCGCAACTGCTCCGCCAGATCGCGCACGATGATCGGCGGCTTGAGCGTAATTTCCTCGCCCGTCGGTGCCTCGGTCGCTGCAAACGCCGGCCCACGCGGCGCCGCGCCGGGACGGCCCGGAACGCTTGGGGTGCCGCGCGCATCACGTCCGCGGGGCGGAGCGGGCCGGGCAGGCGGCGCGTGTTGCGGGCCGCGGCCGCCGCCACGCTCGACCGGCCGGGGGCGTTGCGGCAACTGAATGAAGCCCACTTTGTCCCCCACCTTGGGCGCGGCCGGTTTGGGCGGCGGTGGCGGCGGAACCGGCGCCGGCGCCGGTGGTGGCGATGGCGGCTGAGTCGGAGCCGACGGCACGATGACCGGCGCAACTTTTGCCACCACGGGTGTCACCGGCGGTGGAACGGAAATTGGCGATGGCGGAACGACCGGTGCCGGAACAACCGGCTCCGGTGGGGGCGCAGGTGGTGGAGGCGGCGTGATTGTCACCGGAGCCGGAGCCGGCGGCGCTTCCGCCGGCGCGGGCTTCGGAATTTCGACGGCGACCGGCACCGGAATTTCAAGCACCGGTGCGGTCGGCGTGGGTGGTGGGGGTGGCGTAGGCGGTGCGGCAACCAATGGTGGCGGCGGCGGCGGTGGCGGCGCGGCTTCAGTCACGGCTGGAGCCGGAGGCGACGGCGGAACCGGCGCAATTTCAACCGCCGGCGGTGGGGTGACGGGAGGAACGGGCGGCGCAACCGGTTCGGGAGGGGGCGTGGGCGGCGCCGGTTTGTATCCGAGCTGTTCTTCGAGATATTCGGCGGTGATCTTGTCGAGCGTGCTTGACGGAACCCGGGCGGTCGTGATGCCCAGTTCTTTAGCCCGGGCAAGGACGACCTTGCTTTCGACTCCTACTTTTTTGGCAATGTCGTAAATCCGAACGGGCATAGTTAGTGTTCTTCCACGCGCCAAGCCACGCAGAGGTCCGCTGCGTGACAATCAGACGGAGCGCGTCCGCCTTGTCATTCATGTGACCGAGGCCGGTGTAACATTGAGTGTGCGACGCTGCGCCTCGGCACGGGCAGCCTCCAGGATTGCCGCGGCTTGATCGCCGATTTCCGGGATGCCGGCCAGGTCATCCGGTTCGGCCTGCAACAAGTCCTCCAGACTGAGGAAGCCGTGGTGGACGATCACGTCCGCCTGCGGTTCCGAGATGCCGGGCACCGTCGCCAAGGCGCGCACCGCCTGGGCAACTTTTTCTTCAAAACCCAGCGCGGTGGTCTGCTCCGCGTCAATGTCCACTTCCCAGCCGGTCAGCTTGGAAGTCAGGCGCGCGTTCTGACCCCGCTTGCCGATGGCCAGCGAAAGCTGGTCGGGACTGACGAGGATGTGGACGCGCCGCGCCGGTTCATCAAGCTCGAACGATTTCAAATGGGCCGGCTGGAGGGCCGCGGTGATGAAGGAGCGCATGTCCGGCGACCACGGGATCACGTCCACCTTCTCGTTGTTCAGTTCGCGCACGATGTTCTTGACCCGCTGGCCACGCAGGCCCACGCAGGCACCCACGGGGTCCACCTTCGAGTCGCGCGAATGCACCGCCATCTTCGTGCGAAAACCGGGCTCGCGGGCAATGGCCTTGATCTCGATCGTCCCGTCGGCAATTTCCGAAACCTCAAGTTGGAACAACTTGATCACGAACTGCGGGTCAGCCCGCGACAGGATGATTTCAGGTCCGTGGGGCGTGTTCTCCACCGCCTTCACGTAACAACGCAGCCGTTCGCCGATCTGATATTCCTCCGTTGGCACGCGCTCGCGGTTGGGCAGCAAAGCCTCATAACGGCCCAGATCAATCGTCACGTCCGAACGCTCGAACCGCCGCACCGTGCCGCTGACAATGTCGCCGACCCGGTCCTTGAACTCCGTGAAAATGAGCGCCTTCTCCGCCTTGCGCAGATGCTGCATCAGCGCCTGCTTGGCAAACTGGGAGGCAATCCGGCCAAAGCCCGCCGGCGTTACTTCAACAGTGATTTCCTCTCCGATCTGCGCGTCCGGCTTCAACCGCCGCGCGTCAAACACGGAAATCTGGTCGTGCTTGGAAATGATCCGTTCAGATACCATCAACTTGGCCCACGCCTTGATGTCGCCGGTTTTCGGATCAATCGTGCATGTCAACTCCCGCGCCGGGCCCACCGCCTTCTTGGCGGCCGACACCAAGGCCTCCTGGACAGCCGCAAGCAGGACATCCTTGCCGATGCCCTTCTCCCGCTCCCAAAATTCCAGAACGGCAATAAGTTCGTTGTTCATGTTTGTCTCCCCATCCGGGGAACAAAAAAGTCGGCAGATTGATCTCTCCGACTTCGGCGCGCTGGTTGCCCAGCGATAATTCAATTCTCGAAGACTTTAGAAAGCGATCCCGTGTGCGTCAAGGCCGGATTTCGAGCGCCGGGTTCCGTTCTGCGTGCAGCAACACACCGGGCGGCTTCGCGGTTGCCCCCCATGCCGTTGGCCAAAACCGACACGTCGCCGCTTTACAGACTCCAGCCTTGGCGGTAGAGAGGATTGACGTAAGCGTTCGCGGCGTCGTGGTTGGTGAAACGCGCCTTCGCTTCGTCCCACTGGAGCGTCTGACCGGGGAACCGGATCGCAATGGCGCCCAGGAGCGCCGACTGTGTGAGCGGACCACCGTAACCGAAGTTCGATCCCGCCGGCCGGCCCGTGCGAATGGCCTCGATCCAGTCCCAGGCATGGTTTTTGACGCGCGGGATCTTCTCGGCGGGCGCGTTTTTGCCCGAATACTCGTCCATCAGCTTGTCGGGCAGGAGCCGGCAGCCGCCGCCACCGTGGGAGCCGTGCATGATCATTCCCCGCTCGCCGAAGAGAATCGCCCCTGTGCCGGGAGGCTTCTCGTCCGCAGGAAAACCTTCGAGCCGGGGAATCGGATTGTTGCCGTCGTGCCAGACCACCTTCACCGGACCGCGCTGCTTTCGCGCTGGAAACTCATACGTGATGCTGGTCGCGGGCGGATAGGTAAGTCCTTGGGCCGCCGGATCGTAGTCGGTCACTTCCGCGCGCACCGAAACCGGGGCATCGAGGTCGAGTGCCCAGAATGACGGATCCATGACGTGACAGAACCAGTCGCCGATGGCCCCCGTGCCGAACGGCAGCCAGCCGCGCCAGTTCCACGGCACCCAGAACGGCGCGTAGGGCCGGAAAGGCACCGGGCCGATCCAGAGATCGTAGTCGAGGCCCTTGGGCACGTCGTAGGTTTTCCCCAACTTGTCCAGGTTGCGAATCTGGCAATACACCTCCTTGAAGGCGTCGCAACCCGCGTGGACCGTATGCACCTGGCCAACCGCCCCCGCCCAGACCCATTCGCAGAGCGTGCGGATCGAGCCGAAGGAATGTCCTTGGTTGCCGAGCTGAGTGATCACCTTGTGCTCGCGGGCCGCCACCATGAGCGAACGAACTTCATGAATGTTGTGCGCCAGCGGCTTTTCGCAATAAACGTGCTTGCCGCGCTTCATGGCCTCCATGGCGATGACCGCGTGATCGTGATCCGGCGTGCCGATGACCACCGCGTCAATCCCCGCGCCCATCGTGTCGAGCATCACGCGAAAGTCCTTGAATCGCCTGGCCTTGGGATACTGCGCGAATTTCTTGGCCGCGTAATTGTCGTCCACGTCGCACAGCGCCACGATGTTCTGGCCCTCGCCCGCCACCGCATCAACGTCGGCGCCACCCTGGCTGCCGATGCCGATGCCGGCCACGTTGATTTTCGAGCTGGCAGACTCGGCCCAGCCGCTGGGCATGATTTGAAACAGGGCCAGGCCGGCACCGGTGCCACGGAGAAAGTGCCGCCGGCTCATCGGCAAGCGATTCTGGGTCTTCATATCGCAAATGGTTTTCGGTGATTCTGCATTTCCACGTTTCACGGTAAAGCACGATTTGAACCCGGCGATTTCTCCACCATCCGCCAGCCCGTGATGGACAAAACCGCGGCCAACCCACAACCTCAAGCCTGCGACTCGAACGGTGCCGAAGTCCACAGGAATCGAGCTGGCGAAGGGATTTGGCAGTGCGACGCGGATTGACTGGTTGTGTATGAAAACATTTTTTCATCGGCTGGCTGCCTTACTGCTGCTGGCGTCGCTGCTTTCCGCCGCCGCTGGCGAGCCGCTGGTCGCACTGCAGACAAAGACGGCCACCTTTGGCATTGATGCGCGGGGTTCGCTCTGCGCGATCTCCCGGAGCGGCGACCACCGCGATTACCTTGCCGTGGGCCAGCCCGCGCCATTGCTGGGCCTCCGCATCGGCGGTCAACTCCACGCGCCGGACGCCGCCACCTGGGATGCGCCGTCCCATCGGTTGACGCTTCAGTTCCACGCCGCGAACGCCATCGCCGTGCTGGCCGCCGAGGCCAAGCCGACATACGTTGTCTTCGAGGTGCTGGAAGTCCGGACGACGAATCGCGTCGAACTCGTCCTGTGGGGGCCTTACCCGACCACGATTGGCGAAACCGTCGGGGAAACTGTCGGTGTCGTGCGCGACCGCGAGTTCGCCATCGGCATCCAATCGTTGAATGCCAAAACGCTCGGTGGCTATCCGACTCATGAGAACGATATCGAAAACGGTTACGGAGCGGACGATACCGGCGAGTATCCGGACCTGCCGGCGGAATTGAAGAAGGAACAATCGTTCCGCGGCGACACCGCCCGTCGCACCGCATTCGGCAGCGTGCTCCAGGCTTATTGCCGTAATCGCGACCACGACCGGGTCATCGCCAACTGGGGCGACGACCGCTACCTTGCGCCCGCCTTCTCCGACGGTGGCGTCATCGGCAGCAAGATCACGCTGTTTGCCTGCCCGGCCGCGCAGGCGCTCGACACCATCGGCGCCATCGAAATCAGCGAGGGTCTGCCGCACCCGATGCTGGACGGTGTCTGGGGCAAGGTTTCTCCGGTCGCCGCCAGCGCCTACCTGATCGTGGATTTCAGCGAAAGCACGATTGACCGCGCCATCGAAATGACCCGCCGCGCGGGGTTGAAGTTCCTTTACCACAGCTCGCCGTTCGAGACCTGGGGGCACTTCAAGCTCAAGCCCGATCTCTTTCCGCACGGCTGGGACGGATTCCGCAACTGCGTGGAAAAGGCCCGGCGAGCCGGCATCCACCTCGGTTTCCACACGCTCTCAAATTTCATCACGCCCAACGATCCCTACGTCACGCCCGAACCTGACCCTCGGCTCGCCCGCATCGGCGCCAGCGAGTTGACCGCCAACCTGGACGCTGCCGCGACGGAAGTTCCCGTCGCCGTGACGGACTATTTTCAGAAGAAGACGGCCATGAATACGGTGGTCATTAGCAAGGAACTGATTCGTTACGGTTCCGTCTCGAAGCAGGCGCCGTGGCGGCTGTTGGATTGCCAGCGCGGGGCCTGGGGCACGAAGGCATCGGCGCACGCACGCGGCGAAACCGTGGCCAAGTTGATGGATCACGACTACAAGGTGTTTCTCACCGACGCCGATCTTGCGGTGGAAGTCGCGCGGCGCATTGCCGCCTTCTGCAATGCCACCGGCGCCCGGCAGCTTTCCTTCGACGGTCTGGAAGGGAACTGGTCCACGGGCATGGGGCAGTATGGGCGGACGCTTTTCACCCAGGCGTGGTTCGACGCGTTGTCGCCGGAGTTGCGCGGGCAGGTGATCAACGACGCCAGCAATCCGGGCCACTTCAACTGGCACATCTACACCCGCATGAACTGGGGCGAGCCGTGGTATGCGGGATTTCGCGAAAGCCAGACGCTCTATCGCTTCAAGAACCAGGTCTATTTCGAGCGCAACCTGATGCCGCGCATGTTGGGCTGGTTTGCGCTGCGGCCGGAAACGAGCCTCGAAGACGCCGAATGGTTGCTGGCGCGGGCGGCGGGATTCGATGCCGGCTTTGCACTCGCGGCAAGCCTGGCCAGCACAGCGCAACTGGAAGCGGATCCTTCATCCGCCGACGCGGCCAAGCGTTTCGGCGCCACGCCCGCCATTTTGCGCGCGGTGAATGAGTGGGAAACCGCGCGCATGAACGGCGCGTTCCCGGCGCAAGTCAAAGCCGAACTGCGCGACAACAACCGGGAGTTTCACCTCGCGGGCGCGGGGCCGGGCCGCTGGGATTTGCACGAAGTCCACACCCGGCGGTTCGTCCACGACGCGGCCAACCTGGCGGCGACGGAATGCATGTTCACGAACCTCGACGCGGCGCAACCGCTGCAGTGGACCGTGACCTCCGCGGCGAAGCAACCGATCGCCGGTTTGACGCTGGCGATCAACGACCGGCAAGTCGTGGACTTGCGGGATCAGACGCTGCCTCCCGGCGGCAGCCTTCAATACACCGGCGGCCCGGAGGCGTGGGTCTGCGATGCCGCCTGGAAGGAACTGGGGCATGTGCCGGTGGACGCCGAAGCGGCGCGCATCGCGTCAGGCATCGCGCGGATCAAGGTCGGCTGCGCCACTCACACCGGCGCCAGCGTGAAGATCGAATTGCGCACGCTTGGCGCCGCCACACGGATTGCGGTTGCTCAAGCTGGCGACCGCCACACGCCGTGACAAGTGGAAGCCAATCGCCGGCCGACATGACCGCAACGCGGACCTTGACACCACCGGCCAATCGCGTTGAGCTACGGCCATGAATCAGCTTCGCACCTGCCCCGTTCCCGTTGATTTGAGCCGCCGCGACTTTCTGCGTCGCACCCTCGCCGCCTCCACCGTGGCCGCCGCGGCCAGCCTGGAAGAGCGGGCGCTTTTGCACGCGGGCGACCAACCCGCCGCCGCGCCGGCATCGTCGAAGATGCCCACCGGCAAGATCGGCAACGTCACCATCAGCCGGTTGATCTGCGGTGGCAATCTCATCACCGGCTACGCTCATTCCCGCGACCTGATCTACGTTTCTCCGCTGCTGCGGCATTACTTCACGGACACCAAGATCCTGGACACCTGGCAGGAGTGCGAAACCCGCGGCATCAACACCATGATCGTCCACCCGAATGACGAGCGCGCCGTGGCCCTCTACCAACGCTACCGCAAGGAACGCAGCCCGCGGCTGCAATGGCTCGCGCAGGCCACGCCCGACGAAAAAAACATGGCCGCCGTCATCAAAGGCGCCGTGGACAACGGCGCCCTGGGCGTGTTCCTCGTCGGCAATCAGGGCGACCGTTGGACATTTGACAAGCGGGTGGACCTGATCGGCCAGTTTGTCGAGCTGGTGAAACAGCAGGGCGTCATCGCCGGCGTGGGCGGTCATTCGCTGGAAATGGTGCAGGCCGTGGAGGCGGCTGGCATCAAAAACGACTTCTACATGAAGACGCTCCACAGCAACAAGTATTGGTCCGCCCGGCGTCCGGACCAGACCCAGCCGGTGATTGAGAATTACGCCACCGACAATTACTTCGACCTCGACCCGGACAAGACGATCGCCACGATGCGGAAGGTCACGAAGCCGTGGATCGCCTACAAGGTGCTCGCTGCCGGCGCCCTTCAACCGCAGGTGGGCTTCGACTTTGCCTTCGCCAACGGCGCAGATTTTGTGTGCGTGGGCATGTTTGATTTTCAAGTGGCCGAAAACGTCGCCCTCGCGGAGGAAATCGTCCCGAAATACGAGGACCGTCATCGCGAGTGGTTCGCGTGAGTTTGCTTCCCCAACTCCCGTTTTGGCTCGCGCCTTCCCTGTTTTCGCTTCGAAGGCCGGTTCATCTTTCTTGAACTCTCCCATCAACCCAGCCGCCGGTGACGGACAAAAAAACTGCCTGGCGGGCAGCCAGGCAGTGCGAATGGCGTTTCGCCGTTGACGGCGGTGGTTACACCGTAAGTTTCCACGGCGCCCGGAATGGCCGGGAGAGGAGCTTGCTGGCTTCCTTGTCACCAAGGATTTCTTCCTTCTTCACGTCCCAGCGGAGCTTGCGTCCGGTCAGCATCGAGATCAGGCCCAGGTGGCCGGGGGTGGCCGAGTGGTGGGCTGTGCTCGCGGGGGCGATGGTCGGTTTGCGGGACCGCACGCATTCCAGGAAGTTGTGCTGGTGGTTGCGGGAGTAGTAGAGCTTGACCTTCCGCAGATCCTCCGGCAGGCGGGACATGTCGTTGAACTTCTGGATGGAGCTTTGGAAGCCGCCGCGGTCCACCCAAACCCAGCCCTGGTCGCCGATCCACTTCGTGCCGCTGCGGATGTCCGAGTAGCCGCCGGCGATGGTCATGTGGATGTTGTCCGGGTATTCCAGTTCGATGCGGTATTTGGGACTGGTGTTCCAAATGGCGTTCTTCGGCGGGAACTCGCCGTTGCCGTCAATTTCGTGCGGGCCGTTGTCGTCAAAGCCAAGCCCCCAGTGGGCGATGTCGCAATGGTGGCCGATCCAGTCGAGCAACTGGCCGCCGCCGACGTTGTAGTTCCAGCGCCAGTTCATGTGGACGCGGGCCTCGATGTAAGGCTCCATCTGCGACGGGCCGGTCCAGAAATCGTAATCCAGTTCCGGCGGCGGTTGGGTGACGGCCGCGTTCCACGCCGGCGTGCCGGGCACGACCTGGGCAAGGTCCTTGGGTGCGCCGGGGACATCGGCAAGCCGCTTCAACAGCGGGCCGCCGGTGCCGGCAAAGTCGTAGTGGCCGGACGGCAGGCCGACCTCGACGCGGCTGATTTTGCCGATCAGGCCGTTGCGGACGATCTCCGCGGCGTAATGGAAATTTTCCACGGAACGCTGCCAGGAGCCGGTCTGCCAGATGGCGTTGTATTTTTTCACCGCCTTCACGATGGCCTGCTGTTCGGCGATCGTCCGGGCCAGCGGTTTTTCGCCATAGACGTCCTTGCCGTTCCGCAGGGCCTCGGTGGCGACCAGGGCGTGCCAGGTGTCGGGCACGGCGAGCATCACGGCGTCAATGTCCGTGCGGGCCATCAATTCGCGGAAGTCGTGGTAGGGGCGGCAATCCTTGTTGCCGTATTTGCTGTTGACCGTGTTGACCGCGGCCCCGAGGTGGCGGGTGTCCAGATCACAGGCAGCGACCACCTGGCAGTCCTTTTCATTGAGGAACGCGGCGGTGTTGCCGGGACCTTGCATGCCCCAGCCGACCACGCCCATGACGATGCGTTCGGAAGCCGGGGCCTTGCCGTTCGCGCCGAGCGCGCTGGCCGGGATGAAGGTGGGAGCGACGGCGGCGAGACCGGTGGCGGCCAAAAAATGTCGCCGGGTCAGGCCGGATTGTTTCGAGGATTGATTCATATGTCGTTGAATGTTGACCATGCCCTCTCAGGCTTTCGAGCAAAAAAACGTGAAGGGGTGACGTGTCCGGCCGGTGATTTATTCAGGATTACCCGGTGGCCCTCCGCTGGAAAACGCCGGAGGCGGGCGCAAACTTGGCGTTCCCCAAAACGAAAATGCCCTGTTGGCTGCATGGTGCCAACAGGGCATCGCGTCGCCGGATGTGTCAGTCCGGCCGATTCAGGCGCCTTACGGCGCGGACAAGAGCGTCAGAACATTGGTCTTGGCGATGTTCAACAGATACTCGGCATACAAACCGTTATGCACGCCGAAGCTGCCGTCGTTGTTGACCAGGTAAAGGTTGAACCGGGCCTGCATGATGGCGGGCGGCACATTGGTTTGCTCGGCGGATTTCGGTCCCACGATGCTCGGGTCACCCGTCGGATTGGACAGGGTGCCAGGGACGTTATACTCCCAGGCGAGCTGGCCGTATTTCTGCAACGCGGCCGGCGCCTTATTGGTGGCCCACTGGTTGAGCAGGCCGACGACTTCCGCGATGCGGTTGGTGAACCGCGCTTGCGTCGCCTCGACGAAGGCTTGCGCGCCATCCGCCGAGCCGTGGCATTGCACGCAGGACAGGTAATTCGGCACAAACGAGTGTCCGCGGACATTGGGGGTGGCCACCGTAACGTTGGTCGAGTCGTAAGAATACACGTGGCAGGTGACGCACTGATCGTCGGTTTCCAGACCGTGCGTGGCAATCTTGGAGACGCCCAGATCGTAGCCACCCTGGCCGATGAGCATGTTATACTGCGGCGAATGATGCGGCGGACGGGAAGTGTCCGTCCATTTGCCGCCGCGCAGGTTATGACACTGGCCGCAAACCTGGATGTTCGGATTGTATTGCTTGGCGAAGGAGGTGCTGGACGCCGTGCTGTAGGAGAAGTTGTCCAACGAGTAAGTCGGATTGCGAAGCTGGGTCGTCTCGCCGGCCTGCTGGTTCTCGTGCGGCGTGTGGCAGACCACGCAAGTCTGCGGGAAGGTGGCGGCGTCTTGGGCGCTGGGCAGTGGCGTCGTCGGGTCTTCCAACTGGCCAAGCAGGGCCAGCCGGACGGCACCGGAGTGGCAGGGACCACAGGACAACATCCACGAGGCGCCCGAGGTGTAAAAGCCGCTGGCCACGTGTTCCACCATTTCCGCGTGTTTGGAGGTCTTCCACTCGTCGTAGTTCGGATTGTGGTCGCCGGTGTGGCAGCCGCCGCAGATCTCCGAGGAGATGGTGATGATCGGCCGGGTGGAGGGATCCAGCGGGTTCGCCACGTGGTTGCCGGCGGGACCATGGCAGTTTTCGCATTGCACGTTGGCCAGATTTGGCGTGGTGGCCATGTCGTGGTAACCGTTCGCCAGGCCGTAGCCGACCGTATGACACGGCAGGCACGACGGATTCTTGTCCTGATGCACGTTGACCAGCGCTTGCAGGGCCTGCGAGTGAAGGGTGTTGGTCCACGACGCGTGAATGGACTTGTGGCAATACTGGCACGTGCCCACTTCGCCGATGTAATTGGGGTCGGCGCCCTGCACCCGGATGACGCCGAAATCGTCCTGCATCGGAATGGTGGCCGTCAGGTTGGTGAGCGTCTGGTCACCGACGTTCTGCCATTGCGCAGGCGTGAGGGTGGAGGACGACTGCAATTGGTAAGGCCCCTGGATGCCGGACCACTGCACCGTCATTGCTCCGTTGGTGGTCGTGACGGACGTCACCTCGGGACGAGGATCCAGGCCGCCGGACGCCGTGTGGTCGGGGGTATACATCACGCTGGTGTTGAGGTTCGTGTTTTGCGCCAGGGCCACGCCCAGCAGCAAAACGACGCTTCCTGCCAGCCCGGCCAGAGGCCGGTTGGTCCGGGGGGGCCGGATGAACCGCCCTGATTGATGCCCTAATCCTCGTTCATTCATGGTTTCACTCCTGGTTTTGATGAATTGTCGTTTCAGCCCGCTCACGGCTCAATATGTCCACGTTGCTTATTGTTTTCGGTGTTAAGTCCAACACCTGCTGTTTGAAAGTCAGACTAACGAGGGGGGGGACTTCCACCACACGGATTTTGGCAATCACATTACCGTTATTGTGAATTCCAAGCCAAATCGGTGTCACCGCATCCGGCGGTCATCGGGACAAGACAGGGGGAAACTTGCGCGAATACGAACGATTACTCCGCGGACTTGCCCGGCTTGTCCGTGGCGCGGGGGACGGCCGGTGTGTCCTTCGCGACGGACGCATCATCCGCCGGGTGATGCACCCGGTCGTCCGCCTTGCCGTCCCACCACGCCCAGTTCAGCGGATATACTTCCGGCGCGAAGATGACGTGGTAGAAGTGCCAGACGACGATGGCGAGACAGGCCAGGATCGCCTCGTAATAGTGGATCGTGGTGGCCACCTCGATGGCCCAGCGCGGCAGAACGCGCGTGACATCCAGTTTGAGCCAGATCATCAGACCGGTGACGCCCATGATGATCGTGCCCCAGACCACCGCCCAATACTCCACTTTCTCCGGATAGCCGAAACGACCAAAGCGCGGTTTGGGACTGGCGGCGGTGACAAGGTAGCGCGCGTTTGCCGCCAGATCGGACAAATCCTTGCGCCGGAGCCAGAGATCGCACACCAGGCGCCGGCCGGTGGCGGTGGCCAGCACGTAGATGAGGTGAACGAAGCCGGTGCCCAGCAGCACGACGCCCGCGGCGCGATGAACCCAGCGTCGCACGGTTTCGTCGCCGCCGAACACCCGGCTGAACCACATGTCCGGATACTTCAAGGCGAAGCCGCTCCACGCGAGAATGAAAAAACTGAGCAGCAGCAGGAGGTGCTGGGTTCGCTGGGCGCGGTCCATCCGCGAAACCGTGCGGTGAGCCGACCGCAGCGCCGCCATGGCATGTTTCCACCAGGCCAGGAGATTGTGGAGGCCGAGGAAGCCGACCACGACGGCGATCAGGATCAGGTAAATCCGCCGGACCCAGCGGCTCACCCTCGCGCCCATGTCGCCGTCCGTGTTCCCGTCCACGTGAATCTTGCCGAGGGCAAAATTCGCGTTCGCGCCGGGATGGCATTTGCCGCAGGTTTCCACCAGGTGGGCCGGGTTGATGGACGAACGCGGGTCGGAGGATGGCAGGATGCGGTGGTAGCCGTGGCAACTGGCGCAGTTGGCGGCACGCGTCGTCCCGTATTGCACCGCGAGGCCGTGGTAGCTTTCGAAGAACGTTTTGACGCGGTCGGCGGGAAGCCGGTAGCGGGTGTTGATGCGTTCCGAGGCATGGCACTTGCCGCAGACTTCCGCCGAAATCGTCAACCCGGAATCGTTGCGCAAGTCCTGGATGCGGTGTTCGGAATGGCAGTCGGTGCAGGTGGCACCCAACCGGTCGCCTTTGGCCGTGGCGCGACCGTGGACGCTTTCCGCGACTTCCTTGGCTTCGTCGGCATGGCACTCACCGCAGGTGGCGCCGAGTTTGGAAAAATACAGGCGCGAGCCGGGCGCGGCCGGCGGTTGGATGTCGTGGGTGCCGTGGCAGTCCTGGCACTCCGGGACACCGGGTTCGCCGCGCTGGGCAGCCAGGCCATGCACGCTGGCCAGGTAGCTTTTGGTTTCAGCGCGATGGCACGCGGCGCAACTGACCGGCTTGGCGGCGACGTTGTCATCCGGGTGTTTCGCGGTGAGGTCGCTGTGGCAGCCGACGCAGAGATTGGTGGCGTGAACCGAGGCCTTCAACCTGGCCGCGTCCACGAAAAGCGAGATGACGCGGCCGTCCTTGTTGGTGGTGGTGAAGTCACTTTGCCCGTGACAGTCCAGACAATCAGAGTTGGGGATCGGTTCGTCGGCGCGCGAGGACAGCGCCAGCAAGACGGCTGACAAAACGGCCAGGGTAAGTCTCAACTCGATTCTCATGAAGGTCAGTGCATGAGCCGCGTGCTCATGGCGTAAATGATGAGCAACAGCAGGACCACGCCCAGACCGAAGAATATGTATCCGAACGAACGAGCGATGTTCTTCCACCGCAACCATTCATCCCGGACGCGATGCTGTTCAAGCCGGCCACCGGCCACCAACCGGTCATACCAGCGTTTGCGCTCATGCAGCATTTCTGTTTTGGATACACGCCCGGAGAAGATAACCGTATCCATGGGGAATTTTTCAATCCTGAAATGAGTGTTAAAGAAATGAATGGAGAAGATGAAACCTGCTGCCAGCAGCGCCTCGTCCGAATGGACAATGAGCGCGATGTTGATGATCCAGCCCGGCAGGAAGCGGGTGAAGAACGTGGGGAACCACATGATGAGCCCGGAGGCGCCGATGATGGCCACGCCCCAGAACACGGCGAAGTAATCGAATTTCTCCCAATACGTCCAGCGGTCAAACTGCGGTTTCGGCCCCCGGCCGAAGAACCATTTGTTGTGCGCCACGAAGTCTTTCCAGTCCTGCCAGGTGGGCATCATGGAGTCGGGACCGAACAACACTTGCCACAGTCGTTTGAAGCTCAACCTGCCGCTGGCGGGATCGCGCAATACGCCTTTGCCTTTCCAGGCCCGGCCCACCAGCGAGGCGACGTGCAGGCCAAAGTAGAGGAAGGTGACCAGTGCGGCAAACCGGTGCAACGTGCGTGCGGTTTGCGGGCCACCGATGATGTCAAAGATCGCCTTCGCCCAGTTTGTGTAATAGAACTTGAGCGGCATGCCGGTGATCACCAGCAGCAGAAAACTGGTCACCACCAGGAAATGCAGGAAGCGTTCGAAGGGCAGGAACCGGGTGAACCACTCGTCATCCACCTGCGTTTGGATCTTGGCCTCGCGGAATTTCTTCGAGTCGTGCAGGTAGAGATACACCGCGCGCACCAGCCATATGATGGTGTGGAGGCCAAAGAACGAGAACACGCCGATCAGCAATCCCGTCATGGCCACGAACACGCCGTGGAGGAGGGCATAGTGCTTGGCGTCCAGCGGGTCGGCGTGCGGATCGTATTGCGTGAAACCCAGCGTCGCGCCGGGGTGACATTTCTGGCAGGTCGCCAGAATGTTGGTCGGCGACAGGTGCGAACGGGCATCGGTGGGCGGCAGGATGTCGTGATACCCGTGGCAATCATAACACGCGGCCACTGCCGGCGCGGCGTTGGGCTTGCCCAGCGCCATCGCTTTGCCGTGGTAGGTTTCCCGATAATGCGTCAGCCGGTCTTCGTGACATTTGCCGCAGCGCTGGTCGCTGATGGCTTTGAAGTTGTTGCCTTCCGGATTCTCAATCTGATGCGCGGTGTGGCAATCCGTGCAAACCGGGCCGCGCGGGTCGCCTTTGGCGAGCAGTTGTCCGTGAATGCTTTGGTCGTAAGTCTGCTCGATGCCCAGGTGACATTTGCCGCACGTCTTGGCGATGTTGGCGTGATTGATATGCGAATCGTGGTCCACGTCGCGCCTGATGTCATGCGCGCCGTGGCAATCGTCGCACGACGGCGCCACGATGAGGCCCATTTTCAGCAGGGCCTGTCCGTGAATGCTGTCGTTATACTGCGCCACGGCTTCGGGGTGGCGGATTTGGAACTGGGTGGTCAGGTTGGTATTGCTATGGCATTTCGCGCAGGTGACCGGCAGATTCAATTTATAAACCCGGGAGGTGGTGTTGGTGACCGCAAGGATGCCGTGCGAGCCGTGGCAGTCGGCGCAGGTGGCCGCGGGCGAGCCCCAGTGCTGGCGGCTCACGCCGTGAATGCTCTCCGCGTATGCCTTCGCGGCGGCCTCATGGTCCGGCTGCGCGTCGTGGCAGCCCACGCAGACGGGCGTTTTGGCCGGCACATTGTCGTCCGGATGGTTGGCGGTGAGGTCCGCGTGGCAATTTGCGCAGGCGTTCGACGTGTGAACCGAGGCGGCCAGTTGCGCGGCGTCAACGAACAGGGAAATAACGGCGCCTTGGGCGTTGGTCTTGGTCAGCGTCTTGTCGGCGTGGCAGATGAGGCAGTCGGCATTCGAAACCTCGTCGCCCGCCCGTCCGGCCAGGCTGGCGGCCAGCAGGCAACAGACGAAACCGGCGAGCCAGGCTGCACCGGCCGGGTTCCGTGACAGGCGTGCCCGCGAACGCCCGTGTCCCGGGCAGCTAAAGAGCGCCATTATGACATTCATTGCAGGTGTGGTCGTAGTCGCCGCCGGGGTGTTTGAACTCCTGGCCGGCGGGCGTCATCTTGAGCAGGTCCGGTCCAGTGCCTTGGGCCAGGATGACGTGGCAGGCGTTGCAGTCGCTCGCCTTGATGGTGCGTTTGCCGTCGTCGGTGACATGATTGCCATCGTGGCAGCGGAAGCAGCCGGGCCAATCCTTGTGGCCGATGTTGTCCGGATACGCCCGCCAGTCCGCTTTCATTTCGGGGAAGAAATTGTCCCGGTAGATTTGCTGCACTGCGGTGATGGTCTCCTTGAACTTCTCGTCATTGCGTGCTTGCGGATACCGGTTGGACAGCGCGGTGGCGATGAACTCGACCGCCTGCGTTGTGTTGGTGTAAGGCTGGGTAAGCACGTCCACCGCGTTGGTCTTGATCCACGGCAGTTGCGGGTCAATCTCATGGGGCAGGCTCATGGCCAGGTCCACCGCGTCGTCGGGCGACATGAACTTGTGCGCCGGCCGGTTGTGGCAGTCCATGCAGTCCATGAGACGAACGTCGCTGGCGGCCGGGGTGTTGGTGTAAGTCTTGGTGTGGTAAACCGTCACCACTCCTTGCTGATCCGTGATGCGGACCCAGGGAATGTCCTGCCGTCCCGGGTCGGTGGCGACGTATTCCACCTTGTTGCCGACGTTCATGTGCCAGTGGATGCCGCCGGTCGGGCCGTGGGTCGGGTCGCCACCGCCCACCTTGATCAAGAGGCTGAGCGTGTAGGGCGAGTTGGTTGCGTCGCCCTGGAAGAAGTTGTAGGTGCGTTGGAGGTTGCCCACGAATTTGCTCGGCCAGTGGCATTGTTCACAGGTTTCCTGGGCCGGGCGGAGGTTCTGGATGGGCGTGGGGATCGGGCGCGGATATTTGTCAAAGGCCGTCGCATAAAGCTGGTAAGTGCCGGAAAGCTTCGAGCGGACAAACCAGGTGGCTCCCTTGCCGATGTGACATTCCACACAGGAGACGCGGGCATGAGGACCGTGCTCATACGCGGTCAACTCCGGCTTCATCACGGTGTGGCAAGCCCGGCCACAGAAGGAAACGGATTCCGTGAGGTTGTAGGTGTGGTAACTCCCGATGGCCGAAAGCAGGAGGAAGAACAGGCTGCAAGCGACGAAATAGCCCAGAATCCGCCGGTCCCGCGGACGGGTGAGATCCACGACGATGGCCGGGAGCAAGCCGGCGGACTGCCCCAGTTTGCGGCGTTCACGCCAGGCGCCAACGACGGTCACGGCCAGACCCATGAGGAGAAACACCGGCGCCACCACGTAGGTCAAAATGCCGATGTAGGGATTGGCCGATCTGGACATGGAGTCCACCAATGCCAGCAGCGTGAAGGAAAAAAGGCCGCCGGCCACGATGATCAGCCCGAACAAACTCAGCCAGTTGCGCAGCAGTGAAGGGCGCGGCTTCGAAGATGACAACGGTTCCGTATTCATGGTTTGACTTGCTTCGGATCGGGTTTGAGACGGCTTCAGCCACCCAGAGGCCCTAGTCCACGCGATGGCCCGCCGCAGCGAAACCGTTGGGCGGCTGGCCCTCCGGTCGCAACCTGACCTGGATCCAAAGCGTATTCTTCATCGTAATGCGAGGCAACATCTCTGTGCCGCGGGTTTACCGGCAACAGACGTGTTGTTCAGCCGCGGGCTGCGGTGGGCTCGCCATGACCGGCGCTTGGCAGTTTTTCCGAGAGGAAGAGTTTGATGAACACGGTCAGGATGGTGAACGGCAACGCCAGAAGGACCGCGCCCATGAACCACCCCTCCATTCCCGAGAACTCCATCTTGTAGGCCATCACGCCACGCAGACTCTTGGAGAAAAGCTGGCCGCCGATGACTACATTCCAGCGCATGGCGAGGACGCCGACAAGGATCAACGCCGAACTGGCAAAATACATCCGTCGCCGGATCAGTTCCGGCACGCGCTTGCGGAGAAGCTGGAGCGAGCCGAGCAACAGCAGCGGCAGCAGCGTGCCCATGGTGGCCTGTCCCAAATTCAGAGTGTAGAAGAGTTTTTCGCGAATCATGACCTTCATGATCTGAAAGCCTTCCTCCGCCGCGTAAATGCGATGAATCCAGTCCAGTCCCTCAACGGCCGCATCCACCACCAACGCGTAGAAAAGAAACCGTGCCATGATGTCCAGACAGGGCATGTCTGTGTTCCGTCGGCGGACCCAGCTCAGAACCATGTAATTGAACACGCAGAGGGCGATACCCGAAACCACGGCGGACAAAATGAAGATGATCGGTACCAGCGGACTCCCCCACCACGGGTTGGCCTTGATGGAGCCGAAAATGAAGCCGACATAACCGTGCAGCAGGAACGCGGAAGGAATGCCCACGATGGAAAGCGTGCGGCCGATCTTGTCGTCCAGCCGCAACGCCGGCCCGGAAACATCCGTCACCCCCAGGGTAAAGAGCCGGTAAATGATGCCCCGGAAGCCGCTTGTGACGTTCGACCAGGCCACCAGGTCGCGCCGGAAATCGAACCACAACTCCAGCAACAGCACGGCCATGAGATACCAGGCGTAAACGAAACCAAAGATGGCCATCGGTGAGGTCAGGTGCGGCGTCATCATGACCTCGTAGCACCGTTCGGGATGTCCCAGGTGGAAGAGCAGCGGCAGCGGCGCGCACAGCAGGAACGCAAGCGCGGTCAGCATCGAGAGCCGGTACACCGGCTCGAGGGCCCTGACTTTGAAGACGCGCACCAGCGAGGCCATGATGAAGGCGCCCGCCACCAGCCCGGTGATGTAGGGATACAGGACGATGAGCACGCTCCACAGCGGATGTTGGCCGGATTCGTTCGGATACACGTAACCCTCGAAATGAGGCATCACTTCGACGACGATGTTGGTGACTTCGGTTGTCATGCTACCTCACCTCTTTGTCCATTCCGGCGTAAAGCACCCGCGGTTCCGTTCCCAGATAAGGCTTGAGGGCCTCGACCCGGTTGTTCTGGTAGAATTGGGTGATTGGGTCGTCGGGTTTGGCGTTTTTCAAATCGCCGAAAATACGGGCCTGCGTCGGGCACACCTCCACGCAGGCCGGATTCAATCCGTGGGTGATGCGGTGATAGCAGAGCGTGCATTTTTCCGCCGTGTGCGTCACCGGACTCAGGAAGCGGCAGCCGTAGGGGCAGGCCTGAATGCAGAAGCCGCAGCCGATGCAATACTTCGGATCAATCAGCACGGTGCCGTCCGGCGCGTCGAAGGTCGCGCCCACCGGGCACGCCTGCACGCACGGCGAATGCTCGCAGAGATTGCAGAGCTTCGGCACGAAAAAGGAATGCAGAATCGAGTCCGTGGGAACCGGCGGTTCCGGGAAGCCGTGCATTCCGCCATCCGGGGAATCCACCAGCACTTCGCCGCGGGCCTCGCCGGAGCCGGGTTTCGGCTTGGTGATGACATACCGTTCGACCCACGTGCGGAAGTAATTCGGCTCGTCGGGCACATGGTTCTCCTTCTTGCACGCCTCGGCGCACAAGCCGCAACCGATGCACCGGTTGATGTCAATCGCCATCACCCATTTGTGCTTCGTGGGATCGTAGCCGTTGGGAGCGTTGGCGGAGACGAACAACTTCTGCACCGCCGCCTTGGCCGTGCGCGCCGCCGGCAGGGCCATCAGGCCGGCCGCCGCTGCGCCAAGCCTGCCGAGAAGATTACGCCGTGAGAGGGCTTCTTTCATGGGACATCCAGGGGGCTGTGGGGCACGTGACAATCCGTGCATTTGTTGCCTGAGTAATGGGTTCGGCTGACAATTTGATGGTGCCACTTCGGTCTTGAGGGGTTGAACTCGTGGCAGCGGACACAAGCGCTGAACGGCTCCTTTTTCGGCCTCGCGGCGGTATCGTCAGGGTCATCCACGTGCGCCTGGCTGGGGCCGTGACAGCCTTCGCAGGAAAGTCCCTTGTGCGCCCCCTTCATCAATTTCTGATATTGGTCATCATGGCACTCCTCACATGATTTCTTTCCAGCGAACACCGGTTGGTAGCTCGCGAGCTCTTCGAGGGCATTCCCGCGAAACCAGCCATACTGGTGGAAGGAGGCCGGCGTCAGAAAGGCGCGGGCGACAAAATAGCTGCCGACGATGGCGATGGTCAGCAACACGAGCCGCACGATTTGCGGCGGCATTTTGAAAAGTCCCATAACTCCAAGACCATTTCACTGGTTTAACCGCGGCCCAATCACAGACCGGCAGTGATTCGGTGTGGTGAAATTACGGCGCGGGAACGCGATGGGCTTTACTTCCTTTGGCAAAGTCTTTGCAGATATTGTTATGCCTAGCGCCAAAAATGAAAAGGCCACGGAAAAACATTTCCGTGGCCCGTGAACAAACTCAGCAGGGACTACTTTTTCAAACTGCGGACGTATTTGACGAGCGCCTTGATTTCGTCGTCGCTGAAGACATCGCCGAAGGCTTTCATTTTTTGGTGATCGCCTTCCTTCTTGCCCTCTTTGATGGTTTTGAACATCTCGTCATCCTTCATTGCCGCCTGCACCTTCGCGTCAGTGTAGTCCTTGATTTTCAAGATTCTACCCATGGTGGTGTGACCGTCGCCGGTCGCACCGTGGCATTTTTGACAGTTCTTAACCCAGTTTTCTTTGGCGTCAGCAGCGTGAGTGGCAAGCATCCCGGCGACGGAAAGACCAAGAGTGATGATAAGTATGCGTTTCATATCGCTGTTAAAACTCTTACGCCAAGCCGGCAATGTGTCAAGGGTTCGTCGTCGTCTCCATGATTTTTTTTGCGCGCGCTTTCGGGTTCAAGCTGGCACGTTGGCCATCGGGCGCCGGGCCAGCGCGCGGCACATGCGGCGGACCCGGCCGGCATGACGGGAACGGCGCGCCGAAAACAATCCGCCAAGCAAAAATGCCCGCCCGGCGTTTGAACCGGAACGGGCATTGATGAAACGGTACGGAATCGAGCCGACGGAAGGCTACTTTTTGAATTTGCGGATGTAGGCGACCAGATCCTTGATTTCCTGGTCCTTGAGATCGTCGCTGTAGCCTTTCATCAGCGTCCGGTCGCCTTCCTTCTTGCCTACCTTGATGAGTTTGATCATGTCGTCGTCCTTCATCGCCTCCTGGACCTTGGCGTCGGTGTAGTCCTTGAGTTTGAGGCGGCGGCCCATGGTGGTCTGGCCTTTGCCGTCGGCGCCGTGGCACTTCTGGCAATGCTTTTCCCAGTTTGCCTTGGTGTCCGCTTGGGCGGAAAAGAGTCCGGCGGCGAGCAATCCGAGGGTGATGATCAGTGTTTTTTTCATTTCTCTCTGCTTGTGTTTTGGTTTGCCGTTTCTGTTAGCGACGAGACCCACGATGAATCTATTCAATGACTAAAAACGATATTGCAGGCTTGAGTAGATCACGTGGGCGTCGTAGTCAAGATTATAGCCGGAGGTCTGGTCGCGGTTCGTGTAGAAACTGTAACTGAGCGTCAGACGTGTGCGCCGGCTGAGCTGGCGGGAAATGGAGGCGGTCACACTGTGCTCCTTGGCGCCCGCGCCGTAGGGCAGACCAAAGGCGGAGTTGTCCACGAAATTTCGGGCGCAGTAATAGAGATATTGCGCGCTGAAGTCGGTCTTGTTGTCGAGGGCGTAGCCGAAGCCCCCGTTGACGGTCCAGTAGTCATTCTGCGCCGCCAGAATGGCCTGCGTGGTGTCCGTGGCCGGCGAATCCGTCCGGTCCCAGACGTAGTTGATGCCGGCCAGCAGGTACAGCCGGCTGAGCGGCGACCAGGTGGCGGTGCCGCTGAGGATGTGGCTGGTGATCTGGGCCGCCTGGACATCGGCCAGCCCCTCTCCCTGCGAGTTCATGGTGGTGTATTGGAAGTCGTATCGCCCGACCAGGCTGAGGTTGTTCAGCGGGCGCCACGAGGTGCGGAAGTTGACGTCGTCAGTCACGTAGCCCAACGCGGTGAGAAACGCGGGATAAAGCAGGATGGCGCCGGGAACGTCGGGCGTGGAGTCCGTCGTGTGCGTGTAACTGTTGTCGCGAATCTTGTGATAATACTCCGAGGAGAAGTTCAGGCGGCGGAGCGGATACCAATTCGCGCCGGCCACGTACTTTTGCTCCCAACTCGTGTCGTCGGTCGCGCGGAGGAGCACGTTGGCGCCGGTGCCCAGGTTGTCGAGCCGTTCGTCCAGGTTGCCGGAGGTGTTGCGCCAGGTGCCACGCACGTAAAACACCCAGTTGGTGACGCCGGTGTAACGGGCCTCCAGGTTGCCGGCCACATCGAGCAATCCCCGGTTGTCTGCGGCAAAATACGAGCCTGCCGACAGGGGCGCGGCCGGCTGCGAGAACCCGGAAGTGCCGTCCCAGTCCTCCTTCTCAATGCGCACGGAAGGCACCACGGCCACAGTGTCCTTCGGCCGCCAGAAGAGATTCGCATCAATCAGGTGCTGGTCCATGTGCGAGCCGCCGGTCAGCCCGGCGAACGTGCTCGGACTGGGCAGCCGCTGCGCCAGGTCCGGATCGTAGCCGATGCCATAAACGCGGTAGCCGGAGGTGTCCGTGTCCAGGTCGGTGAATGCGTAGCCGGCGCTGAAGGTGGCGCGCTTGCCCACCGGTGTGCTGGCGAAGCCGTGGGCGTTGAACATGTCCGACTTGGTCTGGTCGCGCTGCGTGGCGTAGGCGCCGCCGGGCTGGCCGGGGTTGAACGCCTCGTTCTGCGAGTCGTTGTTGTCGAGGTGCTCATAACTGAAGCCGACGCCAACGTCGGTCTTGCCCAGCTTGTGCTTCAAGTCCAGCGAAAACAGGTTGCGCACCTCGTCCAGTCCCAGAAACGACGGGGCGATGTTCCGCGTGCTGCCGTCGCCCGTCAGCGAGGTCGGCCCCCAGCTTGTGGAACCCTCCTGTCCCTCGCGGGTCTGGCGCGTGTAACGGAACGTGATTTGCGGAAGCTTCGGCATTCGCAAGCCGGCCTCGAAGTTGAATTCGCTGCGGTCCACCGCGAAATCGGTGTTGTAGAGATCGAGCCACTGGCTCTGCTGGCCCGGCCCGGTGCCGGGGAAGTAACCGCCGCTGCCGTCATACCAGGTGCGAAACTGCGTGTAACCGACGCGTACGTAGCCCTTGTCCGGGTTCGACAACTCGAGCTTGATGCCGTAGTCGTGGTTGTCGAAAATGCCGCGTCCGTCCACCTTGAACAGGCCGTTCTTGCCGACATCTTGCTCGTAATGGAAGTTCTCCACGCCCCCGAAGGCGCCGTCGGGAATCTGGTGATCGCTCTGGAACGCGGCCTTGTTTCCGCTCACGAAGGCCCCCCCGGCGGAAACGGTGATCCAGTTGCGATAATCCTTGGTCTCGCTGCTGGAATCCTTGCTCGAATCGTCGTCCTTCTTCGCGTCGGTTTTGTCCGCGGCGGCGCTGGTGTCGGCCGCCGGTTTGGCGTCGCCTTGGGCGGGCGTCGCGTCATCTCCGCCGAAAGCGCTGGCCGTCATCACGGCCGCCATGGAGAACGCCGTGAGTGCGGCGCCCCGCCGGTTCGGCTTGCGCAGGTTGCTGGTCTTTTTCATGGGCGTGCGTGCGATGGGGTTCAATACCGGAGCGCGGAATTGACCTGGGAGCCGTGGACGGCCTCGTGGCAGCCGGCGCTCCAGCAGGTTCCCTGGGCCACGAACGGCGTGTGATCAATGCCGCCGATCAACAACTGGCCGCCGGTTTGCTGTTGCTGAAAATGGCACTTGAGGCAGAGCATCTGGTTGCGCTGCACCAGCAGTTTGTCGTTTACCGAACCGTGCGGCTGGTGACAGGTGGTGCAACCCTCGCGCAGTGCCTCATGCTCGAACACAAACGGCCCCCGTTGCTCCGTGTGACAGGTCAGGCAAAGGGTGTTCTGGTCCAGGACGCCCAGGCCGCCCTGCGAGTGAACCGACCCCTTGTGTGGATCGTGGCAGTCGCTGCAACTGATCCGGCCGGCGAGCACCGGATGGCTGTGCGGCAGGTTGAACTCGCCGCGCTTGTCGAGATGGCACTGGAAGCACACTTCCGGCGAGCGTTTCGGATTGATGATCGTGCCGCGACCGCCGCCGCTGTCCACGTGCAGGCTGCCCGGGCCGTGGCAGGATTCGCAGCCCATTTCCATCGCGTTCGTGCCGCGGGCCATGAGCCGGGCGTGATCGGCGGTTGGAAACTGCTTGGTGATCTGGTCGTGGCAGTCGGAGCAACTATCGGAGCCGACGTATTTTGCACCGGGAATGCCGGGCGGCGCCATGACCGTGCGGGTGACCGTGCCGCAGGAAATCAAGGCGACCGACAAGGCCGCGATGCCGAGCAGGGCCAGGACGGACAACAAACGACGGTGGTGCGGCGGGGCGGAGCAGGGGACTTGCATAGCGTCAGGCGTAAAGAGCTGGGGCCATGAGCTTCATGGCTGTGTGGCGCAAGGACGCCGCCGCCGGTTGACCAACCGGTCTTGCCGCTGCCCGCCCGCGGGCACCGGAATGATGGGCGCGCATTGCCAGGTTCATACGGGCGCCAGCAAACCGAAGCGTCTGCCCTGACGCCAACCCTCCCTTGCCAGATGCTTGCCCTTTGTTGTCCAAGCGTGAGCAATTTGCAATTATTCTGACACTCGAAACAAGTTGTCGCGTCCTTCATTGGCAGAAAATGGTTAATTTGTTAAGCTTAACAATAACATGTATATAATATAAAAAACTGACTCATGTCCAACGTTTGCAGAGACGTGATTTAGCCGGTCCAAAAAAAGGATTCTGAGGGAGATGTTGAGACCCGTAGCCGCTGGGGATGACAAATAGGAGCCAAACAAGGACGGCTGTCTGCCGCCACTTCCTCAGGTTCCCCACAGCGGCCGCCAGCAGCAGGTTCATTGATCATCCGCAAACCCTTTGAGGAAGCACCGGGCCAGGCGTTACTGGTGTTTGAAGTGGCTGATCACCGGTTCAATCGCCGCCTGCCGCCGAAACCGCATCCGCATCCTCGCTGTGGCGGGTTTGCTTTGGCCGGGCTTGGGTCTGCCCGGCAACGGCACCTCGGGGCCGTCCACTTCCATTTCCTGTGTGGCCGGACCGTGCAACTGCACGGTGACTTGGAGAATGCGTTGCACCCCGTCCCCGCCAATGCGTTGGCGGTAATAGACCAGGTCGCTCGGATCACAGGGGGCACCTGCCACTGGAACTCGCTCATCCCGCAGAAGTAGTGCGAGTAAGGGTTCTGCACCCACGCCGCCACCACGGTCTCGTCGCCTGGTTGAAATCTGCTTGAGTAGCAGCAGCTCACCATCAACCGTACCGGCGTGGCCGGACGACCATCGGCGCTGTAATACTTCCCAAACGCCTGCTTGAATCCGGCCACGGCAGTGTCTCGGCCTGTTGCTTGAGAGGCTGGCGCGGGTCCGGTTGCCCGTCCGGCATGGGCATCAGAAAGGCAGCTTGCTGCGTCGCGGCGGACGGGCTTTGGCGTCAGGCATTCAATTTGCCGGCGGAATGCGCACGCACATCACGGTGTAAGGCGGTAGTTCCAGTTCCAGTTTTCCGTCGTGAACGGCTGCAGTCGAATCCACCGGCTTGACGGCGTCGGGATGCTCCAGCGTGTTGCCCGTCCAGGGTGCGTCCGCGGCGAGCGTCCGCACCGCGGCCGACGCAGCGGCGTTGAAATCAGACAACTCAACCTCCAGTTTCACCGGTCCTTGCGTGCCGCGATGCACCAGCGACAGCAGCAGGCTGCCGTCCGGCGCAAGCGCCGCCAGCGCGTCCACGGCGCTGAATCTGGCCGCCGACGTGGCGCCGCGCAAATCCGGCAGTACGCGCGGCGCGGGCTCGCTGGCGCATTCGAGTTCCGCAGTCACGGGCGTCGCGTTGGCCAGCGCTGCAAAATCCGCCTGGGCGTAGTAGCAGGGATTCGCATAGACGCGTTCGCGTTCCTTGCGCAGACCGCCGCCGTGGTTGACCACCGCCGAGTGCGTGATGAGTTCAACGAACGGCGCCAGGCGCACCGCCGCGTGATAAATCAGCACGTCGTAAAGCGCCTCGGTGATTGAACCCTGGTTGACCAGATTCTCACGCGTCAAGTGGACCGTTTCGCCTGCCCCCGTCGCGCGGCCGAGGTGCGCGAAGAGTTGCAGTTCGGTCACCGCGAGCCGCGGATCGCGCACGCCGGCGCGTTCCATGTCGGCCCGCAACGCGGACCATTTTTGCTCCAGCACTTCCGGCACCGCCATGAAATCGCGATACACATCCAGCGGCGCCACCGCCGGCGACACGTCACCGCCGATCAACGGGTGGTCCGTGATCGCCTCCAATTCGGGCGCGGTGCCGGCGATGAGCGTGTCGTTCCACGCCTTGCCCCAGAACACCGGCGCGCCGCAGGCCATCAGGTGGATGTCCGGATCGGCCGCGTGCATCGCCCGCACGAACTGGTGATAGCGGTCCACGTAGCCCTCGGCGGTCGTCCAGTTGAACTGCCAGCGGCCCCACAATTCGTTGCCGACCTCCCAGTATTTCACGCCGTAGGGTTCGGGATGGCCGTTCGCCGCCCGGCGCGCTCCCATCGGCGTGTTCGTGGCGCCGTTGCAGTATTCGATCCACGCCGCGGCCTCCGCGGGTGTGCCGCTGCCGGCGTTCACGCAGATCATCGGCTCGCAACCCACCGCGCGGCAGAACTCGATGAATTCATCCGTGCCGAAGGTGTTCGGCTCCACGCCGCCCCAGGCGTAATTCGGCTTGGTCGGCCGCGCCTCCACCGGGCCGACGCCGTCCTCCCAATGATAACCGCTCACGAAATTCCCGCCTGGCCAGCGCAGCAGCGGCAGATGTGATTCCTTCAGCAAACGAACAATGTCCGGGTCCGCGCCGTGAGCGTTGTCCGCCGGCCAGAGAAAACAATGCGCCACCACGAACTGTCCGGCGGCGTCCGCCGTGAGCGCCAACTTGCAGGCGTCGCCCGCCGGCCAGTCCTCCGGCACCGTGAGTGTGCCGACAAACTTGTGCCACTCGCCCGACACGCCGGGAATCGTGGCGGAAACCGTCGGTCCGGCGGCGCCGGTCGTGGACAGCGAAACCGCCAGCGACGTGATCTGTGGCGAGCGCGTCAGCACCTCGAACTGATAACGGCGAACCCGGTGCAGCGGCAGCCAGGTCCATTGCGCGATGCCCTGGCCGGTGACGTTCACCTGCACCCGCTGGGCGCGGCCGCCCCGCGGTCCGGTGTCCGGGCTGACGCGCACGGCGTCACGCGGTCCGACGCGCGTCCAGAAACTTGCCAACCCATCCGCCCGCGCCTGCACCAGACCCGCCAACGCATCCTCCGGCCAGCCAAAACGCGTGGCCATCCGGCGCAACTCGGCGTTGATGCGGTCGTCCTGCCACAGAAATTCCACCACGCCGTCGGGCGTGCTGTGCCCGGAGGCCAGCGGGTAATCGGCGAACGTCGCGTTCCGCAGGATTTGTGCGTCCATGCCGTTATAGATGTTGAAGCCCAGATGCTCGGCAAATTTGCCCGTGATGAACGGCGGGATGCGATACGGCGACCGCTCGGCGGCATGAACGCGGAGCACGGCGTGCGCGGCCTCGGCAGAATCGTGGATCTGCTCGGCGGCAAACCCGACGCCGAAGGCTGTGGCCGTGAAGCAGGTCATCGCGCCCATGGCGCCAAGAACCATCGTCAGGGAAAGGCGTCTCATGCGCCGAGCTTGGGACAAGCCGGGCCGGCGGACAAGGCAAAGCCGCGGTTATTGCCGCTCGTATTCGCCCTTGTTCACGCGCTTGAGCACCGTGAACCCGGCCTTCTTGGCGTCGGAAATCGAAACCGGTTTGAGCAGGCTGGGCGTGTTGAAGCTGGAAATCACCCGGCGCACGGGCTTTTTGCACGCCGGACACTGCGTCAGCGGCTTGGCGTTGACCGGACGACGCAGCGTGAAGCGCCCGCCGCACACCACGCAGGCGCCTTCGCAAAGTTCGTATTCGTAAAGCGGCATAGCCCGATCACCCGTGGCAACGGCCGTCCCGCCGTCGCCCGACGGTCGACATTACGCCGTGCCGCCAGCGCCGACAAGCGTCATGCGGGAAAGCCAGCGGAAGGTGCCTTGGCCTCATACCAATGGCTTTGCAGGCTTTCGCGCACCTCCCTCTCCGATCCAGGCAGCACGACTGTCATTGATGTCCCGCCCTGTGCGCGGACGACCTGGGACAGCATTTATTGCCGGATCCGTGTGCCCGGATCCAATGCCACGCTTACGGTATCTTTTCGTAAACGCGGACGTAATCCACGTCGAACGTGGCCGGGAAAACGGTTTCCGCGTCCAGTGCGCCGGGCCAATCACCGCCCACGGCCAGGTTGATCAGCATATACATCGGGGTGCGCGGGATCGAATCCTCCGAGCGAAAACGCTCTACGCCGTCCACGAACCACACGATCCGCTCCGGCGACCATTCCACGACGAAGTCATGGAAGCCCGCTGAGAAGTCCGGTCCAACCCAGAAGCCGCCGTGCGACTTGTGCTGCCGTTGGTCGTTGAGAAAATGATGTGTGAAATACGCCTTCTGCGGTTGGTGGCCGAGGATTTCGAGCACGTCAATTTCCGGCGGCCAGGCGAGCGGTTGCGGCAGCAGCCAGAACGCCGGCCACATGCCCTTGCCCTTGGGCACGCGGCAGCGGATTTCAAACCGGCCGTATCGCTGGGCGAATTTCTGGTAGGTGGTCATCATCCCGGAGGTGTAGGACCGCTCCTTGCCCGCGTAGCTGGCCGACCGCTTCTCCGCCGTGACGCTCAAAATTCCGTCCTTCACGACGAACGCGTCCGGCACATACGCCTGCAACTCGTTGTTGCGCTCCCGGCCCCACGGGTCGTTTGGATTCCATTTCGTCAGGTCCAGCGACGTGCCGTCGAACTCGTCGTCAAAGGTGAGTTTCCAGCCGGGCCGGTCGGCTGGAGCGGCGAAAATGGGCATCGGCAGCGTGACGAGCAGGGCCAGCGCGAGCAGCGAGATTCTGAATGGGCGGTGCTTCATGGCGTTGTCATAGCACCGCAGCAGAGCGCAGACAAGCCTGCAATCATCGGCGACAATGATGGCCGATTCGGCAGGCCGAAACTACCGGTTATCTGTCCGGCCTCACGGCGCAGCCGGGCCGGTGAGCAGATCGTCGCCGATGTAAATGCGGTAGTCCTTGATGCGGCCGTTCAGCGAATCCTGCCGCGGGAGGCAACGGACGCCGACGATGGTTTGCTCGCGGCCAAGGTCGAGGACCAGCGCGTGCGGGTGCTTCGGCTGCGCGCCGTCCCATTGCGTGTGCCAGAACGTGGTGGCCTGCAGGTCGAACACGTTGTCGGCCGAGCCGTCGTCGCTGTCCAGTTCCTCGCTGTCGGCGTAGGCGACTTTCCACCCGTCGCGCGGCAGGTCTTTGCCGTCGGGACCGACCAGGTAAAGTTCGGCCAGCGTGGTGAAGGCGTCCCCGTTTTGGGAACTCAGCGCCTCCAGACAAAAGAAGCGGCCCGTGGCCGGCGCGAACTTCGCCACCTGCCAATCCTTGCCAGGGCCGAACGTGCCCGTGGCAGCCGGCGTAAGCCCGGCGAGCACCAGCTTTTGCCCCGGTTTGCGATGCGCCTTGGCGTTGGCTTGTTCGTTGGCCTGGTTCAAAATCGGTTCAGCGAGGCCGGCGACGGTGTGGTTCGTCGTGCCGTTCAGCTCAAAGACGATCAGCTCATTGCGGCCGGTCTTCAGCCACGGTCCGGGGCAGTAGAGGGTTTGCTGCGGGCCGATGTTCCAAAAGCGGCCGAGGTTGTGGCCATTGACCCAGGCGACGCCTTTGCCCCAGGTGCTGAAGTCCAGAAACGTGTCGCCGGTGCGCGCCAGTTCAAACGTGCCGCGATAGAACGCCGGCACGGAGTCGTCGGACGGCGTGTCGGAGCGCAGTTGAAGCTTCGCCGGTTCTTCAAACTTGAGTGCGTCCAACTCCTGCGCATCGAGCGGCAGGCTGTAGATCCGCCAGCCGGTCAGTTCCTTCGTGGCGTCGGCGGTCACCAACTCGACCGTTTCGGTGATGCCCTTGCGGTCGTGGATATAGCCGCCGTAGTTGACGTGGCCGAACGTGTCCACGAGCAGGTCGAGCGTGCTTTCGCGGTCGCGCGCCGGCAGCGACGCGCTGTTTTGGTTATGGCGCCGGTCGAGCGTCGCGATTTTTTTGCCGTTGAGGAAGACGAGGCCGTAGTCGTGGAGTTCCTGGATGACGAGTTTTTCGCCACCGCCGGCGGGCAGGGTGGTGCGATAGAGAATCGCGCCGTGCGGTTGGTCGAGCATTTCCATGAACGGCGGATGTTCAAATTCCTTCGCGGCGGGCAGGTTGGCGAAGAGCGGCGCGGCTTCCGTGAACTGGATCGGCGCAATCGTCGTCACCGGCTCGCGCGGCGGCACGTCCGGAAGTTTTTCGCCGGGCGCCAGGTGTTTGAGGAACAGCTCGCGCAGCGCGTGGAATTTCGGCGTGTCCCAGCCGGCCTCGCTGATCGGCGCGTCGTAATCGTAGCTCGTCACCTGCGGTGCAAACGGCGGGCAGTTGGCGCCGGCGGTAAAGCCGAACGACGTGCCGCCATGCACCATGTAAATGCTGAACGACGCGTTGTGGTCGAGCATCCAGCCGATTTCCTGGACGATGCGCGCGGTGTCGCCGAAGTGATGGCCCTTGCCCCAACTGTCAAACCAGCCCGGATAGTACTCGCCGCACATCAACGGGCCCGCGGGCCGGATTTCCCGGAGCGCCTTGAAATTGCCGGCCGGGTCGCCGCCGAAGTTCACGACGCAAAACAGGTCGCTGCGGGTGTCGTTCTTGAGCTGCGACGGACCGTCGCACGTGAAGAGCGGCACCTCGAAGCCCGCGGCCTTGAGATCGTCACGGAGGATGCCGATGTATTGGCGGTCGTGCCCGTAGGAGCCGTATTCGTTTTCCACCTGCACCATGACGATCGGCCCGCCGCGGGTGATCTGGAGCGGCGCGAGCTGGCGGCCGACTTCCATCAGGTAGCGCCGGCAGGCTTCCAGGTAACGCGGGTCCTGCGTGCGGACCTTGAGATCGGGAATCTTCAGCAACCACGACGGAAAGCCGCCGAAATCCCACTCGGCGCAGGAATACGGGCCGGGGCGCAGAATGACCTTCAGTCCTTCCGCTTGCGCAAGCCGGCAAAACTCGGCCGCGTCGGCGTTGCCGGTGAAGTTCCACTGACCCGGCTGCGGCTCGTGAAGGTTCCAGAACAGATAGGCGCAAACCGTGTTCAGGCCCATTGCGCGGGCCATGCGCAACCTCTGCTGCCAGTATTCGCGCGGCACACGGGCAAAGTGCATCTCCCCGCAGCGGATGAGAAACGGCTGGCCGTCGAGGAGAAAATCGTTCGTGCCGATGGCGAACGTGGACGCGATGGCACGCGGGGCGCCGCACGCCAGCAGCATCGCACCCAGCGCGGCAAGTCCGACACGGCGGATCAAGGACATGGCCTTCATGGGCGCGAATCATGTCGGCTCCCGCGCGGCGCGACAAATCATTTTCCCGCACTGCCCGGTTCGTCGCGACCGGCTCCAGCCCGTTTGCGTCCGGCCGCACCCGCCCTTATGTTGCGCCTCGGTTGGCGTGCCGCCGGGGACCGGCCAGCCGCAGTTTTGCCACCACATTAAACGAAAGAAACCGCCATGATTGACACCATTCAAAAACAGCTCGGCAACCAGGCCGACGCGCTGCTCAACTTCAACACTCCGAAAATCCCCAAGTCCCGGCTTCACGTGCCGGGTCACGATTTCGTGGACCGCGTTTACGCGGCCTCCGACCGCAACAATCGCGTGCTGGTGAACCTCCAGCGGTTGTTCAACACCGGCCGCCTGGCCGGCACGGGCTACCTCTCGATCCTGCCGGTGGACCAGGGGATCGAGCATTCCGCCGGCGCGAGTTTCGCCAAGAATCCCGATTACTTCGACCCGGAGAACATCATCCGCCTGGCGATCGAAGGCGGCTGCAACGCCGTGGCCTCGACCTTCGGCGTGCTGGGCATGTGCGCCCGCCGTTACGCGCACAAGATTCCGTTCCTGGCGAAGTTCAATCACAATGAACTGCTCACGTATCCGAACAAGGCCGACCAGATTTTGTTCGGGACGATCAAGGAGGCATATGACATGGGCTGTGCGGCCGTCGGCGCGACGATCTATTTCGGCTCGCCGGAGAGCAGCCGGCAGATCGTGGAAGTCGCTCAGACCTTTCACGTCGCGCATGAACTCGGCATGGCCACCGTGCTCTGGTGCTACCTCCGCAACAGCGCGTTCAAGGTCAAGGGCGCCGACGGCAAGACCACCGACTATCATGTGGCGGCCGATCTCACGGGCCAGGCCAACCACCTCGGCGTCACCATCGAGGCGGACATCATCAAGCAGAAGCTGCCGGAGAACAACGGCGGCTACGAGGCGCTCCAGATGGGCGGATCGAGTTACGGCAAATTCGACCCGCGCATCTACACCGAGCTGTGCAGCGAGCATCCCATTGACCGCTGCCGTTACCAGGTGGCCAACTGCTACATGGGCCGCGCCGGGCTGATCAACAGCGGCGGGGAATCCAAGGGCGCGGGCGACCTCGAGGCCGCCGTGACCACCGCCGTGATCAACAAACGGGCCGGCGGCACCGGCTTGATCTCCGGGCGGAAGGCGTTCCAGCGGCCGTTGAAGGACGGCGTGGCGCTGCTCAACGCCATCCAGGACGTTTACCTTTGCCCGGAAGTCACCGTCGCCTGAGACGCCGCCAAGCTGGCGAAGGCCCGACCGCCTGAATTCAATCCGAGCTGCGCGAAATCGTTCATCCGTCATCGCGTTGACGTAGTCCGGCTTCGTCGTCAGCGTGAGGTCCGTCAGGCCGGCGGCGCGGACCATGCGTTCGGTTTCGGACACCAGCACCGCGCCGGCCACGCAGCCCACCAGCGCGGCAACCATTTCGCGCACCGCGGCGGGCAGCGGCGGGAGCAGGATTGGCCCGCACTGCGGCGTTCGCTGCCGGTTTGGGCGATTTGCGCGTGGCTTTCGCGGACGCGATCCGGACGACTTCGGCGTTGTTGGGAGACGGGTTTGATTTATGGGAGATGATTTATCCGGAGCCATTGGTTGGCAAGGCGGCGGCTCCGGCCGTTACCGGGGTGGCGCAACATACACGAGATAGACTCCTCCGATCAGGACCAGAACGCCGCAGACGCGCTTGATGACGATGATTCCCCGCGAGTACTCATTCCAGTTGAGGAGGCGTTGCACCATTTCGGTGGAAGTTCCCGCCGCCACAATCACTGCGCAATGGCCCGTGCCGTAGGCGAGCAGCAGCAGCGCGCCGTAAAGGAAGCTGGTCGCGGCCAGCTTGAATGTCACCGCCAGCATCGGCGCCATGTAGGCGAACGTGCAAGGTCCCAGTGCAATGCCAAACACCAGCCCGAGAATAAACGCCGCAAGCGGACCCTTGCGTTGCATGCCGACCTGCCCCGGCCCGGAAAACGAGAGCGGAATCACGCCGAGCAAATGCAGTCCCACCGCAAAGAAGACGAGCGCGACGAAGTAATTTCCGTAACGTCCGACGTCGCCCAGCATCCGGCCCGCCGCGGCCGTGATGGCTCCGATAACCGCGATGGTGATCAGAATGCCCACGGCGAACAGCACCGAAGTCCAGAACGCGCGCCGCACCGTGACTTTGCCTTGCTCGCTGATGAAACCCACGATGAGCGGAATGCTGGCCAGATGGCAGGGGCTGAGCAGGATGCTGAGCACACCCCAGACAACGGCAGCCGCCAGCGCGATGAGCGGCGCGCCTTCGACGGCGTGGGTGAGGCTGGTGAAAAGTTGTTCCATAAATCAGCGGTGATCCGGCGTGGACGGAAGATTGAATTGGTTGGTGATGGTTTGCTGCTCCCGACCGCTGAGAAAGTTCCTCACTTCGGTTTTGACGTAGCTGTTTAGCTTGGGCGGGGCGTGGACCAGTTGCCACGTGTCGCCGAGCAGTTTCCATTTCTCGTCTTTGCCATTTCTTTGCCGCACCAGCACCAGCGAGGGACACGGCAGCTTGTAGTCCACAGCACCGTCAGTCTGAAGAAGACGATCTGTGCGCTTCGTTTCAGGCCTCACGTTGCACGGCTATTTGCACTCGCCCAGCTTGCACACTTTGGCAATCTGCTCCGGCGAGAGCTTCATCTTGTCCGCCAGCGCCTGGGCGATGGTGATCTCGCGGCCGGTCATCGCCGGGCGCGCGTCCAGCCACTTCCTCAGATTCTCCTGGCTGACGAAGAACCCCTGCTTGAAGCAACCGGCGGAAACCCATTGGCCCTCCGCGTTCTGCTTCTGGCCGAACCAGGCAATCGCGGCGGGCGGTTCCAGCGAGGCTACCATGCCGTTGAGCGTCTTCACGCGGATGGGTTCGCCCGTCAGCCCGTCCTTGGCCTCCACTTCGATGTCCTGCTTCAACCGCGCGGCCACGCCCAGCGCGCAATGCGTGCAGCAGCCGTAGCCGTGCGTCGTGCCGAACTTCACCCCGCAGGCGTCCTCGGGATACACCGCGCGATCGCAGAAGGCGCAGCGCGTGGCCAGTTCCTTTGAGCGAAGCACGTCCCAGGACAAAAGATTGCCGGGAGTGCTTTGCTGTTCCTTGGTGGCCGCTTCCTTGACGGCAAACGCTTTGATGGTCGGCCGCCCCTTCACATCCATGCCATAAAGATAGGTCGCGGTGACCGCCGGAACCAGCTTGCCGCTGGCCCAATCGGTCACGCTCACCTTGGCGGCTTCCATTTTCGCGTCCGCGCCCACGAGACTGGAGAAGTAAATGAAGTAGCAATGCGGCGAGCACAGAATGCGCTGCTCGATCTCGCCTTTGACCAGCACTTTCGTTTGGGGATTTACGTCGCCATCGCACATAAAGCACACCGAGTCGCGCGGACGCGTGTCCGTGGCCACCGGCGTCTCGCGCACGATGGCGGCGCTCGGCTGGCCGCCGCTCAGGTCCACGCCAAGCTCCTTCCACTTGCCGAGGATGTTGTCCTTGCCGAAGAAACCGACGTGGCGGAACAACTCCTTGCCCGCGTCGTCGTAGAAGATTTGCGTCGGAATCATCTCGATGCCGTAGCGCTTGCCGGCGTCCGGATTTTTCCACACGTCAATGAACTGCACGTTCAACTTGCCGGCGTATTCCTTCTTCAACTCCTCCAGGACGGGCGCCATCATTTTGCAGGGAATGCACTTGTCGGCGCCCAGGTCAATGAGCGCGGGCAGTTTGGCGGCGGCGGGCGGGGCGGAAGCCGTGGTGGCTGCCGGCGCTTCCGCTGTTTTGCCCGCGACGACCGTGGACGGAGCGGAACCGGTTGCCTGCGGCGGCTGGCGTTTTTTCAGAGCGACGGCTCCGGCAATCGCCACGGCCAGCGCGGCCACGATGAGGATTTTCATGGGTGTTTTCATAGGTAGGTTGGGGGGGGCGTGAAACGGGAATTTCCTGCTGACGCTCAGCTTTCATTTTCACGCATCACGCACCAGTTTCATGGTTTGATTTTCTGGTAGAGCGCGGGCAGCCGTGTGCGATACATCTCGACGACGTGCGGTTCCATCTCGGCCAGCGGTTTCACGGGAATGAGATCCATCACCTCGGCGGGCGTCAGGCCGGATTCGAGTAACGTCCGCGTTGCGCCGCACACCATGCGTTTCAGCGCCGGCGCGATGTCCGCGTCGCTCAGGCCAAACCCGGCGGCCACTTCGCGCAGGGCCTGCAGTTGAAACCACAGATACGTCGGTCCCATCGCGGAGAGGATGGCGTAGGCTTCGAGCTTATCTTCCGCCACTTCCGGGCAATCGCCCAGCGGTGACAGCAGACCGGTGATTTCCGCTTTGTCCGGCGTGGTGAGCGCCGGGGCAAATGTGACTGGATTGAACCCAAAGTTCGTCACGGATGGCGCGTTCGGAATCACGCGCGCCAGTCGCGCGAAGCCGCCGAGCAGTTCGGTTAATTTTGCGAGGGTGAACTTGGGCGCCAGGGAAATGACCGTTGCGCCCGGCTTGAGGTTGTTTTTGCTGCCGGTCGCCACCTCCGCCATGACGGGCGGATGCACGGCCAGAAAGACAATGTCCCGCGCCGCTGCCGCCGCGCTGTTCCCCGGCGCGGATTCAATCATGGGGAAACGCGCCTTCAACTTCACCAGTGCATCCGCGTTGCAGTCGCTCACGACAATTTGGGGAGGCAGCGCCTTCGCCCGCTGCCAGCCTTCGAGGAAAATACGGGTCACCCGTCCGCCGCCAATAAAGCCGAGTGTTTTCGTGGTCATGATGTATTCCTTTCTCGTCAATCGTTCGCCCGCCAGTTCAGGTCAGCAGTTTTTTGATTTCGTCCACCGACGGCACTTTGCCGCTCATCTTCACCTTGCCATCCACCACCAGCGCGGGCGTCGTCATCACGCCGAACGCCATGATTTGTTTCAGGTCGGTGACTTTTTCGAGTTCGTATTGGAGGCCGAGCGATTGCGCGGCCTGTTCCGTGGTTATCGTCAGTGCGTTGCACTTGGCGCAGCCGGTGCCGAGGATTTGGATTTTCATAAGATTATCCTTTCACTTCGTTTTTGTGTTCAATGGTTTTGGTTGTGGAAGCGGGCGCGCCCAGCCAGCGACGGACGCGGAGATCGAAAAAGCGGCTGACGACAGCGAAAAAGAAGGCCGCCGACCAGCCGAGCAGCAGCACGCCGGTCAGCGATTCCATCACGCCCGCCAGCCGCCACGGGCGCGGCAACACCACGTCGCCGTAGCCGAGCGTCGTGTAAGTAGCGCCGGAAAAGCAGAAGCTGGTCTCCAAGTCGGGCAGGCAGTGTTGCCAGAAATAAACGCCCGCCCACGCGCCGATTTCGACCAGATGCAGCCCCAGGATGACGCCGAACAGGAGCAGAAACACCGGCAGGTTGCGCCGGGGCCGGAAGTCGGCTTCGATCCGGTGCCATTGCCGGGTCTGCCAGTAGAGCAAGGCCAGCAATCCCAGCGCGTGAATGATCGCGCTCACGAAGGCCAGGACGACGGCGGCGATGATTGGCTGCAACATGGTTTGGCGTCATGCGACCGGGCTTTCAGGTTTTCGCCAGCGCCGCGAACACCGGCTCGGCCTCGCCGAGGACTTTCGTCGCCAGCGCGAACCGCACGATGCGGACGGTTTCGAGCACTTTTTCCGCCGGGATATGTTGCATCTTGGCCTTGTTCGCCATCGCCTGGATGCACGCCTGGCTGCCGGCAGCCAACGCCGACGCCAGATAAATCAACGTCCGCGTTTCCTCGTTGAGCGCACCGTTGGGCGGCATGGCGTAGCCGCGCGAACGCAGGTGTTCGTAGAGCAGTCCCTCGTCCACCTTGACGGCTTGTTCGATGGCCGTGGGCACGGAACCCATCATTTTCCGCATCATGCCGAAGACTTCTTCGACGGTCGGCTTTTGCGCGTTCGCCGGTTTGGTTGTTTCAGTTTCATTTTTCATAGTTTTCATAAATTGCATGGTTCGGTTTGAAAGCGTTGTTGAACCTGACGAGCGGCGATGAGGTCTGACGAAACGCAGCCGTTGACTTCCGGCTCCAGCGTGGCGTGTTCGATGGCCCAGGCGTGCGCCAGATGTTCGCGGATTCGGCCCAGCAGCGTCTCGGCCTCCGCCAGGGGCATCGCGGCCAGATGGACATGCGCCGAAAGCACGCGGCGTCCGGAGTTCACTTCCCAGACATGGACGTGATGCACGTCGCGAACAGGGAAATGCTCCTGCACGTCGCGTTGGAGCGCGGCCACATCCAGACCGGGCGGCGTGCCTTCCAGCAGAATCCGCACACTGTCCCGCAGCAAGCCCCAGCCGCTGCGCAAAATCAGCACCAGCACCAGAATCGAAACTGCCGGGTCCAGATAAACGTCGTATTTCCAGCCGGCAAAAAGCGCCGCCACCACCACCAGCGCGGACGACACGGCGTCCTGGAGCAGATGCAGAAACGCGCTGCGCATGTTCAAATCGCCGTGATGATGGCCCTTGAGCAGGAACACCGAGGCGAGATTGGCCACCAGTCCGACGACAGCGACGGCCAGCATGATGCCGCCGCGAATTGGCTCGGGGTGCAGCAGGCGCACGACGGCCTCGCGGCAAATCAGCGTCGAGACGATGAGCAGCGTGGCGCTGTTGAGGAACGCGGCAAGCACTTCCAGCCGGCCCAAGCCGTAAGTGTGGTTCGGGGAATTGGGCCGCCGCCCCAGCTTGCGCGCGACCAGCGCCAGCGCCAGCGCCGCCACGTCACTCAAGTTGTGCAGCGCATCGGACAGCAGCGCCAGACTGCCGGACACCAATCCGCCCGCGACTTCGACCACCACGATGAGCGCGTTGAGGCCGATGGAAAACGAAAGATTCCGGTCCAGCGCAGCGGGATTCTCGCCGGGCGAATGCGCGTGAGAATGGTTGTGCTCGTGGGTGTGCATAAAGAGAGATTTTCAGGTCGCGCGAGTGACCGGTGGTTGGTGAATGGCCTGGCCGTGCAAAGCCTGTGTGACTTCCAACACGGCTTCGGAAAAGGTCGGGTGCGAATGAATCGTCTCCATGATGACACGGCTGGGTAAATCGGCGCGCATGGCCAGCGCAATCTCGGCAATCATCTCCGCCGCGTGCGGGCCGACGATGTGCGCGCCCAGAATCCGGTCGGTCTGCGCGTGGGCGATGATTTTGACCAGACCTTCCAACTCGCCGGTGGCCTGGCCCATGCCGAGTGATTTGAACGGGAACTGCGCCACTTTGACCGGCTGGTGATTTTGCGCCTCGGCTTCGGAGACGCCCACGGCGGCGTATTCTGGAATCGTAAAAACGCACCGGGGCACGACGCGATAATCCATCGCGCTGTTACGTCCCAAAGCGTGTTCGGCGGCGCAGATGCCTTCGGCAAACGCGACGTGCGCCAACGAGCAGCGGCCAACCACATCGCCGGCGGCATAGAGGCCGGGACGATTGGTTTGCAGATGTTCGTCCACCACGATCCGGCCGCTGCTCAACTCGACACCGGCCTCGGCCAAGCCGAGTCCCTCCGTGTTTGGCTTTCGGCCCACGGCCAGAATGATGGTGTCGGGATTCAGTTCCGTTCCGTCGGCCAGCATTACTTTGAACGGTGAAGCCGGGCCGACGAGGGCGTCGCCGCCACTGACGGCGGTAATTTGAGCCGAGCAGAGGATTTTCACTTTTCGCCGCTTGAGCACGCTTTGCAGGTAGTCGGCCATTTCGGCGTCTTCGTTGGGAAGCAGCCGTTCCAACGCTTCCACCAACGTCACTTCCGCGCCCAATTCGCGGAAGATGGCAGCCATCTCGACGCCCACGCTGCCACCGCCCACAACCAATAATTGCTTGGGCAGGAAATTCAGATTCAGCGCCTCGTCGGCGAGGAAGATTCGCGGGTGCTTCGGAAACATCGGCAGCGAGGCCGGACGCGACCCGGTGGCGACAATGACCTTGTTCGCATGAACCAAGGCCTGCTGGTGGTCATGATCCACCTCGATTCCTCCGGTTGCCGCCAGCCGGCCGCGTCCTTCGAGCAAAGTGATTTGATGCGCCTGAAAGAGTCGTCCGATGCTGCCGCGCAGCGCGTTCACGACGCGGTCTTTGCGGGCGATGATGGCGGCCAGGTCCGGTCGCGCTTCGACGGGTTGGAATCCGAATTCCTTCGCGCGGCGCAGGATGCGTCCGGCCTCGGCGGAGGCGCGCACGGTTTTGGTGGGAATGCAACCCCAATTGAGGCAGACGCCGCCCAAAAACTTTTCCTCCACCACAGCGACCTTCGCGCCGAGTTGCGCCGCGCGAATCGCCCCTTGATACCCGGCCGGCCCGCCGCCCAGAAACGCAATGTCAAAAGCCTCCGGCATCACGACTCCTTCGCGTTGGCGGGTTGAACGATGATGTCCGGGACGATGAGAGCCTTGGACTTGAGGGACGGGTTGGGTTTCATTTGACGTGAAATTCATCCACCTTCCGTTTCAGGATGGGGAAATAGCCGGCGAAATCCAGGAGCAGTTCGCGATCTTTCTCGAAGTCGGCCAGTTCCACTTCGACGATCCACCCCTGTTCGTAGGGGTTTTGATTGATCCGCTCGGGGGACGCCGTCAACGCCTCGTTGACCGCCACGACTTTTCCGGTCACCGGGGAAATCACTTCGGCCACCGCCTTGGCTGACTCGATGGTCCCCAATTCGCCGAACTGCTCGACGGTTGATCCGGCTTCCGGCAGGGTCAGGAAGAGAACATCCGAAAGGCTTTGCTGGAGGAAATCGGTCATGCCCACGCGCGCCCGGCGGCCGTTCACCAACACCCAGAAATCGTTCTCGCTGAAATAAAAACCGGCCTTCGGCATCCGGAAAATGAACTTGTCCTTCCGGTAGGTCTCGTATTCGAAGTGCTCCGGAAACGCCGTTGCGGCCGGCGGACCGGCAGGCTCGGCGGCGTCCGCTTCCAGCAGCGCGGCGGCGAGCGTCTTGGCCAGGCTGCGTTTGGTCTCGTCGAGGCGCAGGGAATCCGCCAGTTCGATGCCGCGCTTCTTGGCCTCCTCGGTGACAGTTATTTTTCTGGCGACCTTCAGGCCCTTCTCGGCGGCCAGTTTGCTGGCGCAGCGGGTGGCGCAGCCGTCAATGACCACGAGCGGACGCTCCGCCGCCAGCCGGTTGTAACGGGCGTCCGCGACCCGATAAAAGACCGGACAAAGAATCTCGCTGCCGGTTTGCTCCGCCAGTTCCACCGCCATCTCGCGGGTGACCCCGCCGGCGGCCTTGTCCAGGCCGTTGCAGGGCAAAATCGCGTAAGTCTGGTTTGGATTCATTGGCCCTCCAGTTCCTTGCGGATTTGCTTGATTCGCACCGTGGTTTCGTTTTTGTCGGGAAAGCTGAGCGCATCCACGCCGCAGGTCTTGGCGCAGGCCCGGCAGAACACGACGCAGTTCTCCGGATTTTTGACGATCAATTTCGGCTTGGCGTCTTCCCGCACTTCATAAACCTGGTGTGGGCAGAACTTGACGCATTCCATGCAGTCGTTGCACTTGGCGCAGTCAATCTGCGGGCTCCAATCAATCCGGCTCCGCGGCACTCCCATGAAGGTAATTGTGCTCATTGTCCGCCCTCCGTTCCGGCCTGCGCCAGGGCCGCCTCCACTTTTTTAAACGCCTGCTCATTGGTCATGTCGCGGATGTCGAGCATGACGGCATCCTTCTCGATGTTCAGCCCGGCGTCGGCGAAGGCCTGCTTGAACATTTTCCGCTGCATGTTCGGGGCGCACGCGCCGATGACGACTTTCCGGTGGACCTTCAAAAAGTCCGCCAGAAAACGGTCGCCGTCCTCTTCGCAGAGTTGCGGGTGAATGAAGCCGTATTCCACCGGCAATTCCACCCGCACCTGGTTGATGAAGTCCCAAATGTCCATCGCCTGGAAGCCCGGGCATTTGCCCGTGCAGACGCACATGATGAATCCTGGCTTTTGTGGTTCTGGCATAAAATTCAATCTCCTATGGCTGGTTCTCCCGGAAAGCGCTTCAAGCTTCCGCCAACACCGCGTCCACGGCCTTGGCGATTTCCTCGGCGACGGCTTCGACGGCGGGTTCTTCCACCGGGCCGAATTGCCGGAGCTTCGTTGGCGCGGGCAGGTTGTGTCGTTTCAAAATTTCCGGGACGAGCAGCGATTTCGCCGGTTTGCCGGAAAGCATTTCGGTGGCTTTGGCCGCGCACAATTTCTCGCAGCCATCCACCGTGATGGTGGGATAGTCCGACGCGAACGACCGTTCCTCCTCGCCCCCCGCGATGAACAGCGGAAGACAAATCGTGACGGTCTCGCCGGGCCGCAGCGCGTCGAGCACGCGGCGGCAGGCCACGCGGCAGAGCGTGCCGTTGGGAATTTCCTCGCCGCTGCACGAGACGATGCCGACTTTGGTGACTTGGATTTCGTTCATAATTCCTCCTGTGCGGCCAGACGGTCCACGGTTTCTGCCAGTTCATCCGCTGTGATCATTGCCAGCTTTTGGCCAGCCTCGTTCAATCGCGCCACTCCCTCGGGCTTGAGGTCCTTGTGCGCGGTGTAAAACCGGATGGCCTGATAGGAGACCGCCGGTTCCTTGCCGAGCGCCTCGACACTTTTCTTGGCGCATTCCTTGGGACAACCATCAATGGCGATGACCGGATTTTCCGTGACCAATTTCCGCGCCGCCGGGTCGTTGATGACCAGGAGCGGCAGGCACGTCAGCGTGGTCACGCCGGGCCGGACACGTTCAGCCAGTTCGTAAGCGGTTTCACGGGCCAGCGCGCCGTAAGCTTTGCCAATGCCGCTGCATGGCAGCACGACGACTTTTTTGGTTGTCTTGTTCATAAAATATCTTTGCCTCCACGGTCTATGCCTTCAACGCCTCGCCCACCGCCTTGACGATTTTGGGCACGAGGATCGAGCCGGCGAATTTCGCCTCGCCGTCCACCACGACCAGCGGCGGGGGATACTTGCGCGTGGCCAGCAATTGGCCGTGCTCGCCGGCCAACTCCACCGCGTTGTTTCGCAAGTCCACGTATTCGACCGACGCGCGGCCCGGATGCGCGGATGCCAGCGCGGTTTTCAACTCGGCAACTTTCTGTTGGACGGCGGCGGCGTATTCCGGAGTGCGCGAGAGATCGCTGCAAGCGCAACTGCCGCCTGCGCCCGGCAGGTCGAGGATTTTTACGGTGATGGATGAATTTTGATTCATGGCAAAGTTCCTTTCATTGTTAGTGTGTCATCCGGCGGCTGGAGTTTCCGGCACTGCTGGCAACGCTGGAGATTTGTGAGGCAACCGGCGTTTGACCGCCAACTCGGCATCTTCAAACAGCGAGTAAAAAATCGGCACATAAACCATCGTCAGGAAGGTCGAGACGAGCAGGCCGCCAATGGCGACCACGGCCAGCGGCGATAGCCGTTCCAACCCGATGGCCCATTGCAGGGCAATCGGAATCATGCCCACCGCCGTGCCGACGGCCGTCATCAGAATCGGGCGCGTGCGGATGCGGACCGAGTCCACCAGCGCGTCGTAGGTGGTCGCGCCGCGTTCCTTGGCGGCGATGATGAAATCTATCAGCAGGATTGAATTCTTTACCACGATGCCGGCCAGCAAAATCATGCCCATCATCGAAGGCATGCAGCCGTGCTTGTTCGCCAGCAACATGCCCCACGCCGCGCCGATGAGCGCCAGCGGAATGGCCACCATGATGGTCAGCGGATGAATCCACGATTTGAACGCCGGCACCAGCGAGAAGTAGAGCAGGACCAGACCGAGCAACAGCGCCTTGCCCAACAAGGCAAACGACTCGTTCATCTGCTTGACCTCGCCTTCCTGGCTGAGGCTGTAGCCCGGCGGCAATTGCAGCCCTTTCAGCGCCGTCGTCACGTCCTCCTGCAAATGCGTGATGGGCTGCCGGGCGCGATATGCCTGGATGTCCAACGTCCGTTCCAGTCCCTGGCGGGTAATGACCGACGCGACGGGCTGGCGCGAGATCGTGCCCAACTGCGCCAGCGGCACCGCGCCCACCGGGGTTTGAATGGGATAAGTCGCGAGTTGTTCAGCTCGCTCCCGTTGCGCTGACGGCAATTGAATCCACACGTTCAAGCCGTCCTGATTGGGCACGCGGAAAACCGAACTCGGCATTCCGCGCACCGCGCCCGCCAGTTGCCCGGCCACCGCCGCCGGTGAAATCTGATAGAGCGCGCATTTCTCCGCGTTGGCCGTGAATTGCACTTCCACGGAATCCAACGTCCACGAGCGGGTGATGGACGTGGCACCCCGCAAATTCTTTTGCAGACGCTGGTCCACATCCTTGCCGATTTGATTCAGCGTTTCCAAGTCCGGCCCGGAAATCATCACGTCCACCGACGAGCGAATGGTCGAGAGCGGCGTCGCGCCGAAATCGAAAACGTCCACGCTTTTCAGGCCGGGAAGCTTCTGGAACTGGCCGCGCAAATCGTCTTCGATCTGCCAGATGGATTCCTTGCGATGGAAGCGGTCCGTGAGATGCACGGTAATGTTTCCCTGCTGCGCCAAGCGGCCCGCGCCGAACGAAATCACCGCCGGCTCCGAACCGATGAGCGAGGAAACGGAAGTGACTTCGGGGCGTTGCCTGATGATTTGCTCCATTTGCGTCAGAGTTTTCTCGGTCTGTGGCAGCGAGGTATTGGCGTCGGTCTCGAAGTTGATTTTGACGATGCCGGTGTCCATCGGCGGCATGAGATCGCGGCCAATGAGCGGCATCTGGCGCAGCGAGATCACGAGCAAAATCATCGCTGGCGGCAGGAACCAGAACCGGTGCTTGAGCGCAAACGCCGTCAGTCGCACATAGAAATCGCGCACCGGTTCCACCACCCGGGTATCGAAGCGGGAGACGACCCGCTCGAACCGGTTTCGCCCCGCGCCGGGATTGCGCCGCAACAACCACGGCGCCAGCAGCGGAATCACCGTCACGGAAACGATGTAGGAAGCCGCCAGCGCGATGCACAGACTCACCGATAGCGGCCGCAGCACGGTCTGCACAAAGCCGCCGATGAAGATGATTGGCAGCAGCACCATCATGGTGGCGTAGGTGCCGGAGAAGATCGCCAGCATGACTTCTTGCGTGCCGCCCACCACGGCCTTATGCACGTCCGCGCCATTCTCGTGGTAATGGCGCTCGATGTTTTCCAGCACCACGATGGCGTCGTCGAGCAACATCCCCACGGCGATGATGACCGCCGTGAGCGTGACCATGTCGAACTCGTAGCCGATCAGCCACATGACGGAGAAGGTGAGCAAATAGGTGAACGGAATCGAAATCGCCGCCAGCGCCATGCCGCGCAGGTCCGCCAGGAAAAGGAAAATAACAATCACGGTCATGATGATCGCGTCGCGCAAGGCGTCGAGCATGTTGCCAACGGACAGGTTGATCAGTTCGCCCTGGGTGTCCGGGATGCTGAACTCAATGCCGGGATAGCTCTTCTCCAGTCCGGGCAGCGCGCTTGCGATGTCGGCAATGGTGTTCAGCGCGTAGCCGGTGGTGCCGCGCTGGATGTTCACGGCAATGGCGGGCTGGCCGTTGCCGTGATAGGCGCTTTGCGGTTCCAGCACGCTGCGCGTGATGGTGGCGATGTCCGCCAGATGCACGTCGCCGTCGGGCCGGTGCGTCACCACAATCCCGCCCACATCGGACAGGTTTTGAAATTCGCCGGTGCGCTTGAGCAGAAACTGGCTCTCGGAAGTCAGCAACAGGCCGATGGGCTGGTTGGCGTTGAAGGCCACGAGCCGCTGGCTCACGTCCGCCGGCGTGAGACCGAACCGCTGGAGTTTGTCGCGGTCCAATGTCACGCGCACGACTGGCTGATGCGCGCCGAAGACTTCCACGTTGGCGACCTGGGGCAGTTGCAGGAGGCGTTCCTTGATCTCGTTGTCGGCCAGTTGCCGGACCATCGAGAGGTCCAGGGGTGAATTGGTTTTGGGCCGCAACGCCAGCGTGAGCACCGCCGGCGTGGCCGAGGAAACCTTGAAAATCATCGGCGGACGGATGGCGTCCGGCAGCAGCGCCTTGATTTTTTGGAGTCCGTTGGCCACGTCGGTCGCCGCCGAGTCGAGGCCCTTGCTGTATTCAAACTCCACCGACACCGACGACACCTCGTCCTTGCTCACCGAAGTCACGCGGCGCACCTGTTCGATGGTGTTCAACTCCTTCTCGATCGTGCGACTGACTTCCGACTCGACATCCGCCGCCGACGCGCCCGGATAAACCGTCACGACGGCGATTTGCGGGCGCTCGGAATCCGGGAACAAATTCACCGGCATGTGGCGATAGCCGACGAAACCCACCACCGCCGCCAGCAACACCAGCGACGTGATCAGGTGCGGCTTCTTGAGATAGCCTTCGATGAAATTCATGGCTGTTTCGTATCGGATTGGTTCGCCTCCACGACCTTCGTGCCGCTGGCCAGCGTCATGAGCCGCGACGGTCGTGCGACGATTACCGGTTCACCCACTCGCACGCCGCCTTTGATGGCCACCTTGTCCAACGAACGGTCGAGCACTTCAACTTTGACCGGCTTCACCTCGCCGTTGTCCACGGCAAAAACCCAAGCGCCTTTGTCGCCTTCCAACAGCGCATCAGAGGGAACCACGATGCCTTCGACGGAACTTAGTTGCACGTCCACGCCCACTGTCGCGCCAGAAACGAAGCCGGGCGGTGGATTGGTGACATCGCACTCAAAACTGGCCATATGGCTGTCGCCCATCGCAGGAAACACGCGCGACACCGTGGCATTCGCAGTCGTGCGGTCGGTCTTCAAAGTCACCGGCTGGCCGACATGCAACCCGGAAAAATCTTCCGGCGGGAGCGAAGCGCGGACGCGCACACTTTGTTGGGAAACCAGTTGCAGCAACGGTTTGCCCGGCACAGCCAAGTCGCCGGGATCGGCCAGTCGCCGCGCCACTACGCCGTTGGTTGGCGCGGCGAGTTGGCAGTAGCCCAGCCGCGTCCGGGCCAGATTGAGGCGCTGTCTGGCGGATTCCAGTTGGGCGGAAACGGAGGCGTCAGCGGCTTGCGAGTGATCCCATTGCTCCTGCGCGATGGCCTTCACCTCGAACAGCCGCTTGTCGCGCGCGGTCGTGTCACGTTGCGCCTGATACGCCGCCTCGCTCGCGGCCAACGTGGCTTCAGCTTCCGTCACCGCGTCCTGAAACTCGCGTTCATCCAGCCGCGCGAGCAATTCCCCGGCTTGCACGACCGCGCCTTCACGCACCTTCACCTCCAGCACGCGCGCCATGATTTGCGGGGCCAAATCCGTTTCCTCCGCACCGATCACTGTGCCCAGCACATGGCTGGTGCGGACAACTCGTCCCTCGCTGACGCGGGCGGTTTGCACCGCCACCGGCACTTCCTTGACCAGCGGCGCGCCGTTTTTTTGCCGGACGCGTTTGGCGCGCACGATGACCAAGGCCGCCACAATGAGGACAATGACGGCAATTCCGATGATGCGTTTCGTTTTCATGGGAGTGGGAGAATTTCCTTTTCGGCAATGGTATTGATGCGAGCGGCGGCGATGACGAGATCGGCCCGTGCCGAAGCCTGCGCAGCGCGAGCTTCCTCCTCGCGGGAACGGGCGCGCAGCAAATCTTCAATCGTTCCCGCGCCGGTGTCGTAACGGACTTGTTCAATGCGCGCCGCTTCGGTGCCGGCGGCCACGCGGGCCACGGCGGCGTCCGCGTTCGTCTGGGCGGCGGTGAATTTTGCCAGTGCGTCCTGCCACGCGGCTTCCGTCTGGAGTTGAGTCTGACGCAACGCTTCCGTGGCGGCGTCCTGCCGGGCGCGGGCAGCCTTGAGCCTGGAAAATCGGGAACCCCATTCAAACAGCGGCAAACTCACCGACACCGTGGCGCCCCAGGTTTCCGCGTTGCGATCAATGGTGGTGCCGGTGTTTTCAAGGTAGTTTGCTCCTGCATAGACTTTCGGCAGGAATTCGCTGCGTGCCACCTTGACGCCGCGTGCCGCCTGTTCGGCAGACAGACTCGCGGTGCGAATTAGTGAGTTGTTGTCCACGACGCCGGGCAGTCTGTCATGAGTCTTGTCCACCGCCGCTGCCGGTTTGACCTCTGCGTCCAGCGTAACATCGTCCGCCGGGTTGCGACCCAGCACGGATAGCAACAGCGCGACAAGTTTGCGTCGGTCAGCGCCGACGCCCGCGCGGCCGGCCCTGGCGGCTTCCAGGTCTTCCACCACTTTCAACCGGTCCACGTCCGGGCGTTTGCCGAGCGAGACCATTTCATCCAGGTTGGTTTTCGTTTGCGCCAGCGCGGCAATCTGCTCGTCGAGCGCCGCCTCCGCCTGGTCGAGCGCCTGGACGGTGGAATAAAGCGAGATGACGTTGAAACGCACCTGCCAGCGCGAGCCTTCGAGCAGCTCCGCCGACTTGCGGGCTTCGAGCCGGGCGATTTGAATCTGGTTATTCAACTTGCCGCCCAGGTAAAGCGGAAGCTCGTAACTCACGCCGTAATGCGCCTGGCTGCGGTCCCACGGTGCACCGGCAAACCCGCCGGCCAGCAACTCGCTCGACATGGGCCGGATGATTTGGTCGTCATTGAAGTAGGAATAGGAGCCGACGGCGTTCAGCCCGCCCCAGCGGCCGCGCGCGGCGGCGCTGGCGTCGCCCTCGGCGGCCTGGCTCTGATGGCCCGCCGCCTTCAGACCGTGATTCGCATTAAGCGCCTCGTCAATGGCCTGTGCCAAGGTCAGGCGCAGCGGTGGCGGGTCTGCCGGCGCAGGAACATTTGTGACTCCGCCCCCGGCTGCCACTCCGAGACAGGCCAGCGACGCCAATCCCATTGCCAGAGTGTTCAAGTTCATTTTCATCTTCGTGATTACGTCAAATAGCGAAATAACTAAATTATAGGGCCGGCACTCACGGCGCACTGACAACGGGAATTCACTTGCCACCCGCTTGTACTGCCTGCACGCACTTGAAAAAATTCAGCACGCAGGGCACGCGCAGCCGGTAAAACACCTGCGCGCCGCGTTTTTCGTCGTCCACGATGCCGGCGTGCTTGAGTAAAGAGAGGTGCCGGGACACCGTGGGCATGCGGGCGCCGACCAGTTCCGTCAATTCGCACACGCACCGCTCGCCCCGGGACAGTTCGTCCACGATCAGGAGGCGCGCAGGGTGGGCCAGCGCCTTGAGAACGGCCGCCTGCGGTTTGAATCGTTTGACCTCAGCATGCACCAACATGGTTCTTTATTTAGCTAATTGCCTAAGTATGTCAATCGAAAACTGTGCCTCCAGATTGTGCCCGGCCGCAGGCTGGAAAACAGGGTTAGCGCGCGTCAACGCGGTCGGCGGCGACACCGTCTTTCCGCCGGAGCTGGAGTCCGTAATGCCACGGCGGCAGATCGAGGACGGGGCCAGCCGTTTCGAGTTGCCCGCTGCGGGCGGCCCATTCCCGGATTTGTTCCGGACGGGGACGGATGTCCAGGGACGGCCCGCGCGGCGTGGCCGGATCGTGTCGCCAATGGATTACCAGCACGGTGCCACCCGGCTTGACCGCGCGCGCTGCCTCCGCCAGCAACCGGACTGGCTCTTCGCCGTGCAGGATGTTGAACAACAAGGTTGCATCCTGGCTGGCCGGTGTCACCGCAAACCCATCGGTTAACCCATCGCGCACGACGCAGACCAAGTTTTGCACCCCGGTTGCAGCCGCTCGTTGTTGTGTGCGTCCGACCATCGCCGCGTCAACGTCGAAGGCCGTCAGCGTGCCGGCAATCCGTTGCGCCGCCGGAATTGTAAACGTGCCGTAGCCGCAGCCCAGCTCCACCACGTCGTAGAGGCGGGCGTCAATGCCCAGCCGGTCCAGAATTAACGGTATGTCGAAGAGCGTTTCCCAATACACCTCCGAAGGCATGCCGCTTTCGCGCAGTTTCATGGTGGCCGGCCGGCCGCGTCGGCTCAAAACGTCACGAGGCGGTCGGAGTCGCGGACGATCTCGTAAAAATCCTTCAGCGTGGAGAGCGGGCAGATTTCGGAGCCGCCCGACTGGCGCAATTTCAGGCAGGTGCCGCAGGCCAGGAACTGGCCGCCGGCCGCCAATACTGCCCCGGCCTGCTCCCGCACGTTGAATTTCGGGTCGTTGATCTGGTCCAGTTCCACGCCTTTGCCGACGAGGAAGATTTTCACGGTGTCGCCCTGTTTGAGGCTGTAATTCGCCAGTCGCAGCGCGTTGAAGACGGTTTCGGGTTCAGGGTGTGAAAGGACAATACCCAGTTTCATGATTGGCTTTATGCGTGGTGATTACCCGTTTTGTCAGTTCAGCCGGCGAGTCATTTTCACCGGCGGTTGCGGTGCTTTATGGCAACCGTGATCCAGCGTCAAGGTCAAACCAGCCGCGGGTCCGGTTGCACACGTTGCAAACAGAAAGCATCACGGGCACTTCGACGAGCACGCCGACCACACACGCCAGCGCCGCGCCGGAACTTGGGCCGAACAGCGTGATGGCCACCGCCACGGCGAGTTCAAAGAAGTTGCTCGCGCCGATGAGCGCCCCGGGTGACGCAACGTTGTGCGGCACGTTGAATTTGCGCATCAGCAGGTAGGTGAGGCTGGAATTGAAATAAACCTGAATCAAAATCGGGATCGCCAGCAGAATGACCGCGAACCATTTTGTCGTCAGGTTCTCGGCTTGGAAAGCGAAGATCAGGGCCAATGTCAACAACAGCGCCCACATCATCACCGGATGAAACTTCGGCAGGAAATTCTTCTCGAACCATTCCTTTCCGTGCGACTTGAGCAGCAGCGTCCGCGTCAGCCAGCCCGCCGTCAGCGGAATCACGATGAACACCACCACCGAGGTGATGAGCACTTTCGGCGGCACAATCACATTCGCCACGCCGCACAGGAACATCACAATCGGCGCGAACGCCACGAGCATGATCAGATCGTTCACCGCCACTTGCACCAGCGTATAGACCGGGTCACCATCCGTGAGGTAAGACCAGACAAACACCATCGCCGTGCAGGGCGCGGCGGCGAGGATGATCAGGCCGGCCGTGTAATTCTTCGCCGTCTCCGGATCAATCCAGTGCGCAAAGATATGCTGCATGAAGAGCCATGCGAGGAAGGCCATGCTGAACGGCTTCACCAGCCAGTTGACAAACAGCGTCACCATCAGCCCCTTGGGCCGCTTCGCAATCCCGCCGATGGCGCTGAAATCCACCTTCAGCATCATCGGATAAATCATCAGCCACAGCAGGATGCCGATGGGCACGTTCACCTGTGAGCCTTGGCCGAACTCCAGTTTGCCCAGTGTGGCGGTGAGATCAGGAAACAGTTTGCCGAAGGCCACGCCCACGACCATGCACACCAGCACCCAGACGGTGAGGTAGCGTTCAAAGAAAGCCAGTCGCTTCGGGGCTGTCGTTTCAGTGGACATGATTCATTTTTATGGTTTGACAAGTTGTTGCAGGCGTTCCGGGCCGGTCGGTTCTTCTGTCACCCAAGACACGAGCGCCGTGCGCTGGGAAAGTTTCTCGACGACTTCGCGGACGTATTGCGTCTCGCCGCGTCCGCGCGCCACGAGCAGCGGATCCCGCGAACTGCTGCCGGCAAAGCTCTGGTTGATGACCCACGCGAACGGTTCGATTTTGGCGCGGCGCAAATCGGCTTGCAGCATGGCCGCTTCGTGAACCGGCGTGGCTTCGGGCAGTGTCACCACCAGCACGCGGGTATAGTCGGCATCACGCAAACGGGGCAGGAGTTGCAGCACTTCTTCCGGCATGTCGCTCGCCTTGCGCGCAATTTCCCGGTGATTGGATTCCGTGGCGTCCAGCAGCAGCAGCGTGTGACCGGTCGGTGCGGTGCCGAGCACCACAAAGGCGTCCTTGCCCTGCGCCACCGTGTGTGCGAAGGCGCGGAACACGGCGATTTCTTCCGTGCAGGGCGAACGCAAATCTTCTTCCAGCAGGGCGCGGCCATTTGCATCAAGGTTTTTTCCCGCCGTTGCCAGCACCTGTTCCACGTAAGCCTTTGTTTCCGCCTGCGGATCAATCCGGCTGACTTGCATTCCGGGAATTTTTCCCGCCGTCGCCGCAACGTGCGCCGCCGGGTCGGTGGTGCTCAAATGCACCTGACAGCCGCGCCGCGCCAGTTCCGTTGCAATCGCCGCCGCGATGGTGGTTTTGCCCACGCCGCCTTTGCCCATCGTCATGATGACGCCGTGTCCGGACCGGGCAATGTCATCCATCAATTCGGCGAGCGATTCCAGTTCCGGCAAAGTGGCGCAGACTTCCAAGTCTGCAGTATCGCGGATTTCCAATCCGCTGGCGTCGGTGATTGCCGAGCGTCCCGATTCTGTCGGCGCGTTGCCGGCTGGAAGCCGGCGATACGGCAGGTTGGAAACCTGCGCCACGTCCGAGCCGTGACCTTTCCGCGCCAGCGCCCGCAGTGCCGGAATGCCGACGAGGTTGTGCGACCGCAACGGCACGCGGGTCAAAGGCAGCTTCGCCAGAAATTCGTCTGCCGCTGACAACGCCTCAGCGCCGCGTCGTTCCAAGGCGAGCGCCACCGGGTCGGAAGCGGAGGCTTGAAACAATCCGTTCAGGATGAGCCGCTGATTGGCCACGCCGATGGCCGCGAGTTCATCGCTCGTGCGTTCCGCTTCCGCCAGCGCCGCCCGTTGCGCCCGGCTCACCAGCGCCAGCGTGGTGCGTCCGCTGTCGGCGAGCGCCGCGACGGCGTTTTCGTAAATCACCCGTTGCTTCTCCAGACCCGCCAGCGGACCGAGACAGGAATTGCCCGTCGTGCTGCTGTCCAAAAACCCCGTCCACGCGCCCGGCAGTGACAACAAACGCAGCGTGTGCCCCGTCGGCGCGGTGTCAAAAATGACGTGGTCAAAGTCCGTCGTGGCTTCGGGTTGGCCGAGCAAGCGGGAGAATTCATCAAACGCCGCAATCTCCGTCGTGCAAGCGCCGGAGAGTTGTTCCTCCATGCCGCGCACGATGGCGTCCGGCAGCTTGCCGCGATACGGGCCGACCAGTTTTTCCCGATACGCCTGAGCTGCCGCCGCCGGATCAATGTTCAACGCCGCCAGTCGCGGCACATTTTCAATCTCCGTCGCGGTCGAAGTCAGACTGACGCCCAACACCTCATCCAGATTTGACGCCGGGTCCGTGCTGACCAGCAGCACCCGCCGCCCGCCATCCGCCAGCGCAATGGCCGAAGCGCACGCCAGCGAGGTCTTTCCCACGCCGCCCTTGCCCGTGAAAAAAAGGAAGCGCGTCGGCACTTCCAGAAAACGGACCAAGGATTGTTCGGGGGCAATGTTCATTTCAATGCTTCAGCAAGTTCCGCCACCGCAGCAGCAATCCGACTTCGCGGGTGCCGCCGCTGCCGTGGCTTTCAGTTTGAACCACGCCGCCAGTTCGGTGCGGTCGGGATAACGTCCCGTCGTCGCCACCTTGCCGTTGAGCAAAATCACCGGCAACGCCGCTTCGCCCTTTTCCGTCAACGCGTTTTTCACCAGTTCGTTTTCCACGAACGCCGCCGGGTTCTGCGAAAGGTTGTGCCGTTGCACAATCACGTCCTCGGCTTTGAGCCAGTCGAGATCAGCGGCGAATTGCACGAGCTTGGTGTCAACGTCCGGCCCGCAGATGCCGGTCGAGCAGCACATGGCAGGGTCGAACACATGGAGGATTTGCGTGGTGGGTTTCATAAAATAGTTTCAGGCGCTGGAGGCGGATTTTTTGAGCCATTCCAGAATCTTCGCTTCAATCTGGTCGCGCACGTCCCGGAACTTTTGCAACTGTTCCGCTGCCGTGCCGTCGGCCGCGGCAGGGTCTTCAAACGGCCAGTAAAGGCGTTGCATCGCAAACGGGAAAATGTGCGGACAGTTCTTTTGCGCCTGCTCGCAGACGATGCTGGCAATTTGAATGGTGGTCTTGCCCAAAAACACATCCAGTCCCTTTGCCTGCTGGCCGGCAATGTCCAGGCCAACCTCGTTCATGACGCGCACCGTCAACGGGTGAACCGCCGTCGGCTCAAGCCCGGCGCTCACGGCTTCAAGCCGCTCCCCGCCATGCTTGGGCAAAAACGCTTCCGCCATCTGGCTGCGGGCGGCGTTGTGCGTGCAAAGGAACAGGACGCTTTCTTTCGACATGGCAATTTCAGGTTGGCATGCGCGCGGTGATTTCCAGGCTGGTGACGTAGTCGCCGGGCTTGGTTCCGGGCGGCAGTTGCGCCGCGATTTTCAAATAGAGGGGGTCCTGGCCTTGCATCAACGCATCCACGTAGCCGGCCTTGGGATTTAACCTCAAGTCCGCCAGTCCGGCGTCGCGCGCCATGCGCTCCGTCTCCGACACCAGCACCGCGCCGGCCACGCAACCCACCAGCGCCTCAACCATCTTCAGCACTTCGGACGGCAAGGGTTTCAGCAACGCCAAGTCCGACACCGCCACCCGTCCGCCGGGCTTGAGCACGCGCGCAATCTCGCGCCAGACCTGCGGCTTGTCGGGCGAGAGATTGAGAACGCAGTTGGAGATGACCACATCCACGCTGTCATCAGCCACCGGCAGATGTTCGATTTCGCCAAGCCGGAACTCGACGTTGTCCAGCCCGGTGCGCTCGCGGTAAGTGGCGATGTTCCGGCGTGCCTTGGCCAGCATCTCCGGCGTCATGTCCACGCCGATGACCCGGCCCGTCGGGCCGACCTTGGGGCCGGCGACAAACGCATCGAAGCCGGCGCCGCTGCCCAGATCGAGCAGCACTTCGCCGGGGCGCAAGGCCGCCAACGCGCCGGGATTGCCGCACGACAAGCCGATGTTCGCGCCCTCCGGCAGCGCCGACAATTCCGCGTCCGCGTAGCCGATCTGCCGGGCCAGGCCGGCCGCGTCCGTGATGGTCATGCCGCCACAGCAACTCGATTGGCGGCGTTCGCTGCCTTGTTGGGCAATCTGGCCGTAACCTTCGCGGATCATCCGCCGCACTGTTTCAGGATCAGTTTGTGGAGTCATAATCGTTTGGTTATTGTTTTGTGTCGCCCGCTTTCGCCTGGTCGCGGCGACCGGCGGCATAAGCTTCAAACACGCGCTTGATTTCGTCCCGCACGCGGCGGAACACCGCCAATTTTCCCTCGTCCGTGCCGGTGGCGCGGGCCGGGTCGTCAAAGCCCCAATGGTGCCGGTTCACCTGGCCAGGAAACATCGGGCAAGCCTGGTCGGCATTGCCGCAAACCGTGATGACGGTTTCGATCGGCTGTTTCAGAAATTCATCCATGTGCTTCGAGCGATGGCCGGAAATATCAATGCCGATTTCCTTCATCACCTGAATGGCGAGCGGATGGACATAGCCCGCCGGTTTCGAGCCGGCGCTTTGCACGTTGAGTGAATCCCCTGCGGCCGCGCGCAGGATGCCTTCAGCGAGATGACTGCGGCAGGAGTTGCCGGTGCACAGGACGAGGACGGTCGGTTTCATTTTTTGCATTGTCGTTTGCATAATTCAGCCGGGTCCTGTTGGAGTATTTTTTTTAGTTGCTGGTTGTCGGCTAAAACTTGCGGGGCGTCGGCGTTGGATTTTTCAATCCAGTTCAGTGCCTCGCGCACCATCGCCGGGGCGTCCTTGCCCGGCAGTTGGTAAAAAATCCAGCGCGCCTCTTTCCGCGACTCCACCAGCCCGGCCTGGTAGAGAATGGACAGGTGCTTGGAGACGGTGGACACCGCCAGCCCAAACAACTCGGTGATCTGGCAGACGCACAGCTCACCCTTTCGCAACGCCAGCAGCGTGCGGACGCGTTTCTCGTCCGCCAGCGCCTTGGTGATTCGAATAAATTCGCGCATGTCGCCCGGCACTATATTTCGTCATTTGGCGAAACGTCAAGAAGACTTTGATACTTTGCGGTCGTCCCGCGCGCCGCGACCAGGCCGGGGGCATCGGGGCAACGAACCGCGTTTTCCGTCGCGTGGGCGCGGAAATGGCGACGACAAACAGTTGCCTTTTTTGGTGAATACCGACAGGCTGGCGCAATCTAACGGTTAGTTGATAAACGCATGAACATGAAATATTGCTCCGACCTGACGAAGCGGCTGGCGCTGCTTCTCGCCCTGGGCGTGGGATTTGCCACGCACAACCTCCACGCCCAAGACCTCGCTCCGCTGCCCCTGAAACTGCCGATTCCGGCGTTCATGGGCACGCCGCCGGACATGCAGCAAATGGGACCGGAAGTGGAGAAGCTCAGTGACAAGCCGCGCGCGCCGTTCATGGCGCCCAAGGGCTGCGTCAACCTTGCGTTCAAGAAAAAGGTGACCAGCAGCGACAAGTCGCCCATCACCGGATCGCTGGATCTGGTCACCGATGGCGACAAGGAGGCCAGCGACAATTCCTTTGTCGAACTGCACAAGAAGACGCAATGGGTGCAGGTTGACCTGGGGACCGAAGCCAAGATTTACGCCATCATCGTCTGGCACGCGCACAACACGTTCCAAGTCTATCACGACGTCGTGGTGCAGATTTCCGACGATCCCGATTTCACGAAGGACGTGACCACAGTCTATAACAACGACGTGGACAATACTTCGGGCCTGGGCATCGGCACGGACAAGGAATACTTTGAGGATTATCAAGGGCGGTTGATGCCGGTGAAGGGCGTCAAGGGCCGTTACGTGCGTTGCTACAGCAAGGGCAGCACTTACAGCGCGCTCAACCGCTACACGGAAGTCGAAGTTTGGGGACTGCCTGCGGAATGAACCGCTGGCTGACGCTGGGTTTGTTGCTGGCCGTCGCCGCGGCCCTGCTGCTGCGTCTCCCGCATCTCAACCAGCGTCCGCTTCACACCGACGAGTCGGTTCACGCCGTCAAGTTTCTGGGGCTGTGGGAAGGTCGGGGTTATCGGTATGACCCCAACGAGTACCACGGCCCCATTCTTTATTATGTCACGCTGCCGTTCGTCTGGCTGAGCGGCGCCCGAGGCGCGGCTGCGGTTGAGGCGTCCGCGCTCCGCATGGTGCCGTTGGTGTTTGGCGTCGGACTGATCCTGCTCCTGCCGCTGCTGGGCGACGCCCTCGGCCGCCCGGCGGTCTTCTGGGCCGCGCTATGGACGGCGGTTTCGCCGGCGTTCGTCTTCTACAGCCGGTATTACATTCACGAGCTGCTGCTGGTTTTTTTCACGCTGCTGTTGCTGGCCGCTGGCTGGCGCTACCTGCAAACGCGGCGTCTCGGCTGGGCGTTGCTGGCGGGCGCGGTGCTCGGGTTGATGCATGCCACCAAGGAGACGTTCGTCTTCAACCTCGTCGCGTTGGCGGCGGCGGCGGTGCTGGCGGGAGCGTGGGAGCACTGGCGCGCCGGCGCCTTGTGGTTTCCCGAACTGAGGTTGCGCCGGCGGCATTTGCTCGCCGCGCTGGCGGTGGCGGCAGTTGTTTCCGTCGTCTTCTTCACCTCATGCTTCACCAATGCCAGCGGCCCGCTGGATTCCATCCGCACCTATTTGCCGTGGCTCCACCGGGCCGGCGGGGCGTCGCCGCACGAACATCCGTGGCCGTTTTACTTCAAACGGCTGCTGTGGTTCCACAAGGCTGGAGGACCGGTCTGGACCGAAGTGCTGATCTGGCTGCTGGCCATCGTGGGATTGGCGGCGGCGTTTACGAGCCATCCATTGAACGGCGTCAACCTGCGTTTCGTCCGGTTCCTTGGGTTCTACACGCTGTGCCTCACGGCCATTTACAACGTGCTTCCTTACAAAACGCCGTGGTGCGTGCTGGGCTTCCACCACGGTTTCATCCTGCTGGCTGGCGTGGGCGCAGTCGCTTTGCTCGCGTGGTGCGGACGCCGTCGGTGGCTGGCGGTCGTGATCGCGCTGGCGCTGTTCGCAGGTGCGGTTCAACTGGCGGCGCAGGCCCGGCGCGCAGCCATCACCTTCGCCGCCGATCCGCGCAATCCGTGGGTTTACGCCCACACGTCACCCGACCTCCTGCGCCTGGTGGCACAGATCAACGCGATCACCGCCACCCAGGCGCAGCCGGACCAGACGCTCATCAAGGTCTTTGCCCGTGGAGGCGATTATTGGCCGCTGCCGTGGTATTTGCGCGCCTACCCGCACGTCGGCTGGTGGTCGGAAGTTCCTCCCGATCCTTACGCGCCCATCATCGTGGCCAGCTCCTCGCTCAACGCCAATCTCGATGAGAAGTCCGACAAACGCTTCCTGATGGTCGGCCTTTTCCAGCAGCGTCCCGGCGTGGGGATGGAACTCTATGTCGAGTTCAACCTTTGGAAGAAATACCTCGAAATGCGCCCGCCGCCGAAGGACGAGGAATGAGTTTTTTACGGCTGGGCTGGCCCGTCAGCCACCGACGGTGTTGGTTTTGGTGGAACACCGGCCGGTTTGAAATAGCGCCGCACCCAGAGCAGCAGGACCAGCCACAGCCCGGCGCCGCCGGCGGAGAGCCAGGCCATCGTTGGGCCGGTCAGGAAACCCAGGCTCCGCATCTGCTCAATCTGTTGCTCCGGATACCCCATCACGCGATACATCTCCAAAGGATCCACGCGCAGGAAGGTGACCAGGCACGAAGCGGCGAAGACAATCATTGCGATGAAGATGAACCACCAGCCCGCCAACTGCCGCCGATAGGTTGCCCAGGCCGCCCAGGCCCAGGCTGCAGCCAGCAGCACAAAAGCCAAGGCCGCGCCGGGTCCCGTAACCAGTTTGCCGAACAGTGGCAACGCGCTCATCCCGGCCAGCGGCATGGCCAGCATCCCAATCGCCCCGGACGCCAGCCAGAGACACAAGGCCAGCAGCGGCAACGGACAGCCGTCGGTCCAACTCGGCCGCGGGTTCCTGGCCTCGCAGGTCGCCTTGACGTGCCGGCTGCCGTAGAACCACACGAAGATCGCCGGCAAGGCGACGAAGACGATTCCCAGAACGACCAGCATCGTTACCATCATTGCGGCCAGGGCGGCGTGCGGCATCGTCGCGCCGGTTGGTCCCGGCGTTGCCAGGAGGCGCGGCAGCAGGATGATCTGAAACGCCATGCTGAACACACCGATGATCAACCAACTCCACGCGCCGACCAGCGTCAGCGCCCGCGCCCAGCGCCGGGTCATGATCGAGCCGATGCCCAGACAGACCAACACCATTGCCAGTGTTCCATACACGGCCAGCACGAAGGCCAGCGATGGGGGATAAACGGCGCCGGCTTGTTGTCGGGCGGCGATATGTTGCGCGAAAAATATGAGCGGAATCATCAGCGCGATGAACCCGCCCAGGATGATCTGGACGATGCCGAAGGCCACCAGACCGGCGTGACGGTCTTTGTAGGCTGGCGGAGCAGGGGAGGCGTCGGGAGCGTTCATGGGATCAAAGGGTGAGAATCCGCTGAACCGGCGTCGGTACTACCCACGCCAGTCTGGCCGTGGACAGACAGTTCAATGACGTGAAGTTGTGCCACGACCCGATACTAACCCAAACCCGGTCGCCGGAGCCAGCCCGAATCGCCGTGTTCGACAGCGGGTTGGCGCGCATGCACAACCAGGTTGGCGCTGGGTTCGGTGGCAACACCGATTGGAGCTGGCCTGGCAGGCCGTCAGCGCCGGTTCCCACCTTCCGGCACGGCGTGAATACCGAGGCGTCCGTTACTGCGCCAGACGGTAGAATCGCAACGACTGAGTGGCCGGGCCGCTCCAACTGTATGTCGAGTTGGTCGAGGTAACGTTCGCGGTGTTGGTCTGCCAGGCATTCAAGTCGCTGGAAGATTGGATCTGGAACTGCTGTCCCGGTGTGCTTTCCCATTGGAACGTCACCACCTGGTTCTGCACCATGATGGACTCAATGAGCAACGGCGCGGTCACCACATGCGTGGCCACGAACTGCCCCGTCAACCGGATGGTGGTGTCGTTGGCCGTGGTGAGGCTGAACTGAAACTCGGAATCCACGGGGATTGTCAGCGTTTCCACGCCCGGGACTGCCGTGAACGTCGCGACCGAGCTTACCTTGTTCGTGGCGTAACCGACCAAGGGGATGGAACCGGACTTGCTTCCGAGGAGACTGGCAACCGTGTAAGCAGCGCTGCTGGGCGCGTTGGTCGGGAACAGGAACACCAGACTGCTCGAATCGAAGTTGCCTTGGTTGATCGTGAGCGGGCCGCTGATCGCATCTAATTGGATCTGGCGCAGGGCTGCCTTGGCGCTGCCAAGAAACGAGCTTGCCTGGCCGCCGAAGTTGGCCGGTTCGGTGCCCGTGCTGCCATCGGGCTTGGGCTGCCAGTTGCCGTTATCCAGCGCTTCGATCAGGCTCTGGCCGGTGAACATGATCGTCTGACCATTGACGTCCGCGCGCAACGTGCCCCCGAATTTGGTTGTGAGACTCCCCGGCCCCTGTTCCTTCAGGGCAAAGCCCAGAATGCTCCCGGACAAAGTTATGGAACTTTGATTTGTGTCCAACGTGAAAACGACCGGGCCCTGCGCATTTGCCACGATCGCCAGCGACAACAAAGCACCCCCCGCAGCCGTGAACCAGTTGAGAAGAATTGGTTGTTTCATGAGCGCAAGACTAAGTGATCTCTCATTGAAAGTCCAACCGCAATGACGGCAGATTGCACAAGGGCACAGCCCAATCGTGACCTGCGAATCCTCGTGGTTTAACAACGGCAGCCTTGGCTCGATCACCGAGGTCTGGCTTCCCCGGCCGGCACGCGCTTCAGGTCGAGTGCGGATTGCGGTCCTTCTGGCAGGCGAGCAGGTAGATGATCGGCAGAATGCCGACAGTGTTGAAGATGGCGATGCAGATGAACCACGCGAGCTGGTTGTTGCGCGCACTCTTCCACATGGCGATGACCTTCCAGACGCCGTCCCAGAGGGCGATAAGGATAAGAACCGGAATCAGTAAACCCAACCAAGCGACCGAGGCATCAACGTGTGGACTCATACGCCGGGCAGGCTGGTCCTCTCGCTGACGGCGTCAAGGGCGAATGTTCCGGTTGCCGCCTTCCGGCACCACCGGGAGACTGCCGATGCCGGGGCTGTCCAGCAAACGGCTGTCTTCTGTCGTGGTGACGGCGAATTGAAACGCCTGCCCCGCGGAAGCCGAACCGAAGCGACCGTGCTTGTCGAGTGCGACGAAACTGACCGCGAGCGCGGTGCCTTTGGGATCCTGCCGGCTCATCCGCCGCAGAGCTTCCAGACACGCCTCCTGGGGCGGCAGACCCTGCCGCATGAGTTCCACGACCAGAAACGTGCCGCAGTAACGCATGATGTTTTCGCCCAAGCCCGTGGCGCCGGCAGCGCCGACCTCGTTGTCCACGTAGAGGCCGCTGCCGACGATGGGCGAATCGCCCACGCGGCCGGGCAACTTTCCCGCCCAACCGCTGGTGGAACAGCCGCCGGCGAGGTTTCCGTCCGCACCGAGGACCAGCAGGGCGATGGTGTCGTGATTGCCGGCCGTGTGGTGTTGGGCGGCGGCGCGTTCGGCGGCCCGTTTCCGCAACCAGGCTTCGTTGCGCGCAGCCGAATCAATTTCGACCGACTCCAAGCCTTGTTCGAGGGCGAACATCCGGGCGCCTTCGCCCGCCAGCATGACATGCGGCGTCTGCTCCATCACCCGGCGCGCGGCCGAAATCGGATGCCGGATGCCCTCGATCGCCGCCACGCTGCCGGCCTTATGGCCGGGACCAAACATGATGCTGGCGTCCAGTTGCACCACGCCGGCGGCATTCGGCAGGCCACTGAGGCCGACCGACGGGTTCCTGGACGACTCGACCTCCCGGATGCCTTGCTCCACGGCGTCGAGCAGCGAGCCGCCGGACTGCAACGTCTTCAGCGCGGTGGCGTTTGCCGCCCGGCCAAACGGCCATGTGGAGACGATCAGCGGTCGCGTGGCCGTGTTCGTGGGAGTGCCCGGTTCGGCGCCGCGACCGGACGCGAGAGTGATTCCGCCGGCCACGCCCAGGGCGCTGCGGGCAACGAAGGTTCGTCGTGACGTTTTCATGTGAAGTGGTTTCCCGCGCCCGCCGGCGTGACGCCGCCTCCGGCGGGCACGAGTGGCGGTAAGCTGCACCGGCGGCGGTCTTTGGGCAAGTGCTGACCGAGCCGCGTGGCGCGGTTTCCCTTCGCCAGCGGTGGCTTTGCCACGGCGATGGCGGGCAACGTGAGGCGAAACCGGACTGGCACCAGGCATTGCCTTGGTCGTGGGCCGAGTTCGGACAAGCCCGGTGGCGGGGGGCAGGATGCGTTCCGGTTCATCAACGCGGATGATGAGGCGGGGAGCCTGGGTCCGAACGCCCTTGACCTGCGTTTCTGGCCCGCCGTATGCTTTTCATCAGCACCGATGAAACGCGCTTCTCTTTTGCCATTTTGCCTGGGCTGTATTCTTCTGCCGGTGATTTGCGTCCGCGCGCAAGTCGTCATCAGCGAGTTCATGGCCGACAATAAAAAGACGTTGGCGGATGAAGATGGCGCGTTCCCGGACTGGATCGAGATCGCCAACACCAACGCCACCACGGTGAACCTCAGTGGCTGGTCGTTGACGGACGACCCCGCGCGGCAGACCCGCTGGTTTTTCCCGTCCACGAACCTGACGGCGAAGGGGTTCATGGTCATTTTTGCGTCGGGCAAAAATCGCGCCGTGCCGGGGGCGCCGCTGCACACGGATTTCAGCCTGAAGGCAAGCGGGGAATATCTGGCGTTGGTGAGGCCTGACGGCAGCGTGGCGACCGAGTTCGCGCCCACGTTTCCGCCGCAGTATCCGGACATTTCCTACGGCCTGGCGCAGGACGTCACCACGAACACGCTGGTGGCCGCGGGCGCCCCCGCGAAAGTGCTGGTGCCGGCCAACGGAACGCTCGGTTCGACGTGGCTGCAGACCGGCTTCAATGACGCAAGCTGGCTGGGCGGCCAGACCGGCATTGGTTACGAGACGGCGGTGGCCGGGTTTGCGGTTCACAACTACATTGCGAACATCGGCGTGTGCGACTTGGGCACCGCGCAGGAGGTCATCAACAATCCGGCGGAGCAGAGTGCGGTTTACGCGGAAAACGCCACCGTCATCAACTACCTCAACACCAGCGATTCCGCACACTACGGCAACGACAACACGTTTCCCGGTCTGACCATTGGCGTGGACCAGGACAATTACGTCGTCGAAGCCACGGCGACGATTACCATTCCGGCGGCCGGCGACTGGACGTTTGGCGTCAACAGCGATGACGGGTTCATGCTCACCCTTGGCAACGCCAGCATGTCGTATCCCAGCCCGCGGGGTCCCGGCGACACGCTGCAGACGTTCAGCTTCCCGGCGGCGGGCGAATACCAGCTCGACCTGGTGTTTTACGAATGCGGCGGCGGCTCGGAGGTGGAACTGTTCGCCGCCCAAGGCAGTTATCCTTCCTGGGACCCCACCGTTTTCCGGCTTGTGGGCGACACCCTCAACGGCGGCCTGGCAGTGACGGCGCCGGTCATTTCCGGCGGCGGCGGCGCGAGTTACCGGATGTTGATCAAAACGGACGTGCAGTCGCCGATGGCCGGCCAGAACGCATCGGCCTACGTCCGCGTGCCGTTCAACGTCAGCGATCCGGCCCAACTGGAATCCCTCACCTTGCGCATGAAGTATGACGACGGCTTTGCGGCTTACCTGAATGGCGAATTGGTCGCCAGCCGTAACGCGCCGGCCGCGCCACAGTGGAATTCCGCGGCGACCGCTTCGCATCCGAACTACCAGGCGGTCGCGTTTGAGGACATCAACATCTCGGACCATTTGGGCGCGTTGCGGGCCGGGAACAACGTGCTGGCCATCCAGGGACTGAACCAGAGCGCCGGCGACACGGATTTTCTGATCGTGCCCGGACTGGTCGAATACAAGGCCACCGGGGCGGCCGACAAATACTTTGCCATGCCGTCGCCGGGCACGTTGAACAACAGCGGTTTCATCGCGTATGTGGACGACACCAAGTTCAGCGTGGACCGCGGATTTTACGACCAGCCGTTCAACCTCGCGATCACGACCGCCACCGCCGACGCGACGATCATCTACACCACGAACGGCTCGCTGCCCTCGTTGACCAACGGCACCGTTTACACCCAGCCACTGACGATCAGTGGCACGACGGTGATTCGCGCGGCGGCGTTCAAGGACGGTTTCCAGCCATCGAGCGTGGACACCGAAACCTACCTTTTCGTGCAGGACGTCATCCACCAGTCTCCCAACGGCGCGCCGCCGCCGGGCTGGCCGGGCAGTTGGGGCGCCAACGTGGTGGACTACGGCATGGACCCGGACGTGGTGAACAATCCAGCGTACAGCGGTGAGATCCAGGCGGACCTGAAGTCCATCCCGTCGTTTTCGATCGTGACGGATTTGAAGAACCTGTTCGACCCGGCCACCGGCATTTACGCCAACGCGGCGAATGACGGTCTTGCGTGGGAGCGACCGGCCTCGATCGAACTGATCTATCCGGATGGCACCAAGGGCTTTCACATCAACGCGGGCATCCGCATCCGCGGCGGTTACAGCCGCAGCACCGGCAATCCCAAGCACGCGTTCCGTTTCTTCTTCCGGCAGGGGTATGGCGACGCCAAGCTGCAATACCCGGTGTTTGCGAAGCAAGACGGCGTGGACACCTTCGACAAGTTCGACCTGCGCACCTTCGAGAACTATTCGTGGAGTTTCGAAGGCGACTACCGCTTCATTGCCCTGCGGGATCAATTTTCGCGCGACACGCAACTGGCCTTGGGCCAGCCGGCCGAGCGCGGCGATTTCTATCACCTTTACATCAACGGCCAGTATTGGGGGCTTTACAACACCGCCGAGCGGCCGGAGGCGTCCTTTGGCGCCAGCTACTTCGGCGGCAACGACGCGGACTACGACGTCGTCAAGGTGGACACGGGCGCCGGCTACACGATTTACGCGACCGACGGGAACATGGATGCCTGGACCCGCCTCTGGAAGGCCGCGACCAACGGCTTTGCCGCCGACTCGAACTATTTTCACATCCAGGGGCTGAACGTGGACGGCACGCCGAACCCCGCCTACGAGAACCTGCTCGATGTGGACAACCTGATTGACTACATGCTGGTGATCTTTTTCACCGGCAACATTGACGCGCCGATCTCCGCGTTTCTGGGCGACACCAACCCCAACAACATGTATGCCGTGCGCAACCGGACCGGGCTTTATGGCGGCTTCCGCTTCATGGCCCACGACTCCGAGCACACGCTGCTGCACGAATCGTCCCTGGGCAACAACGACGAACTCCACCGGAACCGCACGGGGCCGTTCCCCGCGGGCGATCCGACCCAGCAGGGCGCGGATGCCGCGCTCGCCCGGAGCAACCCCGGCTACCTCTTCACGCGCCTTGCGGCCAATGCGGAGTTCCGCCTGCGCGTTGCCGATCACGTGCAGAAGACGTTCTTCAACGGCGGGGTGCTGACGACTGAGGCGTGCCGCAGCCGGCTGCTGGTGCGGAGCAACGAGATTTTCGGCGCGGTCGTCGGCGAGTCGGCGCGCTGGGGCGACTCGAAGATTTCGCCGCCCCGCACCCGCAACGTGGATTGGGTCAAGGAAATGAACCGCGTTTACGGCGACTACTTCGCGCAGCGGCCGGGCATCGTGCTCGCCCAGTTGAAAGCGAAGAATTGGTTTCCCAACGTTGCCGCGCCGGTGTTCAACCAATTTGGCGGCAATGTGCCGAAGGGTTTCCAACTCACGATGACCACCTCCGCGGGAACGGTTTATTACACCCGTGACGGTTCCGACCCGCGCCTGCGCGGCGGCGCGGTTTCCCCATCGGCCGTGGTTTACAGCGGGCCGCTGTCGCTGGCCCAAAGCGCGCACCTCAAGGCCCGCGTGCTGAGCGGCGCAACGTGGAGCGCGCTGGCTGACGCCACGTTCTATGTGAACCAAGATTTCACCGATCTGTTGATCACGGAAATCATGTATCACCCGCCGGCCACGGCTAATTTCGCCAGCGACCAGTTTGAGTTCATCGAACTGAAGAACGTCGCCAGTTCCACGCTCGAACTCAGCGGCGTCCATTTCACCAACGGCGTCAGTTACACGTTCCCGGTCGGGACCTTTGTCGCGCCCGGCCAGTTCATCGTGCTCGTCAGCGACCCGGCCGGGTTCACGAACAAGTATCCCGGCGTGCGCGTGGACGGCGTCTATGCCGGGCAACTTTCCAACGGCGGCGAAACGCTGACGCTGGTCCATGCGGACGGCGCGCCGATCTGTTCGGTGAACTACGGCACGCAGGCGCCCTGGCCGCAGGCCGCCGACGGCGCGGGTTTCTCGCTTGTGCCGGTGAATCCGAACCTGAATCCCGATCCCGACAACCCGGCCAACTGGCGCGCCAGCTCGGTCATGGGCGGTTCGCCCGGTGCCGACGATCCCGCGTTGAACATTCCGCGCATTCTCGTGAACGAGGCGTTGACCCATACCGACCCGCCGCAGCTCGACGCCATCGAGTTGTTCAACCCCAATCCGACGAACGTGGACATCGGCAACTGGTGCCTCACCGACCAGCGCACCGTGCCGCAGAAATTCCGCATGCCGGCGCCGACGATCGTTCCCGCCTATGGATATATTGTCCTCACGGAGCGGGACTGGGACGCAGATGCGACTTCGACCAACCATTTCCGCCTCGATTCGCACGGCGAGGAAATTTACCTCTACTCGGCGGACGCCCAAGGAAACCTGACCGGCTTCAGTGATGGCTTTGCCTTTGGCGCTGCGCAGAACGGCGTGACGTTCGGCCGCTACGTGACCAGCACCGGCGATGTGCAGTATCCCGCTCAGAAGGTGAACACGCTGGGCACAGCGAATGCCGGCCCACGCGTCGGGCCGGTGGTCATCAACGAGATTCAATACCACCCCGCGCCCGGCGGCGACGAGTTCGTCGAACTCAAAAGCCTCACCAACGCGCCGGTGCCGCTCTTTGACCCGGATTACCCCACCAACACCTGGCGCCTGCACGGCGTGGACTTCGATTTCCCGACCAACACGGTCATGGCCGCCCACGGCCTGATCCTGGTGGTGGGCGGCGATCCGGCGACGTTCCGCGCGAAATACGGCGTGCCGGACGGCGTGCCGGTCCTTGGCCCTTACTTCGGCACGCTCCAGGGCAACGGCGAGGCGTTGTCGCTGCAATTCCCCGACCATCCGGATTTGAACACCAACGACGGAACCTACTACGTGCCTTACATTGACATGGACGTGGTGCGTTACGAAGACAAGGCGCCGTGGCCAACCAATGCCGACGGCACCGGCGCGTCGCTCGAACGATTGAACGCCGCGGCCTATGGCAACGACCCGATCAACTGGCGCGCCAGTCCCGGCGGACCTTCACCCGGCGTCGAAAACGACGGCAACCGCGCGCCGCAGGTCAACGCCGGCCCGGACCAGTCGCTGAGCGAAACCACGGTGCCGGTGGCCGTCAACCTCGCCGGCGCGGCCAGCGACGACGGTCTGCCGAATCCGCCGGGAACGCTGGCCGTGGCGTGGAGCCAGGTGAGCGGCCCCGGTGCGGTCTGGTTCAGTGACGCCAGCCGGACCAATACCACGGCTTATCTCCCGGGCGCCGGGGTTTACGTCCTGCGCCTGACGGCGGATGACGGCGCCGTGCAGGTGAGTCACGACCTGACCGTCACGGTTCAACGCTCCGCCTCCACCGGGCCGGTGACCTTCCTGGCGAAAGGTTCCGACTGGAAGTATCTGGACAACGGCTCCGATCAAGGAAGCGCCTGGACGGCGCGGAGTTTCGATGACAGCGGGTGGAAATCCGGTCCTGCGCCGCTGGGATACGGCGACGCCAACGGAGAATTGCCCGTGACCGTCGTCAGCTATGGACCCGACGCCAACAACAAATACATCACCACCTATTACCGGCGCAGTTTCGCGGTGGCGGACCCGGCCGCGGTCACCAATTTGACCGTCAGTGTTCAGCGCGACGACGGCGTGGTGGTTTACCTCAACGGAACCGCGGTTTTTGCCAACAACATGCCGGCCGGAGCCGTGGACTATCAGACCACGGCCATGACCGCCGTCGGCGACACCGACGAAACCACCTTCTATTCCCAGGCCGTTGACCCGTCGTTGCTGGTGAGCGGCAACAACGAGCTGGCGGCCGAGGTTCACCAGGCCAACGGCTCCAGCAGCGACACGATCTTCGATCTCGAACTGGCCGGCGAATCCAGCCCGGTGAACCAGCCGCCGCAGGTCAATGCCGGCGGCGATCAAACCGTCACGCTGCCTGCCAGCGCAACGGTGAGCGGCCAGGTGAGCGACGACGGGCTTCCGGTGCCGCCCGGCCTGGTGACGTTTGCCTGGGCGAAGGTCAGCGGCCCCGGCGCCGCCACCTTTGCCAATGCCAGCGCGCTCAACACGACGGCCGCGTTCTCGGCCGCCGGCACCTACGTGTTGCGGTTGAGCGCCTCGGACGGCGCGCAGTCCGCCAGCGACACTCTGACCGTGGTCGTCAACGGCCAGATCCCGTCACCGCCGCGCATCGACTCGGTCGAACTGCCGGACGGCGCCGCCGGCTCCCTCCGGCTCCGGTTCACCGCGCAGGCCGGCCAGACCTACACCGTCCAATACCGCGATTCCCTGAGGACGGGAAGCTGGTTGAAGCTGGTGGATGTCGCCGCTCCCACCACGACCCAGGCGGTTGAAATCACCGACCCTGCTCCCGCGAGCTTCCCGGCGCGTTACTACCGGCTGGTTTCACCCGCCCAGCCTTGACGCCGGCCGGCACCGGAACCGGCGCGGACGCGAGTCCCGCGTTTGCACCTGCTCCGGCCGGCGGCGACGCTGGGCCGCCCGAGAATGATGGTTTGACGTCCCGCCGTGAGCCGGTTTAGAACTTTGTTCAAACATTGGTAGCAATGATCACGTTCCCATGAACGCCGTGGCGCCAACCGACCCCGTTCTGCGGCTGGATCACCGCAGTTCCCTGCCGTTGCACGCGCAGGCGGAACAGGTGTTACGGGACCTCATCCAGCGTCCGCCGTATCGCGCCGGCGGGCTGCTCCCGGACGAAGTGTCGTTGTCGCGACTGCTGGGTATCAGCCGGAACACCCTGCGCGCGGCCGTTGCGCGTCTGGTGGCCGAGGGGCGTTTGTCACGCAAGGCGGGCATCGGCACGCGGGTGGTTGAGCCACGCGTGACTTCCGGTGTCGGCGCCTGGCACAGTTTTACCCGCGAAATGGCCGCCCAAGGCGTCACGGTGGAAACCTTTTCGCTGAAGGTGACACAGCGACCTGCCGGGGCCGAACCGGCCCGGCGGTTGCAGCTCCCCGCAGAAACCGCGGTTCTGTGCGTGGACCGCGTGCGCGGTTGGGACGGCCAGCCCGAAGTGCATTTTCAATCCTTTCTGCATCCCCGCCTCGGGTTGACCGCGAAGAGTGATTTCCACCAGCCGCTCTACGAACTGATCCGGCGGCAATGCCGCATCGTGGCGGAGCAGTCGCTGGAGGAATTCACCGCCGTGGCAGCCGGCAAACGGCTGGCCCGCCTGCTGAAGGTGCCCGTGGGCGCGCCATTGCTGCGCCGCGAGCGCACGGTGCTCGACACCGGCCGGCGGCCGGTCGAATTCGCCGTGGTGCATTATCGTTGCGACCGCTTCCGGCTCACGCTGAACCTTCGCCAGGAGCCGCCATGACGCTCATTGCCTGCGACATTGGGTCCACGCGCATCAAGTATGGGCTGGTGCGCCGGGGCTGCGTGCAGGATCACGGAACGATCCCCTCCGCATCCGAAGAACCGCTGGCCCGGCGTCTGCCGGAACTGGCGCGCACCCTCCGCGCGCTTTGCGCGAAAACGGGAACAGCCTTGGGCGATTGCGCCGGCATCAGCGTTTCGCTCCCGACGCTCGTGGACGCGGCTTCGGGCCGGCTGCTGTCCGAATTCGGCCGGTTTCGCGACATGCCGACGCTGGATTTGCGCGCCTGGGCGAAGGCGGAATTCGGCCTGCCGCTGGCGCTGGAAAACGACGCGCGCATGGCGGCGATCGGCGAATGGCGCCACGGCGCGGGCCGCGGCTGCGACAGCCTGGTGATGCTCACGCTTGGCACGGGCCTGGGGACCGGCGTTGTGATTGAAGGCCGCGTGTTGCGCGGCAAACACGGGCAGGCCGGCTGCCTTGGCGGACATCTGACGTTGCGTTACGATGGCCGGGCGTGTGATTGCGGCAACATCGGCTGCGCCGAGGCGGAAGCCTCGACCCGCTGCCTGGCGGCACTCGCCAGGCAGCGCGCCGACTTCGCGGCCAGCCCGCTCGCGAACGAACCGGTCCTCGATTTCGCGGCCGTGTTCCGGCACGCGGCGGCGGGCGATCCGTGCGCCGGCGCGCTGCGCGACCACAGCCTGCTGGTCTGGGCGTCGCTCGCCGTCAGCCTCATTCACGCCTACGACCCGGAGGTGCTCGTTTTGGGCGGCGGTGTCATGGGCAGCGCCGGGGTGATTTTGCCGGCGGTGCGCGAACACATTCGCCGGCACGTTCACACGCCGTGGGGCGAGGTGCGGATCGTGCCCTCGGCGTTGGGGGACACCGCGGCACTGGTGGCGGGCGAGTGGTTGTTGCAGGAACAGTTTCCCCATTTGAAATCGTGAGAAAATCCAATTACGACAAGTTTCCGTGCGTGGCCGTGCCGGTCAGCGATGGCGCAGCCGTGCAAGGGTGGGATGCCACCGGTGAGCGGCTGCGCCGGGCCGTCGCGGAACGCGGCCAGGCGAAAGTGATTCTAGCGGTCGAGTGCTACCCCGGCGTGGATGAGTCGCAAGTCCTGGCGAAACTGGCAGCGAGGCTCAAGCCGGCGCTGACGATGGCCGCGCGCGAGGCCCTTTGGGCGCCGGCGCAAATTGACTCGCTCGTGGCGCTGTTTCTGGGCGGCGACGATCCGGTATTCGGCTTTCTGTCCGGACTGACGCTGCCGCAATTTTTTGACCCGGAAAAGCTGAAGCGTCTCCGGGAAAGGGTGGCCGCCGAACCGCCGGGTTTGGTGCTGGTCGTCGGCTGCGGTGCCGTGTTGGTGCATGAGCCGGACATCCTCGTCTATGCCGACCTCACGCGCTGGGAGGCGCAGCTCCGTTTCCGCCGGAACGAAACCAGCAATCTCGGCGTTGAAAACCGGACCCTGGCCGCGAGCCAGCAATACAAAAGGGCGTTCTTCGTGGACTGGCGGGTGGGCGACCGGTGGAAGCGCCGGTGGATGACGACGTGGGATTTTGTCCTCGACACGAACCACCCGCAGGTGCCGAAGCTGGCCGAGGGAGAGGCGGTGCGACGCGGGTTGCAGCACGCCACAACGCGCCCGTTTCGCGTCGTGCCGTTCTTTGATCCCGCGCCGTGGGGCGGGCAGTGGATGAAGGACGTGTGCGACCTGGACCGCGGCACGGCGAACTTCGGCTGGTGTTTTGATTGTGTGCCGGAGGAGAACAGTCTGTTGTTCGACCTGGGCGGCGTGCGTGTGGAGTTGCCGGCGATCAACCTGGTGTTTGCCCAGCCGCGCACCCTGCTTGGCGAGGCGGTGCATGCGCGGTTCGGTGACGAGTTTCCGATCCGCTTCGACTTTCTCGACACCATGGGCGGCGGCAACCTTTCCTTCCAGGTCCACCCGCTCACCGAATACATCCAGCACCATTTCGGCATGCATTACACGCAGGACGAAAGCTACTACCTGCTCGATGCCGCGCCCGACGCCAGCGTGTTCCTGGGGCTGAAGGACGGGGTTGATCCGGCGGCGATGCTGCGCGAGCTGGCGGCGGCGCAAGCGGGAGCCGCGTCGTTCCAGGCCGGGCGCCACGTCAACCAATGGCCCGCCCGGAAGCACGACCATTTTCTCATTCCCGCCGGCACCGTGCATTGCAGCGGCGCCAATGCCATGGTGCTCGAAATCAGCGCCACGCCTTACATGTTTACGTTCAAGATGTGGGACTGGGCACGCCTCGGTCTCGACGGCCGGCCGCGGCCGATTCATCTCGATCACGGCGCGGCCAACATTCAATGGGACCGCACCACGGAATGGGTCCTACGAAATCTTGTCAACGCCATCACGCCGATGGAAAGTGGCGACGGCTGGCGCGAAGAGCGCACCGGGCTGCACGAGCGGGAGTTTATCGAGACCCGCCGGCACTGGTTTACGAAAGCCGTGCCGCATCACACGCAAGGCGGCGTGAATGTGCTGAACCTGGTTGAAGGCGACGCGGCGGTCGTCGAAAGCCCCGTGGGCGCGTTCGAGCCGTTCGTCATTCACTACGCGGAAACCTTCATTGTCCCCGCGGTCGTGGGGCCTTATACGATCCGTCCGACCGGGACGGCTGACGAACGCGGATGGGCCACGATCAAGGCTTACGTCCGCGCCTGACGCCATGCTGAACGTTGAACAACTGCTTTCCCGTTTCGATCCGCAGACCGGCGAGATAGCGGGCGTGCCGGCGGTCGAACGCCACCTCAGCGATCTGCGCGGCTGTTTCGCTGATGCTGCCGCCTATGAGCAGGCGCTGGCGGTGGACAATCCGTTGGTTTACACCGTGGCCAGCGTGGCGCTGGCCGGCGGTGCTGGGGACTTGAATTATGCCGTTGGCCGACTGATGCCCGGCTGCATTGGCAACGAATTTTACCTGACCAAAGGCCATTTCCACGCGTGGCGCGACGCGGCGGAGATTTACCTCGGCCTGAGCGGAGACGGTTTGATGTTGCTGGAAGATGAGATGACCGGCGAAAGCCGCGTGGTGCCGCTGCGGCCGCATCACGTGGCTTATGTGCCCGGCCACACGGCCCACCGGACCGTCAACGTGGGGCCGGAGCCGCTGATCTACATCGGCGTGTATCCGGCCAGGGCCGGCCATGACTACGATGCCATCGCGAGAACCAATTTCCGGCATCTGGTTGTTGAGCACGACGGCCAACCGGTGCTGATCCCAAAGCAAGGAAAGGTATGAGCAAACCCGACAGCCAACCCGTCCCCACGGCCAAACCGCCCGTGACGTTCGTCGAGCGCCCGTGGGGCTGGTTCAGGCAATATGCCCACAATGACAACTGCACGGTGAGCTTGATGACGGTGCTTCCCGGCCAGCGCCTCAGCCTGCAATCGCACGCCGGCCGCGCGGAACTGTGGATTGTCCTGGACGACGGCGCGGTGGTGCAGGTCGGCGAGACGCAGCGGGAATACCAGGCCGGTGAGGAGATCTGGATTCCGGCCAACGAGAAACACCGACTGAGTTGCGCCGGCGAACGGCCCGTGCGCGTGCTCGAAGTCGCCTTCGGCGATTGGCAGCAGGAGGACATCCAGCGGTTCGCCGACGATTACCAGCGTCCCAGTCAGGCGTAGGCAAACCAGAGCATCCGCGCGCGGCACACCATGCCGGAACACGGAGCGCCGGCTTCCAGCCGGCTTGGGACGGGGTCGCGAACGGCATGTTCCTGAGATGAACCAGGCCTGTCCGCAAGCCGGCCTGGAGACCGGCGCTCGTGCGCCTGAGAAGGCGCTGGGATGGAGCCGTGGAAGTCGGCTTCTGTGCGGTGAAGAACCGTGCGGTATCGAACCGTAACTGCGTCGCCGTGAGGCGGGGTGGAGAGCCACGGAACGAGAACGACCAGTCCGTAACCCAGGCGGCCCGTGCGGGCCGTCGCGGTGAACTCGATTCGGTCGGTGCGGGTGGGCTAGCCTGCGAGCGAAAGGCGAAGCCTGTCGGGGCGGGCGCAAATCCGCGGGCTGAGGTTTCTTGGATTTTGCGGACACGGGCGCGGAGTGGTAGAAAAGAAAGCGAAGACCTATGCCACGAATACACAAGCCCTATGACGCCACCTTTCGCCAACAGGCGGTGGAACTGGTTCAGACCAGCGGGAAACCCTATCGCGACGTTGCTCGTGATTTGGGCGTCAGCGTCGACACCCTGCGTGCCTGGCGGCAACAGCAAGAAAACCAGCCGGAGAAGCCCGCGCCCACAAACGGTGGGAATGGGTGGAACGGAGTGTCTGGACGGAGCGCCTGTTGACGCGGCTCACCTCGGGTGAGTCAGCAAACCAAGTCTGGTTCAGCTTGCTGGACAAGACCTATGCGCCCGCCAATCTGCAAAGCGCCTTTGCGAAGGTGTGGCGCAACGGCGGGAGCGCGGGAGCGGACGAACAAACCGTGGCGCATTACGGGCGGCACGCTGAGGCCGAGCTTCAGCGGCTGCACGAACAACTGCGGGACGGGACGTATCGGCCGCAAC
>JAJXZJ010000021.1 GCA_021780105.1 bacterium
GCAATTCGCAGATTCAAATCACGCTGACTGGGCAGGTGGCGCCGGCGCCAAGGAAATGTTGGCTCAATAGTCGTAAAGCCCGCTGTCGTGGGAATAGCCACCGCCCATGCCGCCACCTTCTCCGCCATCCCCCTCCGGACCAAAAAAATCGCCAAAAACATCGCCCATGTCCGCTTCGATTTTCTCCGGATCCTCGCCCTGTTCGAGCCGTTTGATGGCGATGTCCATTTCCTTGGGCATGGTGCCGGGCGGCATGAGGTCCTTCATCTTCTTCATCATGTGCGCCATGTGCCGCGGATTGTTCTCGTCGAGGTGGTCCATGTCGCGCTCAAGCTCATTCATGGCCCGCATCATGCGCGTCTCGTCTATTTCCGGCATTGGTTCGCCCTCGTCGTCGGTGGCCGCAGCCGTCGGCTCTTTGACGCCTTTCGGCGCGGCAAAACGACTGACCTGTTTGCGCATCTGGCGGTTGCCGCACTTGGGGCAGGTGGGCGAATGTGTTGGGTTCACCGTCTTGGACAAAAAGTTGAAAATGACCCGGCACTGGGGACAGGCAAATTCGTAAATTGGCATAACGTGCAATGGCTGATTTTGGCTGTTGCTCCCTCTAAAATGCAAACCGGCGAACGCCGCGTCAAGGCTCCGTCCGCCGCCCGCCCGGCAACAAAGAAAAGCCCCGGCGGTTGGACCGGGGCGCAAGGGCGAAGGATCGGTTCACTTCATCCGGTCGAAGGTCTGCTGGAGAATCTGCCAGTCGGCCAGGCCTTGAACCTTGGACCGGAAGTTCGTGTTGATTCTGGCTTCCAAGGCGTTTTTCGTAGGTCGCTTGACCTGGTATAAAATGCCAAAGTAGCCGGGGAACGGCTCGCTCGCCAGCTTGTAGGCCGCCGCCTCGTCCGTGCGGTCATGCTCCGGCGGAACTTCGCGGAACTGGCCGCCTTTGCGCGGATTGGCGCCGTCGAACGCGCCAGGATAAAACTCCACGCATTCGCTCAGGCATTCGATGAAGCTGAAGCCCTCGTGGTCGAGCGCCGCCTCCATCATCTGCAGGACGTGATTCGGGTTCGTGCTGATGGTGCGGGCAACAAACGTCGCCCCCGCCATGATGGCCTGCTTCATCGGGTTGATCGGCTGGTCCACCGCGCCCCAGATGTCGGTCTTGCTCTTGAAGCCGACCGGCGACGTCGGCGAAGTTTGCTTCTTGGTCAGGCCGTAAACCTCGTTGTCCATCACTACGCAGGTAAGGTTGACATTCTTCCGCGCCGCGTGGGTGAAATGGTTGCCACCGATCGAGAATGCGTCGCCGTCGCCAATGAAGGCGAACACATGCAGGTCCGGTCGCGAGAGGGACACGCCGCTGGCAAACGGCAGGGCGCGTCCGTGAATGAAGTGGGCGCCGTGCGCCTGAACGAAATACGGGAAACGACTCGAACAGCCGATCCCGGACACCGTGGTAACCCGCTCGTGCCAGAGCTGCCGCTTTTCGATCAACTTGTAGTACAGCGCCAGCACGGCAAAATCGCCGCATCCTGGACACCAAGTTGGATGATCGGCAACGATTTCCCTTTTGGACAAAGGCTTGCGCGGTTCGGCGGCGGGAGTCGTCGAAATGATAATCTGGGCCGGGCTGCCGGCCTTCGGGGCGGTTTCAGTAATTGGAGCGCTCATGGTAAGTCAGGCAAAAGTTGGCCGGGATCAGAACTTGTTCATTCCATCCTGCACGGTTTCGCACACGCGGTGAATGATCTCCCGGACTTTGAACGTGAGACCATCCGCCTTGTTCACGCTGACAATCTTCGGATTGCAATAGCGCGCGCGGAGAATGCCCGCCAGTTGGCCAAAACCATACACGCCTTCGTCGTTCATCTCGACCACCCGGATATGCGTGAATCCGTCGAAGATTTCCTCCAGACCGTTGGGCAGCGGGAAGAGGTGCTTGAGGTGCAGCGCGGAGACGCTTTCGCCCGCACACCGGCATTGGTCCACCGCCTCGTGGATCGGACCCTGGGTCGAACCCCAGCCCACGAGAAGAACCCGTCCTTCCGACGGGCCGTAAACCTTCGGCACGGGTATTTCGTCCGCCAATGCCTGTAGTTTCCGGCGACGCTTCGCGCTCATCGCCAGGTGAAGCTGGGGCGAGCCGGTGGGATGGCCAAATTCATCGTGCTCCAGGCCGGTGATGACCGGATAGCGGCCGTCGAGGATACGCGTGCCGGGCGGGCGGTGCTGGGTCACACCGTTCGGGATGGAGAGGTCGTAAGGTTTGTGCGTCGCCACCGGCGTCAGATCCGGCGCGAGAGACTGGCAGAGTCCCTGCAATTTTGGTTCCTCAAAGGCCTCGATGCGGGTGGCGATCGCCTGGTCCGTCAGGATGATGACCGGCACACTGAATTTGCGCGCCAGATTGACCGCCTCAATGGCAGTGTAAAAACAATCCTCCACGTTCGCCGGTGCAATGACGACCCTGGGCGAGTCGCCGTGGCCGCCATAGCAGGCAATATTCAAATCGGACTGCTCAACATTCGTCGGCAGACCGGTCGAGGGGCCGCCGCGCTGCACATCCACCACCACCAGCGGCACCTCCGCCATCACGCCCCAACCCAGCGCCTCGGTCTTGAGGGAAATGCCCGGCCCGCTTGAACCTGTCACCGCCAGACTGCCGGCATAACTGGCGCCCAGCGCCATCGCGATGGAGGCGATTTCGTCCTCGCACTGCACAAATGTGCCGCCGTATTTGGGCAGCTCGCGCCGCAGCAACTCCATGATGTCCGACCATGGCGTGATCGGGTATCCGGCGCCAAACCGCACGCCTGCCGCGATCAATCCATAGGCAAGCGCCTCGTTGCCGTTCATCACCACCTGGCTGGCAGACCGCTTTTGTCCCTCCACGAACCGGAAGGTTTCCAGCAGATGTCCGAGGGAGTGACTGTAGCCGGCCGAGAACGCCGTCATCGCGTTGTCGAGCACGGAGGCATCCTTCGCCCCGAATTTCTCCGAGATGAGCTGCTGAAGTTTCGGCACCTCCAGGTTGAACATCTTTGCGATCAACCCCAGGGCGAAGAGATTTTTGCCCTTGTCCTTGCCGGTGCCGCCAATGGCCTCGACGGTCAGGCCCGAGATCGGCACCCCCACGTGCCGGTATTCCTTTTCCCATTCGGGCTTCGGATCAACATGATCGGAGTCGTAAAGCACAATGCCCCCCTTCTTGAGAAAACCAATGTGCCCCTCGTAGGAGTGCTGGTAAAATGCCAGCAAAACATCCGCTTCGTCGCCGGGACTGAGCACTTCCCCCGAACCGACACGGACCTGGAAAATCGAGGGGCCACCGGAGATCGTCGAGGGAATGGTCATGAACGTCATGACCTCCTGCTCGCTACGGCCGGCCAGCCGGGCCAGAAAACCGCCAATGGCCTGAATGCCATCTTGGGAATTGCCCGCGATCCGGATGACCGCTTCCGAAACCTCCGCTCCGTTGTTTGCTCCGCTGCTAGGCGGATTGATTGCCGTTGCGTCGCTCATGGAAACAAAAAATCACCAATTAAAACACAACGGGCCGCGCTTCGCTCTCGTCGTTGAGGGAAACCGGCGCAGCCCGCATTGCCTGAAAAGCTAACACCCGTCGTTCGGCTGTCAAATGTTAAACGTTAGAACTTACGATTGAGGGAAATTCATTCCAGCGCCCCGGTTGCGTTGAAAGCCGCGCGAATCAACCCGCCAAACCGCACGCCACCCTGGGTGAATTGCCCTTGCCGCCCGCCAACACCAGCGCCCGCAGCAAACCATCGCTCACCCCATGTCCGTGCGGTCGACCGCTGATGTAGCCTCCCTGCTCCAGCACCGCAGCCTTCACGGCGGGCACCGCATTGGCAGGTGCCACCAGCCACGCCGCGCGTTGCCGGGTCAGCATGGATAGATCGTTCAGATGATCGCCCGCCGCAAAAATCCGCGCCGCGGACACGCCCAGCCGGCGGGCTATTTCCGCAAGGGCGCTTCCCTTGCTGTAGCCAGCATGACTGAAGCGCGCGTAAACATCATTCCGAACAACCGTCAATTGCGGAACTTCGCGACAGTAATCTTCAAGATAAGCAAGAATGGTATCGGCATCCTCATTGCACCGGGCTGCCAGACAAAATGGCGACCACGGATCTTCGTAAACGCGCGCGTCAAACCGCGCTCGCACCCAGGCGGTTAACCGCGGCACGTCACGACGAACATCCGCGAACAGGCAGTTGTGGTCAGCGGTGCAACGCTGGTTCCATTCCTCCAGCCCGACGAAGCCTCCGTCTTTCCGGACGAAGATTTCCCGCTCAACCAACACCAAGAAATCCGGCGCAACGGTCATCTGCGCCTGCCTCAAGGCCACATTCAAGCTGACTAGATCACGGCCGGTATTGATCACCCAATGCGCCCCGTTTGCCTGCAGCTCTCGCAACAAGTCTTGCAGACGCGGCGCCACGGAAGGTGCTTCTGACTCGGACACCATTGTGCCGTCAAAATCGGTGGAAATCAGTTGGATCGGTGTGGTCACCATGCGTTGAGGGCGGCGCGACCTCACTCAGACACCGCAGGCCGTGCTTGCGTGAAGATCATCGGCCAGACAAACTTGCCGTGTCAAACGATTATGAAATCCGCCTACGAACTTGCGATGGAACGACTGGAGAAGGCCATGCCGTCGCACAAACTCACCGACAATCAAAGAAAGCAACTGGCTGAACTGGATTCGATTTATGCGGCCAAGGGGGCTGAGTTGGAATTGTCTTTCAAAGACCAAATCGCCACGACCGAGGCGGCTGGCGATTGGGAGAAAGCTGAGAAGTTCCGCCAGCAGTGGAGTAAGGAACGCCAGCGGCTCGCCACGGAGCTTGAAGCCAAGAAAGACCAAATTCGACAAGCCGTATAAACAACTGCGAATCGGCAAACAAGCCATGTAAAGCACCAAGAAGGTGAGTACTTGGCTTTGCTAATTCACCATCGTCAAAGTCAGCCGGCCGCCTTTCCCCCGTGCTGTAAAACAAAAACGCCGCCCTTGCGGGCGGCGTCATGAGAACAACAATTTAATTAGCTGCGACGGCGGATCAAGAACAGAGACGCACCCAACACGCCAAGCGCGACGGTCGAAGGCTCAGGAATCGCACCGCCAACGAGCGAGAAGCTCGTCAAACCAATCAGATTCGAAGCCGGGGCCGGAGCTGTGGCGATGGTCGCCAAGGTGAACACAGACGAGGCACCATAGGTGTTAGGAGCACCAGCAGCCAACGCAGCGTCATAGCTGGCACCAGCACTGGCAGCCCACGCCTTGACTTGGAATTCACCACCACCCACTGGGTTCGCAATGACGGTAAGTGGAACGGTCACGCCACCGGCGGTGAAATATCCCGCGCCAGCACCAGTCAGGAAATGCCCGGCAGAGCCAACGGGAACAAGACTGTTTTCACCAGCACCAGGAGCACCGGCATACAACTGAACCAAGTAATCCGTGCCTGCAAGACCGGTGGTTCCATCGGATTGGAAGACCTGGACCTTGAGACCGGCACCTGGAACATAACTGGAGAAGTTGATCAACCCTTGGGCATACGCCGCAGAGGTTGCCACGACCAGCGCCGCAACAAGTAGGAGTTTTTTCATGTTATTATTACAAGTTATTGGTTATGGTTTTCTTCGAAAATACTATTGGTTCACAGAGAAATTCCGAGTCCAAGACTTGGCTGTCTGTGTATTGACCCAGAAGCCTTCACCCACATTCGGGGTGGGAACGGTGTCCCATGCACCAAAGGCGTAAGTGCTGATGGTATAACCACCACCCGCATAACGGTAAATGATGTCACCTTCAGCAGCCGGATACCCAAGCACAGTATCCAAAGCCCCACTTTGGGGAACTTGTGAGGATTGTAGTGAGAAGCCGGCTGGAATCTGCTGAGACAAACTGCCTTGCGGAACATTGCCCACAAACGTCACCGTGATCGCCGCGGTGTTCGGATTGTTAATCCACGCCGCCTGTCCCGGAGCCAACGTCTGGTCAACATCCCACGAACCGAAAGCGAAAGTGCTGATGTTGTAACCACCGTTCGAGTATTCGTAAATGATCGTACCATCCGGAACACTGGTAAACAGCTTGGAAAGGACATTGTTGCCAGTGCCAGCATCAAGCTGGTTTGCGATGATGGAGAACCCAGCAGGGACGCTCAGGTTGATGTAACCCACCGCGTTCACCGAGTAAACCTGCGCCATGGCCGTGGCGGCTCCCGCAGCACTCAGCGCAGCCGTAATTAGTAAGGTTTTTGTTCTCATTGTTGTCTCTGTTGTATCCGTGTGTGGGGGCAGTGTGCCAAAGGGGTTTTGGAGTGTCAATAGTTTTTTTAAGAATTTTAGGCTGCCCTTTCCGGCCTAAAACATGTTCCTGGCGGCACCTGCTGGCCGCGTTTTGTTAAACACCCGTTGCACAGAGCTGATTTGCCCGATTTGAACGCATGATGTCAACAACCAAGTGCTTTTGGACGTGCCCGATTTCGTTGCTCCCTCGGTGAAAAGCCTTGTGAGCTTGAAAGTAACAGCGGCAAGCGCGTTTGCCAGCCGCTTGGCGAGAGCCAATGAGCGAGCAACCAGGCAGCACCGCCTGCCGCCGTCAGAACGGCAGAAGACTGAATCTAACCATTTTGTTATCAATTGATTAAAACAAAAACATTCGCTTCTGGCGATTTTGCCTCGTAACGTTGACGCCCGGCCGTTTAGCAAAGCCAAAAGCCTCCCGGCCATGCTACTCGATGAAATCGGCATTCAGCCAGCGCCGCACAGATGCTGGTGCCCGTTGAAACTGCTTTACCGTTCCGCAGAGGCCGGGGTGCAATAAGCCGGACGCAGCCCAAGTTCACAGCGTAATACAATAAGACTTTCGGCTTGTCCGTTTAACCGCGCGTGGCCAAGGTCGCGGTTGTGAACGAAGCCAAGATCACGGCGGACTTGATTCAATCTTGGAAAGGCCGGCGACGTATCGGCGCCCTCACCGCTTACGATTACCCGATGGCGCGGCTGTTGGATGAGGCCGGCGTCCCGTTGCTGCTCGTCGGTGATTCACTCGGCATGGTCGTGTTGGGATACTCCGACACTACGCTAGTGACTTTAACAGAAATGGAGCACCACGTCCGCGCCACCGCCCGTGCCAAGCCTCGCGCCCTGCTGGCCGCCGACATGCCGATCAACACCTACCGCACCCCGGACGAAGCCGTCGCGTCCGCGCGCCGGCTCGCCGCCGCCGGTGCCGAAGCGGTGAAGGCCGAAGGCGGGCGGAGTATCGGCGAGCAGGTCCGCGCGATTCGCGCCGCCGGCATTCCGTTCTGCGGCCATCTGGGCATGTTGCCGCAGCACGTCCGCGAGGAAGGCGGTTATCACATCAAGGGCCGGGCTGAGGCGGAACGGCAGGCGTTGCTGGCGGACGCCGAGTTCCTTGCCGCGGCCGGCGCGTTTGCCGTCGTGCTGGAGTTGGTCACGCCCGCCGTCGCCCGCGAAATCACCCAGCGCATTGCCATTCCGACAATCGGCATCGGTTCCGGGCCGGACTGCGACGGGCAAATCCTGGTGACAAACGACCTGGTGGGCACATTCCCGTGGTTCACGCCGCGGTTCGTCACGCCGCGGCTCAACGCCTTCGAGCAAATGCGCCGCGCCGTGGAAGACTGGCGTCAGGCGCTCGAATCCAACACCTGAAATCCGGGCGGCCGTGGCAACGGATCAAACCGTCGAGCCGCTCCAGTTAAGCTTCTGCCGCAGCGTGTCGAAGAACGACGCCCCTGGCAGCCGCACCAGCCGGGCGACGTGCTGGCTGCGCTGGCACCGCATCGTGTCGCCCACCTGTAGCCGCGTCCGCATCTGGCCGTCCGCCGCGAGAAACGTCTCCACCCGCTGGCTGAGCAGCCGGACTTCGATGACCGAACCGAGACTGACGATCACCGAGCGGTTGGACAGCGTGTGCGGGCAGATCGGCGTCAGCGCGAATACTTCGGCCTGCGGGTCAACCACGGCGCCGCCGGCTGCCAGCGAATACGCCGTCGAGCCGGTGGGCGAACTGATGATCAGCCCGTCGCCGCGGTAGCTGGTCAGCAACTCGCCGTCCACTTTCACTTCCAACTCGATCAACCGGGGCACGGCGCCGCGGCTGATGACGAAATCGTTCAGCGCCAGTTCGGCGGCGCCGGTCGCGTCGCCGAACTGGGCGGCTTCGATCAACGAGCGCGCTTCCACGGTGCATTGGCCGGTCCAAAGCTGCTCCAGCGCGGCCTTCAACCGGCCGACCGCGCAGGTGGTGAGAAAACCCAGCGTGCCGAGGTTGACGCCGAAAATTGGCGTCCGGCTGCCGGCGGAATCGCGCGCCACGCGGAGCATCGTGCCATCGCCGCCGAGCACGAGCAGCAGGTCGCATTGCCGGGCGAGCGTGGGGATGTCCGGCGCGGCGGTCAGATTCAAGCCGGCGAATTCGGCCGTGGCCTGTTCGGCCAGCGCTTCACGGCCGGCGGCATGAATCAGGCGCACCGCGCGCCGGATCACGGCCCGGGTGGCTGGTTTGTCCGGGTTGGCGACGACGCCCACCCGCCGGAGGTTGTCAGGTAACTTTTTCAATCAACGCCAGGAATTCCTTGTTGCCCGCCGGACCAAGAATGGGCGATTCCGTCACGCCGCGCCAGACCAGTCCGGGCAACGTGGCGACAAACGCTTGCAGTTCCGCCAGCACCCGCGCGTGAACGGCCGGATCGGTAATGACGCCGGCACCCTTGTCGGCCTCGGCTTTGCCGGCCTCGAACTGCGGTTTGACCAGCGCGACGAGCTTACCGGAATCCCGCAGCAAGGCAACCGCCGCCGGCAGAATGAGGCGCAGCGAAATGAACGAGCAATCCACCACCACATAATCCGCCGACGCGAACGTCGGCGGCATCCGTTCCGGCGCGAGGTGCCGCGCGTTGGTGCGTTCCATCACCACGACCCGCGCGTCCTGCCGCAGTTTCCACGCCAGTTGCCCCTGCCCCACGTCCACGGCAAACACCCGCGCCGCGCCGTGTTGCAGCAGGCAGTCCGTGAACCCGCCGGTGGAGGCGCCCAGGTCCACGGCCGTGCCGCCGGTCACGTCCAGCACGAAATGCCGCAGCGCGTGTTCGAGCTTGTGGCCGCCGCGGCTGACGTAGCGTTCCGGCGCGCGCAATTCGACCGCGTCCGCCGGCCGCACGGTCTGGCTGGCTTTGGCGGCGAGCTGGCCGTTCACGCGCACTTCGCCGGCCAGGACAGCGCGCCGGGCCTTTTCGCGGCTCGGGCAGAGGCCGCGTTCGACGAGCGCCTGGTCGAGCCGGCGGCGGTCATTCATGGCGGTTCGGCACGCCGGGCATCAAGCCAACCGGACGCGGATGGGTCAAGCCGATTGCGGTGGCGACTCCGCGCTTTGCAACGCGGCGGCCACGCGTTAGGCTGGCCGGATTGTCGCAAGCGACGATTCGACGGCATGGCAAAGGAATTCATCCGCATCGGCGGGGCGCGGGTTCATAATTTAAAGAACCTGTCGCTCACGATTCCGCGCGACAAGCTGGTCGTCATCACCGGACCCAGCGGTTCGGGCAAATCCTCGCTGGCGTTCGACACGCTCTTCGCCGAGGGCCAGCGCAAATACATGGAATCGCTCTCGGCCTACGCGCGGCAGTTCCTCGACCTGATGGAGAAGCCGGACGTGGATTTCATCGAGGGCCTCTCGCCGGCCATCGCCATCGAGCAACGCACCGCGGCGGCCAACCCGCGCTCGTTGATCGCGACCACGACGGAGATTTACGACCACCTGCGCCTGCTCTTCGCCCACGTCGGCCAGCCGCATTGTCCGGTCACCGGCCAGCCGATCACCTCGCAAACGACGAGCGAAATCGTGGACAAAATCCTCGCGCTGCCGGCCAAAACGCGCGTGATGCTGCTCGCGCCGGTGGTGCGGGCGCAACGCGGCGAGTTCCGCGACGTGATCGAACGGCTGGCGCGCGAGGGCTTTGTCCGGGCGCGCATGGACGGCGAGCTGGTGGAACTGGCGGCGAACCTCCGCGTCAAGCTCGATCCCAGGCAAAAGCACACCATCGAAGCCGTCGTGGACCGGCTCGTGGTGGACGCCGGCGTGCGCGTGCGGTTGAGTGACTCGGCGGAAACCGCCTTGAAATGGGGCGATGGCCGGCTGCTCGTGCTGTCGCAACCGCCCGGCGCCGCGGCCGATGCGCCGTGGACCGAGACGATGCATTCAAACCGGATGTATAGCCCGGCCACCGGCTTGAGCTACGACACGCCGACGCCGAAGCATTTTTCCTTCAACTCACCCTTTGGCGCCTGCCCGGTCTGCCACGGGCTGGGACAGAAGTTCGTGTTCGACGAGACGCTGGTGGTGCCGGATGCCGACAAATCGCTCGAACAGGGCGCCATCCTGCCGTGGCGGCGCGGCGGCAAGCGCATGGTGGTTTATTACAAGGCGCTGCTGCGCGGCGTGGCGGCGCACTACGGCCTGAACCTGGAAACGCCGTTCAAGAACCTGCCGCCGGAGTTCCGCCGCGTGCTGTTGTACGGCTCCGGCGAAACCGAGATCGAATTCACCTTCTGGCGCGCGGGCAAGCAGGGCAAGCTCACGCGGCCGTTCGAAGGCGTGCTGCCCAACCTGCAGCGGCTTTACGCGGAGAGCGAAAGCGAATTTACGCGCAACCGGCTCAAGGCGTTCATGGCGCTCCAGCCGTGCGACGCCTGCGGCGGCCGGCGGTTGAAGCCGGAAATACTCGCCGTCACGCTCGGCGGCGAAACGGCGCGGCCCGGCGCAACCGGCCGACCGCCGCCACGCCCACCGGGCCTTTCGATCATGGACGTTTGCGCGCTGTCCGTGGACGTGGCGGACGCGTTTTTCGCCGGCCTGCGACTGACCGAGTTTCAGGAAAAAATCGCCGGCGACATCATCCGCGAAATCCGCGCGCGGCTGGGTTTTCTCAAAAACGTCGGCCTCGGCTACCTCACGCTCGACCGCGAGAGCGGCACGCTGTCCGGCGGCGAGGCGCAACGCATCCGGCTGGCCACGCAAATCGGCGCCGGCCTCGTCGGCGTGCTCTACATTCTTGATGAACCGAGCATCGGCCTGCACCAGCGCGACAACGAACGCCTGCTCGGCACGCTCGAAGGACTGCGCGATCTGGGCAACTCCGTGATCGTCGTCGAGCACGACGAGGAAACCATCCGGCGCGCGGACTACATCCTCGACCTCGGCCCCGGCGCGGGCGTGCGCGGCGGCGAACTCGTGGCCGCCGGCACGCTGGCGGAAGTCACGGCGCACCCGCGGTCGCCCACCGGCCGTTATTTGCGCCGCGAACTTACCATCCCGACGCCGCGCAAACGCATTCCGGCGGGCGACCGCGGCTGGTTGGAAATCGTCGGCGCGCGGGAAAACAATTTGCAGAACATCAACGTCCGCCTTCCCATCGGCCTGCTGACATGCGTCACCGGCGTCAGCGGCTCGGGCAAGAGCACGCTCGTGGACGACATTCTGCACCGGGCGCTGGCGCGGCGGCTCTACGGCGCCACCGACCGGCCGGGCGCGCACACGGAACTGCGCGGCATCGAGCACCTCGGCAAGCTGGTCGTCGTGGACCAGTCGCCCATCGGCCGCACGCCCCGCAGCAACCCGGCGACCTACACCGGCATCTTCAACCAGATTCGCGACCTGTTCGCGCGGCTGCCGGCGGCGAAGGTGCGCGGGTACGAACCGGGGCGGTTCAGCTTCAACGTCCGCGGCGGCCGGTGCGAAAAGTGCCAGGGCGACGGCCTCATCAAAATCGAAATGAACTTCCTGCCGCCGGTTTATGTGACCTGCGAAACCTGCGGCGGCCGGCGCTACAACCGCGAAACGCTGGAGATCACCTACAAGGGCCTGAACATCGCCGACGTGCTCGACCTGACGGTGGACGAGGCGGTGACGTTTTTCCGCGCGGTGCCGCCAATTTACGAGGCGTGCCTGACGCTGGCCGAAGTCGGCCTGGGCTATTTGCGGCTCGGCCAGGCGGGCACCACGCTCAGCGGCGGCGAGGCACAACGGCTGAAGCTCGCCGCGGAGTTGAGCCGGCGTTCGCTGGGCCACACGCTTTACCTGCTGGACGAACCCACCACCGGTCTGCATTTTCAGGACGTGGCCAAACTCCTGGAAGTGCTCTTCAAGCTGCGCGCCGCCGGCAACACGCTGGTCGTCATTGAGCACAACCTCGATGTCATCAAGTGCGCCGACTGGATCATTGACCTCGGCCCGGAAGGCGGCGCCGGCGGCGGGCGCATCGTAGCCGAAGGTCCGCCGGAACACGTCGCCCGTTGCGAGTCCAGCCACACAGGTCGCTACCTGCGCCCCGTGCTGGCGGCCAAATAAAACCGGCCATGAACCCGTCCAAACACCGCATGGTTCAGGTTTCTGCGCAACGTGTCTGGTGGCTGGTCCTCGTCGCGCTCAGCGCGCTCGCCGGCGGTTTGCGCGCCGCCGACGGCGTGGAGACCCGCGCCGCGGACGCCGTGGTTAAAATGTTTCAGGACGGCCTCTATGACACCGTTGAACGCAACAGCGCCGACTTCCTGGGCAAATACCCAAACTCCGAGCGCGCCGCCGAGGTCGTGCTCGTCCAGGCCCAGGCGCGCATCAAATTGAAGCACTACTACGACGCCATCAGCCTGCTCACCGAAAAGGCCGGCCTGGCGGGCAAGCTCGCCGCCGAGTTCGCGTTCTGGCAGGCCACGGCGCGACTGGAGAAAGGCGACCTTGCCGGCGCCGCGGATGGTTTTGCCACGGTGGCCACGCGGTTTCCGGATTCCGCGCGCCGGCTGGAGGCGATTTACGACGACGCCTACGCACGGTCGCAAGCCGGCGAGACGGCGCGCGCCGTGGCGCTGCTGCGCGACCCGGCCGGCGTCTTCCAGCCGGCCGCCCGCGCCAAACCGGACGACCCGTGGGCGATCCGCGGCTGGCTGTTGCTGGGCGAACTGCTGCTCACGGCCCACGATCCCGCCGGCGCGGCAGAGGCGTTGAAGGCGCTGGAGGGCCGGCCGCTGCCGCCGGAGCTGACGTGGCGACGGGAATTTCTGCTGGCCCGCGCGCGGCTCGCCGCGGGGCAGTTGCCGGCGGCGTTGAGCAACGCCACCAACCTCTGGACCAGCGCCACCAACGCGGTGCCGCGGGATTTGCAGGCCGAGGCCGTGAGGTTGAACGCCGAGATTCTCCAGCGCCTTGGCCAGACCGAAGCCGCCCTGAACTTCTACGAACGGAACCTGGCCGCCGACGTGCCGCCGGCCCAGCGCCGGCTGGCGCTGCAAAACATCGTTGAACTTTGTCTGCGCGACAACCATCCGGACGAGGCCGCCAGGCGCCTCGAAACCTTCGTGGCCGCGCACCCGCAGGACGACCTGCTGGACCAGGCGCACCTGGCGCTGGGCGAGTTGCGGCTTCGCCGGTATTTCGCCGGCAAGGCCGCCACCCGCACGCCGGAGGAACTGGCCGCGAGCAGCAATTTGCTGGCGCAAGCCCGCGCGGATTTCGACCTGGTGACGACGAATTACCCGCAAAGCCGGCTTGTCGGCAACGCCCAGCTCGACCGCGGCTGGTGTCTCGTGGAGGAGGGTGCCAGCCACCTGGCCGCGGGCACGGCCGCGTTCAAGGCGGCGGCGGACCACCTGCCGCGCGGCGCCGACCAGGCCGTCGCACGATTCAAGCTGGCCGATTGCCAGTATCTGGCGCGGGACTTTCCGGCCGCGATCTCCAACTACTGGGTCGTGGCCACGAACTATGTCGGCACGCCGGGGCTGACGAATGCGTTGTTTACCCAGGCACTTTACCAGATCGTGCGAGCCGGCAACGACGGGCAGGACTTCGTCGCCTCCGCTGCGGCGATGGCCGAGTTGCTGAAGGTGGATCCGGGCGGCGAACTGGCCGACCGTTCCGCCCTGCTCTACGGCCAGGCGTTGAGCCGCCAGGGCCGGCCGGACGTGGCGCGGGCGGTGTATGAGGATTTTGTCAAACGCGCGACGAACTCGGTGCTGCTGCCGGAGGTGAAGCTGGCAATCGCCCACACCTACCAAAAAGAACAGGCCTGGACGGCGGCGCGCGGAGCCTACGAGGGCTGGCTCCATGAATACGGCGCGCAGACGAATTTGCCCCCGGCCTTGCAGGCACAGGCGGTCTTTGAACTGGCCCAGCTCACCTATCAAATCACGCCGGACACGAAAGCCCTGCAGATGCTCACCAACTTCGTGGCGCGGTTCCCCGACGACGCCAATGCCCCGCTCGCGCAATACCTCGCCGCCATGTATTTCTACAACCAGGGCGACTACGCGAACGCCGAGCTGCTGTTTCAGAACAAGATTTTCACCCAGCCCGCCGCGCAGGCCGACGCCCTGGCCTTCCAGGCGCGGCGCATGGCCGGCATCGCCGCCTTTGCGCGGCAGAGCTACGACAGCGCCCGCAACCATTTCGACTGGCTCATCACCAACGGCCCGCTCTACGTCGCCACCTCGCCGATCCCGGTGCCGATCGTCGCCGAGGCGTATTTGTTCCGCGGCGACATTTTCCTGCTGGAAGACCCCGGCGGCGCCACGAACAAGCTGGACCGCTACGGCGACGCGATCACCGCGTTTCTGAAGGTCGTCACGCCGCCGTTCCCGACCAACGAGTTCGCCGCCCGCGCCTGGGGCCGCATCGGCGACTGCCGGCTCACGCTCGCCACCGCCACGCAGGACACCAACCGCTTCGCCGCCGCCGCCGAGGCGTATCAAAACGCCATGAACGCCGCCCGCGACGTGGCCGTGCGCAGCATGGCGGAGGTCGGCCTGGGCGTGGTGCTCGAAAAGGAGGCGCCGCTGCTGCCCGCGGCGCAACAGGCGGCGCTCTTCGCCAGCGCGCTCGATCACTACCTGAACGTCGTCTATGGCAAAAACCTCCACGACGGCGAGCAGCCCGATCCCTGGTGGGTCAAGCGCGCCGGCCTGGCCGCGGCGGATCTGGCCGCGGCGCAGAAGAAATGGGACGTCGCCATCGGCTTGTGCCGGCGATTGTTGACCGAGCTGCCCCCGCTCCGGATGCGGCTGGAGAAGCGCATTACGGACCTGGAAACGCTTGCCGCCGCCGGCACGAACGCGCTGCCACCGGCACCCGCCCCGCCGGCCAAGTGAAGGAGGCTTTCCCCGGCGGCGGCCTGGCGGAACGCGGCGTTCCCCGGCGACAAGAAGTTCACATCACCAAGTTTATGGCACAGGACCACACGTTGATGGCATCGCGGTTTGAGTTGAAATACCTCATCCCGAATTCGCTCGCCCTCCGCATCCGCGATTTTGTCCGCCAGTATCTCGATCTGGACGAATACGGCGTGGGCCTGCCGAACGATTCCTACCCCGTCCACAGCCTCTATCTGGATTCGGACGACTGGCAGCTTTTCTGGCGGACGTTCAACGGCGACAAGAACCGCTACAAACTCCGCATCCGCTACTACAACGAAAACGAGAAGACGCCGGTTTTCTGGGAAATCAAACGCCGCATGAAGGACGTGATCATCAAGCAACGCTGCGGCATCCGCCGGTCCAGCGCCGCCCAGGTGCTGAACGGCCAGTTGCCCCGCCGGGCGGAAATGGCCGTGCCGGACGATCCCACCGAACTGAAGGCCATTCAGGACTTCCTCCAGCTCCAGTTCGCCGTCGGCGCCGTCGGCAAGCTGCACGTGGCCTACGAGCGCGAGGCGTATGTGAACGACTTCAACAACGAGGTGCGCGTCACGTTTGACCGCCACGTCCGCGCCGTGACGCGGTTCGACCAGGCGCTCATCACGCGCATGGAGAAACCCTTTGTCTGCACGCCGCCGGGCAACGCGTCGAACGACCTGGTGATCCTCGAATTGAAGTTCTCGGACCGGTTCCCCGACTGGTATCGGGACCTGGTGCAAACCTTCAACCTGCGGCAAAGCGGCGCCGCCAAATACCAGGAAGGCTCGCTGCTCTACGCCGGCCGCGACCTCGCGGCGGCGGATGTGATCCGCTATCTCACGTTCTGAAACGCCGTTGCTTCGCGGCGGGATTCGCGTAAGCTGCGCCTGTCAGCCAACTGAAAACGCGCGGATAGCGCGGCGTCCGGCAACCAGCATGGCTCATCGGCGCCGGGCGGACCGGCGGGAGCGCGACGGTTGGCTGCGGTCAGCCAACGCCGTTGCCTATGAAATCCAAAGCTGCCAACCACCAGAGGAGCGACGCCCCCGCCAAGCCGTCCAAGACCGCGCCGCCGGGCAAAATTCATCCGGTCGTGATCTACCCCTTCCGCCAGCCGGCCGACTACTCCGACCTGGAGGCGCTTTACAAACTCGTCGCCCGGCTCGACGAGGAGCCGTCCAAGTATGCCCGGCCGATCACGGTGATGGATCGCAAGACGCACCTGGCGATGGAGGCGAGCGCGCCGTTTCTGGACTTTCGCAAGCGCACCGTGGCGCGGTGCTCGGACGTGCTCGACGCCTGGTGCGTGGACACCTGCCAGATGTGGTATTCCGGCCTCGGCGCCGCCGTGGAACGCGGCCAGCCGGAGGACGTTTACTGGCTCATTCCCGGCGATTTCAACTACGGCGCCGGCGTCGGACAGGAAGTGCTCGGCCGGCTGCACGATCTGCCGGAGGTTGCGCTTGAGCTGCAGCAGGACGTCTGCATCGGCGAAATTGCCACCGACCACAGCCACTCGAAGCAGCTCATTGACACCTACGGCACCTTCGCCCTGCTCTACAACTGGTTTCCCGCGGAAGCCCGCGAGTTGCGACGGCTGACCGAGCGTCCCCGCTCCGAATTCTTCGCCGTCCGGCACGGTTTTTTGACCGAACTGCTGCGGCAACGCTGGTTCGCCTACGAGCAGACCGTGGTGATGCTCTTGAACGCCGTGTTCAGCGGCCGGCGGATCAGCCGGTTTTTCGTCGGCAGCATTTCCGATCTGCCCGAAGGCCGCGATTCGCTGGCCTCGGCCGTCCAGCAGGTCGAGCGCACCGAGCGCGTCGTGAAAACGCTCTGGCTGGAGCGCAACCAGTCGAAGCCCGGCTGGGCCGATCAATTCGCCAGACTGGCCGGCCGCTCCGATGAAATCCGCCGGACGGCCATGAGCGTTCTCGCCAGCGCGCTGGGCTGAGCCGCGCCGCGCCGGGTCTCACTTCGGCCCGCGGTTCAACCACACGTCCACCCGCGGCGTGTCCCAGTTGTAGGGCTTCTCCAGGATGTCGAGCGTGCCGTTGCCGTCGAGGTCCGCCACCTGCCCTTCGTGCCAGCCCTGACCAACGACGAGTTCAGTCTTCGTGAAATGCCCCTGGCCGTCGCCGTAAAAAATCCACGCCACGGCCTTCGGGTTGTCCGGCTCCTTTTTGCTTTCGGTCCATTTCCCCATCTCGGCGCAGAAAATGTCCAGGCGGCCGTCGCCGTTGATGTCGGCGACCTGCAGCGTGTGGCCGTGGATCACGTCGCGGGCGAGCAGATTGTGCCCGACCCAGTCGGCGGACTTCGACGGATCGCCCACGCATTCATACCAGCGCAACGGACCAACGCCGTCGCCGGGCGCGATGACCACCTGCGGGTATTTGCCCGGCTTGAACTTCCCGGCAAAAATCAGGCCGCCGACCTCGGCAATCTTCGTGGGCCGAAATTTCTTGCCGCCGACGTGTTTGAACCAGCAGTTGCCCGCCAGCAAATCCGGCCGGCCGTCGCCGTCAATGTCCGCCACCGACATGCCCTCGGGATACTTGAACGCGGCGCGGCCTTCCTCGCCCGCGCTGCCGGAGAAAATCTCGGTCAGCGGCCAGGATTCCGCGTGCCGCGGGTCCGGCGGAATTTCCGCGAGAAAAATCTTCTTCGCGCCCTGGTTCCAGAACGCAAGCTGCGGCTTGCCCGTGCCGAGAAAATCGCCACACGCCTGGTCGTGGTGCTGCGTCGCGCCGCCTTTCTTGATGACGTGCCGCTTCCACGGCACCTTGGGATCGAAATTCGGATACGGATTCTCCCACCACCAGACTTCGTCGCTCTGCCAGTCGCCGCCGAACACGACATCGAGGTCGCCGTCGCCGTCAATGTCGCACACCGCGCCGCCGGCCTCGACGGTCAGGAACGCCGGCTCGATCACGTAGCGGTCCCAGCCGTGCGCCGTGCGCCGATACCACACCAGCGCCGGCGCGACGTGCCGGAAGCTCAGGATGAAATCGTTCACGCCGTCCTTGTCGAAATCAGCCACCACGGCGCCGGTTTGCTCGGTGGACGGGCCGGGCACGGGTAGGTCGCCGTTCTTGCTGGACAGATGCTGCCAGCGGGGAAGCACCAGGTCGGCGGCGGAAACGACCCCGGCCAAGGCCACCGCCAGGGCCGCGAGGAGGAAAAATCGTATTTTCATGGCGAACGAGGCTCAATGGTGTGGCCTCGCGCCGGCGGCGTCAAATCCACTTTGGACGCGCAGCGGGTCTTGATCACGCGTCCGCCGACGGCCACGCGGCAGGGGGGCGCGTCAGGCGAAGTCGTAAACCCGCACCTGGCGGCAGACGCGCTTCAACACGCGGTCCACAAACTCCAAATGCAGCGGATGCGCCTGGTAGGCGTCGTGCGCGGCCTTGTCATCAAACGCGACGTTCAACGCGACCTGGTAAGACCGGTCCACCACGTCCCGGTGGCTGGGCACCATGAGGCCGACGTGGAAATGCCGGATGCCGGGAATCGGCTTCAGGTAACGCTCGGCGCCGGCGATCAGTTCGTCGGCCGCCGGCGGCTGCCCCGGCTCGGTCCAGAAAATGACGATGTGCGAGAACATGTGTCTTTAGTAAGGCGTCGCCGGCGGAAGCCGCAATGCTTTTCCACCGGCTCGACGGGCGCGGCTGCCGCTGGCCGACATCTCAAAGCGTTTTCGACGACAGCCGGATGGCAGCGGCGGTCCCGCCCTGGCGGACTGGCCGAAGAATGCGGATTTTGGCATCACCGATGATGCAGGCCGCGGGCGTCGTGCCCATGAATTCGCCGTCGCCAAAGATGGGCTGCGGCAGGATCGTTGCGATTTCAACCCGCCGGCCCGGCCACAACATCACGCTCGGATGCTGAAGGTGCCGGCCGCGCATGACGCGCCGGAGGTTGCGCAGCAATTCCAGCCGGCTGACTTCCTTGACGACGCACACGTCCAGCCGGCCATCGGCCATGTCCGCGCCGGGCGCGATCTTCAGTCCGCCGCCGTAGCCCGGTCCGTTCGCCACGGCGATGAGCGTGATCCGGCCCTGCCATGCGCGGTCGTCCACGCGCAGTTGCACCTCCAGGGGGGCGAAGTTTCGGAGCGCCTTGACGATGCAAACGAGGTAGCCCAGCCGGCCGTGGAACCAGCCCTGGCGGTCGCGGGCCAACTGGTTCACCTCGGCGTCAAAACCCACGCCGGCGATGGACAGAAATGGCTCGCCGTTGACCCGTGGCAGATCAATCTCGTCCACGCCAAACGTCAGCGGCCCGCGCAACGCGGCATCGAGCCGCGCCGGCAGGCCGAGATTGCGGGCAAAATCGTTGCCGCGTCCGCACGGCAAGACGCCGAACGGCACGTTCGCTTCCGCCAGCGCGGGCAGCGCCTGGTGCAGCGTGCCATCGCCGCCGGCCAGCAGAATGCCGTCCACGCCGGTGCGGGCGCTTTCGCGAATTCGCCGGCGCATTTCCTCGACGGTGGCCGTGGTGACGAAGTCGGCTGCGTGACCGGCCGCCGCCAGGCGGGCGCGGATTTGCGGCAGCGCGCGCAGGGACCGGCCGCCGGCCGCGTGCGGATTGATCAGGACGAGCAGGCGCATGGAGCCGGGCCGGTGAAGGCACGTTTTAATTCCGGCCCGTGCGCCGGCGAAACCGGCCCAGAACCAGTTCGCCGACATTGTGGGCCTGGGGCACCTTGGCCCAGAGCGCCAACCCCCAATACACCGCCGAGGCCAGGGCCATCGGCACGAAGACTTCGCCGGCCTTGCGCAACAGCGTGGCGTGGCCCCAGTGCCGGTCCCAGAAAAGCCGCGCGCCCCAGCAGGCCAGACCGGCCAGGATGGCGACGGCCAGCAGCGTGCCCACGAGGCGCGCGAGCGGGCGGAGGTCCAGCCGCGGCATTGTTTTGCGCATCGCGCGGAAGAGCAGCCAGACGTTGAAGCCGGCGCTGAGCGTGTTGGCCGCGCCGAGTCCGGCCTGGTGAAACGGCCCGACGAGCCAGGCGGCGAAAACCAGGTTCAGCACGAGGCAGGCGAGGCTGACCTTCATCGGGGTCGTGGTGTCGCCGAGAGCGTAAAAAGCGCGGGCTAGAATGTTCACGGTCGAAAACGCCACCAGTCCCGGCGCCAGGCACGCGACCGCCAGCGCGGCGCGGTGGGTCGAGGCCGCGGTGAACAGGCCGCGCTCGAACAGCAGCCGCACGATTGGTTCCGCCAGCGTGAACAGCAGCAACGCCGCCAGCAGGTTCACGAAGATCAGGTAGCTCAGGCCCTCGATCAGCGTCTGCCGGTATTCGGGATATTTCTTTTGCGCGGCCAGGCCGGCGAGCGTGGGCAGCAGGTAGGTGGCGAGCGAGATGCCGACGACGCCCTGCGGAAACTCCATCAGCCGCACGGCGTAGTTGAAGGAGGCGACAATCGTCTTGTCCACCCACCACGAGAGGCACTGGATCAGCAGCACGTTGATCTGGAACGCCGCGACGCCGATCGTGCCGGGGATCATCTTGCGGACGACCTCACGCACGGTGGGGTTGCCCCACGGCGTCACCCATTGATAGCGGAAGCCTTCGCGCCGGAGCGTCGGGAGTTGAAACAGCGCCTGGGCCACGCCGGCCGCCAGCACGCCGTAGGCGAGCGCGAAGATCTGCACCGGCAGCCGTTCCTCCTTGGGCAATCCGACGCCAAATCTCGGCGCCAGCCACAAGACCGACGCAATCATCACCACGTTCAGCATCGTGGCGCCCATCGCTGGGATGAAAAAATGCCCCCGCGCGTTGAGCATTCCCATCATCACCGCCGTCAGGCAGACCAGCAGCAGATAGGGGAACATCATCCGGAGCAACTGGAGCATCAGCCGCGTGTTGTCGGACAAAATGACGGGTGGAAACACCGCCGCGCCGTCGCGCGTGAGATGCATTTGCGCCAGCATGAGAAATCCCGTGATGCCCAGCATGACCAGCGCGATGACGACGGTGGCCGCCACGATCAGCCCGGACATGACGGCGTTGGCCGCGCGCCACATCTCCACTTCGCCGGCGGTTTTCTCCTTTTCCTTGAAAATGGGAATGAACGCCGCCGTGAGCGCGCCCTCGCCGAGCAGCCGGCGGAAGAGATTCGGCACCTGGAACGCCAGGATGAACGCGCTGGCCACCGGCGTGTCGCCCATGAACCGGGCATACACCTGTTCGCGCACCAGGCCGAGCACGCGGCTGCTGAGCGTGGCCGCACCCATCGCGCCGGAGGATTTCAACATTTGCGACATGCGGGCGCACTGTAAGGTGCCGCCCGCGCCGGGCCAAAGCCAAAGTGGCGCGCCGCGGGAGCATTCGACGGACGCCTGCCGTCTAAAGAGAGTTGCCGGCCGGCCGGGCCGGAGGCACTGTCAACTCGTTACGCTGTTATGACGCGAATCATTGTCGCCCTGACGCTTGTCCTGCTCATGAACGCCCCTCTTCACGCCGGTCCGCGCGACGCGCAGTGGAAACGCGTCGAAGCCGCCGTCGCCAAGGGCCTGCCGAAGACCGCCATCGAGGCGCTGGCGCCGATCATCCAGGGCGCGCTGGCCGATCACGCGTGGGCTGAGGCGACCAAGGCCATCGCCCGGAAAATCGCGCTCGAAGGCACGATTCAAGGCAACAAGCCGGAGGAGAAGATCATCCGGTTGGAGGCGGAAATTGCGAAGGCACCAACGGAAATGGCGCCGATGCTCGATACCGTGCTGGCCGACTGGTATTGGCAATACTTCCAGCAAAACCGCTGGCGGTTCATGCAGCGCACCGCCACCGCAAAAGCACCGGGCAAGGACTTCACGACGTGGGACCTGCCGCGGCTGTTCGCCGAGATTGACGCGCAGTTCCAAAAGGCGCTCGCGGCGGAGGCGACGCTGAAGGCCACGCCAGTCGCCGCGTGGGACGACCTTTTGCAGAGAGGCGCGTTGCCCGATGCCTACCGGCCGACGCTCTACGATTTCGTCGTTCACGAGGCGCTGGAGTTTTACACCTCCGGCGAGCAGGCCGCCGCCAAACCCGAAGACGCCTTCGAGATCGCCGCCGACAGCCCGGCGCTGGGTTCGCTGAAGGAGTTTCTCGCCTGGCAACCGGCGCCGCCCGACACGAACGCGCCGGCGCTGAAGGCCATCCGGCTTTACCAGGCGCTGCTCCGGTTTCACGAGCGGGACCGTGATCCCTCGGCGTTGTTCGACGCGGACCTCGCGCGGCTGGTCTGGGCGAAGAACGTCGCCTTCGGCGAGGACAAGAACGCGCGGTTCAAGACGGCGATGAAGGCGCTGGCGGATCAGTTTGGCGACCACGACCTCGCCGCGATGGCGCTCTACCGCTGGGCGGAGACACTGCGTGAGGAAAACCAGCTCGTCGAGGCGCGCGCCGTGGCGCAACGCGGCCGGACCACACATCCGCAAAGCGCCGGCGGCAAGCTGTGCGCCAACCTGATTGCGGAGATCGAAGGCAAATCGGCTGGCATCGTCGCCGAGCGGATTTGGAACGCGCCGTGGCCGAACATCCAGGTCAGTTACCGCAACGTCACGAACGTCTGGTTCCGCGCGGTCGCCTGGAATTGGGACGAGTTCCTCGACCGCAATCATCGCCGGCCGGAGAACCTGACCGACGCCGAGCGCAAGGCGGTGCTGGCCCAAACCCCGGCGCTCGCGTGGTCCGCCGCGCTGCCGCCGACCACAGATTTCCAAACGCACACCGTTGCGCTGCCAGCGCCGGCGACGCTGAAGCCGGGCTACTACTTCATCATCGCCAGCTACGACCCGGCGTTCGACGAGGCGAACAACCAGCTCTCGCTCGCGGACATCTGGGTGAGCGACCTCACGTTCGTCGCGCGGTCACGCGACGGGCAGCTTGAGGGTCTCGTGCTGCGCGCCGACTCGGGTGAGCCGGTTGCCGGCGCCCGCGTGCAGGCGTGGTTCCTGGACCAGACCGGCAACCGCGTGGCGGTGCCGGAACGGACCAGCGACACCAACGGTTTCTTTGCGTTCGCGGCGGAACCGCGGCGCGGTTACCTCCTCAAGATCACCGCCAACGGCCAGTCCGTCGCCAGCAGCAGCGACTACTATTTCTGGAATCAGCGTCAGCCGGTCAAACCGTCGGAGCAGACCGTTTTCTTCACCGACCGCGCGATCTACCGGCCGGGTCAGACGGTCAGTTACAAGGGCATTTGCCTGGCGGTGGACCAGGCGAAGGACAACTACGAAACACTCGCCGGCCGTGCGGTGACGGTCGTTTTCTACGATGCGAACAACAAGGAAATCGCCCGGCAATCGCAGCGCGCGAACGACTATGGCTCGTTCAGCGGCAGCTTCACGGCGCCGCGCGACCGCGTTCTCGGCAACATGCGGCTCACGGTGGTTGAAGGTCCGCCCGGCTCGACCTGGTTGCGCGTCGAGGAATACAAACGGCCGAAGTTCCAGGTCACGCTCGACGCGCCGAAAGTCGCGGCCAGACTGAATGAAAAGGCCGCGCTCACCGGCCACGCGATGAACTACACCGGCGCGGCGGTGGACGGCGCGTTGGTGCGCTACCGCGTCGTGCGTGAAGTGCGGATGCCGTGGTGGTGGGGCTGGTGGCGCGGCGGACTCCAGCCCGGCGGCAGCCAGGAGATCGCCCACGGCACCGCCCGCACGGGCGCCGACGGCGGCTTCCCGATCGAGTTCGTCGCGAAGGCCGATCCGCAGGTGCCGGCCAAGGACGAACCGACGTTCGTGTTTCAAGTTCACGCGGACGTGACTGATTCCGCCGGTGAAACGCGCTCCGCCGACCACGCCATCCGGCTTGGTTACACCGCACTCGAAGCGCAACTCAGCGCCGACGACTGGCAGACGGACGACCGGCCGGTTGAGTTGCGCATCCGGACGACGACGCTCGACGACGAACCGCAGATAGCCGAGGGCGTGGTGAAAATTTACGCGTTGGAAGCACCGGCAAAAGTCCATCGCACGTCGTTGTTCGGGGAAACACCCGATGGACCGGAGGAAAACACCGCCGCGAACAATCTCGCCGACGCGAATCAATGGCCGCTGGGCAAGGTCGTCTTCGAGCACGGTTTCACCACGGACAAGGACGGCAAGGCGAAACTCTCGGCGCCGTTGCCGGTCGGCGCGTATCGGGCCGTGATCGAAACGCAGGATCGCTTCGGCAAAAAGGTCACCGGCCGCCTGCCGCTGGAAGTCGTGCGTCCGGTGGACAACCACTTCGCGATCCGTGTGCCGCACTGGCTGGGCGCGCCGGGTTGGTCGGTCGAACCGGGCGGGGAATTTCTGGCGGTCTGGGGCACCGGTTACGCGACCGGTCGCGCGTTTGTCGAAATCGAGCATGGCGGCAAAATGATCCAGCGATTCTGGACTGCGCCGGACGCGACGCAGGCGCCGATCAAACTGCCCGTCACCGAGGCGATGCGCGGCGGCTTCACGCTGCACGTCACTTTCGTGCATGAAAATCGCGCTTACCTCGAATCGCGGCGCGTGGATGTGCCGTGGTCAAACAAGGAACTCGCGCTGAAGTGGGAGCATTTCACCTCGAAACTCCAGCCGGGACAAAAGGAAACCTGGACGCTCAAAGTCCGAAGTCCGAAATCCGAAATCCGCAGTGCGGAAAAGGCCGCCGCCGAGATGGTCGCCACGCTTTACGACGCCTCGCTTGACGCCTTTGCGCCGCTGAACTGGCCCAACGGTTTCGGCGTCTTCCGGCAGGATTTCAGCACCGCGCAGTCGTTCTTCGCCAACGACGCGCGTCACCTGCAGGTCTTCCGTCAGGACTGGCCGGTGAACACCGTGCCGGTGGACCTGAGCTACCGCGGCTTCCCGCCGGATTTGACCGCGAACGTTTGGGGCTTTCAAAGGCGCTTCGGAATGATACGGCTGGGTCGGGGCGTCGCGGTTGAGGAGGAGAAGCTCGCGACGGCCGCGCCGGCACCAGCCGCCGCCAACCTCGCCTTGCTCGACGCAGATGCCAACCGAATGGTGGCCACGCGCATGCCCGCCAAGCATGAAGCTCCGACGACGCCCGGTTTTGCAACCGGGCTGGTTGGCGGTGTGGGTGGCGCCGTGGCGAAGGTCGGCACCGCGCCTGATTTGAACCAGGTCTCGGCCCGCAAGAACTTGAACGAAACCGCGTTTTTCTTCCCGCATTTGATGTCCGACACCAACGGCGAGGTGCGGATCACGTTCACCATGCCGGAGGCGCTGACCGAGTGGCGTTTCCTCGGCTTCGCCCACGACACCGCGTGCCGCGCCGGCCTGCTGGAGGGCAAAACCGTCACCGCGAAGGACCTGATGGTGCAGCCGAATCCGCCGCGGTTCCTGCGCGAAGGTGACGTGATCGAGTTTGCCGTGAAGGTCTCGAACCAGAGCGACACGCGGCAGGTTGGCCGCGTGCGGCTGACGTTCACCGACGCGCTGACCGAGCAATCCGCCGACGCGCTGCTGGGCAACCGCGTGACCGAGCAGACGTTCGACATTCCGGCAAAAACCTCGCGCAGTTACACGTGGCGGATCGCCGTGCCGGACGGATTGGCGGCGTTGACCTACAAAGCGGTCGCGGCTTCGGACAAAGTCTCTGACGGCGAGGAAGGCGTTTTCCCGGTGCTGTCGCGACGCGTGTTGGTGACCGAATCGCTGCCGCTGCCGATCCGCGGGCCGGGCACGAAGCATTTTGACTTCACGCGGCTCGAAGAATCCGGGAAGTCGTCCACCCTGCACAACCAGAGCCTCACGGTGCAGATGGTGTCGAATCCCGCGTGGTATGCGGTGATGGCGCTGCCTTATTTGATGGAGTTTCCTTACGAATGCGCCGAGCAGACGTTCAACCGCTATTACGCGAACGCGCTGGCCCGCACGATCGCGAACAGCGATCCGAAGATTCGCCGCGTGTTCGACCTCTGGAAAAACACGCCCGCGCTCGACAGTCCGCTGGAAAAGAACCAGGATCTCAAGAGCGTGATGCTGGAGGAAACGCCGTGGTTGCGGCAGGCGCAGAGCGAAAGCCAGGCGCGCAAAAATGTTGGCCTGCTCTTCGACGACAACCGGCTGAACTCGGAACTGGAGCGCGCCTCGCGCAAGCTCACCGACGCGCAGCTTCCCGACGGCGCCTGGCCGTGGTTCCCCGGCGGCGCGGCGAACGACTACATCACGCTTTACATCACCACCGGCTTCGGCCGCTTGCGCCAGCTTGGGGCCGACGTGGACGTCGCGCCCGCCCAGCGCGCGCTCAACCGGCTCGACAACTGGATGCGCGAAGAATACGAGCGCATTTTGAAGGATTGGAAGAAACCGGAGGATTACGTGCCCGGCGCAACCGACGCGCTTTACCTTTACGGCCGGAGTTTCTTCCTGAAAGACCAGCCGATCGCCGCCGACAACAAGCCTGCCGTGGATTTCTTCCTCCGACAGGCCCGCCAGCACTGGCTCGAAACCAATTGCCGCCAGACGCAGGGACAACTGGCCATCGCCTTGCAGCGCTTCAACGCCGTGAACGATGCCACACCGCTAGACATCGTGAAATCGCTGAAGGAACGCTCGGTCAACGACCCGGAAATGGGCCGGTTCTGGCGGGACACGGAATTGAGCTGGTGGTGGTTCCGCGCGCCGATCGAGACGCAGGCGCTGATGATCGAGGCGTTTGGCGAGGTCGCGCACGACGATGCGGCGGTCGAGGAATGCAAAGTCTGGCTGCTCAAGCAAAAGCAGACGCAGGATTGGAAGACGACGAAGGCCACTGCGGACGCCGTTTATGCGCTGCTCCTGCGCGGCCAGAATCTCCTGGCCAGCGACAAACTGGTGGAGGTCAAACTCGGCAACCTGGATCTTACTCCTAAACCAGCCGGCACTCCCAACTCTCAACTCTCAACTCTCAATCGTGCCGAACCCGAACCGGGCACCGGCTTCTACGAGCGGCGTTTCACCGGACCGGAAATCAAGCCCGCGATGGGCCGGATCACCGTGACGAAGCGCGACGACGGTGTCGCCTGGGGCAGCGTTCACTGGCAATACCTCGAAGACATGACCAAGGTGACGCCCTATGCCGGCACGCCGTTGAAGTTGAAGAAGACCTTGTTCAACCGGAAGAACACCAGCCGCGGCGCCGTGCTCGAAGCGGTGAACGGCCCGCTCGCCGTCGGCGACGAACTGGTGGTGCGGATCGAACTGCGCGTGGACCGCGACATGGAATACGTCCACCTGAAGGACGAACGCGGGAGCGGCACCGAGCCGGTGGACGTGCTCTCCGGCTACCGCTATCAGGACGGCCTGGCTTACTATGAAACCACCCGCGACACCGCCACGCACTTCTTCATAGACTACCTGCCGAAGGGCACCTACGTCTTCGAGTATGCCACACGCATCCAGCTTCGCGGCCAATACCAGACCGGCGTGGCGAGCATCCAGTGCATGTATGCTCCGGAGTTCAACAGCCACTCGCAGAGTTTCAATCTGGTGGTGAAGTAGGCGGCTGCGGGCCGGGAAACCGCGCCGCCCAGCGGTGAAGCGAACCAACGCCTGCCGCCGCCAACGGTCCAGCAATTCCCGGGGCGGGCGCCCTGGCGTTCCGTTAATTGCCGGGGATCTGCTCGACGCGGAAGAACTTGCGCGCCGCGTTCGCGGGCAGGTTGATCGAGGTGGTGCCCCCACCTGCGGCAGGGAAGCTGCCGTAGTTCTGAAACGGGCCTTCGATGCTGTCGCTGAGCAGGACCTGATACGTGGCGCCGGCGACACTTGACCACGTCAGGGTGACAATCGGAGCGCCCTCTGCAAAGGTCAGTTGCGCCCCGAAGTCCGCGATGTAGGCCGCGCCATTGGCGGGGTCGAAAGGAATCTGGCTGGCTTGATTTCCAGTGTCCGTCGTCGCATCCCAGGAAAAGTCAAAACCCGGCTGCGGAAGCCCATAAAGGCTTGGGTAGTAAAGCACTTTCACGTTCGAAACGTTGAAAGTGACCGTTTCGATCAAGCGATCTTCTCCTTCGGAACCGCTCTGAGACACGCTGGACACCTGCAAGTTCTTCAGTTCGAACTGGTAGAAGTCAAACGTGCTTCCGCCCAGGCTCCTGACGGTCACCGTGGCCGTGGGCAGAATTGCTCCCTTCGCGCAGGCAGCCATGAGCGGCGCGGTCGCGGTATCCGTGTATTTCGTCAGACTCAGACTCTGAAGGCTCACCGTTCCGGAAGCGGTGCCGCCACCGGAACCCGCAACGGACTGCGTCATGCCCCAGGACCAGGACAAGACCTCGATTTCCCCCTGATGGCCGATCTCCGTCGCCTCGCCTTGGATGGGGTCGAGCTTTAGAAAAATCTCGATGCTTGCGTGAAGCGGGGTCACGAGGCTCACGAGTGCGCCCACAACGAGAACACTCAACCAGCGCAACCCTGTAGTGGCCATAATCATCTCCTTGCCGGCGACGCGGCCGCCGCAGTTGCACCAGCGGCGGCCGAAGTCCGGCGCCGGACGCTAGTTCGGCAAGTTGTTCGCGACATTCCAGGTGAAGGAAACCGTGCTTCCAGGGGACCCATCCGGGTTCTGCGTCTGGTAGTCATATTTGACCTTGGCAAAATTCAACGTGACGTTTTCGGTCAAACGGTCCTGTCCCCCGGATCCTCCCGTGGAAACACTCGTGACCTGGACTTCCGTCAGGGTAATTTTGACATATTCGTAAGGTTTGCCGGCCCCGATGCTTTTCAGGCAGTAGAGCGTCGCCGTTGGCAAATGGGCGCCGCTGGCACAGTCCAGCATGAGTTTGGGACTCGATTTGTCCACGTATTTGGTCAGGCTCAAATCTTGAAAGTTCGCCTTCCCCACCGCACCGGCAACCGAACCGGAATTGGACAACCCCCAAGACCAGGAAAGAACATCAATTTGGTTGGCGTGGCCATCCACCTGCGACTCGCCAGGGGTGTCACTCCCCAGATCGAGGACCATGGTGATGGCGGCCTGCGCGGAAAAGGGCGCGAGCGCCACCGCCAGATATAAGGCGCCCGCCAGGATCAGGGTTTGCGGTTTCATTCGAGTCCAGTGGTGGATGGGTTGTTATTTTACAAGTGACGCCGCTGGTTCATTCAGACGGCTTCTGCGAATCACAGTTCGTGCTAATCGCACAAAGAACCGCGTTGTCAAGGTGCCGGGTCCGATTCTTGCGGCGTTGTTCCGACCGCAGATCGCCGGACGATGACGGCGGACGCGGTCGCAGGAGACGGGCGAAGGAGGAAAACGGGGGATTCGTCAGTCCGTCAAGCCTTCACGCCAGCGCCTTGCGCCAGCGGGCCAGTTGCCGTTGCACTTCCCTGGTCCCCGGCGCGCCGGGGAGCGTGCGCCGTGCCATCGCCTTTTCCAGATCAAACACCTCCAGCGCGTCGGCCTCGAACGCCGGGTCCGCGCCGCGCAACTCCTCAAGCGAAAGCTGGTCAAGCGGTTTGCCGAGTTTCTCCGCCAGCCCCACGACCGCGCCGACGACGTGGTGCGCCTGCCGGAAGGCCATGCCGCGCCGCACGAGGTAGTCCGCCAGGTCCGTGGCCAGCAGCAAGGGATCGCGCGCCGCGGCGGCGCAGGCCGCGGCGTTGACGCTGGTGTGCGCGAGCATCGCCGCCATGAGCCGGACACAGGCGCGTGCGGTGTCGGCCGTGTCGAAGAGCCGTTCCTTGTCCTCCTGCAAATCGCGGTTGTAGGTCATCGGCAGGCCTTTCAATAGCGTGAGCAAGGCGACGAGGTTGCCGATGACGCGGGCCGATTTGCCCCGCGTCAGCTCGGCCACGTCGGGATTTTTCTTCTGCGGCATGAGCGACGAGCCGGTGGTGTAGGCGTCGGCGATGCGGATGAAGTTGAATTCGCTGCCGGCCCAGAGGATCACGTCCTCAGCCAGCCGGCTCAGGTGGACAGCGATCAACGCGGCGGCGGCACAAAATTCGACGGCGAAATCCCGGTCGCTCACCGCATCCATGGAATTTTGCGAGACGAGCGGTCTGCCCCTGGCGTCCACGAACCCGAGTTGCCGGGCGACGAATTCGCGGTCCAGCGGCAGCGTGCTGCCGGCGAGCGCGCCGGCGCCGAGCGGACAGACGTTGGCGCGGCGGGCGGCGTCCGCCAGCCGGCCGTGGTCGCGATCGAGCATTTCGACGTAGGCCAGCAGGTGGTGCGCGAAATAAACCGGCTGGGCGCGTTGGAGATGCGTGTAGCCGGGGAGGATGACACCGGTGTGGGCCGCGCCGAGTTCGACCAAGGCGCGCTGAAGGACACGGAGTTCCGCGGATAGGGCCGCGCTTTCGTCGCGAAGCCAGAGGCGGACATCGAGAGCCACCTGGTCGTTGCGCGAGCGGCCGGTGTGGAGCTTCGCGCCGGCCGGGACACGGCGGGTCAGCTCGGCCTCAATGTTCATGTGGACGTCCTCCAGCTCCGGTTTCCACGCGAACTTGCCGGCCTCGATCTCGGCGCTGATCTCTTCCAACCCGCGCACGATGGCGTTGGCCTCGGTTTTCGTGAGCAATCCGACCTGCTGAAGCATCCGGGCGTGGGCGATGGAACCGGTGAGGTCGTATCTCCAGAGGCGCCAGTCGAAGGAAATGGATTCGGAAAACGCCGCGACGTCGGCGGCCGGGCCGCTGGCGAACCGGCCGGAGCGCGAGACGGGAGAGAATTTCTGGCTCATCTTGACCGACCGAATGTGCCGGGCAAGCGCCGAAAAGTCACGTCGGAAAGGTCGCCCCGTCAGGGCAAAAAAAGTGGCGGGCCGGACAACCAACAAACCGGCCCGCCTTCCGCTGGTCCCAACCACCGGAGTTTATCCGCGTCTCCCTGACCTCACACACATGGCGCAGAAATCATCGGGTTCCCCATCGCGGCTCAAACACGGTAAAAAGAACATGCGAACACCCTGAAAAACAGCAGGCGCAGTGCCAGCTTTTGCCGCACTTCGGAAAAACCACTGGCAGAATCAAGTTTTTTGGCAGGACTGGCGGCGGCGTTCCATCCGGCCCGCCGGCTAACAAATGGTTCGACGTGCGGGTTTTGGCTGCAAACGCAAACGTCACGGGGTATTTTGCCGCCGATGTCTGTGCCGACCGCCAACTCCGCCGGCCTGATGGCGTTGTCCATCAAAGGCATGACCTGTCAGGGCTGCGTGCGCCGCGCCACCGACGCCATTCAAGGTGTCGCCGGTGTCGCGAGCGCCACGGTTGAACTGTCGCCCGGTCGCGCCGCCGTGCGCTGGCAACCGGGCGCGATGCCGGACGCCGCCGCCGTCACCACCGCCGTCCAGCAGGCCGGTTTCAAAGCGAAACTCGTCGCCGCCGCGGCCGACGACGCCTGTTCCTGCCATTCGTCCCAGACCGGGGCCGGCTGGTCGCTGCTGGAAGGCTGGCGGTTCAACGTGGTTTTCGGCGGCACGGTCACGGTTGCCTTGATGCTCGGCGAATGGGGCTTCGGCCTGGGCATGACGCGATGGTATCACTGGCTTGCGTTCGCGCTGACGCTGCCGGTGCAAGTAGTTTGCGGCGCGCGCTTTTACCGTGGCGCGTGGAACCAGCTCCGCGTGGGCGCCTCGAACATGGACACCCTCGTGTCGCTCGGCTCCACCACGGCGTTTGCCTACAGCGCGTGGGGGCTGTTCGCCGGCTGGACCACGCACCTCTACTTCATGGAAGCGGCCGCGATCATCACGCTGATCAGCACCGGCCACTGGGTGGAGGCCAAGGCTACCGAGCGCGCTGCCAGCTCGCTGCGTGCCTTGTTGGATCTGGCGCCACCCACCGCCCGTCGGCTCGACGCCGCCAGCGTGGAAATGGAAGTTCCTGTCGCGCAACTCATCGTGAACGACCGCATCGCGCTCCGACCGGGCGACCGTGTGCCGACCGACGGTGAAGTCCTCGAAGGCCAGTCGGCGTTGGACGAAGCCATGCTCACCGGCGAATCGCTGCCGGTGGAGAAAACGCCCGGCGCGAAACTCTATGCCGGCACCGTGAATCAAAACGGCCGGCTGGTGGCGCGCGTCACCGCCACCGGCGAAGCCACGGCGCTGGCGCACATCATCGCCGTCGTCCAGCGCGCCCAGAACAGCCGCGCCGCCATCCAGAAACTGGGCGACCGCATCAGCAGCGTCTTCGTGCCCGTCGTGGTGCTGGTGGCACTGGCGACCGCTTTCTGGTGGGGTCTGGCGCCGGCTTCGGCGCGGGCTGTCAGCGCGGCGTTGCAGCCGTGGCTGTGGCCGGCGGTGGTACCCGCCACGCCGCTGGCGGCGGCGTTCATCCAGGCGGCGGCGATCTTGATCGTCGCCTGCCCGTGCGCGATGGGGCTGGCCACGCCGGCCGCGATCATGGCCGGCACGAACGCCGCCGCGCGCCGGGGAATCCTGATCCGCGACGCCGGCGCGTTGGAAAAAAGCGGCCGCATTACCGCCGTTGTCTTCGACAAAACCGGCACGCTGACGCAGGGAACGATCTCCGTAGCTGCCCAGCGCGACCTGCGTTCTGCCGCGAATTCGCAACCCACGATTGAAGCCCTCGCCGCCGCGCTCGCCGCGCCGTCGAATCACCCGTTGAGCCGCGCCATCGCACAAAATCAGCCCGCCACCGGCAAAACTGAGAAGACAACCGCCGCGCCGGCGGTGACGGAATGGCAGGAAATTCGCGGTCGCGGTGTGGAGGCAGGGTTCAATGGCACCACGCTGCGACTGGGTTCGTTGAGCTGGCTCGGCGAAGGCGGCGTGGCACTGGAAGCCGCCGGGCCGTTCCTCGCCGAATGGGTGACGCAGGGCGCCACGGTGCTGGGACTGGCGGCCGACCGGCAGTTGCTTGGCCTGTTCGCCTTGCGCGACACGCTGAAACCGAATTCGGCGGCGGTCGTGGCCCGGCTGACGCGCGCCGGCAAGGCGGTTTACCTCGTCACCGGCGACCAAACCGCCGTGGCGACGGCAATTGCCGGGTCCGTCGGCATTCCAGCCGCAAACGTTCTGGCGGAAATCCGGCCGGAGCAAAAGGCGGACATTGTGCGGCAGCTCCAGGAACGCGGCCAGCGGATTGCCTTCGTCGGCGACGGCATCAACGACGCGCCGGCGTTGGCGCAGGCGGATTTGGGCATTGCCGTCAGCCGCGCGAGTGACGTGGCGCGCGAGGCGGCGGACATCATTTTGCTGCGGTCGGACATCGAGGCGATTCCGGAGGCGCTGGGCCTGGCGCAGGCGACGTTGCGGACGATCCGGCAGAATTTGTTCTGGGCGTTTTTCTACAACGCAGCGGCGGTGCCACTGGCTGCGCTGGGTTTTCTCAGTCCGGTGTTGAGCGCCGCGGCGATGGGATTTTCCGACCTCCTCGTCATCGGCAACGCCCTGCGGCTGCGCCGGTGGCGGTCATGATGGCGGACGGCAGGTTCAGGACACGGACGAAGAACTGCAGCAGCACGCGCCGCCGGCTTTGCCGACGCCGAGTTTGCGGAGGATGTTTTCCGCCGGGCAAAAGCCGGTGAAGGCCGACTGGATGAGGTTGAGTCCGACGAAGACGCCCAACAGCAACCACCACTCGCTGACAAAGTGCCCCAAGGCGACGCTGATGAGCATCATGCAACCGGCGAGAATGCGGATGACGTTTTCCATTTTCATACGTTCACAATACTTCAATGCCGACAGAGAGACAGCAGCGGGAGAAAGGTTACAATTTGCAGTCGGACAAATGCCGGAAATCAGTTCACCTGGAGGTCAGGTTCGCCGGCGGCGGGTTCGTGCCGGCGAGTGCTTCCAACCGGCGTTGCAGCATGTCCGCGTCCTGAAAGCCGACGAGGTGGTCCACCAGCTTGCCGTCCTGGAAGAGAAGCAGCGTTGGAATCGCCTGAATGTCGAAGCGCCGGGCCAGCGCGGCCGCCTCGTCCAGGTTGATTTTGACAAACTTGACCCGGCCGACGAACTGGCCGCCCAGCCTGTCCACCACGGGTGACAAAGCCCGGCACGGCCCGCACCAAGTGGCGTAAAAATCCACCAACACGGGCGTTTTGGATTGCGTGACCTGGGCGTCGAACTGGTCGGGGCTGATGCGCTGGACGTTGGCCGAGGAGGCGTTCATGGCCGCGGAACTGGTTCCGCCGGACATAAGGTAAAGCATGAGGCCCATCGCCGCGCCAAAGAATGCGCCGCGCCGCCACGAGGCCGTGAGCGGGCACGTGCCGGAGGAGCATCTGCCGAAGTAACCGATCAGCGCCCCCGCGCCGCCGCCGATGAGCAAGTGGAGAAGAAGCATGGTCGTGTCGCGATGACCCGCGCTGGCAGGCGGCCTTGGACCGGCGCGTCAGGGCGTCGGCAGCCTGGCCGGCGAGCGCGGGTCCACGCTGGCCCGGATGCCGCCGGTCAGGGATTGCACGCGCCAGCCGCGCTGGGCGAGCACGCGAGCCGCAAAATAGGCGGTTTTGCCCAGCGCGCACACGGTGACCACCGGGCGCTGCGGATCAAGTTCGCTGGCGCGGGCGCGCAGTTCCGCCAGTGGAATGTTGATGACCCCGTCGCGCGGCAGCGGATGCTGCTTGACCAGCGCCGGCGGACGCACGTCGAGCACTTGCACGGCATGGTCATCGGGGAGTTGGTCCACCGGATCCACCAGGCCGTCGCGCGTGTTGGTGGCGGCGAAGCCGGCGAGGTTGACGATGTCCTTGGCCGCGCCGAACGGCGGGGCGTAGGCCAGTTCAAGCTGGGCAAGATCGTCAATCGTCAGTTCACCGGCGATGGCCGTGGCGAGCACGTCAAGGCGTTTGTCCACGCCGACAAAGCCGGTGGCCTGGGCACCGAGCACGCGGCCGGAATCCGGTTCCCACAGCAGCTTGAGCATGATTGGCTTCGCGCCGGGGTAGTAGCCCGCGTGGTGGTTGTCGTTGACAGTGACGGTGCGGTAAGGACGGCCGGCGGCGCGCAGCCGTTTTTCCGACCATCCGGTGAGACCGGCGGCAACATCGAAGACGCGGACAATGGAGGTGCCGATGACGCCGGGGAACGGTTTGGTGCGCTCCGGATGGAAAATGTGATCGGCGACCAGGCGACCCTGGCGATTCGCGGGTCCGCCAAGCGGCACGGCGCACGGTTCGCCGGTGAGACGATCCGCCACCTCCACCGCGTCGCCTGCCGCGTAGATGTCCGGGTCGGAGGTCTGCATGAAGGCGTTGACGCGGATGTGCCCGCGGGCACCGAGCGCCAGTCCTGCGGCGCGCGCCAGAGCCGTGTCCGGCTGCACGCCCAGCGCCAGCACCACCAGTTCAGACGGAACGGTCCGGCCAGACTGAAGGCGGCACGTCAATTCCGCCCCGCCGGTAAAGCCCGCGATGCCGTCGCCGAGGATCAATTTGACGCCGTGCCGGCGCAGTTCGTCCTCCACGAGCAGGGACATCGGGCGGTCCAACGGGGGCAGAACCTGGGCTTGCAGTTCAACCAGCGTGACGGTCTTGCCCAGCCGCACAAATTGCTCGGCCATTTCCAGGCCGATGTAGCCGGCACCGATGACCGCCACGCGTTGCGCGGAGCCGGCCGCGGCCTTGATGCGGTCCATGTCCGGCAACGACCGCAGGGTGAAGATGCGCTCGTCATCCACGCCGGGCAGGGCCGGCCGGATGGGTTTGGCGCCGGGGGCGAGCACCAGCTTGTCGTAGGGGAGCCACGTTTCCGTGCCGCTGTCGAGCGCGCGGACCTGGACGCGGTGGCCGGCGCGGTCAACCGCGACCGCCTCGGTGTTGGGATGCACGTCCAACGCGAGCATGGACTTGAGCGTTTGCGGCGTTTGCACCGCGAGCGCGGCACGCTGGGTGATTTCGCCGCCAATGAAGTATGGCAGGCCGCAGTTGGCGAAGGAAACGTCGGGACCGCGTTCGACGAGGGTGATGTGGGCGGACTCGGACAGGCGGCGGGCGCGCGCGGCGGCGGAAGCGCCGGCGGCGACACCGCCCACGACAACGATACGGAGCGGGTTCATTTCTCGGCGGGGACGCAGGGGTGGGTTTCGTTCCAACGCTGGCGCAGCGCCTGGTGAAGCCGCTGGCGAAAATTCACCGGCAAGTCATAGGGTTGGCCCGCCTTGTAGAGCGTGATGGTCTTGCGGATGTTATCCACGACCACCTGGCAGGGATTGCACCCGGCAAGATGCTTTTCGAACTCCTCGCAGATGCCGGGATCCACCGTGCCATCCACGTATTCGTTCATCGCTGCCAGCAGTTCTTCGCACTTCATATTGTTTTCACCGTGTAAAAAGAGCCGGCACCGGCCCAAAAGGTTACAAACCAAATGCGGCCGGCGACCGGGGGTCAGACCCCTTCGCCGAACAGATTCGCCAGCCGCGCGGCCAGTTTACGGCGGGCCACGGCGTAGGAAAAGTATTTCAGCCCAAGGTCGTAGTTGGTCCCGGCCCAATCCTCCCGCAAGTCCCGGTTCATCAGCAGCTCGCGGGTTTGCTCCACGGCGGCGCGCGTCACCAGTTGCTCGATTTCCACCGTCTTGAACCCCAGCGGGTCAATGTCGCGGGCATAGACGGCGTAGGTGTTGACGACCACCGGCTTGCGGAAATAGATCGCTTCGAGGAAGGCGTTGCCGAAGCCCTCGTAATGGCTGGGATACGTGACCAGATCCGCGTGCGGATACACGTCGAACAAGGTGTAGAGCTTGCGGCCGGCCGCGTCCACGCCGCGGGTTTCGGCCACGCGGTCGGCGATGAACCGCACGTCAATCTTCGCGTCCTCGATGCGGTCGCGGAGCATTTGCAGGTAGGCGCTGCCCTCGTCGCCGGCGGGGTGCGAGATCACGAGTTTGGCGCGCGGGTCGTTCAGGCGGCGGACCAACTCGATGGCGTGTTCGATACCCTTCCGCGCCACGACGCGGGTGGGTTGCAGGATGAACCAGTCGTCGTCGCGCAGGCCGATCTCGCGGCGCAGGTCTGCGTTGTATTGGTCCAGCGCCGGCGGGGGCGTTTCAAAATCCAGCACGTTGGGAATGATCTGCGAAGGAATACCGAGGCGGCGGGCGAGTTCCTTTTGGGCCATCGAGTTGATGACCACGTGTTCCATTCCGTAGAGCAGCGGCGGAAAGGCGGCTTGCAGGTAGTCGTTGACGGCGTTGAGCGTGAACCGCTCGCGTTCCCACGCAAAGTCGTGGTGATGGGCGATGACCGGCAGCGTGGTTTCGGCGATCACCTCCGTCATGGCCAACCCCAGCGGGACATGCATGGGAATGGCCAGGATGTTTTCCGGAACGAGCACCTCGATGCCAAACATTTCGATGAAGCGATACAGCTCGTCCTTGAGCCGCTCCTTGAGGGATTGAACCTGGTTGGTCACCGACCGCGACCGCACCGGCACGCCGAAAATCCGGCGTTGCACGTCGAGCACCTCGGGGTGATTGAACGAGGCGAGCGGCGCGCTGTGGCTCGTCTCCGGCGGCGTGTCCAGCAGGCCGCCCATCCAATAACAAGAATGCCCCAGGCTCGCGAACACATGCGCCCATTTCCGGGCCTCCAGCGTCACGCCGTCCGTGCCGTGAAAGCGGGTGGAAATAAAACCGATGCGTTTGGGGGAGCCGGTGGAAAGAAAGCATACATTCACGTCGCCAGTTTATTGAGAATCGCCCTCTGCACAACCGGCGCGTCGCCAAAACTTCCAGGTGGCAAAGGCCCGGCCGTGGCGGAGAATGACCTCATGCCGCTGGGAACAAGCGAATTACTGGCTTCGATTTACGGGACCGCCCCGGCCGCGGCGGTGTGGCCGCGCCTCCAGCAATTGCTGGCGAATTCGCCGCGGCCGGCCACCGGCGCGGCCGGCCCGCTCACGCAACGCGACGTGCTGTTGATCACCTACGGCGACCAGGTGCGCGCGCCCGGCGTGGCGCCGCTGCAAACGCTGGCGGACTTCTGCGAAGCCCATTTCCGCGGCGTGCTCAGCGGCGTTCACCTCCTGCCCTTCTACCCGTGGTCTTCAGACGATGGCTTCGCCGTGAAGGACTACTTCGCCGTGGACCCGGCGCTGGGCACCTGGGATAACATCCGCCGGCTGGGGCGGTCGTTCGATCTGATGTTCGACGGCGTGTTCAACCACCTTTCCACGCAAAGCGACTGGTTCCGGCGGTTCCTTGCCGATGAGCCGGCGTTCCGCAATTTCTTCGTGACAGTGGACGGCCATCCCGATCTCTCGCAGGTGGTGCGTCCGCGGGCCTTGCCGCTGTTGACGGGATTTTCCTCCGCCACCGGTCCGCGCCGCGTGTGGACCACGTTCAGCGCCGACCAGGCGGACTTGAATTTCAAAAATCCCGAGGTGCTGCTGCGCGTGGTCGAGGCGTTGCTGTTCTACGTGGCAAACGGGGCGCGTTTCATCCGCCTGGACGCCATCGCGTTTTTGTGGAAGGAACCCGGCACCTCCTGCCTGCACCTGCCGCCGACCCACCGCGTCGTCCAGCTCCTGCGCGCCGTGCTGGACGCGGCCGCGCCGGCGGTGCGGCTCGTCACGGAGACGAACGTCCCGCACGCCGACAACGTTTCGTATTTCGGCGACGGCACGAACGAGGCGCAACTGGTCTATAACTTCGCCCTGCCGCCGCTGGTGCTGCACGCGATCGCCACCGGCAACGCGGAAAAACTCACCGGCTGGGCGCAGTCGCTCGCGCTGCCTTCGGATCGCGTCGCGTTGTTCAACTTCCTCGCCTCACACGACGGCATCGGCCTCAACCCGGCGCGCGGCATCCTGAGCGGCGCGAAGATTGACGCGCTGGTGCAGCGGGCGCTGGCGCACGGCGGCTTCGTTTCCTCCAAGGCCAATCCCGACGGCTCGCAAAGCCCGTATGAACTCAACGTCAGTTATTTCGACGCGCTCTCAGACCCCGCCGCCGCGGAGCCGCGGGAAATCCAGATCAATCGCTTCCTCGCCGCGCACGCCATCATGCTCTCGCTCGCGGGCGTGCCGGGGGTTTACTTCCATTCGCTCGTCGGATCGCGTGGCGACCGCGCCGGCGCGGAAGCCAGCGGCCTCCCGCGCCGGATCAACCGCCAGAAGCTCGACCGCGCCACGCTGGAGACCGAACTCGCCGACGCGGGTTCCCTGCGGGCAGGCGTCTTCAACGCCCTCCGGCAGCGGTTGCAACTCCGCCAACACCACGCGGCGTTTCACCCGGCCGGCGGCCAGCGCGTGCTGGCGCCGGACCCGCGCGTGTTTGCCGTGTTGCGCTCCGCGCCCGACGGCAGCGAACGCGTGCTCTGCCTCCACAACGTAAGCGCGGAATCCGTTTACCTACCACTGCCGCTGGCGGACGCCACGGCCGCTGAGTGGAGCGAGTTGGGCGACGAAGAGCGGCCGTCGCGGAAACTCATGGCACCGGCAATTTCCTTGTCGCCATATCAAGTCATTTGGGCGCGGGCGACGTGAAACTGCCGGCCACGGCGCCGCCACGCCCCATCATTTCTTCTCCGGCGGCAACGGCTGGTCGCGGCGCACGACGATGAACCACGATTCGTCGCCGTCTTTTTCGCCGCCGACGACACTGCACTGCGCGCCGGCGGTTTGTTTCTCGATGAGCGTGAGCCGGCCATGGCGGTAGATGCGGATGACGGTTTGCTCGGCGGTGACGCGCTCGACCTCGACCTCGCGTTCGGAGGACATGCGCCGGCGGGTTTTCTCGCCGGCCTTGAGGCACACGCTGTCGCGCTTCAGTTCCCAAAAATACTGCCACTTGAACACCGCACGGAGTTTTTTGCTGAGTTTGGCTCCAATGGGTTTGGCTTCCGGCACGGGCGCCTTGTCCTCGTTGTTGCCCCGCACCAGTTGAAGGTAAAACGTGATGGGCTGCGTTTCCGCCGCGCGGGCGGCGGGCGGAGCGAACAGCAGGAAAGTCAGCAGCAGGAGGAACACTCGTTTCATGTCGGCACCACGATCAACCCGGCTCCTAAGACGCACGGTTCGCCCCGTGGCATTCAATCGAAACGGTGAATTCGCCGTTGCGCGGCACGGATGCGACCGGACTGGCCGGCGCGCGTATCCCGCCGACGAACAATCCACTTGCGCCGGACGGGCGTGGCCGGAAGACTGGCGCGGTTGCGATCATGCAGTTTCTTGTTCGTCACCTCCAAAAGTTGCCGCGGCGGACGCGCGCCGTCCTGCAAACCTGCCTTTACGGGTTGGCCGCCGGCGCGGCGACGGTGGTGTTCCAGTTGCTGATGAACTGGCTTTACCGGGCGGGCCTGGTCCGGCTGTCGCACTCCGGGCTGCCGACGTTTCTCCTCGGCAGCCTCGGCCTCATCGTGAGTTCGTCCTTGCTGGTGGGCTGGCTGTTGAACGCGTTTTGTCCGGAGGCGGCGGGCAGCGGCATCCCGCAGCTCAAGCTCGCGTTCTGGAAGGATTTTGGCGCCGTGCCGCTGCGCGTGGCGTGGGTGAAGTTCATCGCCGGCATCGTCAGCATTGGCGGAGGGTGCAGCATGGGCCGGGAGGGACCCAGTGTGCAACTGTCCGGCGCGCTCGCCTCGAACCTCGCCGGCCTGGCGGGCGAACCCAAACAAAACCGGCGCGCCGGCGCGGCCGCGGGTGCGGCGGCGGGCCTGGCCGCGGCCTTCAACACCCCGCTGGCGGCAACGACCTTTGTGTTGGAGGAAATCATCGGCGACCTGAACAGCCACTTTCTGGGCGGTGTGTTGCTGGCCTCGGTGCTGGGCGCGTTGGTGGTGCATGGCGTCATTGGCAAGCAACCGTCCTTCACGCTGGTCGGCGCGGACACGCCGTCGTGGATGGGTTACGCGCTGACGCCGCTGGTCGCGCTGCTGGCAGCCTTGGTGGGCGTGGCTTTTCAACGCGCCTCGCTCGGCCTGCGGTCGCGGGTGAAGCGGAGCCGGCGCGTGCCGGCGTGGCTGGCGCCGACCGCCGGCGGCCTCATTACCTGGGCGTTGGGCGTGACGGTGTTCTGGTTCACCGGGCGGCTGGGCGTATTCAGCCTCGGCTACGACGATCTGTCCGACGCGCTGGCGGGCAACGTCGGCTGGCATCTGGCGGCCGCGTTGCTGCTGACCAAGTTCATCGCCACGTTCACCTGCTACGGTTTCGGCGGGTGCGGCGGCATTTTTTCGCCCGCGCTGTTCTTCGGCGGCATGACGGGCGTGATGGTGGCGCGGTTGCTCGGCCTGGAGCTTCCCCTGGCGTCATCGGACGTGCTGACGCTGGCCGTCGTGGGCATGAGCGCCTGTCTGGGCGCGGTTGTGGGCGCGCCGGTCACGGGCATTCTGATCGTGTTCGAGATGACGCAGGAATTTTCGCTGGTGCCGGCGTTGATGCTCGGCGCGCTGGTGAGCCAGACGGTCAGCCACAGGCTGAACCGGGAGAATTTTTACGAGGCGCTGCTCACGCAGGACGGGCACCTTATCGAGCACGTCCGCCCGCCGCGGGATTTGCACAGTTGGCAGCAACTGCCGGTGTCGGCCATCGCCAACTTCAAGCCGGTAATCGTCCAGGATTTGAGCCGCGCCAAGCTCCAGGAGCTGCTGAAGACGAATCCCTACCAGCGGTTCCCGGTTGTGCAAAACGACAAACTCGTGGGCGTGCTCACGCGCAAGGAGGCCGAAACCGCCGCGCAGGCGGACCGTGCGCCGCAACTGGAAACCGCGTCCACGTGCGTGCGCGACGAAACCATCCGCGATTTGCAGGGCCGCCTGATCGAATCCACCTCCCAATTCGTCGTCCTGCTCGACGAGGTCGGCGGGCGCGTGCTGGGCGTCGTCACACTCCACGATCTCCTGCGCGCGGAAGTGGCGAAGGCCAGCACCAGCGAAGACGCGTGACCCACGGCGCGATTTCCACCGACGACGATTACCGTTGCGATTCACGGCGACGCCAGCCGGCGCGCGAGCTGAAACCAGTTGCCTTCCGCGCGTCCGTCGCCAGCCACAGTGGTCAATCGCCAGGTGGCGAAACCCTGTCGCCGCGCCGGTTCAATGTCGTTGTCCGGCCGGTCGCCCACGACGAGCGTTTCCTCCACGCCCAGGCCGGCCGTGCGCAGCCGCGCCGCGAGCCAGCGGAAGACGTGCGGGTCGGGCTTGCTGAAGCCGGCTTGAAAGGAAAAAAAGCACGGCCCGGCCGCGAACAGGGCGCGGGCCAACCCGGCGGCGGCGAGCACGGTGTCGAGTTCCCGCAACGTGTACGGCTGGCAATTCGACACCAGTCCCAACCGCAAGCCGGCCGCGTGCGCCTGCTTCAGCAGCGTTGCCGCCGCGTCCGGCAGGCTGACGCTGCGGATGAGCTGCGCGTGGGCGGAGAGAAAGTCATCCACTTGCGCCGCCGGCAGCGCCGCGAGTTCGGGCAGCGCTTCGGCGGCCAAGGCGGGCCAGAAAATTTCCGGGAAAGCGATGCCGGCCGCGCGGGCCGAAGCGTGTTCGCGGGCGATGAGGTGTTCGCAGGTGCGGCTGCATTCCTCCAGACTCACGCGGGCGGCGGCGACGTTGTAGGTCTGCTGCCACAGCCTGTCCCAGCGCGCCGGCGCGTCGGTCGGCGGCGGGCCGACCACCAGCAGTGTGTTGTAAATGTCGAACAGGACGGCGCGCGTTCTCATGTCCACAGCAACGGGAACTGGTGTTCGGTGGCCAGCCATTCGCGGGTGAAGCTTTCCAGCGCCGCGAGGCCGACCGGTTTGGCCGGCGCGGCGGCGGAGCCGGCCCGCACCAGGCGATGGAACCGGCGGGCGAAGGCCGGCCCGCTCAACCAACGATCCGCGGAACGCGGCCAGGGCGTGGTCCGCAGGCGGCCGGCCGCCGCGCGTTTTTTCCAGACCGCGAGAAACGGATTCAGCGGCGCGCAGCGTTCCCAGGACTCATCGGCGGGATGCGCCAGCACTTCGAGTTGCGCATCCAGCGTCAGCCGGCTGAACGGCACGGGCCGGGGCTGGCGGCCGCCGGCAAGCAGGACCGGTTCGCCCGCCCACCGACGGCAGCCGGCCGGCAACCGGCGCCGCCACCGTTGGAATTGCTGCGTCTGCCGCTGGCGCTCGGCCTCCCAGCCGAACAGGCACGGGTCCACGATCACGTCGGCGTAGGCCTGGGGAAGGCGAAAGCCGAAGTGGGCGAGGTCAGGCGCGATGTTCGGCAGCGCGCGGGCGATGAGCGGGCGGCGGGCGGCGGCGGCTTCGAGATACGGCAGACCGAAGCCCTCGCGGATGGACGTGAGCAGCACGACCTCGCTCGCCGCCAGCAATTCTGTCACGGCCGGCTGCCCTGGCTCACGGGAACTCAACACGCCCAGGCGAACCTGCCAGCGTTGGCTCGCGGCCGCCGCCTGGAGCCGGGCGAAATAGCCTTGTTCGTCGGCGGAACTGGGACCGCCGGTGGTAACCAGCCACGCCGCCGGCCGCAGCCAGCGCGTCAACAAAATCGCTTCGGCCACGTTTTTCCGCCGCAGGAAGCGGCAGGGCAGAAGCCAGACCGGCGCGTCGGCGCCGTCCAACGTCCGCCGCAGCCAGGCTTGCGTTAGCGGCCGCGGGCCGGTGACCGGCGCGGCGCGGCGCTCGATCAGGTTGGGCAGCCAATGCGCGCGGCCGGGCAGGAGCCGTTGCAGGGCCAGGGTGTCGGCGCGGTTGATGGCCACATGGCAGACGTTGTTCGCGGCGGGAAAGATGAGCCGCGCGGCGGCGTGAAACTGGCGGAAACCCAGCCGCCGTATTTCCGCCCAGCGGGCCCAGCGGTTGTCGAACCACCAGTCGTGATGGTGCGCGACGAGCCGCAGCCCGCGCGCCGCGCTGACCCGGACCAGTTCGCGCGTGAGCAGGAGGTTGCGGCCGAGGCCGAGGTTGTGCGCCCAGATCAGGCAGCGATCCGATTCGGCGTCTGCCAGGAGCGCATTCAACGCCGCCCGCACGCGGCGCGCCAGGCGGGTCGCATTGAGCCGTTGTTCCGACGCGTAACCGAAGGCGGATTCCAGGAACAGCGTGACGGGCACCGGCGCCAGTTGTGCGCGGAAGTGCGCCAGCCAGCCGGCATCCGGCGCCTCGCCACCGGCGAGCACCACGGCGTTGACGCCCCGGCCGGCAGCGCGCGCCAGCCAGGGCGTGGCCAGTTCGATGACGCGGCGAATGCCGCCGGGACGGAAGTGATAATGGAGGACGATCAGTCGCAAACCGATGGACTTTGGCACGCGCGGCCCGCGGCGGCCAATTTTTTCACCAGCCGGGGCATTCGCGGCTTGTCACCGGTCGTGGCGATGTGGTAAGCGTGGCCAGCATTGGAGCGTCAGGCCCGGTTGCGGGCCAAGGGTCCGGGGACGTCCGGAGTCCCGGAGGTCAAGCGGATGGTCGGGCCGCCATCCGGCGAACGAAGCTGCGTGTTTATGTCTGACTTTTCTCAAACCGGCGCCATCGCCACCCTGCATCGGCTGGGCCAGCCCAACCTCGCCCGGCTGGAGTCGGACCTGGAGAATTTCTCGCTGGAAACCCCGATCACGCTGGTGCTGCCCTGCCACGTGCGCGAACTGGGCACGCGGGCGCTCAAGCTGATCCTGCGCGAGCTGAAGTCCGTCACCTACATCAAACAGATCGTGGTGGGCATTGACGGCGCCACGCAGCAGCGGAGCTGGAAGAAGGCCCGCACGCTGTTCCGCCAGTTGCCCCAGCGGCCCACGCTGCTCTGGAACGACGGCCCGCGCATGCAGCAGCTTTTCCAGAAGCTCGAGGACGCGGACCTGAGCGCCGGCCAGGGCGGCAAGGGCCGCAACGTGTGGATTTGTTTCGGCTACGTGCTGGCCAGCGAGCAGACGCGCATGGTGGCGGTGCATGATTGCGACATCCTCACCTACAACCGCGAACTGCTCGCGCGCCTGTGCTACCCCGTGGCGCATCCGAGCCTGGGCTTCGACTTCTGCAAGGGATACTACGCCCGGACCAGCGACCGGTTGAACGGCCGGGTCATGCGCCTGATGTTGACGCCCATGGTCCACGCGCTGCGCAGCATCCTGGGACCGCATCCGTTTCTCGTTTACATGGACGCGTTCCGTTATCCGCTGGCGGGCGAGTTCTCCATGGACGTGGACCTCGTGCGGCGCGCACGCATTCCGCACGACTGGGCGCTGGAGGTGGGGTTGCTGGCCGAGATTTTCCGGAACTGCGCGCCGCGCGCCATCTGCCAGTCCGACCTGTGCGACAACTATGATCACAAACACCAGGAACTGTCGCCGCGCGACGCCGACCGGGGCCTGAACAAAATGGCCGTGGACATCGCCAAATCCTTCTTCCGGCGCATGGCCGGCGAGGGCATCAAGCTCGATGCCGGGCTGTTCGACACCCTGCTGAGCGCCTACATGCGGCAGGCCGAGGACACGCTGCGCTTCTACGGCGCGGACGCCGCCATCAACGGCCTCCATTTCCCCCGGCATGAGGAGGAGACCGCCGTGACGACGTTCGTCCGCAGCATCCGGGTGGCGGCGAAGTCGTTTCTGGACGATCCGCTCTGGTCGCCGCTGATTCCGAACTGGAACCGGATTCAATCCGCGCTGCCGGGCTTCTTCGACGAGTTGAACGACGCGGTGAAACGGGACAACGAACTGTAGCCTCTCTGCCCCGCGGCGCGGCACGCGTGCTCTGGTAGCGCGCCTCAGTAAATCCCCGGCACGAACCGCCGGACACGGGCGGCGTAGGCGGCGTAATCGGGGAATCGCTCGCGCAACCAGCGTTCCTCCCGGCGGGCCTTGGCGTCGAGCCACAACGCCAGCAGCAGCGCGGCCAACCCGGCGGGCCAGCTTGTGCGGACCAGCGCCCAGCCGAGCGCGGCGCTCACCACCGCCGTGTAGAGCGGATGGCGTATCCGGCGGTAAACACCGTGCCGCACCAGGCGGGTTTGTGACGAGGGGCGGGGAAAGGGCGTGAGATTACGGCCCAACGCCACGGCGCCGGCCACGCCGCAAACCGCGGAAACAACGAGCAGCAACACGCCCGCGCCCGTGACCACCGGCCGCGCCGTCGCACCGCAAAACCACCAGCCCAGCGCGCCGACCGCCAGCAGCAGCACGCATTGACCGAGCACCCACCCGCCGCCGCGCTGGACAAACCGGCCAGACATGCTCGTTCAGTGCCGGTGCGGGGCCAGGCGCCGGCCCGCATCGCCGAAATAGCGGGTCAGCCGTTCGCGCAGTTGCAGCCGGGCGCGCAACAGGCGCACCTTCACGTTGGCCTCGCTCAGACCCAGCGCGTCCGCCGTCTCCTTGACCGACAGCCCTTCCACGTCGCGGAGCAGAAACACCAGCCGGTGCTTCTCGTCCAGGTCGGCAAGGGCGGCCTCGACCAGTTGCCGGGTTTCGTTTTGCTGGACGAGTTGCTCGGGCGACTGCCGCCAGTCCGCGATGTATTCCGGGTGCGGCGTGGCGGCGCCTTCTTCCGCCGGGTGGGTCGTTTCCTCGAGGGACACGGTGTCGAGGCCGCGGCGTTTGCGGATCACCTTGAGGGCAGCGTGCGTGGCAATGCGCAGCAGCCAGGTGGCAAAACTGGATTCGCCGCGGAAGCCGGACAAATTTTCCAGCGCACTGAGGAAGGTTTGCTGCGTGACGTCCTCGGCATCCTGTTCCTGGCGCAGAATGCGCAGGGCGAGCGAATAGACCTGCCGCTCGTGGCGGCTGGCGAGTGTTTCAAACGCCTCCAATTCACCCGCCTGGGCACGGCGCACGAGGTCCGCATCATCCGGCCGATGATCCGCGTCTGGCGTGATGTCCGGTGTCCCGCTTGTCACCGCGCCACGCTGGCAGCGGGCGTGCCGGCTTGTCAACCAGTTCCCGCGGCGCGGCGCGGCATCTCAGATGAACAGCGTGGACTTGGACTGGCTGGCGTCGCCGATGAACGTGGCCACGCCGCCCAGTTCCACGCCGTCGAGCAGTTCTTCCTTTGTGATGCCCATCACGTCCATGGACATGGTGCAGGCCACGAACCGCACGCCGCTGGCCTGGGCGGTTTCGATAAGTTGGGGCAGGCTGTAAACCTTCTTGCGGCGCATGACGAATTTCATCATGCGCGTGCCCATGCCGCCCATGTTCATCTTGGAGAGCTTCAGGCGGTTCGCGCCCTTGGGCATCATCCAGCCAAACATGGTGGACAGAAAATCCTTGGCCGGGGCGGCGGCGTTTTCCTTGCGGAGGACGTTCAGCCCCCAGAAGGCGAAAAACATGGTCACCTTGGTGTCCATGGCCAGCGCGCCGTTGGCGATGACGAACGCGGCGAGCGCCTTGTCCAGGTCGCCGGAAAACACAATGATCGTCATCTGGTCATTGGTTTCGGGAGCTGAAACTTGGACGTCGGGAGCGGGATTGGATGAGTTCATGGTGGACATGAGAGTTTAAGGAGGATTGCGGTGGTCAAAGTTTATGCGTCGGCCGGCTGGGCCTGCGCGACGTTGAGGCCGCTGGCGGTCGCCGCCTGGCGGAAGAAATGCAGCCACAGCGCCAGCGGGCGATACAGCGCGTGGGCCAGCTTGGTCAGCGTGACGAGCAGCACCAGCTCCATCGCCATCACGGTGTGGATCAGCAGCACCGCGTCGTTCACCGTGCCCTGCCAGCGGAACGTCACGGCCAGTTCCAGCCAGAAGCCGGTGTCCGCGAGCACGAACAAAAAGCCCAGCAGCCACCAGTCGGCCAGCACGGACTGTTTCAGGTGATTGGCCTTGCCCTGCCCGCGCTGGTAGAGCGACACGCTCACGCCGTAAAGCATCACCAGGCCGGACACCGTGCCGAGCACGCGCGCCGGCGGGAAGGCCGTCCAGCTCAAAAAGTAGATGAAGAGGAAATCCAGCAGCGTGGCGCCGAACAAACCCAGGAAGCCCCACATGATGCTCGCGTGAACCCAGCGCGGCGCCAGATACCACGGCCGCGCGGCTTCCGCCTCGGTGTCGCCGCAATGGGCGTGCCGCCGCATCGTGGCCATTTCGCCGAGCGTTTTTTGCGCGGCCACCAGCATCGCGCCGGGCGAACGCAACAGCCCGCCGAGGCCGCCCGATCCTGCCGTGTAACGCCGCAGCACGTTTGCCACGCCCGCCAGCAGGAAGAGGCCGAGCACGCCGGAAATGACCATGCCCACGGTGTGAATCACCTCGTAGGGAATCCACCGGAACAGCCAGTCGCTGAACTCGTGCCGCGGATGCACCGTCGTCAGAAACAGGCCCAACACCACCGCCACAAGCAGCGTCAAAAACACCGCCGCCAACGGCCGACGATACATCAGTCCGGCCAGCCCGGAGGGATCCGCCGACGCGATGGCGTAGCGCCGCAGCGCAGCCATCGTTTCGCCCGGCCCGGCCTCGCGCGGACAGGTGGCGGAGCACTCGCCACAGTAGTAACAGAGCCACGGCTCGGACATTTGCACCAGCCGCTCCTTGAGGCCCAACTGGACATAGCGAACCAGCTTGCGCGGAAACACCGAATCGCCTTCCGACAGCGGACAAACTGCCGTGCAGTTGCCGCAGTTGAAGCAGGTCAGGACGCCGCTGGCGCCGAACCGGGCCAGGTCTTTTGCCAGATCAGGATTTGCTCTTGAAGCCATCGGATTGGGGGGCCGGCCAACGCGCGCTCGCCACGCGGCGGCGCGGCGGCGCGGTCATTGGGGGTTCTTCACCAGTTCGTATTTCACGTAGTCGCCCGCCTGTGCGACTTCACGGGCCAGACCGTATTTTCTCATGCCGGCGATGTGCCAGAGCACCTGGTCCGCGGGGAGGCCGCTTTTCAACGCCAGCTCCGGGACGGTGGCGGCGGCGGCCTTCAGCGCGTCGGTCAGTTGCTTGCGTTGCTGGCGGAAAGCCGTGGCGTGCTGTTTGAGCGGCTCGGAAACACCGCCGCGCCGTTCGCGAAAAAGTTTGAGCGCCGCCTTGTGGGCGTCAGTGAGTTTGCCGGGCATGTTCCCTTCCTTTCAATTCTACGCCGGGCACGCCGGCCACGAGGCCGTCCACCATCGCGTCGAACTGCGACAGCGTCCAGCCCTTCAAATCAATCGCGCGGGTCGGGCAGACCGCCACGCAGGCGCCACAGCCCACGCACAGGCCGGGGTTGACGCGGGCCTTCTTGACCGCCTGGCCGTTCACCGTGGCCGCCTCGGCCACCAGCGCGCCGGTGTAGGCGCATTCAGGGAAACAGCGTTCGCAGCCGATGCACTGGTCGGCGTCCACCTCGGCCACGAAGGGGTCCAGTTCCACGGACTCGCGACCGAGCAAGATGGACGCCTTCGACGCGGCGGCGGACGCGGCGGCGAGCGTTTCCTCGATGTTCATCGGCCCCTGCGCGGTGCCAGCCAGCAACACGCCGTTCACCGAAACCTCCACCGGCCGCAGCTTGGGATGCACTTCCTGGAGGAAGCGGTCCGCGCCAACCGGCAGCTTCATCAGTTCGATCAGGTCCCGGATGTTGCGCGGCATCATGCCGACGCCGAGCACCAGCAGGTCGAGCGGCACGTCCACTTCCTCGCCGAACGTGAGCCAGTCCTTCACGCGCACCGTGAGCGACGCGCCATTGGTGCCCGGCCCGACCGCCGGCGGTTCGTCGCCGTGATAGCGGAGAAACACCACGCCGGCGGTGGAGGCGTTGCGGTAATAATCCTCATGCCCGCGACCGTAAGTGCGGATGTCCTGGTGAAAATCATACACGTTCACCTGCGGGAACCGGCGCTTCACGTCCAGCGCCTGCTGGAGAATCGCCGTGCAGCAGGTGCGCGAGCAATAATCGTTGACCTTGCCGTCGGCCTGCGGCGCGTGGACGCCCTCGATCTGCCGGCTGCCCACGCAGTGCAGGAACCCGACGCTGCGCACCGGGCGGCCGTTCCACTGCAACTCACCATTGCGCCGACCGCGCAGTTCGCGGATGAACTCCGGCAGCGTGGTCACCTGCGGCCCGCCGTGGCCAAACTCGCCGTCGCGCGGCGCGTAAGGATCGAATCCCGTGGCGATGATGACCGCGCCGACCGCGGCGCGAACTTCCTCCGCCTTGGCCGGCTTGGGCAGCGGCACGCCGGGGGCCGGACCGGCTTCGGCCTTCGGTTCGACGGCAATGGTGATGTCAAAATTGCCCAGAAAACCCGACAACGCCGCCAGCCGCGCCTGGGAATAGACGCGCACCAGCGGATGGTTCATGACCTGCGCCGCCAGTTTTTTCACCAGGTCGCTGGCGTCGGTTTCCGTGGGATAGACTTCGTTCAGCGACGCCACGCGTCCGCCGAGACTGGAGGACGATTCCACGAGAATGACGGGAATACCTTTGCCGGCCAGTTCGGCCGCAGCCTTCAGCCCGGCAATGCCGCCGCCGAGAACGAGCGCCTGGCGGTTGTTTGAGAGACGGATGCGGTCCAGCGGCTCGGCGTGACGCAACTTGCCCACCGCCGCCGAAATCATGCGGAGCGCCTTGCTGGTGGCGCCGGCGGGATCGGAATGGTGCGCCCAACTGCCCTGCTCGCGGATGTTGACGTGCTCGTAAAGATATGGGTTCAACCCGCCGCGGTTGACGGCGGTGCGGAAGGTCAGCTCGTGCAGAAACGGCGAGCACGAAGCCACGACAACGCGGTTCAGCCGCTCGTTGCGGATGTCCTCGGCGATGAGCGCCTGGCCGGGATCGGAACACATGAACGTGTTGACCTTGGCGGCAACCACGCCGGCGACTCCCTGCATGGCAGTGGCGACGGCTTCCACGTCCACCACGTCGCTGATGTTGCCGCCGCAGCGGCAGATGTAAACGCCGATGCGCGGTTCCTCGGACGCGGCCTGCGGTTGGGCGGTTTCCTTGATCATGGCGGGAAAAAGTTCAGGCGTTGACGGCCAGCGCGGGTTCGACGCGTCGGGTCGCCGGTTGATGCAACGACAGGTAGCGCGAGGCTTCCATCGCGGCCGCGCCAGCCTCGACAATGGTGTCCACGATGTCCTTCGGGCCGGCAGCCACCCCCGCCACGAACACGCCTTCGCGGCCGGTCCAGGCGGGCCGCGTCGCATCCGGGCGTTTGACGAAGCCGTCGGTTTCCGCCTCCGCGCCGAGGCGGTCGGGGGTTTCCATTTGGGGCATGATGCCGTTGGCGAGCACGACCAGGTCGTGGCGGTTTTCCGCCACGCGGCCGCCGTCTTCGAGCGTCTCCACGCGCAGGGTCAGGTCGCCGTCCTCCGCGGGCGAAATGCGGGCGACCTTGCCCTTGACGAAGTTGATCCCCATTGCCTTGGCGTTCTGGTAAAACTGCTCGTAGCCTTTGCCGAAGCTGCGAATGTCCATGTAATAAATCGTCAGGTCGGCCGTCGGCAGCGAGCCGGAGAGCAGCATGGCCTGCTTGATGGAATACATGCAGCAGACGCGCGAGCAGTAAGGCACGCCGATGCTCTGGTCGCGCGAACCGGCACACAGCACGAACGCGATGCTGCCGGGCACCTTGCCATCCGAAGGCCGGACCACGCGGCCAAACGGGCCGTGCGGTGCCAGCAGGCGCTCCAGTTGCAGCGGGGACAGCACGTTCTTCGACTGCGCGGCGCCGTATTGCGGCTTGAGCGTGGTCGGTGAATTCAACTTGAAGCCGGTGGCCAGCACCACCGCGCCGGCTTCGACGGTGAACGTCTCCGCCTGCTGGTCGTATTGGATCGCATCCGTAGGGCAGACCTTGGCACAGGCGCCGCACGCGATGCAGTAGTCGGGGTTCAGCACGGCGTATTGCGGAATGGCGTTGGTAAACGGCACGGCAATGGCGCGGACGGCGCCCAGGCCCTCCTCGAAGGCGTCGGGATATTCCACCGTGCATTCGTATTCGCACTGGCGGCAGCCGATGCACAACGTCGTGTCCACGTAAAGCGGCTGGCGCGTGAGCGTGAGCCGGTGGCCGTGGCCCGCCGGCGCCACGGCGTCCACCGTGGTGTGCGTCAGCAAGGTGATGTTCGGGTGGTGCGCCGCCGCCGACATCTTGGGCGTGGTGATGCAACTGGCGCAGTCGAGCGTGGGGAACACCTTGCTCAGCGCAATCATCCGACCGCCGATGCTGGCGTTTTTCTCCACGACGAGCACCTGGTAGTTTTGATCGGCCAGATCCAGCGCCGCCTGCAGGCCGGCGATGCCGCCCCCTACCACCACGGCGTCGTAGCGGGTTTTGCCGGTGGCCAACGATGGAGAAGAGGAAGCGCTCATGCGAAAACAGGAACAGGTTCGGGCCGGCGGATCGCAGGCAGATTCAGCCCCGCGCACATGCCGCGCCGGGAGTCCTCCCACAGTTTGGCGGCGGTGTCGCGGTTGACCGGGCCGATCTTGCGCAGGCGTTGGTCCATCTCGTTGACCTCTTTCAAAAACGCCTTGATGCAGACCGTGCAAATCGCCGTGATCCGCATCCGCTCGATCTCCAAACCGCCGGTCTTCATCTTCTTCACCAACGCGTCAATCCGCGCGGCCAGCTTCGGATAGGCGTTGTGATAGGGACAATCCGAGCCGCAGGCGGCAATGATGATGCCGTCCACGCCACGGGCGTAGCTGCGCAGGTAAAAATCCTCCGGAAACAACACCGGCGAGGGCACACGGAAGACGCTGATATTGGCCGGGTATTCCAGGTGCGCCTTGCCGACGGCGTCCGCGCCGGGGTAAGCGCAGGCAACCGTGGCCAGCACGAGAATCTTCGGTTCGAAGGACGAAGCCATAGCCGGGGCGGACGCGGGTTGCGGGTTACTTCTTGCGGCGGACGAAGTGACGGTCGAAACCGTCCGCTTCCACCACTCCAAGATATTCGTGTCCAACTTTTTTTGCCCAGGCGGGAATGTCGTTGCGGGAACCGGCGTCGTTCGACTGCACTTCCACCACCTGGCCGACCGGCACGACACCAATGGCTTTCTTGGCCTCCAGCAGCGGGCCGGGGCAGGCCACGCCGCGCGCGTCCACCGTTTTCGCCGCCGTCACACCATTCAATTCGTTGCTCATGTTATTCCAATGTTCGCTGTTGCTGACTGTCATACGACCCTGTTTCGGGCCGCTGTGGAGATGGAGCCGTCAGCAGTCGAAACGTTACAAACATCGGAAGAAACAAGTATCACTAATTAGTCTTGTTTAGCCGGCTTACAATCGGAGCTTTGCCGGACGGCCGGCGATGATTAGTGCAGCCCGCCAAGGAGGTGCTTCTCTTCCAGGAACGCGGCCGTCTTCGAGATCCTGCCGGAGACTCCGCGTTCCGTGCGGCGCCGACACCCGCCTTCCCCAATCCAATCCGCCTGCGCGTTCTCCGTGTCTCGGGGATGATGCTCTCACCGCCGAGGCGCCGGGGCGCCGAGGTGTTTTATTTGATACAGGCACCCGGCGGGAAACCCGTTTGCACAGATTTTATGCGTTCGTGGTGGCGGAATGGTGCCGTCCGCCAAACCCGCGAAACCGGGCGCGGAGAAGGCCCGCGAAGACTGTCGCGCTCCCGGCTCCGCCGAGGCCCGGGGCTGCCGGAGCGCCCCATCAACGGCCGGGGCGCGCGTGGAAAAACTGCTTCCCCAAGAAACTCATCACTCATATTCTCCACCCCGATTCAGTTCCGGCGCGATCGCGCTGACGTCAGGGCGCCAGTTACACCGGGAAATGAACAAACTCACGGTCAAGCACACAAACTGGATACGACGATGAACCCGCGAACTTCAGGTTTCGGTCATGCATGGCAAGACGCCAAAGACAACGCGAAGGCACGGCGTGCCGGAGTCACACGCCGTTTCGCCCGCCGCAAACTTTTCGCGGCCGGCGCCGGCGCGCTGCTGTGCGTGTTCGCAGCATTGCTGGCCGGCTGCGCGTCGCCAGGGGCGGGCCAGGCAAGCAGCGAAATCTCCGCCGGCCAGGTTTCTGTTCAATCGCCCGACGGCACCGTTGTGATGACCATTCACGGCAACGGCCCGTTGACCTACTCCGTGTCGGTGGACGGCCGGCCGTTGCTGGCGGAGTCCCGGCTCGGCCTGAAATTCAAGGATGGCGTGGAACTGGGTGCCAACACCAGACTGGTGAACGTGGAACGCAGCCGAGTCAACCAAACCTGGCAGGACAAGTTCGGGAAGCGGCGTGTCGTGCGCGACCACCACAATGAGTTGCGCGTCTTTCTACAGGAACAATCGGGCCGGCCGTTTGAGATCATCGTGCGGGCCTTCGACAACGGGATCGGTTTCCGTTACGTGCTGCCGGCGGTGGCTGCGGCGCCGACGCAGGACTTTGTGATCGCGGAGGAACAAACCCAGTTCGCCTTCCCCGAAAACGACCTGTGCTACGCCGGAGTAAATGAGAACACGGGCAAACCGCAGAATCCAGTCGGTTACGCCGGTTCGCAGGAATCGGAATTCCTGCCGGTGCGTTTGTCCGCTCTGCCGACCGACCAGGTCCGGATGCTTCCGCTATTGGTCAAGACTCCTGCCGCCTGGGTGGTCATTACCGAAAGCGATCTCTACGACTGGGCGGGCATGTGGCTGAGTCGCGCCGCCAACGCTGGCAACGGCGCCGGCGTCACCTTGGCGGCCCGACTCGCGCCGCGGCGGGATGGCCAGGGCCTGGTCAAATCCACGTTCCCGCACAGCTCGCCGTGGCGCACCCTCATGATTGCGCGCCAGCCGGGGCAGTTGATCGAGAGCGAGCTGGTGATGAACCTGGCGACACCCTGCGTGCTGCGTGACATCTCGTGGGTCAAGCCCGGCATCGCCTCATGGGATTGGTGGTCGCAAATGACGCAGCCCAGCACGGCCACCTACAAGGAGTTGATTCAGTTTTCGTCGGACGTGGGCTGGGCCTACACGCTGTTGGACGCCGGTTGGAGCAGCCACGGCAGCATCTTGAAGACCAGCCCGGCTGTGGACATGGACGAAGTGCTGGCGTTCGCGAAGGCGAAACACGTCGGCCTCTGGATCTGGCTGAACTGGGTAGACGTGGACCACGATGACACCTACCTGAAGGCGTTTCCGCTTTATGAGAAATGGGGAATCGTCGGCGTGAAGATTGATTACATGAACCGCGACGACCAGGACATGGTCAACTGGTATGAGAAGATCGCCAAGGCCGCCGCCGAACATCACTTGATGGTCAACTTCCACGGCGCCTTCAAGCCCACGGGCATGAACCGGACCTATCCCAATCAGATCACCCGCGAAGGCATCCTGGGCAACGAATACAACCGCTGGAGCGCGCGGGTGACACCGGAACATAAAACCACCCTGCCATTCACGCGCCTGCTGCTCGGTCCGGCCGACTTCACCCCCGGCGGCTTCATCAACCGGCAGCTTGATCAATTCCGGTTCAACGTCCGTCCGACAGAGGTGCAGGGCACGCGCTGCGCCGAACTCGCGCTGTTCGTCTGCTTCGCCAGCCCGCTCGTCACCGCGGCGGATCACCCCAGCCACTATCGCGGCCAGCCCGGTCTCGATTTCCTGAAGATCGTGCCCACGGTTTGGGATGACACCCGCGTCCTCGACGGGGCCGTGGGCGAACACATGGTCATCGCCCGCCGCCACGGAAAACGCTGGTTCCTCGGCGCCCTCACGGACCGGAACGCCCGTGACATCGCTCTAAACCTCGACTTCCTCGGCCACGGCACCTGGACGCTCAAGCTGTGGAAAGACGCGCCGGACAGCGACACCCACGGCGAGCATTTGCTCACCGAAGAGCGAATCGTCAGACCGACGGACGTCCTGATGCTGAACCTGGCCCACGCGGGCGGCGCCGTGGCGTGTTTTGAACCCGCTTCGGGCCAGTAAAAACCGCACGGTCGCCCGACAAAACTCAACGCCGATGGCGGCGGCGCGGCCGGTGGAAGCCTGGCGCGGCCAATGAGCGCAGCCGCGGGGTCCGTCCATTGCCGACCGAACATCCACCGAGCTTTGGCCAGCGCAACAAATCCGGCTAATGGGACGACGCTGAAATGCAAGCTTGATGGCTGGCAACCCAGTGTGTAAATCCAGCCGCATCGCAATGAAGCTGGCGCTCCATCTTGGGCTTGCGGCGCGGACGACCTGTTCGTTTCTCCGTCCAACCCCGGAGCCGCTTGCCGCGGATCTGTCCCGCATGGGAGCCGACAACGTCAATCGCCGGCCCACAACCCGCGCGTCATCGCCACCCGCACCGCTTCCGCCGGCGCCCGAGAGGACCGAGTGAACGATCGCACCGGGCGCGACGGCGGCTTTGAAGCTTCGTGGCAAGCAGCGGGGTCATGTGGCCGGGCAGCCGGGAGCGGCTTCGGGGTGACAGTCGGGCTGGGATTGGTGGCCGTCGCCATCGTGTTGCTGTTCTGGTGGCGGTCTGGCGACGACGCCCCGGCAAGCGTGCGGCGGGACGGAGTGATTCGCATCGGCTACGCGGTGGAGGCGCCTTACGCGTTCCTTACCCCCGACGGAAAAGTCACTGGCGAATCGCCGGAGATTGCGCGCGTCATCGCCGCCAGACTGGGAATTCCGCGGGTGGAATGGCGCCTGGCCGAGTTTGATTCCTTGATCGAGGGGTTGGAAGCCCGGCGATTCGACGTCATCGCCGCAGGCATGTTTATCACGCCGGCGCGGGCCGGGGAGGTCGCATTCTCGTCGCCCACTTTCCAGGTCCGTCCCGGACTGCTGGTTCGAAAAGGAAATCCGCGCCGGTTGCATTCCTATGCCGACATCGTGAAGGACGCCGGCGCGCGGATTGCCGTGTTGACCGGGTCAGTCGCGGAACGGTGGCTGCGGCACTGCGGATTTCCCGCGGCACAACTGGTCCAGGTGCCCGACGCGCAGGCCGGTTGCGCGCTGGTCAGGGACGCGCAGGCCGACGGCCTGGTGCTGTCCGCGCCGACCATCCGCTGGATGGCGATCCAAAACGATCACGGTCAGACCGAGATGGCGGAGCCTTTCGGTGACACCAACTCTGCCTTTGCCCCCGCCCCTGGACTCGGCGCGTTTGCGTTCCGGAAGGGCAACCGATCGCTGCGCAAGGCGTGGAACGCGGAACTCAAGAAACTCATCGGCAGCGATGAACATCGTCGCCTGATCAGCGGCTTCGGTTTCTCGCCCGCGGAAATGCCGGGCCGCGCTCCCGACAATCCGTCCGTGCCGACGCCCTGACGCTTATGCCGCTTCAACCCGTTTACCCGCGCGGCTCGCCGTGGCTGGCGTCCGTCCGCCTCTGGACCTGGGCTGCCGTGCTGGCCTCCGTGGCAGTTTGTCTGGCCATCACCTGGCTGCATTTTGAGCAAGACCGCACGATCAACCGCACGCGACAAATGCTGGAGAACGTCCGTGAGGCGCGGATTGATCTCGCCAAAGGCTTCCTGAACGTGACGTTGTCGGACGAAGAACAATCGCCGGTCCGCCGCGCTGAAGGGCTGGCCCTGTTGGACCAGGCGATCGCCGTCCTGCAACAAGCGGCACGCCTGGAACCCGGAGAGACCGTGGAACGGGGCGGCGATTTTGAAAGGAACGTGGCCGCGTTCGGCTCCCTTCTGAACGATTGGAGCCATGCGGAAAGCAACTCCCGGCACACGTTGGATCTGCGTTTGCGCATCGCCTTCCACGAACTGGAGCGTCAAGCCGGTGGCATTGACGTGGCCACGCAGCATGGCCTGCAAATGCTTGACGCCCGGCTCGATCGTGAGTTCGCGTTCACGCTGGTCACCGCGATGGGGCTGTTGTCCGGCATCTGTTCTGGCGTGTATCTGACCGGCCGGAATCAGCAGGCCACGCTCCTGGTGTTACAGGAAAGCGAATCACGATTCCGCGGGCTTTACGAAAACGCGGTGGTGGGCTTCTACCGCACGACGCCGGACGGCCGGATTGTCATGGCCAACCCTGCGCTGCTGCAAATGCTCGGTTATGATTCGCTGGAGGAGTTGGCGGAGCGAAACCTGGGAGAGGAAGGCTTCGAGCCAGAGTATCCACGCACGGCCTTCAAGGAGTGCATGGAACGCGAAGGTGAAGTCCGCGGGCTGGAGGCGGCGTGGAAGCGCCGTAACGGTTGCACGCTCTTTGTGCTTGAGAACTGCCGCGCGGTGCGGAACGCCGGAGGCGGAATCCTGTTCTACGACGGGTCAGTGGAGGACATCACTGAACGCAAGCTCGCCGAGGCAGCCATACGGGAAAGCGACGAGCGCTACCGGCGGCTGTTCGAGGCGGAGTCCGATGCCATTTTCCTGGTGGATTGCGAAACCGCGCGGTTCGTGGACGCGAACGAGGCGGCCATGAAGTTGTATGGCTACCGCCGTGAGGAGATTCTTCAACTGCAGGCCACGGATGTGTCGGCCGAGCCCGAAAAGACCCTCAGCGTGCTTGCCACCGGCCAAACGCGAGTCTCGCTCCGCTGGCACCGCAAGAAAGACGGAACCGTATTTCCCATTGAACTCACTGGCAGTTTTTTTGAGTCCGGCGGACGCCGCATCCATGTGGCCGCCATTCGGGACATCACCGAACGTCAGCGCGCCGAGATGGCCTTGCAGGAGCGCGAACTGCAGCTTCGCCTCTTCGTCATGCACACTCCGGCCGCCATCGCCATGCTGGACCACAACATGCGCTACCTGGTCACCAGCCGGCGCTGGATCGCCGATTACCGGCTCGACGGACAGGACCTCACCGGCCGCAGCCATTACGAGGTGTTCCCGGACATTCCGGAACGCTGGAAGGAAATCCACCGGCGTTGTCTGCGCGGGGCGATTGAGAAAAACGACGCCGACATGTTCCCGCGTGTGGACGGCACGACGGACTGGGTTCGTTGGGAAATCCGCCCCTGGCGCACGGCACAAGGTGAAATCGGCGGGCTGATCATCTTTTCGGAAGTCATCACCGACCGCAAACAAGCGGAGGAAGCGCTGCGGCAGAGCGAGGAGAATTTCCGCGCCATGTTCGAGCTGGCCTCCATCGGCATGGGCCAGGCCGATCCGTTCACCGGCCGGTTGCTCCGGGTGAACAAGCGATTGTGCGAAATCACCGGCTACCCCGCCGCTGAACTGCTGGAACTGCGCGTGGCCGATCTCACCTACGAGGAAGACCGGGAGCGCGATGCGGAGCTGTTCCAAGGGGTCGTTCGGGGCAAATTGCAGGATTATCGAACGGAAAAGCGCTACGTGCGCAAGGACGGCACGCTGACCTGGGTGAACATCAACATGGCGGTTGTCCGCGATGCCGGCGGGCGCCCCACGCGAACGATGGCCACCATCGAGGACATTTCCAAGCGCAAGCGCATGGAGGACGAACTGCGGCAGTTCAACCAGCGCCTGGAGCAGCGGGTGATCGAGCGCACCGCGGAACTCACGCGCGAAATGACCGAGCGCCAGCGGGCCGAGGCACAGTTGCATACGCTCTGGAGCGCCGTGCAGCAAAGCCCCACGGTGGTGATGATCACCGATCCGAACGGCGCCATTGAATACGTCAACCCGCGTTTCGAAGTCCTCACGGGCTACGCGGCAGCCGAGGCGGTCGGGCAAAACCCGCGGTTGCTCAAATCCGGTGTGCATCCGCGCGAATTCTACGCAGACCTCTGGCGCACGCTGCTGGCCGGCCAAACCTGGCGGGGAGAAATCTGCGACCGGAAAAAGAACGGTGAGTCGTTTTGGAAACTGGCGACCATTGCTCCGGTCCGCAATCCTGCGGGCGAGATCGTTCACTTTGTCTCCCTCGAAGAGGACATCACGGAACGGCGGCGCATCATGGAGGAATTGCGCCAGGCCAGGGACGCCGCGGAAGCCGCCAGCCGCGCCAAGAGCGCGTTTCTGGCCAACATGTCCCATGAAATCCGCACGCCGATGAACGCCGTCCTCGGCTACGCGCAGTTGCTGCAACAGCGGCCGACACTGCCACCGGATGTCCAGGAAAAGCTGGCGATCATCAACCGCAGCGGCGAGCACCTGATGAGCCTGATCAACGCGGTGCTGGAGATGTCCAAGATTGAGGCCGGCCGCATGGTGGTCGAGCCGGTCCGCTTCGACCTGCCGGCCCTGCTCGGCGAGCTGGCCGGTGTCTTCCGTCTGCGGGCGGAAACCAACGGCCTGGACTTCGTCGTGGCCGGGGCAGACGCGTTGCCGCGCCACGTCGAGGGCGATCAGGCCAAGATTCGGCAGGTGTTGATGAACCTGCTGGGCAACGCCTTCAAATTCACCACCCGCGGCCGGGTGGAACTGCGCGTCACCACCCGACACGGACTCGACGGCGCGGTGTGGCTGCAAGCCGAGGTGCAGGACACCGGCATGGGAATTCCGCCGGAGGAACAGGACCTGCTCTTCCAGCCCTTCCAGCAAACCAGCAGCGGCCAGAACCTGCAATCGGGTACCGGCCTCGGACTTGCGATCAGCCGGCAATACGCCCGGCTGATGGGCGGCGACCTCACCGTCGCCAGTCGGCCGGGACACGGAAGCACCTTCTGGTTCGAGGTCCCCGTCCGCGTGGTCGCAAACGCCAGCGCGTCCGTGTCCGCGGCACGCCGCCGCGTGGTCGGCCTTGCTCCGGGACAACCGGTGATCCGCGTCCTCGTGGTGGATGACAACAGCGAGAGCCGCAACTGGCTCGGCGAATTGCTGGGGCTGGTCGGCTTTGCGGTCGTGGAGGCGGCCGATGGCCGGGAGGCGATCCGCGCCTGGGAAAGCTGGAAGCCCCAGTTGGTCCTGACGGATCTGCGAATGCCGGGCACGGATGGCTACGAAGTTGCGCGTCGCATCAAGGCCAGCGCCGGCGGAAGCGACACGGTGATTCTGGCCCTGACGGCGGCGGTTTTTGAAAAGGACCGCGAGGCGGTGATCGCCGCGGGCGCCAGCGACGTGCTGACCAAGCCGGTGGACAAGGACCTGCTTTTCAATCGCATCCGCGCGCACCTCCCGGTCCAGTTCCGCTATGCCGACGAACCCAAGCCGGCCGGGGGAGGCGAACGCGCCGCCAGGAACCTGACCATCCAGTCGCTGGCCGGCCTACCGGCAGAATTGCGATCCGCCTTGCGCAGCGCGGTGCGCACCGGCGAATCCCGTCTTTTGATCAAGCTCCTGCAGGAGGTCGCGGCGCTGGATGCGCCGCTGGCGGAACAGTTGGAGGCGCTGGCCCGAAATTACGATTATGACAGTCTCTCCCGCCTGCTGGCCGCAGAATCCGCCTGAGCGCCTTCCCGGCAAAGCGCCCGCCGGCACCCTGGACGGGCGGCGATGGAATTCGGCCGGCGCCAAAACGCGGGTTGGCGTTTTGCCGGCGGTTGCAGTAGCCTGAGCGCACGATTCCGTTGACGAATGAAAACCATGTTTGCGCAAACGCTCACGCTGTTGGCCGCCTCGCTGGCGCTGACGCTGTTCACCGAACCATCCTCGCTCGCCGCCGACGCCAAGCCGCTGAAGGTTTTGCTGGTCGCCGGCGGCTGTTGTCATGATTACGCGAAGCAGAAGGACATCCTGAAAAACGGCATTGAGGCGCGCATCAACGCGACCGTGGACATTGCCTACGCCGACGATGACACCACGCACCCGAAGCTGCCGATCTATGGTCATCCTGATTACGCCACCGGTTACGACGTGGTGATCCATGACGAATGCGCCGCCGACGTGAACGATCCCGCCATTGTCGAAGCGGTCCTCAAGCCGCATCGCGACGGCATTCCCGGCGTGAACCTGCACTGCGCCATGCACTGCTACCGCATTGGCAATCCGAACGATCCCGTCACCCCCGGCACGCCGCACGGATTATGGTTTGAATACCTGGGCCTCCAGTCCAGCGGGCACGGCGCGCAGGCCCCGATCGCAATTCACTTCCTCGACGCAGAAAATCCGATCACGAAGGGAATGTCCGACTGGACCACCGTCAACGAGGAACTTTACAACAACGTGAAAATCTTCGACGGCGCCCGCCCGCTGGCCCGCGGCAAGCAGGGCCAGGGCGACTTCGTCGTGGTTTGGACCAACCTCTACCAAGGCAAAACGCGCGTGTTCAGCACCACCATCGGGCACAACAACCAGACAGTAGAAGATCCACGCTACCTCGATCTCGTCACGCGGGGCCTCCTGTGGGCCTGCAACAAACTCGGCGATGACGGCAAACCGCTGCCCGGCTACGGAAAATAGGACCGAACGGGCCGCCGTGAAAACGGTGAAACCCGGCTGGCGCGAGCGGAGCTTGTTCGCGACGCCGCGAGGTTTCATCGCGTCGCTGGTCCTTTTCGCCACGTCGTTGGTGGCGGCAGTTTCCCCACTCACCGTCCACGTTGAATCCACCAACGGCGCGCCGCGGTTGGTGGTCAACGGCACCCCCGTACGTGCCCGGATGTTCTTCGGAATGCCCGGCCCGGCGCCGATGCCGGTTTCGCCGGCGTGGAAGGAAGTGAGTTTCGACTTTGTCGCCACCGGCGGCGCCACCAATGGCACGATGCACTTCCGCTTTGGCCACGCGCCGGGCGATGTCTATCTCGACGACATTCACGTGGCCGATCTCGACGGCGCGATCGACCTCATTCCGCGCTGCGATTTCGAGGGCGGGCTGGAGAGCTTCAAGCGTGACTGGACCTTCTGGCCGGTGGGCGCCGCGAATACCGTCGGCACCGTGGACGTGTTGGCTGGCGCCGGCCACGGCGGCACCGCCGCGCTCCATGTGAAGCTGAGCGCGCCGGCGAATGGCATGTGGCCGGACTTCCACATCTACCACGATCCTCGGCTGAGGATTTCCGAAGGCCATCGGTATCGCGTCAGCTTGTGGGTGCGCGCGGAGCCGGCGCGGGATCTCACCGTGGCGTTCTATCAACCCGGTGAAACCTTCAAGCAACTCGGCGGCCCACCGGGTGTTTTCGAGACGCAAATCAAACTCGCCGCCGCGGCCGGCGTGAACTTCGTCAGCTTCCCCGTCGGTTTGCCATGGCCTCACCCCGGAACGCCGGAAGATTGGTCCAACGAGGATCAGGCGTGCGAAACCGTCCTGCGCGCCAACCCGCAGGCACTGCTCGTACCGCGCATCGGCATGGACCCGCCGGCATGGTGGCGGAAGGCACATCCCGACGACGTGATGCAGTGGGAGGACGGCCGCCGCGGCAAGGCGGTCGTGGCCTCGCCGCGCTACCGACGTGACGCGGCAGAACGGCTGGCAGCGCTCGTGCGGCACTTGGAGGAACAATTCGGCGACCACGTCGCTGGCTATCATGTATGCGGACAAAACACCGGCGAGTGGTTTTACGAAGCCACGTGGGACCGCCCGCTGAACGGCTACGCGCCCGCCGATCTGGCCGCGTGGCGGCGCTGGTTGAAAACACATTACGGCGACGACGCGGCCCTGCGCCGCGCGTGGAACGATCCCGCGGTAACCGGCGAGACCGCCGTTGTGCCTTCGCCCGCCGCGCGTCACGCCGCGCCGGACGGGGTTTTCATTGATCCCGCTGGGGGACAGAGTTTGCTGGATTGGGCCGAGTTCCAACAGGAGGCGATGGCGGATTGTGTTTGCGAACTGGCGCACGCCGTCCGCACGGCTTCGCAAGGCCGCAAGCTGGTGCTCTTTTTCTACGGCTATGTGTTCGAATTCGCCGCGATCCAGAACGCCCCGGCCACCTGCGGCCATTACGCGCTGCGGCGGGTGCTGAACTGCCCGGATATTGACGTGCTCTGTTCGCCGATCTCCTACTTCGACCGCGGCCTGGGCCAGAGCGCGCCGTCCATGACCGCGGCCGAAAGCGTGGCGCTGGCCGGCAAAATGTGGCTCAACGAGGACGACACACACACCTGTCTGGCGCACGAGGATTTTCCCGGGGCCATGCAGCATGTCGCCACGCTGGCGGAGACCAACGAGGAACTGACGCGCAACGTCGCGCAAGAGGCGCTGCGGAATTTCGGAACGTGGTGGATGGACCTCGGGGCGAGCGGTTGGTTCAACGATCCGGCAATGTGGGCGGAAATGAAACGGCTGCGCGCCCTCGATGAACCACTGCTGCAACACCCCACGCCGTTTCGCCCGGAAGTGGCCGCGGTGATGGACGAGCGCGCCATGCTGCGCGTGGCGGCGGGCGGCTCGCTCGTGACGCGTCCCGGCATCTACGAGGCGCGCGCCGCGCTGGGGCGGATGGGCGCGCCTTACGGGCAATACCTGTTGGACGATGTCCTGGCCGGCCGCGTCCACGCCCGGCTCTATGTGTTCCTCGACACTTGGAGTCTCTCGCCGGCCGAGCGCGCCCAACTTCTGCACGTCACCCGCGGCGCCGCGCGGATTTGGTGCTATGCGCCGAGTTACTACGATGACAATCAGCCGTCGCCCGCGGCGATGCAGGCTTTGACGGGATTTACCTTGCGGCAGGCCGCGCCGCCAAAGGCCATCGCGACACCGACGGAGGTCGGGCGGCAACTGGGCATTTTGCACGCGTTCGGCGTTGAGCGACCGGTGCAGCCGCTGTTCGCCGCCACCGATGCCAGGGGCGACGAAGTCCTCGCAACGTATCCCGACGGTTCCGCCGCGGTGACGTGGCGACGCACCGCGGACGGACCGTCATTTTTCGTCGGCGTGCCGGGACTTACGTCGGAGTTGCTGCGCGCCGCCGCGCGGGCGGGGCGCGTTCATCTGTTCACGGAAACCGATTGCAACGTCTATGCGAACGGTCAATTCCTGGCGCTCCACGGTGCGCAGGACGGCCCGCTGAGGATCAGCGTTAGCCACAGCGGACCGATGCACGACGTGTTGACGGGCGCGGCAATCGCGGACGGCCCGGAATTCACGCTGACGTTGCGGCGGGGAGAAACCAAGATTCTGAGCTACGGTCCGGACAAAAATGCGGCCGGCAACTGAAATCAGCCAAAGGTGCTTGTCCACAAGCGCCGGCTGGGTTTCTGTCAACCTTGAGACGCAACCGTCTCCGTTGCAGCCGGAAGAACATAATTGATCGCGGGGCAAGCCACGAGGCATGCCGCTCCCGAATTTCCTTTTTCACGGCGCTTTACTCGGCGGAGCGAACAGGGCAGAGTCTTGGGAAAGTCAACCGGTTTCATGGAATTCGGAATCACAACGAAGAATGCGGTGTTCAATGGCGGTGATGGTGATGCGTGTCGCGCTGGAAACGACCCAGCCCGCTGCACCGTCGAGTCAGAAACGGCGGTCACCGCTCGGGCCACAAGTTTTTGACCGTTGGCAGTTCATTTATGAAGATCGTTTTCAGCGTCCTGCTCGTCGTGGTCGCCGTTTTGGCCGGTGGCTGTGGCGGCATCAGCGCCACCAAATCCGTCTCGCCTCTCGATTTCCTGCTGCCGGGCGTGCGCCTCGAGCCACGAACGCCAGCCCCAACGATTCCGGGCACGACCAACGCGATCCCGATGCTGGCCCAAGCCAGCCAGCCGGTTTCTGCCGCACGACCGTAACACTTTGTCCCTACGCGCAGACCGCGCCGACAGCGATGATCGAGTTTGTCAGGGATCTGCATCATCCGCGTGAAACACTTCCCGTCGCGCTGTCCGACTTGGCTCCGGTTTCGCCACCAGCGCGCGGGCCAGAAACGTTTTCCGCGCCCAAGGCGGGCAGGCGGACAGTGATGAACACGTAGGCTTCGGTGACTCCTGGCCCGGTTCGTCGCCCGATAACGGCACCGCCCAGCCGCGTCAAATACGACTGTAAAGCGGGCCGAAATTTGCGCAGGCGCGGTAGTCGGCGCCTTGCGGTTCGAGCGCGCCGAACAACGACCACGCGCTCGGCCGGAACACGTCGGCCTCAGCTACGTTGTGCATCGCCACCGGGATACGCAACATCGAAGCCAGCGCGATGACATCCGCGCCGATGTGGCCGTAGCTGATGGCACCGTGATTCGCGCTCCAATTATTCATCACGGAGTAAACGTCCGCGAACGGACCGCCGCCGGTCAGACGCGGCACAAACCACGTCGTCGGCCACGTTTCGTTCGTCCGTTCGTTCAGCGTCTTGTGGACCTTCGCCGGCAGGTCCACCGACCAGCCTTCGGCAATTTGCAGCACTGGCCCCAATCCGGCGACGCGGCTGAGGCGGGTCATTGTCAAGGGCATGCCGCCGCGCGACAGGTAACACGACGAGAAGCCGCCACCACGGAAATATTCATACACCGCCGCCGGCCAGGTTGTCGCCTTGAGGCATTTTTGCACCTCGGCCTCGGTGATTTCCCAGAACGGTTTCATCACCGGCTTGCCGCCGCGCGTCTGCTCGCCCGTGCCGTCGAGCGTGGCGGCGCCAGAATTGATCAAGTGAATCAACCCGTTCGCGCAATCCCCGGTGAGTTTCTGGCCGGTGACGCGCTGGACAGCGTCCGGACTCCAATACGTCCGCACGTCGGCGAAGATTTGCGCCGTGTTCGTCAACAGGTAGCCAAACAACATGCACACGCCGTTGAGGCTGTCGTTCTCGGTCGCCAGCAGTCGCGGCGGCCGGATGCCGTTCCAGTCGAATGACGAGTTGAGGATCGCCTCCATGAAATCGCCGTTCGGGAAATGGTCGGTCCACTGGCGCTGGCCCTGAAAACCGCCGAGAATGGCGTTGTGGCCAAGCGCCTCCTCGCCAAAACCAGCCTCGGCCAGGCGCGGGTTGCCGATCATCAGGTCGCGCGTGACGAGCGTCATTTTGACGACGGTTTCCCATTCCTTTGCCTTTGCTTCGGCACTGCGACGGCTGGCGGACACGTTGACATCCTTGCCTTCCTGGCAATGTTTCCGCACCCAGGCCAGCGCCGTTTCAAATTCTGCACGGTCGTAAATCTGCTCGTCCATGCGCCGGACCAACTCGGACATGTCCACGCCCTCAACCCTCATGCCGAGGTATTGCTCGAAAAACGCCGGCACCACGATCGAGCCGGCGATGCCCATCGAGACGCCGCCGAGCGACAGGTAAGACTTGCCGCGCATGATCGCCGTGGCCAGTCCCGCGCGGGCAAACCGCAGCAATTTCGCCTGCACATCGGCGGGGATTGCGCTGTCGCCCGCGTTCTGCACGTCACGGCCGTAAATGCCGAAGGCGGGCAGGCCCTTCTGATTGTGCGCCGCGAGAACGGCGGCAAGATACACTGCGCCCGGCCGCTCCGTGCCGTTGAAGCCCCAGACCGCCTTCGGAATGAGCGTATCGGTGTCCATCGTCTCGCTGCCGTAACACCAGCAGGGCGTGACGGTGAGCGAGACACCGACGCCGGCGCGGGCGAACTTTTCAGCGCAGGCGGCTGCCTCGGCCACACCACCGATGCATGAATCCGCAATCACGCACTCCACGGGCTGGCCGTTGGGGTAACGGAGATTAGCCGATAGAAATTTTGCCGCAGTTTCGGCCATGACCATCACCTGATTCTCCAGCGATTCGCGGACACCGCGCCGGCGGCCGTCAATGGCCGGCCGAATGCCGATTTTGGGAAGTGAGCCTATCAGCGGGAAGGGATTTGAGGTTGTCATAGCCGATTTCATTGCGCATGTCTGTCCGTTGGCCGCAGCGTAGCGAATTGTCGCCTCATTGTCATGGAAACTCTGCACCCGGCCGCCTGTGCGTAAACGGCAGTCCTGAATCGCAAGGACAAAGCAGAATGCGTCTAACGCCCGCCACGCCGCCGCAAAACCCACAACCCAAACGCTCCTCCTGCGAACAGAACGCCGCTTAGCGGCTCGGGCACCCCGGCCGGCACCCATTCGACCGCGTGCAAGGCGCCGGAGGAGTCCATCGCATCGCCGACAATGACCCCTTGGTCGTTAATCGCATAGGCAGAACTGTAGGCCCCGCCCAAGGTTCCCAGATCCGTCATTGTCGTGCCATTCCAGACGAAGGCGTGGTAAGTTCCATCTGATTCCGACGCCCAACCCACGACGTCTCCGGCGTTGTTCAGGCCATAAGCCCAACTTTGTGAGCCTCCCAAAGTCCCCAGGTCAATAACCTGGCTTGCAGGATCGCCGTTCCAAAACGCAGCATGGTCATCGGCTACACCTTGTGGCGTCCCCCAAAGGATGACCTGCCCCGAATCATTGATTTCCCTTGCGGCTGTCCAGAGGCCCCCGGAAAGATTTCCCAAATCCACCGGAGCAGTGGATCCCCACAAACAGGCCCTGTCTTTGCCAGAGGCGTCAAACCCGGTGCCAACCACGACTCCCTGGTTGTTGATGCTGTAAGCAACGCTGTACTCACCACCGAGCGTGCCGAGATCCTGTGCGCCATTTGCATTCCAAATCGTCGCGTGGTTTGCCCCGGAGCTTAAGTCCGAGTTTCCGACGGCAGTTCCCGCGCCGTTGATTCCCCAAACAGTTCCCGCAGGCCCACCCAGCGTCGGCAGTGCGGTGACGCCGCTTCCTGTCCAAAGCGCAGCTTGAGTTACTCCTGCGCCGTTTTGAGCCCACCCACCAATGACCCCCTTATCGTTAATGGTCAATGCGCGACTATTGTCCCCGCCCAGCGTTCCGAGGTCGGAGATCGAACCTGCCTGCCAACTGACGGCGTGCTGAACAACGGTATTCGCCAGCAACCCCTCACCCGCCACCTGTCCTAACGCATTAATCGCGCGAGCTTGCGAATATCCGCCTCCCAAATCGCCAAGATCCACCATCACGTAGCCTCCCTCGGCCGCCCCCCGGCAAGTCAAACCCAATCCCGCAAACAAAACCCAACCACGGCGGAATAACCTTTTGAACCTTCGGCCGCCGAAAACCTCAACTCTCCAAATGCCGCCACAATTACTCATGGAAAATAGTGAGAAAGCTCGCAAAATTCGAAGACACAGAGCCGATGAACAAACTGACCAGGACTTCAACCGCCTCTTCAATTTGAAGTAGTTGGGCTTCACCCTTGCAGTCATAATGCAAATTCCAAGGCCAGATGACCCAATAAAAAGCCCCGGGGAAATGTTCACCATTCACCCCGGGACTTTTCGTAAGCAAGCAATCTCTCAGAGAAAGCAATCCAAATCTCTCTAGGACTTGGCCTGCCGCCGTTGTCGCCAAGACCACAAACCAAGAGCCGCAAATCCAACTGCTCCCAATTGAACCACCGTCGGCTCCGGAATCGGAGCCAGATTACCAGAGATGCTGAATTGAATCCGGTCAATCACCAGATCAGTCGCCCCAAGGCCAGCAGGGCTGGTGAGCGTCAAGCTGATTGGCCCACTGGTGTTGACTTGGTTCCAGCTATAAACGACCTCATACCAAGCACCTTTATCACCGGAGTTCAGTTGTGTCCGGCTTACTTGCTGCGCATTCGGCAGCGAGAATGTCATCGCGTCGCTGATATTTGGAAAGGACAGCGGCGATGAAAAGAACGCGTCAACCGTCAGTGTGTAACTCAACGTTGCACCCGCAGCTGCCTGCTTGTCCAAGCTCAGTTCCATCGTGCCAGCATTCAGAAGATCCCACAGTCCGGTCTGCGTGCCATAACCCGTCTGGCCGTATTGCTCAAAAAGCGTCCCAGCCTGGTAGCCATCGCCATTGCTTTGGTCAATCGCTGCCGTGCCCGTTGCGCCAAATGGATTGACACTCGTGTCAGGCGTCACCGTTGCCGGATTGTCGCTCGTGCTGAACTCCCAATCCATGGTCGTCGTCGGATCCGCCTGAACGGTCACGACACCACTTAGAAGAACTGCCAGACCGCCGATAACCTGTTCCAGTTTCATATTGCTTTCCTCATGATCGCTTACTTGTTGTCAGCTTACTTGGTGAGATCTCAGAGATCAAGATTTTCCCACCAATCTTTCACTTTGTCCAAGGCTCTCAATCTACCGCATTTGGAAGCATTCTTGAACTGATTAAAGTGTTCCAATTTGGCGTTTTATTTATATGGGGGAGGCCCTGCATGGGCCTCCCCCACATCAATTACTGATCATTAAGGCCCGACATTGACATCCGCGTCACCCTGGCTGCCATAGTTGGCCTTCAGGATGAAGTAATCCGCGGCATTGACAGCGCCGTCGCCATTGATATCCGCAGCTGATCCCGTTCCACCATAGGCACCTTGGAGGATGCCGAAGTCAGTCAGATCAACCACGTTGTCGCCGTTGATGTCACCGCCACGCAGATCGTGGTCATTGACAACATCGAACGTTCCTGAACGGGTCGGAACGTTCCCGCTATTAACGAAGTTCGCCGTCGCGCTTGTCGTCCCGACAAGTGAAACCGGCAGCGTTTCCCGCAGCGTCCAAGCCGACTTGGCACTGACCAAGGTCGTGCTGGCCGGCACGTTGATGAGCGTGAACGTTCCCAGCGTGGCCGCCTTCGTGATCTGCGTCGGATAGGCTGCTTCCAGCGCACTCCGGGTGATGCCAAGGCTCATGGCATTGTTGAGGTCAGTCACCAGATCGGCTTCCAACACCGCTTGATTAGCCTTGTTGGGAGTGCCCAAGAAGGTGTTCATGTCCACCGCCGTCTGGGCGGTCAACAGGCCACTCGCGTAGTTGAGAACGTTCAGCGAGGTCGCATACGCGTCTTCCAACAGCCAACGGTTCAGTTGAATCATGGCCGTGCTGCCAGGAGCCGGAGCCGCCAAGATGGCGTTTTCCGTCTGCTGCCGCAGAGGAATACCCAAGAAGCGCTGCTCCGTGTAGAGCGACTGCGGCACTTGAGTAAGGGTGTCGAAGTCCTTGAGCAGGAGATTCACCAGGTTGGCGTCCACTCCGCCACCATAGTTAACCAGCGCCTGTGCCGTAGCCGCGTTCAACTGGCCAATCACATAGCCGATATACGCGTCACGGAGGAGGTAGCGGTTGAGCAACACCAAGTCCGCGTTGCCCGGCGCCGGAGCCGGGTTCATGCCCTGAACCAGCGCTAACTGGGCCGTCGTATCCGCAGCCAGCGTCACCGACGCAAACCGCAGCGGGTCGTAGATATTCGGTCCAAGAACGATGTTGTTGTAATCGTTCAGAATCCCCGTCTCGACGGCCGAAACCTGTGCCGAGGTCGGCGGATTGGCCACCGGGTCTGCCGGATAGTTGTTCAGGGCCGCCTTCGTGGACGAAGACAGCAGCGAATAGACATAGAAGTCAACCGAACGGTTGGGCACCCTGAGTTTGGCCACGATCGCGTTCAGGCTGTTCATGTCCGCGATGTAACCGAAGATCAGATCGCGCATGTAGCTGTCCATTGCACGTGTCCCATACAGCAGTTGGCTGACCAATGTCGGCTCACTCGCGATCGAGCCATAGCGCAACTGGGTGGACATTGCATCCGTTGTGGCGGCGGCAAGCACCTTGTTGGCGAAGGACGGCAGGTCGCGGAAGTTACCAGCCGGCAGGAACGCGGTTCCGCCAACCGTAACCGGTAATGGCCATGTCTTGAGGATGTTAGCACCGTCACCAGCGCTAAAGGTATTGGTGCGGCTGGCACCCTTGAACGAATCCATTTCCACCACACCCGTCACCTGGTTGACATTCACGCCCAGCTTGAACGTCTTGGTCGTCGGCCCATGTCCCGCAAGATCAGAAACGGACACGGTCGCTGTCCAAGTGCCATTTGCCGTATTTCCGTCCACACCCCAAGTATAGGTGTAGGTGCCGTCACCGCCGGCTGGGCTGCCTGCCACTGTCGGCGTAGCAGTCGCGCCGCCAGGGCCACTCAATGTAATTGTCGGTGCGCCGGCAATACCAACGCCCGGCAGGTCATGGGCAGCCACGCTGATGTTCACCGTGCCACGAACCGTGTTCGTGCTGTAAACGGAATCCGAGGCGCTGCTTGGACCATCCATCACGTTTTGCGCCACGCCATACTGAACCTGGCTGGCAGCGATGGAGTCAATCACCGGCGCATTATTGTCAACGGCGATCATGATGTCAGGCGTTGCCACCCGGGCCGGCAGCACACTCGCGCCGCCAACCGCAGTCAGTTTGGTTCCACCGGAAACACCAATCACATCGCTGTCGGAACGGAAGACCACCCGCGAAGCCCCGGTATTGGACTTGGTCGGCGTCAGCGTGACCAAGGCTACCGTGCCATCTGCCGTGGTACCCGCCGGGACGTTGAGGTCAAGGCCAATGACGGTATCCAGCTTGCCACTGGTGGTGGCCATGGTCGTCAGCAATTGATCCCACACTCCACCGCCAGCAACCACCTTGGGCCCGTTTGCGTTGCTCGGATCGGCAATGAAGTCAGCCGAGCTGAACGCCAGATACGCTTGCGCGCCAACCACGGCCTCATGGAGGTTGGCCACGTTCACAGCGATCGTTACCGACTGCTGCGGGGTGATGTTGGTCGAACTCGGCTGCAGATACAGCACGTCAACGTCGCTGGTCTTCACGGCCGGCAACACAGTCGCCACGTCCATGGTCCCTTGCGGTGTCGGCGTGAAGGTCAGATCCAATTCATTACCATTCTGTTGAATGCCAAACGTGCCGCCGTAGATCAGGTTGGCAAACAAGCCTACACCACTGTAGTTGAAGGCGAACAGACTCGGATCAAACCCGGTGATGCCGCCGGTCGTCTGAACAATCTTCCAGGCATACGGGCGGGTCGGGTCAAATTTGGCCATCGCACCAGCCTTCGCCGTTCCAAGGGTCAGCGTCGTCAGATTGATGGTGAACTTGTTGTTCGCGGTGGCCGTGATGTTCAACACGCCATTGGTCAGATTCAACATCGTCCAACCGGGATCAGCACCGGCCTTGCCATTGTTGGCCTGATCAATTTCCCAAGAGTATGAACCACCCGGTCCCCACGTCTGATCACCGGCGACATCACTGCTCGAAATGCCTTTGGTGATGGTGAGGGAACCATCCACGTAGTTGATCGTATCGTATTTGTCACTGGTCAGCGTGGAAGTGTTCAGGCTGATCTTCCACACACCAGCCGCAGTAGCAGTGGTGGCGTCGCCGCTCCATGTCAATGTCCCGCCAGTGAAGGTATTGGCAGGGGTGTCGCTCGCCACGGCGAAGCTATAGCTAGCCGTAAAGCTCGACGGCGGGAACACCGCACCATCCGCGGCCTTCGTCTGATTGTTGGCAGCGATCGTCAGCGTCGCCTTCTTGATCGTCAGCGTTCCGCTCAAAGTGCCGTAATTGATCGTGTAGTTGGGATCCGCCGCATTCTGGTTCACTGTGTAGGTATAGGTGCCAGGCATGCTTCCCTGGGTTGGCACCGACGGGCTCCAGTTGCCCCATGTGGCAGGCGTGGTCGTCGTCGTTTGGTCTGAAACATTCGTGCTTCCGGTGACCAAGCCGACGTATTTGACCAAGTTCGGTATCGCTGCGCCGTAGGTGATCGTTGGGCTGCTGGCGGAAACGGTCACAGCAACCGGATTAATGGACATGCTGAGCGGCTGCAGCGTGAGGTTGTAGTTTCCAGTCACGTCTGTGTCACCATTCTTGATCACCAACGTGCCCCTGTTCAAGGCGTAGGTACCCACCGTTTCTCCCGGAGCCCTGGCCAAGGCACCACTGGCTGCGTCACCCGATACCAAACCCGGTGTAAATACCGGCGTAAATGCCGGATCACTCGAACCGTAGAATTTATTCAAGCTTGCGTTGTCAACGGCGATTGTCTCAGATTTCTTGTTAATCGTCAGGTTGGCTGGAGTATAGACGATGCTGTAGTCCGGCCCCAGCGTTAAAGAGCCTTGTTTGATGGTATAGGTGCCAACGTTCTCGCCCGAGTCACGAGTCAAGGAGCCACTCGTCCCATCAGAGGCGAAGGGTAACTGCGCTGGATTCAACGTGAAATCAAACGCGGGATCACTGTCACCATAAACCTTGGCCTTCGAGTTGGCCGTCACACGAACCGTCATCGGCGTGATTGAGAGGGTTTGGCCAGTGACGAAGATGATGTTGTAATTGGCTCCCAAGGAAAGGCTGCCAAGGAGGATGTTGTAGTTGTTAACTTCCTCGCCACCGTTAGGTTTGCCCGCGCCAGCCAGATCGCGCGTCAAGGCACCCGTAAACGCATCACCACCCACCAAAGCCGGAGCGTAGGTATAGGGCAGCGGCGAAGGATCAGCAGTTCCATAAACCTTGGACACGTTAACCGGCGTCACGGTAATGGTTTTCGGACTTACCGCAAGAGTTTGCGTGTAGGTGGCGATGTTAATCGGGCCGAGGTTGATGCCGCCGCCGTAGGCGAAGTTAACCGTATAGTTCCCAACGGGAATTGTTCCGGTGCTGAAGGTCACACTAAACGAACCGTTCCCACTGGTGGTTTGTGTGGTCTGAATCAACTGCGTGGCACCCACCTGAATGGAAACCGTAACCGATTCACCATTCACCGCCACGTTGCCATTGGCACCACCGTTCACCGTGCCCGAGATGATGATGCTCGAATCGCCATAGGTGATGGCCGGAGCGTTGGCCACGCTAAACGTGGCCGTCGGTTTCGCCTGGAGGGTCAGCTTTCCAGAACCGGCGAAGAAGGTGTCAATCTGGGTATTGGCACCGCTGGCCGAGGAGCCATAACTGGTGTTGCCTGGCTGATCAATGCCATTGTAGGTCAGCAACAGCGCTGAATTTGAGCCAGTGAGCGTCAGGCGGCCCGAAACCAAGGTGAGGCGGCCATCAACGTGAAGACCCGTGGTGGGATCTGCAACCGCACCGGCAGGATTGGTCAGCGTGACGTTCGCATAGTGACCGGTTCCCGTAAGTTGTTGCGACGAACTTCCAGCCAGAATCACATTTCCGGCACCTGATTGAGTGCCGTTGTTCACCAGATTGCCCTGAACGGTCAGATTGTTGCCATTGTTGTTGAGGATGGCACCGGGGACGATCGTCAAGAGGCCGCTCGTTGTCAGCGTCTTGTTGCCGTCAAGCGAAACCGCGCCGTTCGGATTCAGAATCGTGATCGGCGTGCTCATCGTCGAGGGCCATTCCGCCTGCGACGTGGTCTGCGGGGCGGTGCCGTTGTATTCCAAGCTGGCGAGCGGTCCGTAGGTTACCGCAAAGGCACCAGCGGTCGTGGCCGCGCCCTGGACGGAGAGCTTGCCTTGCACATTGACGCTGGCGCCACTGCCAAGAGTCTTCAGGCCGCTTCCCGCAAGCGTCAGGTTCTTATATTGAATGACCGCGGTCCCAATCTTCGCGGTGACGGTCTGCGCGCTACTGCCATTGTAAACCACCGTCCCCAAGCCCGCGTTAAACGTGCCGGCGCCCGAAGCGAGGAAGCCTCCGCCGACATACAGATATTGCGCCACCGTGCCGCTGGAGAGACTCAAAACGTTCCCCGAGTTGGCACCAAATTGCACGTCGCCTGTCACCGTGAGTGTTTGCGGAGTGGCGGAACTGAACAAAACCTGTCCGGCCGTGGTCGTATCACCAATCACGATCTTCCCAACGGTCGCGCTTACGTCAACGTAGAGCGTTCCGTTTTGGTTGACATAAATGGTATCGGCTGAGCTCAGCGAAGGGGCGAGGGAGCTCAACGTGGACGGGACTTGCTGAACATAGTAGTCCTTGGCACTGGCACTGGCTGCCGTAAGCAAAGCCACTGCGGCCGCTAACAGCGGGACACCGAATGTTTTTTTCATAGGATTTCTAGGTTTTGTTGCGTTCAAAAATGGAGACGCCGCCAAAGCGACATGCCTTGGCAGCCGCCAAGTATTGGGGTTGAATGGGTTTCTCGTTTTCATAATACCTTGCTTCACACGGCTACGCTATGCGGGATGTTGTTTGGTTTGGCGCATTTGAATGAACAATAAGACCTGGCGGCCGGCCCGGCGACTCCGACTGAATTGACAAACGCGCCACCTGATTGTCTGCGGCAATCGAGCGGCACGTCAGCAGAATCTTTCCGATTCGGCGCATTTTCATCTCGTTCTAGGGCGATGTTTCTTAAAAACCGGCCCCACCGTCAAGTATATTCTTTTTAGAATTTTGAGTCGTTCTACAGTGCGGGACATGGAGTTTTGCATATAAACATCATCCCACTCGGAGCCGTCCTTAAGCAAGCAAACTCTTGCTGGCGGCGCCATGGTGAAGCGCACCACCGCCGTCACCACGCCGGGGTCAGCAGGAATACGTTCCCGACGGTGATGAACGGCCCAAACCCAGCCAAGCTGCGCCATAAGGACACCCCCGAAGCCTGGCGAAACTGACTGCCCCGGCGTAACGCGACCGCATCTGGCTGAACATCGCAGACGAACTGGCGGTCATCTTGTAAACGTAAGTGTTTGCCGATCAATCTTTTCATCTTGGAGTCGTGAGCCGCTGGGGGCGGCCGGCCAGCTTCCAACCCCGTCGCTGAATCCAGGAACGAACATCTTGTCTTGCACGTTTGTCTGGGACGATCCAAATGCTTGGTCTTGCGTGGTGCGGCACACAACGTGCAGCCTGTGCGTCACGGGCTTCATCCAATGGCTCGCCGGGCGCGCCTAACCCAGACGACATGTCGCCGCTTTCCGGCGACAAACCGGGCCAGGGGGGGGCGGTGCAAAATTGAGCATCAGAACGGCTTTGTGAGATGAAAGCGTCTCTAATCGCATTGCCGTCCTCCTTGGTGAAGCTCGCCGGCCGACGTCAGCCCGGCCGTGGGCCACGCTGGCCGGCTTGTGGCGCGTCCTGACAATCGGCGCAGCCGTCCGCGGCTGCAAATCCGGACGACGCGGACGGTGCGATCACTGAAACAAGAGCGGCGCGAATTCGTCAAGGTATTCGCGCCAGTTGGTCCATGTGTGCGCGCCGGCCGATTCCTTGAAATCCACCGCGAAACCGTGCTGCTTCAGCATGTCCACCGTTGCCTGCGACGTGCGGAGCAGGAAGTCATCGTGGCCGGTGGCGAACCACACCAGCTTGAGGCCCTTCTTCAAATCGGCGTTGTCGAGCGCGGCCCGGTTCCGATCTTCCCAACTGGGACCGCCGGCCGGGTTCGCGTTCCGGTTGATCAGGTCGAACACGCCGGAACTGAATACCCCCAGGTAGGCAAATTCATCAAGGTGCGCCAAACCAATGTTCAACGTCTGTGCGCCGCCCATGGACAGCCCGGCGATGGCACGATGCGACCGGTCGGTGAACACGCGGTAACGCTGTTCCATTTGCGGCATGATGTCGTTCACAAAATCCCGCTCGAACGCGTCGCCGAACGCCGTGCCGAACCGCCACGGCCCGGTGTGCCCCGCCGGCATAACCACCACCATTGGTTTTGCTTTTCCGGCAGCGATCAGGTTGTCGAGAATGAATCCCGCCCGCCCCACGGTGCTCCAGGAAGCGTCACAATCGAACGCGCCGTGCAGCAGATAGAAAATCGGATACTTCCCCTCGCCCGACTCGTAACCCGGCGGCGTATAGACATGCAGCCGGCGGAAGCACTTCAGTGTCTTCGAGTAATACGTCACCTCGGCCACCGCGCCATGCGGCACTTCCTTGGTGTCCATGAAATCGGCGCCCGGCACATACACGAGGCTCCAGGTGTTTTCGTTGGATTCGCTGGTGGCGGGGTTGCGCGGATCAATCACCGCCACGCCGTCCACATTGAAATTGTAGCGATAGGCCCCGGGGTCCACCGGGCCAAGGGTGACTTCCCACACGTTGTTGGTGCCTTTCTGCATTTCGACGCCCTGGCCGATGGCCGGCATGTCGCTGCCACTCAGGCGCACCTGCTGCGCTTTCGGCGCCAAAATCCGGAACGTCACCTTGCGATCCACCGACACTTCAGGCGAAACCACCGGCGCCGCGCCGGGATCGAAGCGGGGCGCCTGAGCGAACAAGACGGACGTGGCGGCCACCGCGGCGAGTAACGCCGCGGTCAGAAACGATCCAAGGTTCGAGCGAATGTGCATGGTTGAAATGTGTTCAAGTTGACGCCCGCAATGATGACAGAACGCCATGTTTTGTCTTGAATATTCTTTCGACTCGCCGGTTGTGATCAAGGCACCACCTGATCACAAGTCTGCCCGAATCACCGCAGCCGACGGACGCATTTGACCGACGGGATTCGTCCAGCCGTCCGATCGTGGATTGACGCTGCCGTTCAGCCTTCGCCCGGCCCGCGTCACCCTCAATTCTTCAGTTTTCGGCAGCGGTGCGCATCAAGTTCGCACAACCCCGTTGCCTCGCGGGTCCGGCTTCGCGTAACGTCCGCCTCGGTGATTGTGAAACTGTGAAAACGCCCGCCCACCGCGCCATCCGCGTCGGCCTCGTCGCCCTCGGCTGCGCCAAAAACCTCGTGGACGCCGAGATCATGCTCGGCACGCTGGCCCGCGACGGCGTCGAGCTGACCCCCGACGCCGCCAGTGCGGACGTGGTAATCGTCAACACCTGCTCATTCATTGACTCCGCCCAGGAGGAAAGCGTGGACGCGATCCTCGAATCCGCCGCACTCCGCGAGGCACGTCACCGCGGGCAGGGCCTGATTGTCTCCGGCTGCCTGTCGCAACGTTTCCGCGACGAGCTGCCGAAACTGTTGCCCGAAGTGGACGCGTTCATGGGCATTGACCAGGTGGCGCAGGTGACGGACATCGTGAAACAGGCCCTCGCCCGGCGCGCCGAACGCATCCGCGAACCGCAGCCGCCACGCACGGCCAAACAAAAAGTTGTCGCCCGCCTGGCGGAGTTGAATTCCACAACACAGCCTGCGTCCGCAACCGCGCCGTCATCGGCACCGCTGGTCGAGATCCACGCGCGGCCGACCTACATTCCGGACTACGCGACGCCGCGGTTCCGGCTCACCCCGCGGCATTTCGCCTACCTCAAGATCGCCGAGGGCTGCAACCACCCGTGCAGTTTCTGCATCATCCCGCAGATGCGCGGCAGCCACCGCAGCCGGCCGCAGGCGGACATCGTGGCCGAGGCCCGCCAGCTCCTCGCGGACGGCGTGAAAGAGCTGAACCTCATTTCGCAGGATTCGACCTACTATGGCCTGGATCTCCGGCCGAACCACAGCCGGGCGATCGCCTCGCCGGCGCGCTTCACCGCCGCCGCCCGCGCCCTGCCTGCCAGCGCCACCACACTCTGCACGCTGCTGCGCGAGTTGAACGCGTTGCCGGGCGAGTTCTGGATTCGCCTGCTTTACACGCATCCGGCGCATTGGACCGACGAACTGATCCAGACCATCGCCGAATGCCCGAAAGTCGCGCGCTACGTGGACATGCCGCTGCAGCACATCCACGACGTGATGCTCGAACGGATGCGGCGCGAAACCTCGCGCGCCTACATCGAGGACCTCATCCGCCGGCTGCGCGCGGGCGTGCCGGGCATCGCGCTGCGGACGACGTTCATCGTCGGTTTTCCGGGCGAAACGGAGGCGATGTTCGCCAGCCTGCTGGACTTCATCCGCGCCACGCGCTTCGAGCGGCTGGGCGTGTTCACCTATTCGCGCGAGGACGGCACGATCGCCGGCCGGATGGCACACCAGGTTTCGGAACCGATCCGCCAGCGCCGGCGCGAGCAGGCAATGGCCGCGCAGCATGACATCGCGCAAGCCGTGGCGGCCTCGTTCGTCGGGCGCACGGTGCGGGTGCTGGTGGAAAAGTCCGTCGGCGCGGACGAGTTGAAAAACGCCGCCGTCAGTTCCTGGGAACACGGCCTGGTGCGGGAACCGGCAACTCGTAATTCGCAATTGGGAGATCACAATTGGCTGGTGGCCCGCGGCGAGGCGGACGCGCCGGACATTGACGGCCGGGTTTACGTGCGCGGCCGGCTGCCGGCGGGCCGGTTTGCCGACGTGCGGATTGTCGGCCACACGGATTACGACCTGCTGGCGGAGCCGGGTTGAGATGTCGTTGCGTTCCGGGGCGAATCCGTTAAAACCTTCCGCGTGAACCTGCCTAACAAGCTCACGGCGTCGCGGTTCGGCCTGACGGCCCTGTTCCTGTGGGCGATCATGTCGCATTCGCCGCTGAACGACACGCTCGCCCTGATCATTTTCTGCGTCGCCGGGTTGACGGACATGTTCGACGGCCGCATTGCCCGGCAGCGCCGCCTTATCACGAACTTCGGCATCCTGATGGACCCGCTGGCCGACAAGATTCTCACCTGCTCCGCGTTCATCGTGCTGGTGGAGCGGCACATGATTTCGCCGCCGCCGATCGTGTTCACGCTGGCGCATCACGCCTTCCGGCCGAAGGTGGAGGCGTGGATGGTGGTCATCATCGTATGGCGGGAGCTGGCCATCACCGGCCTGCGGTTGCTCGCGGCGTCGAAGAATGTCGTCCTCGCCGCCGAGGGCTACGGCAAGCACAAGACCATCTCGCAGATCGTAGCCCTCATCGCCATGCTCACGATGGGCGCCTACGACGAATGGTGGCCGTGGCTCGCGGGGCTGTTCAAACCGTGGGCGCCGGCGTTCGCACTGGCGGCGCTCTGGCTCACCGTCATCCTCACCGCCACGTCCGGCGTGCTCTACCTCTGGCGCAACCGCCGGCTTTACCTGGACGACATGTGAAACCCGCCGCGTCGCGCCGGCTTCAACTCTGGATCGCCCAGGGCTTCGGCGCCGGCCGCGTGCCCGTGGCGCCGGGAACGTTCGGCTCGCTCGTCGGCCTGCTGTGGACCGCGGCGCTGCTGGCCACGGGAAATCTCTGGTGCGCGGCGGCCGGCTTGACTGCGGGTTTCGTGCTTTCCGTATGGCTTTGTGGCGCGGCGGAAAAAATCCTCGGTGCCAGGGATCCCGGCTGCGTCGTACTCGATGAAATCGCCGCGCTGCCGCTGGGATTCGCCGGCTGGATCGCCTTTCACCTGCACACGACCGGCCAGTTGCCGGAATCGCGTTTCTTCCTGACCGGCCAAGGCGCCGCGATCGCGCTGGCCGGCTTCGCGGCGTTCCGGGTGTTCGACATCTGGAAACCGTGGCCGGTGCGGCAAAGCCAGTCGCTGCCCGGCGGCTGGGGCGTGACCGTGGACGATTTCCTCGCCGCGGTCTATGTGAACCTGATCTGGCTGCCGGCCGCCTGGCTCGGCTGGCTGTGAACGCCTTGCCCATCGCGCCAACGTGTTCCTTGTGCCGCCGTCGGTACGGAATCACGGTGCGATAGAAATGCAGGCTGGCCTCCACGCCCGCCGCCAGCGGGAAAAACGCCGTGCGGTTCATCTCCATCAACACCGCTGCAGGCGGCCAGTCCACCAGGTTGGTGGCGCCTTGCAGCAATAGTTGGCGCCAGTCCCGCCGGTTGACACCCCTGCTCCCCGAAGCCACACTCCTACCATGGAAATTCACGAGCTGGTCGTTGAGATGAAGTTGCTGGAGCGCCGCCTCACGCTCTACGAAGAAAAGTATGGCGTCCTGAGCGGGGATTTCCACACCGCGCTCATGGCCGGCAAACTGGCGCGCTACGACGAGTTCGATGAAACGCGCGCCGATTTCAGCCGTTGGAAGGGCATTTACGAAACCTGGCTTCGTCGCAAAGGCAGCTACGACCGCCAACTCAAAGAGCGGCGGCTGGAGGAGTCGCTCCGGTTCCAGCCCGCCTACTGACGGCAACAATGGCCTCCGCCCCCCTGCATTCCCTGGCGGACTACAGCCGGCTCGTGGCCGGGACTGCTTTGCCATCCCTGCATCGTCCATTCCACGGTGCACGTGTGGTCGGACAGCTCGTTCACGGGCGTTGCGGAAGGCGAGGTCTTTTGCGCGAACGGCATCCGGCTGCGGATGCGCGAAGAACTGGATTTCGATGCCGGGTTGATCACGTCGTATGGCTACGAATTCTACCGTGGGGACGAGCGCCTTTTCTGGTTCGACGATTTTCCGCACCCAAACGATCCCGCGCTGGCCTCCTCCTTTCCACATCACCGGCACCTGCCGCCGGACATCCGGCATCATCGCGTGCCGGCGCCGGAGATGAGTTTCCACACGCCCAATCTGCCTTTTCTGGTTGGAGAATTGGCGAAGCTCGCAGCCTCCTGAAGGAAGCCACAGCGAATGGGAAAGCGGAAAACTCCGGGTTGGATTTGGCGCGGCGACATGACGAGAACAGCGCGTGTGGCACTGATGAAACCCGCGGAACGAGAGGACGCGGGATACCCCAAGCCCCCCGGAGAAAATCGCTGAAGAAAGGATTAAAGCGGCGCGGGAGTTCGAGTCGAACTGAGCCGCTACGCGGCGAGGTGGTCTGTATGCGCGGAATAACATCGGAGCGTCCCGGATGTTCGACATCTGGAAACCGTGGCCGGTGCGGCAAAGCCAGTCGCTGCCCGGCGGCTGGGGCGTGACCGTGGACGATTTCCTCGCCGCGGTCTCTGTGAACCTGATCTGGCTGCCGGCCGCCCGGCTCGGCTTAATATGAAACTTTTCACGCCGAGAGGCGCACAAAGCCTTCCTCGATGAACGTGGTGTTCTGGATGCGCGCGAGCTTTGCGTAGAGGCCGTCGCGCGCCAGCAGTTCCTCGTGCGTGCCGCGCTCGATGATTTCCCCGCCGCGGATGACGAGAATCTCGTCCGCCTTCACAATCGTGCTCAGCCGGTGGGCGATGACGAAGCTGGTGCGCCCCGACATCAACCGCTCCAGCGCTTCCTGGATCAGCCGCTCGGTCGCGGTGTCCACGCTCGCGGTGGCCTCGTCGAGGATGAGAATCGGCGCGTCCTTGAGCAGCGCGCGGGCAATGCTGACGCGCTGTTTTTCGCCGACGCTCAACTTCACGCCGCGTTCGCCGACGCGCGCGCCGTAGGCATCCGGCAGGCGCATGATGAAGTCGTGGCAGTTCGCCGCACGGGCGGCGGCGTGCAACTCCGCCTCGGTGGCGTCGAGCCGGCCATAAAGGATGTTCTCGCGGATCGTGCCGTTGAAGAGGAACGGCTCCTGGCTCACAACGGCAATCTGGTCGCGCAACACCTCCAACGGCAGTTCGCGAATGGTGTGGCCGTCAATGCGGATGCCACCCTCAGTGGTTTCGTAAAACGCCGGCAGCAGGCCGACCAGCGTGGACTTGCCCGCGCCGGTCGGACCGACGAGCGCCATCATCTGGCCGGGCTGCGCGTGCAGGGAGATGTTCCGCAACGCCACCTTGCCGGCGCCGTAGCTGAAACCGACGTTCTCGAAAACGACTTCGCCACGGGCGCGCCAGCCTTTGGCGACGCGCGGCTGACGGTGAGCGTCCACCGGCGCGGGGGCAGTTTCTTTGACCGGGGCAACGGCGCGTTCCGCAGTGGCATCAAGGATGTCGAACACGCGGGCGGCGGCGGCGCGGGCGGATTGCAGGAGCTGGTTCAACCCGTGCAGGCGGCCGATGGGTTCGTAGAAAAACATGCCGGCGTAGAGCATGAACGCCACGAGGTCGCCCACGCCCATGCGGCCGTGCATCACCAGCCAGCCGCCAACCCACAGCACGAGGCCGATGCCCAGCGCGCCGGTGAATTGCATCGCCGGTCCATACCACGCCCAGGCGCGCATTACGACCAGCGTGCCTTCGCGGAGGTCGTCGGCCCGCTGGGCGAAGCGGACATCCTCGTGCGCCTGCCGGCCGAAGGCCTTGATCTGGCGGATGCCCTGCAAATTGTCCATGAGCAGGGCGTTCATGGCGCTGGACGCCTCGCGCTGAAGGCGATAACGCCGGTGCGCCGTGAGCGTGTACCACAACGCGCCGCCGACCAGAAACGGCAGCGGAATCAACGCCACTGTGCCCAGCAGCGGACTGGCCGCGAACATGAACACCAGCGCACCGATGATGCTGAGCAGTGCCACCGTCCCCTGCTCGGTGCCGTCAATCAGCAGACGCTCGACGTTATTCACGTCCTCGATCACCCGCGTCATGAGGTCGCCGGACGCGCGCTGGTCGAACCACGCCACGGGCAGCCGCTGGAGTCGTGCATACACCTGGCGGCGCATGTCGAAAATGACGTTTTGTTCGAGGTGGTTGTTGATGCGGATGCGCAGGCTGTTGAACGCTTCACGGAACAAAAACGCCCCGATCAAGGCCAGCGCCGTCACCGTCAGCAGATCGTGCCGGCCCAGCTTGATCACGTCGTCAATGATAACCTTGGTCAGCTTCGGATACGCCATGCCGAAGCCCAGCGACAGCACTGCGCAGGCGACGTCCGCCACCGCCAGCCACGTATAGGGCCGCAGGTAAACCGCGACGCGCCGGATGACCTCGCCCGCAGGCCGCGGTCGCGACTGGAAGCTGGGGTCGGTGTGGCTGCCGCCAAGGTGGTGTGAGGACATGGAATGAGGAAAGCAGGAATTCAGGAAGTTTCGGCGGGGTTGATTCAAGGCCCGGCCGGTAAATGACGCGTTTCACCGTCAACGGCGCGGTTGCGAACCAAGCGGGAAGTTTTGCCAGGGAGGTAGGGCAGCGGTGCTCCGCCGCCCCAATTGGGGCCGAGCGGCAACTCCGCCCTGCCGCGGCAGCGCTCATGCTTTCCTGCCTTCTTCATGGTCAATTAGACTCGGACTTTCACCGCCCGTTTTTAGGCGAAACCGCGCGGGCTGAACATCCTTTTCGCGCCGGCTCGACGCCACCGACCTGGAGTTGCGCAGCGCCATCCACGCCGCGAATGTCGCCGGCCGCAGGCGGCCGCGAAAAATCCCTGTTTCCACGGCACCGTAGTTGTGGCTTAATCCAGGCGGATTCTCTATGAACCAGACCAAAGTCGCCATCCTGGGAGCCGGTTTCATCGCGGACATTCATCTCGAATCCTACCACCGGTTCGTGCCCGACGCCGACGTGGTGGCGGTTTACACGCGCCGGCCGGAGCGCGCCGAGGCCTTCGCCAAAAAACACCGGATCGCGCGCTGGTTCGCGGATCTGGAGCAAACGATCGCGGAGTCCGGCTGCGACGTGGTGGACGTCTGCCTGCCGAACTGCCTGCACCATCGCGCGGTGATGGCCGCCGCGCGCGCCGGCAAACACGTCATCCTGGAAAAGCCGCTCTGCCTCACGCTCGAAGAGGCGGACGAAATGCTCGCCGCCATGCGCGCCGCGAACCGCAAGCTGATGTATGCCGAGGAACTGTGTTTCGCGCCGAAATACGAGCGCGTCCGCAAACTGGCCAACGCCGGCGCGTTCGGCCGGATTTACCTGTTGAAGCAGGCCGAGAAGCACAGCGGGCCGCACAGCGACTGGTTCTACGACGTCGCGCAGGCCGGCGGCGGCGTCATCATGGACATGGGCTGTCACGGGCTGGCGTGGTTCCGCTGGATGCTCGGCGGCCGGCCGCGGGCGTTGAGCGTGCAGGCGCACCTGCAAACCGGACTGATTCACCAGGGGCGCACCCGCGGCGAGGAAAACTCCGTCGTGATGGTTGAGTTCGAGGGCGGCGCCGTGGGCATTGCCGAGAACAGTTGGGCCAAGCACGGCGGCATGGAGGACAGCGCGGAGGTCTATGGCACCGGCGGCGTTTGCTACGCGGATTTGTTCCAGGGCAACGCGGCGCTGACCTACAGCCAAAAGGGTTACGACTACGCGATGGAAAAGGCCGGCTCGACCCGGGGCTGGACGTTCACGATTTTTGAGGAGGCGTTCAACCAGGGTTACCCGCAGGAACTGGCGCACTTCATTGACTGCGTGCGGCACGACCAGGAACCGGTCGTCACCGGCGAGGACGGTCGCGCGGTGCTCGAATTGATTTACGCCGCCTACGCCTCGGCCGGCACCGGTCGGAAGATCGGGCTGCCGTTCACGGCGAAAGTGGCAAAACCGGTGGATCTGTGGCTCGGAAAGTGACGGGCGCGTCCGGGGAACTTGGGGAAACAAGCTGATGCAGTTGGCGCGATTTGACACCGTGGCGGCGTGGGCTGGCGCCGTGGCGAAGCTCTGGTGCGACCGTCTCCGGCAAAAGCCTGATCTTCGGCTTTGTCTTGCCTCCGGCAACACGCCCATCCCGGTTTACGCCACGATGGCGGAAGCCGTGAAACGCGGACAGATTTCGTTTCGTGCCGCCGAGATTTTCGCGCTCGACGAATACGGCGGCCTGGCGGAGGACGATCCCGGCCGGTGCGTGAACATGCTGCGGCGGCATCTGGTCGCCGGCGTGGACCTGCCACCGGTGCGATTTCACTGGCTCGACACCGCGGCTGACGACGTGGAACAGATTTGCCAAGACTATGACGCGCGGATCGGCGCCGGCTTCGATCTGGCGATCCTGGGCATCGGGCTGAACGGCCACCTCGGTTTGAACGAGCCGGGCGCGCCGCTGGACCGCACGACGCACCGCGTGACGATGCACGCCGCCAGCACCGAAGCTTCGCGCGCCTACGTTCAGGGTGACCGGCTGCCGACGTGGGGCGTGACGGTGGGATTCCAACAACTGTTCGCCGCGGGCGAAGTCTGGCTGCTCGCCAGCGGGCCGGCCAAGGCGGAAATCGTTCAACGGATCACGGGCGGCGCGCTGGATGCGACCGTGCCGGCGGCGCACATGCGGCGGCACCCGAATTGCACGTTGTTCGTGGATGCCGCGGCGGGGGCTTTGTTGGCAGGACCGGCCTGGCGGCGCAGCAACGCCGCCTTACCATCGAAAATTCCGGCAAATTAAACACGACCGAGCTTTGTTGCCATGAGTTCGTCCTCTCACATCCTCGTCACCGGCGGCGCTGGGTTCGTCGGTTCGCACCTGGTGGAGCGCCTGCTGGCGGACGGCAAAGCCGTGACGGTGATTGACGATTTTTCCACCGGCACGGCCGCGAATCTGAGCGCCGTCGCCAATCATCCGCGACTGCGCGTGGTGGAAACCAAGGTGTCTGCCTGCACCGAACTGCCTTCGCTGGCCGGCGGCGCGGAGGCGATTTACCACCTGGCCGCGGCGGTCGGCGTCGAACTGGTCGTGAAATCGCCGATCCGCACGATCGAGACGAACCTGAACGAGACGGCAGCGGTGCTGGCGGCGGCGAGTCTCCACGGCACGCCGGTGCTGCTGGCTTCGACGTCCGAAGTCTATGGGAAAAGTCAGAAGGAGGAGTTCGCCGAAGAAGACGACTTGCTGATCGGCCCACCCTATCTGGGCCGGTGGAGCTACGCGTGTTCCAAGTTGATGGACGAGTTTCTGGCGCTGGCCTACGCGCAGGAAAAAGGGCTGCCGGTGGTCATCGCGCGGCTTTTCAACACCGTTGGCCCGCGGCAAACGGGGCGTTATGGCATGGTGCTGCCGCGGTTCATCGCGGCGGCGCGGGCCGGCCGGCCGTTGCGCGTGTTTGGCGACGGACAGCAAACCCGATGCTTTGGGTTTGTCATGGATACCGTGGAGGCCTTGGTGCGCCTGCACAATTGCCCCGCTGCCCGGGGGCAGGTGTTCAATGTGGGCGGCACGGAAGAGGTGACGATCCGTCATCTCGCGGAGATGGTGATCGCCCTGCTCGGTTCGCCCTCCGCGCTGGAGTTTGTCTCGTATGCCGACGCCTATGCGCCTGGCTTTGAGGACATGCGCCGCCGCCGGCCGTCGGTGGAAAAGCTGGAACGCTTTACAGGGTTCCGCTCCACGACCCCGTTGACGACCATCATCGCCCGGACGGCAGCCAAAAACGGGCAATAAAAAAGGCGCCCCGAAGGGCGCCTGCGAAAAGGTCAACCGAAGATTTAGAGGTTCTTCCCCGTGCCGGTCACGTAGGGGAAAATAAGGTCGGTCGGGTCCGCTTGGGAACTGATAACCTGCTCCTTGACGCGGTTGCCGGTCACCTGCTGGCCGCTGCCGTCAGACAGAAGGATGTTACCCGCAAGGTTGTGCATGGACGTGGTGTAACCAAACGTATTGGCGTTCAGCCGCATCGCCGCCTGCGTGATGCGAACGTCCGACTTGTAAGCGAGTTCATTAGCCGTGCCGAACGTGGCGGGAACATTCGTGCCCGAGAGGTTGCGGTCGCCCGCAAGCATGATTTGGGGCTGGGTTTCGTCCGCGTTCATGCAAACGAAATAGCTGATGGCGCCGTTCTGGCCCGGACGGGTGGTAAGCAGGGGACCATTGTTCAAAACACCCGCAAAGTTGGTCTGCGCGGTGCGAAGGCCGTCCGACGGGCACACGACAATGCGCGGATTCGCCAGCTCGTTCGACATGCAGCAATAGATCCAAAACAGGTTGATCGGATTGCCCTGACCGTTGGCCAGCGACACATACTCCGAGCAGCCGCCGTCATTGGTACCCAAATTCATGGGGAAACGGTCCTGGTTGTCCGTGGAGAACAGCCGGAACGCGATGCCAATTTCCTTCAGGTTGTTGATGCAGTTGATGCGCTGGGCCTTGGCCTTGGCCTTGGCCAGTGCTGGCAGCAACATACCCGCCAGAATGGCGATAATGGCGATCACGACGAGCAGTTCGATCAGCGTGAACGCCCCATTGTTGTTCTTCCTAAAGATTCGCTTCATATCATCTACAGTTTTAAGTTTTGGGTTACGGTTCGGCCACTCTAGAAATCCAGTCAAAGAGTGTCAACGACTTTTCGCATGGTTGTTTTGTCAGCAGGCTCAATGCCATGTTCCAATTTTGCTCACTTCGGTCAAAAATCCGGCTTCCGATGCCCTCCACTCCTGCGGTTGCGTTCAGTTTTCACGCACTCGCGCGTGAGAATCACGCAGGTGTGTGTCAAATTGGCGCTTCACGGTGTTCACGGTGATGCTCAGGCTCCCCGGCCGTCGGCCCCCCCGCCGTCCAAATCAATGAGAATATCCCGCGGTTCGGCCCCTTTGCTGGGACCGACGATGCCGCGGTTTTCCAGCTCGTCCATGATGCGCGCGGCCCGCGTGTAGCCCAGACGCAGGCGGCGTTGCAGCAGGGAAACACTTGCTTTCTGTTCGCTACGAATCACTTCAATGCACTGCTGAATCAAGTCCTCGTCCTCGTCAATCCCCTCATCGTCACCAAAACCATTGGACGGCTTGGCGAGTTGCTGGTGGATTTCCATCTCGTAGTTCGGTTTGCCCTGCCGGGCGATGAAGTCCACCACGCTCTGGATTTCCTGGTCCGTGACCAACGCGCCTTGGGCGCGGATCAGTTTGGCCGAGCCGGGCGGCAGATACAGCATGTCGCCCTTGCCGAGCAACTTATCGGCGCCCATCGCGTCCAGAATCGTCCGCGAATCCACCTTGGCCGCCACTTGGAACGCAATGCGGCAGGGGATGTTGGCTTTGATGACGCCGGTGATGACATCCACCGACGGCCGTTGGGTGGCGACGATGCAGTGGATGCCGGCCGCCCGCGCCATTTGCGTGATCCGGGCGATGGCCATCTCGACATCGGCGGGCGCGACGAGCATGAGATCCGCCAGTTCGTCAATAATGACGACGATGTAACTCAGTTTGTCCGGGATGACGATGTCGTCGTCGCGCGGCACCACGATCTGTTCGTCCACCTCGACCGCAAACCCATCGGCGCCGGCCGCGACGGATTCCTTCGTGGCCGCCAAGGGCAGTTCCGGCTCGCGCGCCGGCAGCGGTTTGTTCTTCGGCCGTTCGTTGAACGACCTGATGTTCCGCACGCCGACACGGGCGAAAATCTGGTAGCGTTTCTCCATCTCGCTCACCACCCAGCGCAAGGCGAGAATGACCTTCTTAGGATCCGTGACCACCGGCACGACCAGATGCGGCAGCGTGTTGTATTGCTGCAACTCGACGACCTTCGGATCAATCATCACGAACCGGAGCTGGTCGGGCGAAAACCGGTAAAGCAGCGAGGCCACGATGGCGTTGATGCACACTGACTTGCCAGAGCCGGTGCTGCCCGCGATGAGCAGGTGCGGCATCTCCGCGAGGTCGGCCACAATAGGATGGCCGTAAACGTCCTTGCCCAGCGCGAGCGGAATCCGGGCCTTCGAGTTGCGCCACTCCTCGGATTCCAGCAATTCCCGCATGATGACCTTGGACTTGATCACGTTCGGGACTTCGACGCCGACGGAGCTTTTGCCGGGAATCGGCGCGAGCACGTTCAGCCGCTCGGCCTTCAACGCTGCGGCGATGTTGTTGGTCAGCGCGGTGATTTTCTCCAGCTTCACGCCGGGCGCCGGGTGCAGCTCATAACGCGTGATGGTCGGGCCTTTGGTGATGTCGCCGGGCGAAACCTCGATGCCGAACTGCGCCAACGTCTGCACCATCAGCCGGGCGTTGGCCATCAACTCCTCCTTCGACTCGGTGGGCTTGACCGTCAGGTCGGGCGGGTTCAGCAAACCCGTGGACGGCAACTGGTAATTGCCGATCATCGGCGGCGCGGCCACGGCGATGGGCTTGGGCCGCTTCGGCGCGGGCCTGAATTTGGCTGGCGTTACCGCGGCCGTGGGAACCGTCTCATCCAGTTTGGTCTCGGTTGATTCGGTCCTGGCTTCGTCAGCGGACTCGTCGCCGCGGCCGGCCGGCGCGGGCGTCTGCCCCAGGATGTCCGCAGTGGTGGCCGCGCCAATTTCGCGGGCGGGAATGACCTCCTCCACGACCTCGTCCGGCGGTTCCGGCGACCTGGCTTCCGCCTCCGCTTTCCGGGGCGGTTTTTCCGGCGCCTTCACCTGGGGCACGCTGAGGTCACGGACGGTCGGTTCGGGCACCGGCCGGAGATCGGGGCCGAGACCGGACTTCGCAGGCTCGGGCGATTCGGGGTCTTTGTCCTTCTCTTTCGGCCGGCCATTTTCCTTGCGCCCGGCCTTGTCAATCTCGCCCTGCAACCGTTTGGCCTCTTTTTCCAGGTCGCGGGCGCGGCGCTCCAAGGTTTCGGCTTCGCCGGCAAACACTTCCTCGGCCGCCGCGGCGCGTTGCCGGATCAGACCGCGAATCCAGTCGCCCAGATGAAAATTCGTAAGCCCGTAAAGGCTGATGAGCCAGAACGCCGCGAATAGAATGGCCGAGCCGAGCGTGCCAAAGTAGTTGAAAACGTGGCGGTTCAAGCTGGCGCCAACCACCCCGCCCGCGCTGGGTGCGTTCAGGTTCAAGGCAACCTGTTCCAGGAAGCCGGCGTCGGGCGCGGGCACGTTGCGAGCCAGTTGTTCCAGCGCGGTTTGATTCGTGCCGAGGTCCAGCGCGACCGCGCAGGTCAACAGGAGGGCCAGCGCCCACGGCCAGCGCCGCCGCAGATAAGCCAGCGCGCCCAGAAACTGCGCCAGGCCGAAGCCCAGAAAGAGCACCGAAAGCAGGTAGGCCGACGCGCCGAACGCAAAAAACAACCGGTCGCCCACGGCGGCCCCAAACCGGCCAATCCAGTTGTGGATCAAATGTCGCGCGGGGTCTGCGGGCACGAAATTGGTGGGCAGGTCGTAACGGTCATACGAAACCAGCGCCGCCAGCACCAGCAACGCCGCGCAGATGAGCACGATGCCGAGAATGTCGCTGCCGCCACGGCCTGGGTTGCGATTGTCTGGTTCCTTCCGAGCCACGGGCTGAATCTAGAAGTCAGGCGGGCAACTTCAAAGCGGAAAGTGCGCGGCGCCCGCGGCGTCCGCCGGGGCGAACGCGGCCTTGAATCGTGCCTCCCGTCTGTTAGTTTCGCGGCGACATGGCCAACGAAGCAGTGGACAAATTCAAACAGCTTCAGGCGCAGGCCAGGGATGCCTTCGACGATTCCGCGCTGGCGCGGCGGGAGCCGCACCAGGTTCCGTGGTTCCAGCATTTCCTGCATTTCTGGGGGTTGGTGGTGCGCAGTTACCTCCGCAACCGCTGTCCGGTGCGTGCCGCTGCGCTGGCCTACGCCAGCCTGCTGGCCCTGGTGCCGATGCTGGCCCTGGTGCTGAGCGTGACGACCGCAATTCTCAAAACCCAGGGCGACAAACCCATCCGCGCGTTCGTGGACAAAATCGTGGACTACGCCACGCCTTACGTGGGTCCGGCGGCGGGGATGGCCGCCGCGGACGACGGCACCGGCCGGCTGGCGCGCACCGAGGCGGAAGTCACGCAGGCCCGCGAACAGGCCGTGGCGAAAATCAACGAATTCATTGACCGGGCCAAGAGCGGGACCGTGGGCGCCACCAGCGCCATTGCCCTGCTGTTTGTCGCCATCTCGATGCTGGCCCGCATCGAAACGACGTTCAACGACATCTGGGGCGTCGCCCGCGGCCGGAGCTGGTATATGCGCACGGTGCTTTACTGGGCCGCCATCACGCTCGGACCGGTGGTGTTGATCAGCGCGCTGGGCCTGGCCTCGGCCAACCACTTCCATTTTTCCGCGGGGGGGCGTCTGGCATTCCTCAACGACACCATGCACATCGTCCTGGTCCGGGAATTGTTGAGCGGCGTTCTGCCGGCGCTGGTGCTGTGCCTGGCATTCGCGATGGTCTATCTGCTCCTGCCAAACACCAAGGTGAAGTTCTCCGCGGCGCTGGCGGGCGGCCTCACCGCCGGCGTGCTCTGGCACCTGAACAACAAGCTCGGCGTGATCTTTGTCTCACGCTTCACGTCGAACAACGCCATCTACGGCAGCCTCAGCATGGTCCCGGTGTTCATGATCGGCATGTATTTTGGCTGGCTCATCCTGCTCTTCGGCGCGCAAGTCGCCTACGCCTGCCAGAACCGCCGCACCTACCTCCAAGAACGGCAGGCCGACAGCGTCCATCAAAGCGGCCGGGAATTCGCCGCGTTGCGGCTGCTGACGTGCGTCGCCCTCCGGTTCCAACGGGGCGAACGCCCGCCCACGTTGACCCAGCTCGCCGAGGCCACGGGCGTGCCCTCCCGCCTCACCGGCCAACTGCTGCAGGCGCTGGTCGCACAAAAACTCGCGGTCGAAACGAGTGATGGCGAAACCGCCTACGTCCCCGCCCGGCCGCTGAAACAGATCACCGCCCATGACGTGCTCGCGGCGCTCCGCGGTCAGGGCATGGACCTCGCCACCCGCGCCGACCCGGCCCGCGCGCTGGTGCAGGGAGAATACGCGCGCATCGCCGGCGCCGAGCAAAGCGTGGCCGGCGACATCACGCTGCAAGCGCTGGTGGACAAGCTGGCCCCAGCCACCAAACCGGCGTCGGCAGATTGATCGCCGGCGCCCGGCGCGTTCACGGCCGGATCAGCACCTTGCCAAGGACCGCGCGGCCGCGCAGTTGGGCGAAGGCCTCGGCCGCCTGGCCGAGCGGAAACACGCGGTCAATCACCGGCTTCAACTTCCCGTCGCGCGCCCATTCGAGCGTGGCCGCCATGTCCGCCCGGTTCCGGCCGTAGCTGCCGATCAACCGCTGCTGTTTCACGAAGAACGGCCAGAGGTTCAACGTCGGCTCGCGCCCGGCCGTCGCGCCACACGTCACCACCGAGCCGCCGCGCGCCAGGCAGGTGAACACCTGCTCCAACACCGCGCCGCCGACGTGTTCGACCACCAGGTCCACGCCACGTTTGCCCGTGATTTTACGCACCTCGGCCGGCCAGTCGTCCCGCGTGGAATCCAGCACAAAATCCGCGCCGAGCCGCTGCGCCAGGGCGCGTTTCGCCTCGGTGGAACCGGTGCTGATCACCCGCGCGCCAAGCTGCCGGGCGATTTGAATCGCCGCCGACCCGACCCCGCTGGCGCCGCCGATCGCCAGCACCCAGTCGCCCGGTTTGACCCGCGTCCGGTCCGTGAGCATGTGCATCGCCGTGCTGCCGGCCAGCGTGAGCGCGGCCGAGGTGTCGAAATCCACCCCCTCGGGCAGCCGCACCAGCACGCGCGCCGGCACGGCAACTTGTTCGGCAAACCCGCCGTCGCGCTGGATGCCCAGCAACTGGCCGTTCAGGCAGAGCGATTCCTCGCCGCGGGCGCAAAACTCGCATTCGCCGCAGAACAAATTCGACTGGACGGCCACACGATCGCCCGCCCGCCAACTGGTCACGCCTTCGCCCGCAGCGACAATTTCCCCGGCCATTTCGCAGCCGGGCGTGCGCGGCAGCCGCAGCGGAATGGGCAGGCCGCCCTCCTCCAGCCAGAGGTCGAGCCGGTTCAGGCCGCAGGCGCGGACGCGCACCACGGCTTCCTGCGGACCGGGCGTCAGGTCGGGCAGATCGCGGAGTTCGAACCGGCCGGGATTTCCATGAGCGACGAGTTGCAACGCTTTCACGCGACCGATGAAACCCGGAGTCGCCCGTGGGCGCAAGCGGGTTTGCAGCCGCTCAACCCATCGCGCGGAAAACAGTGTTTCGCGCCGGTGGGTGCTGTTAGCGTGGCGCCGATGGAAAAGGTTGGGCAGGTTTTCGGTCGTTTGCCGATGCGGAACGCGCGGAGCGGCAGTTCAACCGCGCGTTTATCGCCTTGTTAAACGCGTGCGGCGTTAAGTATGTCGTCGTAGGCGGCTACGCCGTAAGGATCTCGCCGATTACAAAAACCTGACAGCGGAACGAACGCTGTCGCGCTTGTTTTCCACCGCCGCTTTGTTAGAACCCGCCGCATGTGGCGTCGTGTCCTGAACTTGCTTGCCGGACTTTCGTTGGTCATCGGATCGGGCGGCTGCGCGTCACGACCCGCCAGGGAAACGTCAGCCGCCGCCACTTGGCCGCGTTACACGTTGCAGGCAGAAGAAACCTGGCAACTCAACCTGCCGCACGGCGAGCGGTTCGACGCCTCCGGTCTGCTGGAATTGCCCGCCGGCGACCTGCTGACCGTCAACGACCGCGGCCCGACGCTTTACCGGATTCAGTTCCTGCCCGGCGTCCGGGCCGCGGATCTCGCGCCGCTGACGGATTGCTTCACGCCTGCGCAGCTCGCGCCGTTCGCCGCCGCCAAACACGGCCGCTACGATTGCGAAGGCATCGCCCGCGACGACGCGGGCCGGCTTTATTTGTGCGAGGAAGCGGATCGCTGGATTCTGCGTTGTGATCCGACGGCCGGCGTGGTCGAACGGCTGAACATTGACTGGACGCCGGTGCGGCGGTTCTTCGATCCGACGGACAACAACGCGTCCTTCGAAGGCATCGCCGTTCACGGCGGAACGTTGTTTGTGGCCAACGAACGGCGCTGGGGCCGGCTGATTGCCGTGGACCTGGCCACGTTGAAAGTCACGGATCATTTCGTCGCGCGACCCGCGGGCGGCCGGCATCGGGACGTGCAATACTCCGACCTGTGCTGGTTTGACGGCGCGCTCTACGTGCTGTGCCGGCGCGACCGCACGGTGCTGAAGGTGGATCCGGCAAGCCACCGGGTGCTGGCGCAATACGATTTTCGCGCCATGGAGGAAGCACGCGACGCGGCCTATCACACCATCCTTCCGGTGGGGTTCATGGAAGGTCTGGCCGTGGACCGGGACTTTTTCTGGCTGGTGACGGACAACAACGGTTTTTCGCGCGCGGCCAATCATCACGATCACCGCCCCACGCTGTTCCGGTGCCGGCGGCCGGATCGCTGAGGCGGCTGTCCGGCGTGTTCCCCGCTGCGCGTGCGCCCGGAGCAGCGTCAGGCAGGGGGGCCCAAGGGGCCGTTGCGGCCAAAGTCTCCGTTGCCGGGCACGCACGGGAAACGCAAGAAGGCCGGGAACGATCCGCGCCCAAATGCGGGGGAGGACACGCCACCGCCGGCACAGACAACCGGCCGCCCGACCTTGGCGATGCTCCAACGAGTCTCAGCATCAATTGCTTGAATGCTGTTGTTCCCCTCGCAACAACCCCGCCCATTTTTGTATTTCTTTTCATGGCCGCCGTCTTAGACTGACCGGCCAGTCACCTCACGGTGACGTCTGCAAAACGAAACTGAATTGTTATGCCACTGACACACACGAGAGACCTGTTCGCCAAGGCCCTGAAAGGCAAATACGCCATCGGGGCGTTCAACGTGAACGACATGGAGTTGCTGCAAGGCATTGTCGAGGCCTGCGAGGAGGAGAAATCCCCCTTGATCCTCCAGATTTCCAAAGGCGCCCGGCAATACGCCAACCCGGTTTACCTCAAGAAGCTGATCGAGGCGGCCATCAGCGTCACCACCATCCCCATCGCCGTCCACCTCGATCACGGCGATTCCTTCGAGCTGTGCAAGCAGTGCATTGACGAGGGCTTCACCAGTGTGATGATTGACGGCAGCCACCTGCCGCTGGACAAGAACATCGAGGTCTGCAAGAAGGTGGTGGAATACGCCCACAAGCACAACACGGTGGTGGAAGGCGAACTTGGCCAGCTTGTCGGTGCGCAGCACGACGACGGCGAGGAAGGCGGCGGCTTCTCCAAGGGCGGCCTTTACACGCACCCGGACGAGGCCGTGGAATTCGTCAAGCAGACCGGCGTGGACTCGCTGGCCGTGGCCATCGGGAATTCCCATGGCGCCTATAAATTCAAGGGCACGCAGCACCTGAATCTCGACCGCCTCAAGGCCATCAAGCAGGCCCTCATGAACGCCGGCCTCGGCGATTATCCGTTGGTCCTCCACGGTGCCTCCAGCGTGCCGAAGGATATGGTGATGGAGATCAACAAATACGGCGGCAAACTCGGTGAAGACGCCGCCGGCGTGCCCGAGGCGGACATCGAAATCGCCCGCCGCACCGGCTGCACGAAGGTGAACATTGACACCGACCTCCGTCTGGCCATGACCGCCGGCATCCGCAAGGTTTTCGCCGAGACGCCCAAAGAATTCGATCCGCGCAAATACCTCGGCCCGGCCCGCGCCCGCGTGAAGGACCTGGTCCGGCACAAGGTCAAGAACGTCCTGTGCTGCGCCGGTCACGCGTTCGACTGAACCGATTTTCGACCTTTCCACGGGGTGGAACGCGCGTTCCGCCCCGTTTTTTGTTTCGGTGGTAAGACGGTAACGACGTCAGCCGCCGCCCAGCCGCCGGACGATTTCCTCCACGTCAAACACGCAACCGCCCCACGTCCCGCCGCCAGCCTGCTGCAACGCCGCCCACAGCCGCGTGTCCGCCGGCAGCGCGGGATCGGGCCGCAAATCCGGATGCGGCGCGCGCCGGGCCAGTATTTCCGCGCCTTCCGCCGGCGAGAACGTTCGACCCGCTTCGCCGACGAAATCCACGCTGCCGTCGAGCCGCACCCGATCAATCACCAGCCGCACGCGGTCGCCGGCGCGCAATTTGCCCACCGGCCCGCCCGCCAGCGCTTCCGGGCCGATGTGCCCCACGCACGCACCGGTCGAAACGCCGGAGAACCGCGCGTCCGTCAGCAGCGCGACGTGTTTGCCGAACGGCAGGTGCTTGAGCGCCGAGGTCAGTTGATAGGTTTCCTCCATGCCGGTGCCGAGCGGACCGCAGCCGATGAGCGCGATCACGTCGCCGGCCTGAACCCGTCCCGCCTTGAGCGCCGCCATGGCGACGGGTTCCGCGGTGAACACCTTCACCGGTCCTTCGTGGCGAAACACGCCGTCCGTGCCGACCACGGAGGGATCAATCGCCGTGCTTTTGATGACGGCACCTTCGGGCGCGAGGTTGCCGCGCGGAAACGCCGCCGTGCTCGTCAACCCGCGCGCCTTCGCCCGCGCCGGCGGGAGAATCACGTCGTCCGGGTCCACACCGTCCAGTTCGCGCAACCGCTGGCGGAACCGCGCCCGCCGTTCGCTGGTTTCCCACGCGTCCAGCACTTCACCCAGTGTGACGCCGGCGACTGTGAGCACCGCAGTGTCCAACAAATCCAGCCGGCGCAAATGGAGCATCACCTCCGGCACCCCGCCGGCCAGGAACACGCGCACGGTCGGGTGGTGGGCCGGTCCGTTCGGCAACACGTCCACCAGGCGCGGCGCGGCGCGGTTCACGGCGATCCAGTCCTCGACCGTTGGCCGCGGCAGCCCCGCCGCGTGGGCAATGGCGGGAATGTGCAGGAGCAGATTGGTGGAACCGCCGAACGCCGCGTGAACGACCATCGCGTTGCGGACACTCGCCGCGTTCAGGATGTCAGCCGCCTTCAAACCGCGTGCCTCCATCGCCGTCAACGCCCGCGCCGAGCGCACCGCCAGTTCGGTCCAGACCGGTTGCCCGGAAGGCGCGAGCGCGCTGTGCGGCAAGGCCAGCCCCAGCGCCTCGCCCACCACCTGCGATGTCGCCGCCGTGCCGAGGAACTGACAGCCACCGCCCGGCGTGGCGCAGGCGCGGCAGCCCAGTTCCGCCGCCTCCGCCAGCGAAATCAGCCCGTGCGCGAACCGCGCCCCGAGCGTCTGCACCTTGCCGGCGTCCTCGCCGTGTTCCGGCGGGAGCGTCACGCCGCCCGGCACCAGCACGCAGGGCAGATCGCGCATGGCGGCCAGCGCCATCATCATGGCCGGCAATCCTTTATCGCACGTCGCCACGCCGAGCACGCCGGCGCGCGTGGGCAGCGAGCGGATCAGCCGGCGGAAGACCGTCGCGGCATCGTTGCGATACGGCAGGCTGTCGAACATGCCCGGCGTGCCCTGGGTGCGGCCGTCGCAGGGATCGGACACGAAGCCGGCAAAGGGAATTGCGCCAGCCACCTTGAATTCCCGCGCCGCGGCCTCGACCAGCAGGCTGATTTCCCAGTGGCCGGTGTGATAGCCCAGCGCGATCGGGCGGCCGTCCGGGGCGCGGAGTCCGCCTTGCGTGCTCAGAATGAGAAAGGACTTGCGGTCCAGTTCGGCGGGATTCCACCCCATGCCGGCGTTTTGAGTAAGGCCGAAAAGATCGCCACTGGGCCGGCGGAGGAGCATTTCCCCGGTCAGCGGCAAGGCGCCGGCGGGGCCGGAGGCGACGGTGTGAACATCGTAGATTTCCGGCATCAGGGCCGCAAACAGGGCATTCCGCGGTTGCATTGCCGCCCAGCGTGCCATCGCACCGGCGGGCAGGCACGCCGAAACCGCCGGCGGCGGTCGCCGGTCCGCGCTGTGCCGCAAAACGCACACTTGCCAAAGAAGCGGCTTTGCCCCCATTCTTCAGTGAAGCACGACAAGAACAACCTTGCGAATGACGTTATGAACCTGACCCTGCCAACCGTCAAAGCCCGGACCAACGGCTTTACCCTGATCGAATTGCTGGTCGTCATCGCGATCATCGCGATTCTCGCCGGCATGTTGTTGCCGGCTTTGAGCAAGGCGAAAGACCGCGCCCAGAACGCCATTGACCTCAACAACAACAAGCAGATCATGCTGGCGGCGACCATGTATGCCGGTGACAACACCGATTACATGCCGTATCCGAACTGGGGGCTGGGGGCCGGAAACCCCGACGGCTGGCTCTATGCGAACCGACTCAATCCCGCGGCGGGAACCGGCGCCGCCATCACGAGCCTCGCGGGGAATTCCCGGGATTTGTCCTTCCCCAGCACGAACCAGATTGCGTGGTTCAAGGTCGGACAACTGGGCAATACGCTCGCCGACCCCAAGGTTTGTGTCTGCCCGAAGGACGCCGTCCTTTCCGCCGGAGCGGAGAAGTCGTTGTTCACCCAACGGGCGCAACGCCTGAGCAGCTATTGCTGGAACGGCGCCGTCTGCAGCTACGGCAACATCACGAAGACGCACAAGATTTCGGAGTTCACCGCGACGGCGATTTTGATGTGGGAGCAGGACCAGAACACCCCGTTCTTCTTCAACGACGCCTCCAGTTACCCGGACGAAGGCATTTCCCAGCGTCACGCAGGCGGAAACACGAAGAGCTCGACCGTGGATGTCCACGGCGGAGCGACCGTCGGTCTGTTCAGCGGCGGCACCGTGTACATGACCTACCACAATTATTACCAGCTTGCCGGCGGCGTTAACGGAACTTCCACCGCCTTCCGGCCAACCTTGCTGCCCAACGATCTTTGGTGCGATCCGAACGATACCCGGAACGGCGGTTATCAATAAACCGGCCACGGGGAGTTTCTCTCGTTCAAGCCCGGCTGCGGCCGGGCTTTTTCGTCGGGTGAAGCGGGCCAGCACACGGGTCGGCGGCGGCGGTCGCAATCGTTGGGCGGCCTGCAAAGAGCTGGACACTTCCGTTGCCTTGTCCCCATCATCCGGCAATGATTGTGACTGTTCAGCAGACGCAACAGCACCAAACAGCCGGACTGACGGGCGAGGGCCGGCTGTCTTCGGTTCACGACCTGGCGACCGCCGTCGCACGGTCGCAGCGTTATTTGTTGGAGGTTCAGAAACCGGAAGGCTACTGGATTGGCGAGTTGATGGTGGACTGCACGCTGGTGGCGGACATGGTGTTGTTCCACCACTGGGAAGGCTCGGTGGACCCGGTCTGGCAGCGGAAGGCGGTGAACCACCTGTTCTCCCTGCAATTGCCGGACGGCGGGTGGAACATCTACCCCGGCGGCCAGCCGGAGGTGAACGCCACCGTCAAGGCGTATCTGGCCCTGAAACTGGCCGGCGTCCCGGTGACGGACCCCCGGATGTTGCGGGCGCGCTCGACAGCCCTGAGCCTGGGCGGCGTGCCGCGGATGAACACGTTTTCCAAGCTTTATCTCGCGCTGCTGGGCCTGTTCCCGTGGAAATATGCCCCCACGATTCCGTGCGAGGTGCTGCTCATCGGCAAATGGTTTCACGTCAATTTCTGGGAGATGAGCAACTGGTCGCGTGGAATGCTCGTGCCGCTGGCCATCATCAACCATTTCAAGCCCATGCGTCCGGTGGGCGTGCGCATTGACGAGTTGTTCCCCGAGGGCTACCACGAGCGCGACCTCCGGCTGCCCCGCGACCCGCAAATCCTCACGACGCGGAACTTTTTCATCTGGCTGGACCGGCTGCACAAGTTCGCCGAGTTGTGGGCACAGGCGGGCATTCACCCCTTCCGCAAGCGCGCGCTCAAACGCGCCGAGGAATGGATGCTGGAGCGGTTCGAAGGCAGCGACGGCCTGGCGGCCATCTTCCCGGCGATACTGAACTCGCTCATCGCCCTCAAGGCGCTCGGCTACCCGAACGACCACCCAAAGGTGGTTTGGGCCAGGCAAAAGCTCAAGGAACTGGAGCACGAAACCGAGGACGACATCCGCATCGAGCCCTGCTTCTCGCCGGTCTGGGACACGGCCATCGTGGCCATTGCGCTGCGTGAATCCGGCATTCCGGAAAACCATCCCCGGCTCAAACAAGCCATCGCATGGCTGCTCGGCAAGGAAATCCGCTTTCGCGGCGACTGGCAGTACAAGAACGCGGCCGACGTCGCGCCCAGCGGCTGGGTATTTGAGTTCGAGAACAAGTGGAACCCGGACGTGGACGACACCGCGATGGTGCTGCTGGCGCTGCGCCTGGTGCCAACCGACAACCCGGCCCAGCGCGACGAAGCGTATCGCCGCGGCCTGAACTGGATGCTCACCTTCCAGTGCAAGGACGGCGGCTGGGCGGCCTTCGACAAGGATTGCACCAAGAACATCCTCACCAAGGTGCCGTTTGCCGACCACAACGCCATGCTCGACCCGGAATGCGCCGACATCACCGCGCGCATCCTGGAGGTGCTCGGCCATGAGAAATTCCCGCTCGACCATCCGCAGGTGAAGAAGGCGCTGCATTATCTGCGCACCCAGCAGGAAACGGACGGTTCCTGGTATGGCCGCTGGGGCGTGAACTACCTTTACGGCACCTGGCAGACCCTGCGCGGCCTGCACGTGCTCGGCGTGGACATGCAGCAGGACTGGCTCCTGAAGGCCCGCGACTGGTTTGAAAGCGTCCAGCACGAGGACGGCGGCTGGGGCGAGCGCTGCAACACCTACGAGGATCCCGTGTTCAAAGGCTGCGGCCCCAGCACCGCCTCGCAAACCGCCTGGGCCGTCATGGGCCTGTGCGTGTTCGACGATCCCAACCGCCCCAGCCTCGTCCGCGGCATCGAGTATCTCATCCGCACGCAAAACCCGGACGGCTCGTGGACGGAGGACGAGGTGACGGGCACCGGCTTCCCGAAGGTTTTTTACCTCAAATACGACATGTATCGAAACAGTTGGCCGCTCCTGGCGCTGGCCACCTACCGGCAGCTTTGCGAGCAGACCGGCGTGCCGCCGAACGGCGCAAGCCGCGCCCTGGACGCCAGCCTCGTCCTGCCGGCGAATCCGCCGTCCGGCCATCCTGGCTGAATCTCCGTCCGACCCGCTGCGGCCAGCGTCACGGAATCACTTCATCCCGCTGGCGTAACTGCGCCTCGTCGGCCTGCCGTTTCTCGTGGAGCAGCTTCTTCTCCGCGGCGGCGATGGCCGCGAAGATTTCCCCGGCTTCAAGCAGGCGGGGCAGGATCACCCAGTGGGCGCCCTCCGCATAGAGCGCCGGCACGTCCACGAGCCGTTCCGCGTGGACGATGATCTGGGCCTCCGGGTTGAGTTGGCGGACCTGCTGGAGCAGCCGGAGATTCGTTGCCCCGCGCAGGACGGTGTTCGGCAGCGAGCAGATGATGATCCGCGCCCCGGCAATGCCCGCGTGGAGCAGCACGTCGCGCTGTGTGATGTCGCCGTAAACCACGGAGACGCCGCGGTGCCGAAGCCGCTCGTGAACCACCGGGTTGAAATCAACCACCCGCAAGTCCGCCAGCAGGTCGGGGCGTTCGCGGCGGATTTCCTCCAGCAGCGAACTGGCCGTCCAGGAAAATCCCAGCAGAAACACGCCGGGCGGACGGGTGGACGTGACGGCCGCCGGCGTCGTGTCCAGGTCCGGCAGGCCAAGCCGCGTCAGCCACGGGCTGAGGCGGCGCGTCAAGGCGTCGCCGCCCAGAATGGCGTACGTCGAACCGGCCGCGAGCAGCGAAAACGTGAAGGCCACGGCGGCAACCGCGTGATCCGAGACCTTGCCCGCCGTCCGGCCCAGCGCGAGGATGACGAGCGAAAGTTCGCTGAGCTGCGAGAGGTTGAGCGTCGGCAGCAACGATCCCCGGTGCCCGTGCCGGGTCAGATACAACGGCACGAACACGGTCGCCGCGCGGGTCGCCACCACGAACGCCGCCAGCCCGAGCGTCCACCCGAGGTCGGCAGCCTTGGGTGCCGGAAACGTCATCCCCAAGGTGACGAAGAACAGCACGACGAAGAAGTCGCGGATGCTCGTGACTTTCGCCGCGACATCCAGCGTGTAGGGAAAAGTCGAGATGGCGACGCCGGCCACCAGCGCACCCATCTCGCGGGAAAGGCCGAGCAGGTTGGCCAGCCCGGCGAGGGCGAAACACCAGGCCAGTGCGCCCACGAGCACCAGTTCGGGCAGGCGGGCCACGGATTTGAAGATGGGCGGCAGCAGGTATCGGCTCACGACAAACGCCACCAGCATGAGCAAGCCCACCCGGCCGAACGAAATCAGGATCAGGCCGGCCGACGGATGCTGCAGATTCGGCTGGAGGGCGAGGAAAACAATGGCGAAGAGGTCCTGCAACACCAGCACGCCGAGCGTGATCCGGCCCGGCAACGTCTCCAGCTCGCGTTTGTCGTGGAGCAGCTTGACGATGATGACGGTGCTGCTGAGCGCGACGGCGACGCCGAGGTGGAGGCTTTCCAGCCAACTGCCGGCCAGCCCGGCGAACCGGCAGAACAGCAGCCCCAGCAGCGCGCTGCCAAAAATTTGCGCGCCCGCGGTGACGGTGATCGCGCGGCCGGAGGCGAGCATTTTGCGGAGATCAATTTCCAGGCCGATCATGAAGAGCAGCAGGATCAACCCCATGTCCGCCACCGTGGCAATGGACGGCTCGTCGGTTACCCAGCCGAAACCGTGCGGGCCGAGGGCGAAACCGGCCACGAGGTAGGCGAGCAGCACCGGTTGCTTGAAGGCGTTGAATCCCACTGCCAGCACCCATGCGGCAATGAGGCAGATCGCAATGTCGGTGATCAGTCCGTAAGCCAAGCGCGGGAAGTCTAGCCGGCCGCGCCGCCGGCCGCAAAACAAAGTGCGCCCCTGCTCAGCGCGACGGCGTGCCCGGCGCCGGGGCCAGCTTCATCCGCGGGCGCCGGCCGTTTGGCTGCGGCGCGACGGGATCGGCCGCCGCCTCCCGGGCCAGGGTCACGAACTCCGTCTGGGAGTTGCGCGCCGGGGTGCCCGCCTCGCGGGGCGCGCGAAGATCGGTTCCATCGGGCTGGAGCCGGCGGGCTTTGACGTTGTCGGCAAGCTGGCGCAGAAGCATTTCGTTCACGATGCGGTCGCGCAGGTTGCCGTCCTCGATGGGGAAAACGACCTCGATGCGTTTGAAGAAATTCCGCGGCATCCAGTCGGCGCTGCCGAGATAGACCTCCGGCTGGCAGGCGTTTTCAAAGTAAAGGATGCGGCTGTGTTCCAGGAACCGGCCCACGATGCTGCACACCGTGATGTGCTCGCTCAATCCCTTGACCTGCGGGCGCAGGCAGCAGATGCCGCGGACGATGAGGTCAATTTTCACGCCCGCCTGCGAGGCGGCATAAAGGGCGTCAATCACGCCGGTGTCCACGAGCGAGTTCATCTTGGCGATGATGCGCGCGGGCAGGCCGCGCCGGGCGTGGTCCGCCTCGCGGGCGATCAGCTCGAGCGTGCGCCGGTGAAGGTCGAACGGCGCGACGATGAGCTTCGAGGTGCCGGGGAACTGGCAGACGCCGGTGAGGAGGTTGAACAGGTTCGTGGCGTCTTCGCCGTAGTCCGGCCGGCAGGTGAACAGGCCCAGATCGGTGTAAATCTTCGCCGTCGTGGGATTGTAGTTGCCGGTGGAAAGGTGGAGGTAGCGCCGGATGCCGTCGGGATCGCGCCGCACCACGAGCGTGACCTTGCTGTGGATTTTGTAGCCAACCAGGCCATAGACCACGTGGACGCCGGCGTTTTCGAGCCGGCGCGACCATTCGATGTTGTTCGCCTCGTCAAAGCGCGCCCGCAATTCCACCACGGCGGTGACCTGCTTGCCGTGGTTCACCGCGTCCATCAGCGCGCCGACGATCCGTGCGTCGCCGCCGGTGCGGTAAAGGGTTTGTTTGATGGCGAGCACATGCGGATCGGCCGCGGCCTGCTGTAGAAACTGCACCACGCTCTCGAACGACTCGTAGGGGTGGTGCAGGAGAATGTCACGCTGCCGGATGGCGGCGAAGAGATCCGGCTGCTCGCGCAACACGGCGCTCACCGGCGGCAGGAACGGCGGATCGCGCAGCTCCGGCGAATGATCGCGGTCACAGATGGCGAGCAGGCGTGCCGGGTTCAGCGGACCGTCCAGATGATACAAGTCATCCTGCGTCAACCGCAGCGTGGCGAGCAATTCAGCCGTGACCTCCGGCGGACATTCGCGCCGGACCTCGATCCGCACGGCGTCGCCGCGGCGGCGGTTGTGCAGCTCGATTTCCACCGCCTTGAGCAGGTTCGCGGTTTCCTCCTCGTCAATGTAGAATTCGCTGTTCCGCGTGACCCGCAGACTCCAATAGTCGAGAATCTTCGTGCCGGGGAAAAGGTCGGCCAGGAAATGGCCGATGGCTTCGCCGAGCAACACATACTCCTGCCGGCCGTCCTCGCGCGGCAGTTTCACCAGCGTGGGCAGGATGCTCGGCACCTGCACCACGGCCAGCCGCCGGCGGGCGGCGCCGTTCTCCGTCAACTCGACGCGCACGATGAGGTTCAGCGACTTGTTCAGAAGCTGGGGAAACGGGTGCGCCGGGTCAATGCCGATCGGCGTCAGCGTGGGCCGGACTTCCGCGCGGTAGAATTGCTCCAGCCACGCATGGTCCGCCGGCTCCAGTTCCGCCGGCCGCACGATCCGGATGCCGCGCGCCGCCAGCGCGGGCTGAAGCTGCTCGCGCCAGCAGCGATACAGGTCCTCGACCAACCGGAGCACACGGCGGCGGACGGCCCGGAACACCTCCACTGGCGTGAACCCGGCCGGCCCGCGCTCGACCTGGCCGCTTTCCATCTGCTGTTTCAAGCCCGCGACACGCACCTCGAAGAACTCGTCCAGGTTTGAGCTGACGATGCAAAGGAACTTCAGCCGCTCAAGGAGCGGATTTTCTGCGTCAAGCGCTTCGTCGAGCACCCGCTGGTTGAATTCCAGCCAGCTCAACTCGCGGTTGAAATAGCGTTCATGGCCTGCCGGCTTCATATATCTGGTTGCGATCGGGGTCGTCAGTATAGCCCGCTCCGGCCGCTTGGCCAGTGACAATTCCACGCCCGGCTTGCCAGGGGCGCACCTTGCCACCACCGCCGGCTTGGGGCCGGGTTGCCAACGGCACGTTCCGGTGAACCAGGCCCATCGCAAGCCGGCCGCAGGCCAGTGCTCCGTTTCCCGGCATGGCGTGACGGCTGTGCCAAGTTGTGTCCGCTTGCCAGACCGCGCGGCCGGGCTAGGTTCAACGCATGAACGTCCTGGTCACCGGCGCCACCGGTTTCGTCGGCCGCGAGGTCTTGCGCCAGCTTCAGGCGCGCGGCCACACGATTTGCATCGTGGCACGCAACCCGGCGGCGGCGGCGCGCGCCACCGCCGGGCGCTTCGGCGCGGAACTCCGGCGCGGCGATGTCGTCAAGGACGCCTCGCTCGCGGACGCGGCTCAAGGCATGGACGCCGTGATCCACCTCGTCGGCATCATCAGCGAAATCGGGCAGAACACGTTCGAGAGTGCCCATGTCCGCGCCACCGACCACGTCGTGCGCGCCGCGAGGGCGGCCGGCGTTCGGCGGTTCGTCCAGATGAGCGCCCTCGGCACCCGGCCCGGTGCGGTGTCACGTTACCACCAGACCAAGTGGAGCGCCGAGGAAATCGTCCGTGGCAGCGGGCTGGACTGGACCATCTTCCGCCCGTCCCTGATTTACGGCGCAGAGGATCATTTCGCGAATCTCTTCGCCACGCTCAGCCGCCGGTCGCCGTTCCTGCCGGTGATGGGCAACGGGCAAAACCGGCTGCAGCCGGTGGCCGTCGAGGCGGTGGCCGCCGCGTTTGTCGGCGCCTTGACGGAGCCGCGCGCCGTCGGTCAGACGATGGATTTGTGCGGGCCGGAGCCGCTGACGTTCCTGGCGGTGCTGGACACCATTTTGGTCGTGCTCCGGCGGCGGCGGTTCAAGCTGCGCGTGCCGCTGCGCCTGGCGCGAATTCAGGCGGCGGCGTTGGAGTTCATTTTCCCCAGACTGCTCGGCCGCGCGGCGCCGTTGAACCGCGATCAATTGCTCATGCTGCAGGAAGACAACGTCGGCAACCCGCGGCCGGCCGCGGAAATGTTCGGGTTGCAGCTCGTGCCTTTTCGCGAAGGCATCGCGGCGTATTTGCGGCCGTAGCGACCGCGACCGCCGTGGCTCAGCCCGGCGGCCAGGTCATGGGCCGCCCGCCAAGCAGATGGCAGTGTAGATGCGGCACGGTTTCACCGCCGTCGGGTCCGTTGTTGATCACCAGCCGGTAGCCATTGCCCAAGCCGAGCTTCCGGGCCACTTCGGCGGCCTTCAGCAGCAGATGTCCCAGGACGGCCTGGTCGCCCGCGGCCGCCTCGGCCAGGCGCGGAATCGGCCGGCGGGGCACAATCAAAACGTGGACCGGCGCCTGCGGGTGGAGGTCGCGAAACGCGACCACCTGATCATCTTCGTAAACCAAGTGCGCCGAAATTTCCTGGTCGGCGATTTTCTGAAAGATGGTTTTGCTCATGCGACACGGATTCAACGCACTTCCAACGCGCAGTCGGCGGCGGCACACGTTTCAATCAGACAAAGGCGGAGATAGTCGGCGATTTGGTCGCTGAGCTGCTGGCAACGGACGCTCCAGCGCCGGGCGCCGGCGAGCTGTTTCGCGCATGGCCGCAGCCCGGTGAAACGCAACAGACTTGGCGATTGTCCGACGCCGGCTTCCACCTGGCGGCGCAGGCGCGAGAAAAACGCCAGTTCAAATCCCCCGCCGGTTTCGGCGGCCAGCCGGAGCAGATCGGTTTCCATCACGGTCAGCGGAGGCGAGGAACCGCCGGTGGACATCAGCTTCGGCGCCGACGCTTCCGCCGGCAGATCCTCGGTTTCGACCTGGAAGCCGAAGCCGCGCAACACCTGGGCCAGGGCGCAGGCGAATTCACCCACCGTGACGAGGTCCCGGCCCAATTCCTCGCGAAAATAGTGCAGCACGCCTGCGGCGGCGTGGCGGACCATTTCCGGGTCCAAGGGCATGGCCTGGGTGCCGACCAGTTCGACGGCCACCTCATGGACGGAGCAGGGAATGGACCCTTCCGGCGTCTTAAAAACCAGGCAGTCGGATCGTAGCTGTATCACGTTTGACCTCCAATTTCTTCACGGCTTGCACAAAATCAGTTGCCTCCTGAAAGCGGCGATAAACGCTGGCGAACCGCACGTAAGCCACGGGGTCCAGCACACGGAGTTCATCCATCACCCGCTCGCCAATCGCCATGCAGGGCACTTCGTCGGCGTATTGGTCGTGGATGCCGGCACTGATCCGCTCCACCACTTCTTCGACCACTTGCGGGCTGACGGGTCGCTTTTGACAGGCTTTCCGGATGCCGCTGGCCAGCTTTTCGCGGGAAAACTCCTCCCGGCGGCCGTCCCGCTTGATGACCATCAGTGCCTGCGCCTCCACCTCCTCGTAGGTGGTGAAGCGGTGATCACAGCGGAGACACTCCCGGCGACGCCGGATGGTGGTGCCTTCACGGGAGGCCCGCGAATCAATCACCTTGTCGTCCTGACAACCGCACTTGGGACATCGCATAAACGGGGCGGACAGCCACCTTTCGTTGTGGCCGGGCGTGTCGTAACACACAACCGCTTGGGCCGTCAAGCAACACCAGACGCAGCCGATGGCCATCATCCGGAGGTCAGCGTGCTGCCGCGCCGCCGGAGCGACCGCCTTCGCCGGTTTGCCTCAGGACACGGTCCCGCTTGCCAGCCGCGGCGTTGCTCTGATAACGATGGCACCAGCCGGCGAAATATTTGAGCCGAAGACGAGATTCAAAAAAATGAAAGCACTGATCACAGGCGGCGCGGGATTCATTGGCTCCCACCTTGCGGAGGCGCTCTGCCGGCGGGGCGCACAGGTCATCGTGCTCGACGACCTCAGCTTCGGCGACGTGAAGAACCTCGCCTGGCGACGAACCGGCAACAGCCTTGAATTCGTCCGTGGCGACGCCGGTGACGAGGCACTCGTGCGGAAACTGGTGCCCGGCTGCGACTGGGTGTTCCACCAGGCCGCCATCGCCTCGGTGCCGCTCTCGGTCGCGAAGCCGCGGGAGTCGCACCTGGCCAACCTCGAAGCCACGCTCACGCTGTTGCTGGCGGCGCGCGACGCCGCCGTGAAGCGGTTCGTCTTTGCGTCGTCCTCGGCCATCTACGGCGACAGCGACGCCGCGTTGAAGCACGAGTCGCACGCGCCAAATCCGCTCACGCCCTACGCGCTCCAGAAGTTCGCCTCGGAGCGCTACGGCCGGATGTTCCACCCGTTTTACGGGCTGAAAACCGTCAGCCTCCGCTATTTCAACGTCTTCGGCCCGCGGCAGGCGTTCGACTCGCCCTACTCCGGTGTCATCGCGAAGTTCTGCACCGAACTGCTCGCCGGCCGGGCGCCGACGATCTTCGGCGACGGCCTCCAGTCGCGCGACTTCGTTTACGTGGCGAATGTCGTTCACGCGAATTTGCTCGCCGCCGAACAACCGGCGGAACGCGTGGCGGGTAAGGTCTTCAACATCGGCGGCGGCGGCAGCATCAACCTGCTCGAATTGCTGGCGGCATTGAACGGCCTCACCGGCCAGAACCTCGCGCCCGTCTTTGCGCCCGCCCGGCCCGGTGACGTGCGGTTCTCCGCGGCGGACATTTCGGCCGCCCGCGCCGGTCTCGGCTACGAGGTGCAGGTGTCCTGGCGCGACGGCCTGCGGCACACGCTCGATTTCTACCGTGCTTAAACGACCACCGCGCCTGCGGACTTGCGCCGCGCGCCGCGCAAGGTTATGACTGCCGGAAATTCCGCACGCGGCGATGACGGCAAATCACGAGGCAAGGGACGGTCAACAGCAGACGACAGCGGCGGCACACGGGGCGCGCGGACCCGAAGTCCGTCGCTGAGTCTGGCGGCACGCACGCGATGTCGGACCTCTTCCCTCTCTGGACCCACCGGCTGCCACGGCAGTTGCTCGTCGGCGGGCTGCTGCTGGCCACGTCGGTAACCGCCGGCGTGTGGTATTATTTCACGCCGAAATACACGCGCGCCGGCTACCAACCGCTCCAGCCGGTTCCGTTTTCGCACGCCACGCATGTCGGCCAGCTCGGCATGGACTGCCGGTATTGCCATGACGGCGTTGAACGCTCGGCGTTCGCAAACCTCCCCGCCAGCGCGACCTGCATGAACTGCCACAACCAGGTGCTCAAGGACGATCCGCGCCTGGCGCCGGTGCGCGACAACGTGCTCACCGGCCGGCCCCTCGCGTGGGTCCGCGTTCACCGGCTGCCAGACTACGTGTATTTCAACCACGCCGTCCACGCGCGCCGCGGCGTGAGTTGCGACCGCTGTCACGGGCCGATCCAAAACACCGACGAGACCGCCGTGGCCGAGCCGTTGAGCATGAGTTTCTGCCTCGACTGTCATCGCAATCCTGCGCCGAACCTGCGCCCGGCCGCCGAGGTGTTCAACGTGAACTGGCGGCCTACCAGCGCTGCCCAACAACTCGCCGACGGCCAGCGGTTCGTCCGCGAGTGGGACGTGAAACGCCTCGACAACTGCGCCGCCTGCCACCGATGAACCGCCCGCCTTCTCCAGCGCAATCCGGGGCGCCGCCCGCCCGCGACTACCGGCGTCACGCCGGGGCGCCTGCCACCGCGCCCGGCTGGATCGAAGCCGAATTCGCCCCCGGCGCGGACGAGTGGACCGATCCGGTTTCACGGCGCCGCTTCGTTGAACTCATGTCCGCGTCACTGCTGCTGGCCGGCTGCGGGTTGACCGCCTGCCGGCAGCCGGAGGAGAAAATCGAGCCGTTTGCCGGGACGCTGGAAGGCCGCGTGCCGGGCATGCCGCAATTTTTTGCCACCGCCATGCCCGCGCGCGACGGCGCGATCCCGCTGCTCGTCAAATCGCTCGAAGGCCGGCCGGTGAAAATCGAAGGCAACGCCGGACATCCGTTGAACCGGCTGGCCGGCACAGCCCACGGCGGCACCGATGTCTTTGCGCAAGCCTCCATCCTCGGCCTCTACGATCCCGACCGCGCCCGGCGCTGCACGTTTCAAGGCCGCGCGGCGTCACCGGAATCGGCGCTGGCGGCGCTCCAGCAAGCCGCGCGGCAGTTCGCCGCCACGCACGGCGACGGCCTTTGCCTGCTGCTCGAACGCAGCAACTCGCCGTCGCGCCAGCGGCTGCAAAACCTGATCGCGGAAAAACTGCCGCGGGCCCGGTGGTTCGTTTACGAGCCGGTGGATTTCGACCTTCACCGGCAGGCCGCGACGCTTGCCTTTGGCCGGCTGGTCCGACCGCTCTGGCGGCTGGAAACAGCGCGGTGCATCGTGGCACTGGACTGCGATCTTCTCGGCGCCGAAGCGGAAAGCTGGCGGCTGACGCGGGCCTTCGCCGAAGGCCGCCGGCTGCGCCGCGCCGGCGATGACATGAACCGGCTCTACGCCATCGAGAGTCTCTACACGCTCACCGGCGCGAATGCCGATCACCGCTTGCGCGTGCCGCCGGACGCGGTGCTCTCGGTCGCCGCGGCGCTCGCAGCCGAGGTGCTCGCGCAAACCGGCGCGGACGCGGGCAGACTGCTGCCGGCCGTGCGCCGGCTCGCGCAGCCACCGGGCGTGCGGCAGGAATGGATTCGCGGATGTGCGCGCGATTTGCTGGCCAACCGCGGCCGGTCGGTGGTGCTTGCCGGTTATGGACAGCCGCCGGCGGTGCATCTGCTGGCCCACGCACTCAACGCCGCACTCGGCAACGTCGGGGAAACTGTGCAATTGCTGGTCGCGCCCGCCGACAACGCCGGTTCGCCCGCTGACCTCGCCACGGCGTTGAACGCGGGCGAAGTCGGAACGTTGGTCATCTTTGGTGGCAACCCGGTGGACAACGCGCCGGCGGACCTCGACTGGGTGGCCGTGCAGCGTCGGGCAAGGACGGTCATCCGCCTTGGTGATGCCGAGGATGAGACGTGCGCGGTGGCGGACTGGCACCTGCCGCGGGCGCACTACCTCGAATCCTGGGGCGACGCGCGCACGGCCGACGGCACACTCGTGCCGGTGCAACCATTGATCGAACCGCTGTTCGGCGGATTGACGGATTTGGAACTGCTGGCGCGCGTTGGTGGCTTGGCGGTGACGAAGCCCTACGCCATCGTGCGCGACACGTTCCGTGAATTGAAACCGGGCGGTGATTTCGAGACCACCTGGCGGCAGTTTTTGCACGACGGTTTCCTCGCCGGCAGCGCGAGCGAACCGGTCGCAGCCACGCCAGACTGGCCGGCGATGGCCGCCGCGCTGGCAAATACCACGCCCGCCGCTGAACCGCGTTCGGATGCGCTGGCGGTCGTGTTTCATCGCGACGCGCGCGTGGACGACGGCCGGTTCAGCAACAACGGCTGGCTCCAGGAACTGCCCGATCCGATCACCAAGCTCACCTGGGACAACGTCCTGCTGCTCAGCCCGCGGACGGCGCGGGCACTGGGTGTGGTCATCGCTGACGCTGATCCTCTCAACCTTCAAGCGCCGGTCGTGCGGCTGACGCTGAACGGCCGTTCCGTCGAGGGCCCGGCATGGATTCAACCGGGCCTGGCGGACAACGTCGCCGGCCTGGCGCTCGGCTACGGACGCGCCAGCGCGGGCCGCGTCGGGACAGGTGTGGGTTTCAGCACATACCGGCTGCGCACGAGTGCGGCACCATATCATGCCGTCGGCGCGCAACTGACCCTGACCGGCCGGATGGCGCCGCTGGCCAGCACACAACATCACTGGTCCATGGAAGGCCGTCCGATCGTTCGCGAGGCCGATCTGGCGGACTATCGGGTGCGCCCGGATTTCGCCCGCGCTTTGAACGCGCCGGCCCCGCCCGCGGCGCCGCCGTTGTATGCGAACCCGCTTGACCAGGCGAAGGCCGACGCCACGCACCAGTGGGGCATGGTGGTGGATTTGAACGCCTGCGTCGGCTGCGGCGCGTGCGTCGTCGCCTGCCAGGGCGAGAACAACGTGCCCATCGTCGGCAAGGACCAGGTCCGCCGGCAGCGCGAAATGCACTGGCTGCGGATTGACCGTTATTTCGCGGGGCCGGCGGAAGCGCCGCAAAGCGTGAGCCAGCCGATGTTGTGCCAGCATTGCGAAGCCGCGCCGTGCGAAAACGTCTGCCCGGTGAACGCCACGGTGCATGACCCCGAAGGGCTGAACGTCATGGTTTACAACCGCTGCGTCGGCACGCGTTACTGCGCGAACAACTGCCCCTACAAGGTCCGCCGGTTCAATTTCCTGGACTACCACCGGCGCTCGCTCGCGCAGCTCAAGGGGCCGTTCTATTCCAGTCCGTTGACCGGCACGACCGGCGGCGAGTGGACGTTGAAACGCTGGTTCAAGGACCGCGACCGCGGCACACGGCCGGAGGACGAGTGGGATCTGCTCAAGCTGGTGACCAATCCCGACGTCACCGTGCGAATGCGCGGTGTGATGGAAAAATGCAGCTTCTGCGTCCAGCGCATCGAGCAGGCGAAAATCGCGCAGAATATCGCCGCCGGCCCCTCGGCAAATGTCGTCGTCCCCGACGGCGTGATCCAGACCGCCTGCCAGCAGGCGTGCCCGGCGGCGGCCATCATTTTCGGCAATTTGAACGACCCCGGCAGCGCGGTGTTGCAGGCGCGGGCGCAGGACCGCGCTTACGCCGTGCTGGAACACCTCGGCACCCGGCCGCGCGTCACTTACCTGGCACGGGTGCGCAATCCCAATCCCGCCATGCCGGCGGAACCGGAGGGATCTGCCGCATGACGAAGACCGCCGCGATCAGGAACGGCGTGCGGCTGGCGCCCCCGCCGCCGGAGCTGGCGCGCGAGCCGTGGGTCGCCAACCAACGGAGCGCCGCCTGGGTGGCCGACCGCGGTGCGGCGCTCGCCGAGGGCCGCACGCCGCGCTGGTGGTGGCGCGCCTTCGTCCCCAGTGTGCTGGCGCTGCTGTTGCTCGTGACGTTGCTGGCCTATCAAGTTTCCACCGGCGTTGGCGTCTGGGGCAACAACGCCCCGGTGATGTGGGGCTGGGACATCGTCAATTTTGTCTGGTGGATCGGCCTGGCGCACGCCGGCACGCTGATCTCGGCCATTTTGCTGCTGCTCCGCCAGCACTGGCGCGCGGCAGTGAACCGCACCGCCGAGGCGATGACCATTTTCGCCGTGCTCTGCGCCGCCATTTACCCGGCGCTGCACGTCGGCCGCGCGTGGTGGGACTGGTGGCTGCTGCCGGTGCCGAACAGCACCGGGCTCTGGCCGCAATTCCGCTCACCGCTGATCTGGGATTTCCTCGCGCTGGGAACGTATTTCACGGTGTCGCTGCTGTTCTGGTATCTGGGCCTGGTGCCGGACCTGGCCGTGATGCGCGACCGCGCGCGGACGCGGCTGCGCAAACTGGCTTATGGTTGGTTCGCGCTGGGCTGGACCGGCTCCAACCGCCAGTGGCGCCACTACCAAAAGGCGTATCTGCTCCTCGCGGGCCTGGCCACGCCGCTGGTGCTCTCGGTGCATTCCATCGTCTCGCTCGACTTCGCCGTCACGCAACTGCCGGGCTGGCATTCCACGATCTTTCCGCCCTACTTCGTGGCCGGCGCCGTGTTCTCCGGCTTTGGCCTGGTGCTGGCGCTGGTCATCCCCCTGCGGCGCCGGTGCGGTCTGGAGGACGTGATCACGCAGCGACACCTCGACGCGATGTGCAAGGTGACGCTGGCCGCCGGCGGCATCGTGGCTTACGCCTACGCGGTGGAGTTCTGCGCCGCGTGGTTCGGCGGCAACCCGGACGAGCGCGCGGCCTGGGCCAACCGCATCGCCGGGCCGTCCGCGTGGGCGTTCCGGGTGATGATCCTGTGCAACGTCGCACTGCCGCAACTTCTCTGGTCGCGCCGGATGCGGCGGCAACCCGGCGTCGTTCTGGTGGTGGCCGTCCTCATCAACGTCGGCATGTGGCTCGAACGGTTCGTCATCATCGCCGGCTCGTTGGAACGCGATTTTCTGCCGGCGAACTGGGGCGCGTTCCGGCCGACGTGGGTGGATATCGGCACGTTCATCGGCACGTTCGGTCTGTTCTTCACCTGCTTCCTCCTGTTCCTCCGATTCTTGCCGATGATTTCGATCACGGAAGTCAAATACCTCACGCCGCCGGCCGCGCCGGCCGCCGGCCGGCCAACCTTCGTTGAACCAAAACCAACTGCGCCAGCCCGACCAACAGGCTTCGGCGTGCTCGCGGAATTTGCGACGCGCGAAGATGCCCGCCGCGCCGCGCGCCGGGTGCGCGCCGCCGGTTACCGGCGCTGGGACGTGTTCACGCCACATCCCCTCGCCGGCCTCGACCGCGCCATGGGCCTGAAGCCGTCGCCGATCGGCTGGTTCGCGTTCGGCGGCGGCGTCATCGGCTTCGTCACCGGCGTGTGGCTGGTCTGGTTCACCAACGCGGTGGATTACCCGATCCTCGTTGGCGGCAAACCAATGTTCAGCCCGGTCGTCGCGATTCCACCCGCCTTCGAGTTGACGATTTTGTTCGGCGCGATCGGCGTCGTCACCGGGCTGCTGTGGCGGAGCCGCCTGCCCTGCCTGCACCATCCGCTGTTGCACCGGCGCGGGTTCAAACCGCTGACCCGCGACCGGCTTTGCCTCGTCATTGAGGCCGCCGATCCGAAGTTCAGCGAAACGGAAGTCCGCCAACTGCTCACGTCGCTGGGCGGGCGGCTGATCAAGTCCGCCGGGGAATGACCATGCGTGTTTTCCTCGCCATCCTTGTGCTGCTGGTCGTGGTCGTGCTGAGCGTGGCCGGTTTCCGCGGCGGTTTTTCGCGCCGGCCGCCGATCGAGTTGTTCAACGACATGACGCGCCAGCCGAAAATTCACCCGCAATCGGCGAGCGACTTTTTCGCCGACGGGCTGGCGGCGCGTCCGCCGGTGCCGGGCACGGTGGCGCGCGACGGCGCGTGGGCTGACACGCCGTTGAACACCGGCCGCATCACGGGCACGACGAATTTTGCAGCGCTGAATCCGCGGCCACTCACGGCGGAGCTGATCGCGCGCGGCCGGGAGCGGTTCACCATTTTCTGCCAGCCGTGTCACGGACCGTTGGCCGACGGCCGCGGCATCACGGCGCAATACGGACTGGTCATCGTCGCGAACCTGCACGATCCGCGCATCGTGCGGCTGACCGACGGCGAAATTTTCGACACCATCACGCACGGCAAAAACAACATGGCCGCCTACGGCGCGAGCATCACCGTCACCGACCGCTGGGCGATCATCGCGTATCTGCGCGTGCTGCAACTCAGCCAGCTCGGCACGGCGGACGACCGGCCGGCCGGCCCGTCCGCTGCGCCCACGAAATAACATGAACCCGGCCCGCGACCTGCCCGCCTCCACGCCACCGGCTCCGGCCGGCGAACGCCGGTGGCCGGACGCGCTGATCATCCTCGGCGGCACGGGCGTGTTGGCCGGGCTGTGGCTGGACGCGCGGCACGCGGCGTTTGCCTGGCTGCTGGCGTTTTTGTTTTACCTGAGCCTGTCGCTGGGCGCGCTGTTTCTCGTGCTCATGCACCACCTGTTCGATGCCGCGTGGTCGGCGCCGCTGCGCCGTGTCTGCGAACACCTGGCCGCGCTGGTGTTTCCGTGGCTGGCGCTCGCATTCCTGCCAGTCGCGGCGTTCGCATCGCATATTTTCGGAGGCAACTTGCGGGGCGGTTCATCGGCGCCGACACTCGCCGCGCCGGCGTGGCTGGCGGCTTCGGCGTTCTGTTTCGTCGCATGGTGGTGGCTGACGCGCCGGCTCCGTTTTTGGTCGCTGGAACAGGACCGCACCGGCGCGGTGGAATGCGTGCGGCGACTGCGGACCTGTTCCGGCGCGGGCATCGTTATGCTCGCGATCACGCTCACGCTGGCGGCGGTGCTCTGGCTCGAACGCCTGACGCCGCAGTGGGTTTCCACGGTCGTTCCGCTGGGCTTCTTCGCCGGCAGCGTGTGGGTGGCGGTCGCGGCCGTGTATCTGATCGCCCTCGCCCTCCGGCGCAACGGCGTGCTCGCGCCGGTCCTGAGCGCGCGCCAGTTTTATTTTCTGGGCATCGTCCTGTTCGCTTTCACAATTCTCCACGCCTACTTCGAGTTTTCCCAATACCTCATCATCTGGAACGCCAACCTGCCGGCCGAAACCTTCTGGTTCGGCCTGCGCGAGCAGGGAACCTGGTTCGCCGCGGGACTGATCCTCGTCTTCGGCCATTTTCTCGTGCCGTTCCTCGCGCTGATGCGCATGGATTTGAAACTTCGCGCCGGCTGGATGGCGCCGTTGTGCGTGTGGATCGGCCTGATGCACTGGCTCGACCTCGCGTTCTGGGTCCAACCGGTGATCGCGCCCGCCGGCTGGCCGTGGCAATGGGCGTGGCTGGACGCCGCGTGCCTCGCGCTGCTGGGCGGCATCCTGGCCAAAGCATTTCGCAAAGACCTCGCCGCGCACGCGCCGTTTCCGGTGAACGATCCGCGGCTCGCCGAGGCGCTGGCGGAAACCGAGGAAACCATCGGCGGACTGGCCGCAAACCCGGACAATCCCGAATGAACTCCCCTTTCAACCACGCGAAACCCCGCTGGCAGACCACGGCGAAATTCGTCGTCGCTGCCAGCGCGCTGGCGCTGGTCGGCGCGCTGATGTGGTGGGCGGTTCAACGCAGCGAGCCGCCGGGACTCGACACCGCGCGCGTCCGGCAGCGGCTCGAAAACCTCGCCCGCTGGCGCGCCGAAAACGCGCAGGCGCTGACCCACTACGCCGAGATTGATCCCTCGCGCGGCATCTGGCGTCTGCCGCTCGCCCGCGCCACCGAACTGGCGCTGCAATTTGCCAGTGACCCGGCGGCCGGCCGCTCGAATCTCCTCGCCCGTCTCGAAAAGGCCACCGCCAAGCCGCCGGAGAAACCCAATCCTTACGAGTAACCGCCGTGGCTTCATCCAACCCGCCAACCCTGCCGCCGCGTGCGACGCCCGACGAACTGGACGCCGCGGGCCGCGGGCCGGTGTTGACGTTGCTCGTCGCCACGGTGGGATGGCTTGTCGGCGCCGGCGCACTGGCATTGATCGCCGCGATCAAACTCCACGCGCCAGGCTTTCTCGCCGACAGCGCGTGGCTGGCGTGCGGTCGTGTGTTGCCAGCCACCGCGAACGCTTTCGTTTTCGGTTTCGCCACGCAGGCCGGCCTCGGCCTTGCGCTGTGGTTGATCAGCCGGCTGGGCGGCGCGCCGCTGGTTGGCCGCGGTGGCATCATTGTGGCGACGTGTTTTTGGAACCTCGGCCTCGCGATCGGCGTGGGCGGCATTTTGCTGGGCGACAGCACCGGTCTCGAAGGCATGGAACTACCGCGCTACGCCACGCCGATTCTGGCGGTCGCCGGCGGCGTCATCGTGGCGTGGACGGCGGCGAATTTTCTCGCGCGGCGCGAACCCATCCGGCACGTCGCTGAATGGTATCTGCTCGGCGCGCTGGCGGCGTTCCCGTGGCTGGTCGCGACGGCGACGCTGCTGACCGGCTTTCTGCCGTTGCGCGGCGTGGTGGCGGTGGCGACGGGTGCGTGGTTTCTGCAAAATTTGTTCACGTTCTGGCTCGGCTTCCTCGCGCTGGCGGCGCTGTTTCATTTCCTGCCGCAACTCACCGGCGCGCCGGTGCCCAGCCGCAGCCTGGCCGTTTTCGGCTTCTGGTCACTCGCGCTTTGCGGTGGCGCGGCCGGCCTGAACCGCTTCCACGGCGGCCCGTTTCCCGCGTGGATGATCAGCGTCGGCGTGGTCGCGTCCGTGCTGATGCTGGTGCCGACGCTCGCTGTCGCGCGCAATCTTTTTCCACTGCTGCGCCGCCACGACCGCACCCGGCCGCCGGCGCCGGCATTGACGTTTTTCCGCGCGTCGCTCGCGGCGTTCACGCTGGCCGGCATCCTCGGCGCGGCCAACGCCGGTGACGCGGCCCGCCACGTCACGCAGTTCACACTCGTCACGCCGGCGCTGGACCAGCTCACGCTCTGGGGCTTCGTCGGGCTGGCCATGCTGGGCGTGGTTCACGATCTCGTGCCGCGTTTGGTCGGACGCGCCTGGCCGTCAGCGCGCCTGGCGCGCTGGCACCAGCGGCTCGCGGTGGCGGGCGTCGCGTTGCTCGTCGTCAGCCTCGGCGTCGGCGGCGTGGTGCAGGGCCTGGCGCTGAACCAGTCCGCGCTGCCGTTCTTCGCGATCGTGCAGCGCACCGTGCCGTTCCTCGGCATGGCGACGCTGGCAAACCTGATTCTGCTCACGGCGAATTGTCTGCTCGCAGTCAACTTGCTCCGGTTGCTCGCGCAACTCGGCCGCGAACGCTGGGCGCAGTTCGCGAAAACCTGGCTGACGCCGCTGCCGGAGGAGGTGGACCCGTGAACCGCGCGCCGTGGATCGCGTTCGGCGTTTCGCTCGCGCTGGCGGCGTCCTGGCTTGGCCTGGTGCTCGTGCCGCAACTTCAGTTGGGTAGCGAGCCGATGGTCGTCATCGAAGCCACCGGCCAGGATTATCCGCTCGCCCGGAGCGGCGGGGCGCAGGCGGGCGCGGCGGTGTATCGCGCCTGCGGCTGCGCGGTGTGCCACACGCAACAGGTGCGGCCGGCCGCGGAAGGCGGCGACCTCGCGCGCGGCTGGGGGCGGCGGCGAACGGTGGCCCGCGATTATTTGCGGGACGAGCCGCCGATGCTCGGCAGCCTGCGTCTCGGTCCGGATCTCGCGAACCTCGGCGCGCGTGAAACAAACAACGTCACGTTGCTGTTCAAGCTCTACGACGCGCGCATCGCCACCCCCGGCTCGACCATGCCGCGATTTCTGTGGCTCTTCACGAAGCGCCGGGTGCCGGCCGGTTTCGCGCAGTCGCCGGAGGCGCTGCCGCTGCCGCCTGCATTTGCGCCGCCGCCCGGCTGGGAAGTGGTGCCGACCGACGACGCGCGGGCATTGGTCGCCTACTTGCGCAGCCTGCAATCCGCGGCGCTGTTCTACGAAGTTTTTCCGCCGGTCAAACCCCGCCCGGCGACGAACGGAGTCGCGCCGGTTTCCGCCACGAACACGCCCCCAACCCGATGAAGCCGCCCACCGAGCAATCGCCCGCCGCGGGGCCGCGCCCGCCGGAATCAACGGCACCGCCGGCAGCCGAGCAGTTCGCCACGCCGATGTGGCTCGTGGCGCTGACGGGGCTGCTGTGCTTCTGGGGCGCGGTGTATCTCGACCTCAATGCCGGCGGGTTTCAGGCGCTGGTGTTCAACCGCGGCGACCGGCCGGCGGACGTCGCGGCACGCGTGCCCAAGTCCGGAACCGGCGACCTCGTCACCCACGGCCGGCGCATTTACGGCGTGTATTGCGCAGCCTGCCACCAGCCCGACGGCCGCGGCCGGCCGGGGCAATTCCCGCCGCTGGCCGGGTCGGAATGGGTCAACGCCGCCAGCCCGGACCGGATCATCCGCGTCGTGCTGGACGGCGCCGCCGGGCCGATGACCGTCCGCGGGCAGACGTTCAACAACGCCATGCTGCTGTGGCGCGCGCAGTTGAGCGACGAGGACATCGCGGCGGTGCTGACGTTCGTGCGGCGCAACGCGGAATTCCACAACACCGCCGGCCCGGTGGCGCCCGCGCAGGTAAAGGCGATCCGCGACGCGACACAGGATCGCCGCGCGAACTGGACCGAAGCGGAGCTGCTGGCGGTGCCGGTCAGCGAATGAGCAGTCACCGCCAGTGATCTGTTATTTGCCGCGGGCGCGCTGGCATTACGGCAACGCGTGCAGCGCCGACGACGGCCGGCTCTCCGGCGCGACACCCCATTTGCGGTCGGGCGCCGAAGCCATGTCGAAGACGAGGCCGCCGCCGGCGGTGATTTCCTGGTGGCTGAGGAAGGTCCGGTTGAACGGCTGGCCATTCAATTCCGCGCCGCGGATGTAAGGATGCTGCGGGCCGTTTTCGCGGGCGGTGACGGTGAAGGTTTTGCCGTCGGCCAGCATGAGCGTCGCGCGGTCAAACAGCGGGCTGCCGATCACGTAGGTCGGATCGCCGGGACACACCGGGTAAAAGCCCAGCGCGCTGAACACGAACCACGCCGACATCTGACCGGTGTCCTCGTCGCCGCAGAGGCCGTCGGGCGTGGACTGGTAAAGCCACGTCATCACCTGCCGCAGGCGGGCCTGCGCCTTCCACGGCTGGCCCGCGTAATCGTAGAGGTAAATCATGTGGTGAATCGGCTCGTTGCCGTGGGCGTATTGGCCCATGTCGGCCGCGACCATTTCGGTCATCTCATGGATCATGCCGCCATAGCTGCCCACGCGGACGGTGTTCGGCGCGGCGAAAACGGTGTCCAGTTTCGCCGCGAAGGCCTGGTCGCCGCCCATGAGTTTGATCAGGCCGGGCACATCTTGAAAGACGCTCCACGTCCAGTGCCAGGAACAGCCCTCGGTGAACGGCCCGCCCCACTCGTCCGGGTAAAACGGCTCGCACCACGCGCCGTCCGCCTGGCGGCCGCGCACGAAGCCGATGCGCGCGTCGAAGAGATTGGTGTAGTTCATCGCCTTGCGGGCAAAGGTGTCCGCGTCCGCGTTGCGGCCGATGGCGCGGGCGAGTTTCGCGGCGCAGAAATCGTCGTAGGCATATTCGAGCGTTTTCGCCGTGGCTTCGTGAACGTTTGGATACGGCACGTAGCCGAGACGGTTGTAGAAGTCGGCGCCGTCGCGGCCGATGGACGGGCAACTGCCCGGCGCCTGCGTGTTCGCGTCGTGGACCATCGCGGTGACGGCCTTGTTCGCGTCGAAGCTGCGGATGCCCTTGAACCAGCCGTCGGCCAGCAGCGAGAAGGCATGGTTGCCGATCATGCAGGCGCGATGGCCGGGACTCGCCCATGACGGCAGCCAGCCGCTCTGGTCATAGGCGTTGAGCAGACCCTGGAGAATCTCGGCGCTGACCTCGGGGAACAGCAGGTTGTAGAGCGGGTGCGCGGCACGGAACGTGTCCCAAAAGCCCGTGTCGGTGTAGAGCACGCCGGCGTGAACCTTGCCGTCGTAAGGACTGAAATAGACCGGCTGCCGTTGCGCATCCAGTTCGTAGAACCGGTGCGGAAACAGGATCGTGTGGTAAAGCGCGCTGTAGAAGGTGCGTTGCTGCTCCTCCGTGCCGCCCTCGATCCGGACCCGGCCCAGCGCCTCGTTCCAGCGCCCCTCGGCCCGCTGGCGGATCGTGTCGAAATCCGCGTCGCCGATTTCCTGCTGGAGGTTGCGCACGGCTTGTTCCGTACTGATGAACGACGACGCCACCTTGCATCCGACAACCGCATTGCCGGCCGTGTCAAACTTCACGAACGCCCCAACGTGCTTGCCGTCGAGCTTGGTGACGCCGGCCTGGACCGAATCCGGCGACCATACGCCGCTGGCCGTGAAGGGGCGGTCGAACACGATTACGAAGTAATTGGCGAAGTTGTCCGGCACGCCGCCGTGGTTGAACCGGCAGGTGCCGATGATCATCTTCTCGGCAGGAATGATCTCGACGGACGACCCGCCGGGAAACGCGTCCAGCACCACGTAATTGTCACCCGCCTGCTCGAAGGTGAACCGGAAGCGCGCGCAACGTTCCGTGGGCGTCACCTCGGCCGTGGCCTTCCAGGTGTCCAGATGCACGCGGTAGTAGCTGGGCTGGGCGGTTTCGTCCTCGTGCCGGAAGGCCGACGCGCGGTCGTCCTCGTTCACCGCGAGTTTGCCCGACACGGGCATCAGCGCGAACGCCGCGTAATCGCCGATCCACGGGCTGGGCTGGTGCGTCTGGCGGAGGCCGCGGATTTTGCCCTGCCGGTATTGGTAGTAAAACGAGTCGCGCGCGGGCTGGGTGTAGGGCGCCCACACGTTCATGGGAAACGGCAGCGCGATGGCCGGATACTGGTTGCCGTGCGAGTAACCCGACGTGGAATCCGTCCCCTGCAGGGGATTGGCCAGCATGACGGGCGGCGTTGCCGCGAAGGCGAATCCACCGCCGACCAGACCGGCCGCCACCAGCAACGGCCCCGCGAACCGTGCGAACGATTTTGTTGCGAACATGCCGGCAAGGCTACGAACTGCGGCCAGGAAAACAACCGCAAAACCCGCGCGGTCAAAAACGATTCCGCCCCACACAGCACACGAAGGCAGCTTTGCCACAGAGCAACGGAGACAAAGGGGAGCAACGGTATTTAGTTTGCGAGTTCAAAGTTGGGATTTTTGAGGATGTGATTCATCCAGACGCTCAACTTGCGCATGACGGCAGCCAAGGCCACTTTGGCGGGTTTGCCGGCGGCGCGCAGCCGCTGGTAAAAGGCTTTGCGTTGATGATTGCTGTGGGCGGCGACCAAGGCGGCCATGTAAAGAGCCCGCCGCACGGTGGCCCGTCCCCCGCCGATGGTGCGACGGCCTT
>JAJXZJ010000022.1 GCA_021780105.1 bacterium
CGGTTTCCTGTGTGGCCGGAAAGGTTGCGCTCACGCCAAGGCAGCGCGAGGTGGCCGAACTGGTTGCGAAAGGGCTTTCCAATGCGGAGATCGCGGCCAAACTGGGAATCACGAAAGCGACGGTGCGCTGGGAATTGAGGGCCATTCATCGGCGCACAGGTCGTCCGCTTCGTCTTGTTCGCGCTGCGGCGCTGGCAGTAGGTCTGGCATTAAGTGGCCCCGCTGCAGCCGCGTTGGTGGACGTGGAAACTGACGATGAAACGGATAAAGTGACACAATCTACCCCCTCTGGGGGTGCTCAAGCAAGCTCCCCGAACAGTGTTCCCAACGTCACCCAGAGCGGCGGCCAGACTCGTTCAATCAAGTCAATCTTCAGGTCAGAGACGCATAAGAAGCCGTTGAGTCCACATGAGCATGAAGTGCTTAAGTTGGCTGCCCAAGGAATGTTGGACAAAGAGATTGCAGATAGGATCGGAATTAGCCCCAAAACGGTAGCGACCTATTGGGCAAGAATCTTCGATAAGTTATGCGTGCGGACTCGCATTGCTGCATACCACGCAGCGTATAACATACATGTCCGATAAATCACCGACATGACAATCGCAGAGAACAAGATTAAAATCCCTTTGTGAAAAGTCCGCAACTGCAGGAGGCCACTTTATATCGGTGTGGTGGATTGTTGAGATAAGCCGCATTGCGTTTGAATTGGCACAAGAGATTGCGAACATTTCAAGACGAGTGATATACAACTCACGAAAAGATCATTACATGATTAGACCAGCTGACATAACACCTCTTATACTGAGAAGGCAGAACGTATCTGCGTAGATTGACATGTATCTTCAATATATTGTCTAAAGACATGCTGCACGATCTGAAAACGACGTTGAATTTACGTTCACTAGCGCCCACTTTCATTCGCTCCCTCATGCTGGCAGCATCATTAATACTTTGGGTTGTATCTTCACTGAAGCTTATCAGCGCCCTTTCGAAAGTTCCAGTTCTAGCTGTCTCGGACCCAGTGCTAACATTCCTTAGTAACAAGCAAGTTTTGCTCTTGGCCGGTAGCTTGGAGTTTTTTGTTGCAACTCTAATTGCTTTGAATCCTGGAGAACTCGATGGAATATTTGCGCTGCTAGCAATTTGTGGAACGTTTGTGCTGTATCGTGCTGGCCTGTTGATGCTTGGAACACATCCACCGTGTCCTTGTTTGGGACGCGCATCCGACTGGCTACACCTAGCGCCGCAACAAACCAATACTATCGCAGTTGTAATACTCATAGTTCTGATTTGTATTGCAGTATCGTCCTTGATACTCTATGCCATGGCGAAACATAAGAGTCCCTCCACGCTTCACGGAGAATAGTATTTCATGAGCGCCACTTGTCCTCTTACGAGCATGTTTCTCCGTGCTATTGCTGTGTTGCTGCTGATCTGCGAACTTACTTGCGTGGCGGATGACAATGCTGTGGTTGTACGTGGCACTTGTGATTACGTGACACGCCCAGGAACTGCGTTGCAGTCCTATTCCGCGCGCTATAATTTCGAGGTGTCGCTCGCCGGCTGTGATTGGGTAATAAGGTATGAAGATACGGCCGCTCTGACCAACTCAGGAGTACTGAATACTATGGCAGTGGGAAGTTACGATGGGACGAACATCTACTTTGTGCAATTTCAAAATGAGCAAGCTATTCGAACGGCTTGGGGAAGGCGTTACGATTCAGTCAAAAACCAACTTCCAGTTGCGGTTGCTCAGATCTTTCCCGGTGATTATCCTCCTCCAACCTTATTTCCCCTTCAGAAATTATGGTTCGCCTTAGCATCTCGATGCATACTAAGCAATTCGGAGGGAGAGATAAAGCCTTGTTCCTACGTTGATCTCGCCATATTCTATAATGACCCTCGCTTTAGGTGTAGTTACAAATGGATAGTTGACTCGAACGAGTCCGACAGTCAGCATTTGATTTTAAAAAGCAGAGGCTATTTCTTTCGGAGAGATCCACGGAACGGAAAGGTATTTTATGATAAATTGCGGCCGCCATTTGACAGGGGTTTCACAAACGGAATTGCAACTTGGAGGAATCTAACAAATGTCGGCGGTTTTGTCGTTCCACGAACATTCACTTTTACTGAGTATTTTCCACAAATGCAACCCAACGGTTCGGTGAGTTCTAATCTTCTCGCAACCTACAGTTATAACTGCTGTATAACAAACATCCAGCTTGGCGTAATGCCGAAGGTGCCTTTTCCTTTGCCACAGGGCAGGGTTGATATAACGGATAGACGCTATATTGGTAGCGGTTATGCGCAAATTGCTTATGTATCAAAAGTCGGTTGGCTTTCACCTACTAGTAGTACCGTTGCAATGCGATTGCAGAACTCGCGAAAGTCTTCGCTTGAAGCTGAAGAGCTGAGCGTAAGTGGTGGCGAAGACAATGATCGGAGTTGGAGTCGCTATGTCGTGTGGACGCTCCTCGGTCTCCCATTTTGTCTATTTGGCGTATGGTGGTTCGGTAAAGTAAAACAAAGCTAAACAAAAGAAAGGGTGGTTATGAATAGCGATAAAATGCGTTGTCGGTTATTATTGGCACTTACCTTGTCAAGCGCTGGCGTGCTAACATTGCTCGCCAGTACGGAAGCAGCTACAGATGCAGGTCTTTGCGGGGCAGATTTGGCTCATGGGGCAACGCCTGGAAACGGCTGTCTAGCAGTAGTGTGTAATACACGCGGTTCGGTTTGCAATGGAGCAGCTACTGATTACTACTGCACGAGTAGCGTATATACTGCGTCGTGCTCAACGATGCAGTATGTGCTCAGTATGAATGGGGAAGGCCAAGACTACTGTGCATATCCGGGAACGCCGGGTGCTGATGTCCCGGCACCATGTGTTCACGTCACGGGAGAGGTTTTAGGTTGTTCGGAGTGAGATTGGAGGTTGCGTTTAGTTTTTTGCGGGTTCGTTGCAGCGCGATGTTCTACCTGTCACTAAAGCGACCAATTTGTATCAATGGCTCCCCGGCGCGCCTTTTGACCCGTTCTTCCAAGTTGGTCTTGGATTGGCGGGATCGAGCGCTCTGGCGTTGGTCCTAGCCGTGTGCCGGCGTTATCGAACCAGTTTAACCAATGACCGACTGCTTCAGCTCGCAATGACATCGCTGGTGCTTATGCCGTTTGTGTTGCCGGCCATGCACGAGCGGTATTTTTTTGCGGCAGACGCGCTGGCGGTGGCACTTGTACTGTTGCTCCGCGATTTGCTTTAGACGAAGTAGGAACTGGCAATTGCGCGAACCCTTGATCAGCCGACGCTATCGCAACGACCAACTCCTTCACGCCATGATGCCACTATTCGTCAACGTAATCCTTACAGTGCTCAACGAAGGGTCCCAGTTGGCGGACAACACGCGGCGGTTAGCCACGTTCCTGACCGGCGAATCCACGTGTCGTTTGCAAATCATTCTGGCCAATGGATCTCAACTGCCAGAATATCACGTCTTGTCCGGGCATCTCTAGCAAACGAAGCATAGTGGAGTGAGCAATATGGCCGTCATCAACATTGAATTCACATCTGCCAAGATTAAGATAGTTGGAAGACAATGTGGAACTGGATGATTACCCCGATCCGACGAATCGTACTGATGGACTGTCAAGTCGCCTGGGCTGGTCTGTTAATATTTGTATTGTCATTTTATGTGCAACAGGTCCGGTTAGGCGGGGGAGCGACACCTTTGTCGCGTATTGCCTTACTACGATCGTTTGTCCAGCATGGCACGTTGGTGATTGACGCCTACCACGGTCAGACCCCTGACACTGCTTCTGCGCATGGTCACTATTACAGCGACAAGGCGCCAGGAACGGTCACGCTGGCCTTGCCGGCTTTTGCCGCTGCCGCTGGTTGCTTGAAGACCGCCGGAATTGGTCTGGACTCCATGACGGGCTGGCTGTTCACGGATTGGGCAGCGTGTGCTTTCTCCCAGGCCTTGCCGGCGGCATTGGGGGCTGTGGCGTTGTTGGTCTGGCTGGGGCATTTCGTAAGCGAGCGAGTCGCCTTGGGAACAGTGTTGGCGTTGTTCTTGGGTGGAATGCCATTGCCCTATTGCACGATGTTGTTCAGTCATGCCCAAGTGGTGGGGTTGATTGGCATCGCGATTTGGGCAATGAAGCTTTTCCAGGATGACGGAGGGCAGAGGGCAGAGGACGAATACGGAGAGCAGAGGGCGGAAGACGGAGTCGGTCAGGGGCGGATGGCGGTGGCGGGGTTTTGTCTGGGATTGGCTTTGGCCAGCGAATACACGGCGGGGATTGTAGTGATGGCGTTGGTAGGGTATGTGGTGGTTACGCAGTGGCGGGCGAGAAGATCAAAACTGGCCGAAGTCGGCTCGGCGGAGCCTCGCCCTACCGGGCAGGATGCGATAGAACCCGAAGGCGGTCGGCTCGGAGAGCCGACCCTACCTGAAAGGGGGACCGGCTGGAAGCCCGTCCTACGGGTTAAGCGGAGGGCTTTGCTGTGGTTCTTTCTGGCGGCCATTCCGCCGCTGCTCCTGATTCCGGCATACAGTGGGGCGACGATCGGCAATCCATTTGTCCTTCCCTACAGTTTCAATGAATCGTTCCCCGAAATGAAGCAGGGACTATATGCCATTCAGTGGCCGGACGCGGAAACGGCATTCAATCTGCTGTTTAGTCCCAGTCACGGGTTATTCTTTTGGTCGCCGTTTCTTCTGCTGGCTGGCTTTGGTTACCCCACGCTGTTGCGCCGTTCAGTCGCTGCTTTCTGGCTGATGTATTTGGTCCCTCTGCTTCAGGTGGTGGTGATCTCCGGCCGCGTATGGGATTGGCAGGCTGGCTACTGTTTTGGTCCGCGGTATCTGGCGCCCATGCTGCCGTTACTGGCCTTGCCGTGCGCCCTGGGCGTCCAGCGATGGCCCAAGCTTGGGATCGTGCTCGGCGTTTACTCCATTGTGGTTGTCACCTTGGCCACGCTCACGGATGCGTGTGCGGATTCCAGTTTCTACAATCCCCTTACGGAGCACAACCTCCCCATGTTCCTGAACGGGAAGTTTGCTTACAACTTGGGGACGGCGGTATTCGGTCTGCCGCCCTTCGCAAGCGTGGCGATGTTTTATGCCATTCTCATTGGCGGGATCGCCTGGCTGTGGCGTTTGACGCGTGAACCCAATAAGGTTGTGGGTTGAGGGTTGATGGTGGATAGACTCAAGCAGAAGCAAAGATGGCCAGCAACCAGCCGGTTTCTGCAATTTTGTCTGGTGGGCACCAGCGGGGTGGTAGTGGACATGGGCCTGCTGGTGTTGTTTGTCCAGCTTGCCAGGCTGCCACCGGTGCTGGCCAAAGCCCTGGCTTGTGAATGCGCCATTGTGAACAATTTTCTAGGGAATGATTGCTGGACTTTTCGCGACGTGGGAACGACAGCAGGTCGAGTAGCACGGTTCCTACGGTTTAACGGAGTGTCCTTGGCTGGCCTCGCCCTCAACGTGACATTGTTTGCCGCGCAGGTGCAGTGGTTAAACATGAACCTCTATCTGGCCAACGCTATCGCCATTGTCGTGGTGGCTGGCTTCACCTACACCCTGAGCCGGCGGTGGGCTTGGCGGACGGTTTCGCCCAGGGAGGCAGAGTGACCCGGTGGAAAGCCATACCAGAAAGCGTTTGGATAACGCTGGTATTGGCCGGTTCGCTGGCGTTGCGGCTGTCGTTGTTCCCATTTCTCAGCGGAGACATGGGAGGTGACATGATCCCGTGGTCGGAGTTTATCCGGTCACACGGTGTGTGGAACTCATGGGGGCAGGAATTCCTCAATTTCAACTATCCACCGCTCTATCTCTATCTCCTGACGGTAGCAACGTGGCTGCCTCTGCCGCGGTTGTTCGCCATCAAACTGGTCTATGTGGCATTTGATTATGTGCTGGCCTGGCAGGTTGGCGGCGTTGTCCAAGCCTGTGGCGTGACCACCAAGCGTTGGCCGGCGATGTTGGCAACCTTGTGCCTGCCCACCGTGGTCATGAACAGCGCGTTGTGGGGCCAGTGTGACGCCATGTATGCCAGCGGTCTCGCGGCGTGCGTGTATTACCTGCTGCGAGGGCGGCCGGTTGGCGCCATGGTCGCGTTTGGCCTGGCCTTCTCCTTGAAACCGCAGGCCGTGTTTCTCACGCCGCTGCTCCTGGTGCTGGTCTGGCAACGACGATTTTCACCCCTGCTGCTCTACGTGATCCCGGCGGTGTATGTGGCGTTGGCCGTGCCCTCCTGGCTGGCTGGTCGGTCAATGCTGGACTTGCTATTGCTCTATGCCCATCAACACATCACGCCCTTCCCGGCGCTGACGCTGGGAGCGACCAATCTGTATCAATGGCTGCCGGGCGCGCCCTTTGAGCCGTTTTTCCAGATCGGATTAGTTTTAGCGGGACTGAGCGCCCTGGTGTTGGTCGTGGCCGTGTGCCGGCGTTATCGAACCAGTCTGACCCATGACCGGCTGCTGCAACTCGCCATGACATCGCTGGTGCTCATGCCGTTCGTGTTGCCGGCCATGCACGAGCGGTACTTTTTTGCAGCAGATGCGCTCGCAGTGGCCTATGCCTTCCGGTTTTCAAACGGCAGGTGGGTGCTGCTGCTGATCCAGTTCGCCTCCGCGTTCACGTATCTGCCTTACCTGTTCAACTGGGAGCCGGTGCCCCGACCGTGGCTGGCAGTCGTCATGGCGGTGGCGCTGGGACTGTTGCTGCGCGATTTGCTTTGGGCGAACTCGGAACTGGCAACCAACTTGAAAGCCTCACCGGCCGATGCCGTGGCCACCACCAACTCCTCCACACCATGACACCGCCGCTCCTCAACGTCACTCTTCCGGTGTTCAACGAGGAAGTCCAGTTGGCGGATAACACGCGGCGGTTGGCCACGTTCCTGGCCAGCCAATCCACGTATAGCTGGGAAGTGGTCATTGCCGACAACGGCTCGACGGACCGGACCCGCGACATCGCCCAGAAGCTGGTCGAAGAAGGAATGGGTTTGAGTTCCGGTCGTGTTCAATTGCGGGCGATACACCGGGACACCGCCGGACGCGGCGGCGCGCTCAAGGAGGCTTGGCTATCCAGCGAAGCGGACATTTTGAGTTACATGGATGTGGACCTGAGCACCGACCTGGCGTGCCTGCCGGCACTACTGAATGTCATCACGGAAGGCGGCGCGGATTTGGCTGTGGGATCACGCTTGCTGCCGGACTCAAAGACCACGCGAGGCTGGAAACGTGAAGTGTTAAGCCGGGTTTACAGCCGGCTGGTCCGTGGGGCATTGAGGCTGCGGGTGCGGGATGCGCAATGCGGGTTCAAGGCGATTCGCCGGGAAGTGGCGCGCGCTCTGTTGCCGCATATCCAAGACAACGGCTGGTTTTTCGACACGGAATTGCTGGTTCTGGCCCAGCGGGCCGGGTATCGAATCGCCGAAGTGCCGGTGCATTGGGTGGACGATCCGGGCAGCACGGTCAAACTCCTGCCCACCATCTGGCGTGACGTGTGCGGTGTCCGGCGGCTGCGACGGCAGGCCGAATAAAGGCCACGATAGAGGCGAGGATGGAGGATCGAAGGTCGGGAGGACAGCAACGTGCCGCCATGCTGGGACCACGCTTTCAATTACGGATTGCGGGATTGCGGATTTGAAAGTCAACCCCCGGAGACGGGTGGATTTCAATTACGGATTACGGGATTGGAAATTAGCCCGTTATCCCGGATGGCCACGGCTTCATCGGCCAAAGCGCCTTTACTCCGGCAACAAAACGTAGCTTTCGCGGGCCTTGGTCGGAAATTCAATGACGCCGGCCGCGGGCTGGCTGACCTTGAGCGGCCGGCCTTTGCCGCCGACGAGCACCTTGACCGGCTGCGCCGTGCGAACGCGGCAGGTGTTGCCGAGGAGCGATTCGATCCGCGCCGAGGCGAGGTTGTCGTTGTGCCAGGCGATGTCCACCTGGAAGCCGCCGCGGGCGCGCAGGCCCTTCACGCTGCCGTCGGCCCACGCCTTCGGTTTGGCAGGCAGCAGATCGAGTTCGCCGTTCTGGCTTTGCAGCAGCATTTCGCAGATGCCGGCCTCGCCGCCGAAGTTGCCGTCAATCTGGAACGGCGGGTGCAAGTCGAACAGGTTCGGCGCCGTGCTCTTGCGGAGGAGCGCCAGGAGGTTGTCGTAGGCTTGCTCGCCATCGTCGAGATGCGCCCAGAAATTGATGATCCACGCCCGGCTCCAGCCGGTGTGGCCGCCGCCGTATTTGAGGCGACGCTCGATGGTCGCGCGCGCCGCCTTCGCGAGTTCCAGCGTGCCGTGGACGGTGATCTCCTTGCCGGGGAACAAGGCGAAGAGTTGCGACATGTGCCGGTGCCCCGGCTCCGGCTCGTCGTAGTCCTCGGACCATTCCATGATCTGCCCGTGCTTGCCGATCTGGAGCGGCGGCAGGCGCTTCATCGTGGCCTGCAACTTCGCGCTGAAGTCGGCGTCCGTCTTCAACACGGCGGCGGCGGCGATGCAGTTGTTGAACAGGTCGCGGATGATTTCGTGGTCCATTGTCGGCCCCATGCACAGGCCGCCGATCTTGCCGTTCGGCAGGCGGTAGGTGTTTTCCGGCGACGTGGACGGCCCGCTGACAAGACGGCCTTTCGGGTCTTCCACCAGCCAGTCGAGCATGAACTCGGCGGCCTCCTTCATCGTCGGGTAGGCGCGCTGGGCGAGAAACTCCTTGTCGCCGGTGAAGGCGTAGTGTTCCCAAAGGTCCTGGCACAGCCACGCGGCACCCATCGGCCAGAGGCCCCAGCCGGCGCCGTCCGCGGGCGTGGTGAAGCCCCAGACATCGGTGAGATGGTGCGCGACGAAACCGCGGCAGCCGTAGTCAACCTTCGCCGTCTGGCGGCCGGATTCGCGCAGTGACTCGATCAGCTCGAACAACGGCAGGTGACATTCGCCCAGGTTCGCGACCTCGACCGGCCAGTAATTCATTTCGACATTGATGTTCAAATGGTAGTCCGCGTTCCACGGCGGGTTCATGCCTTCGGCCCACATGCCCTGCAAATTCGCCGGCAGGCCGCCCGGCCGCGAACAGGAAATCATCAAATACCGACCGAACTGGAAGTAGAGCGCCAGCAGTTGCGGGTCCACGCCGCCGGCCTGGACGGCGGCCAGGCGCTCGTCGGTCGGCCTGGCCGCGGCGTCCCCGGAACCGCCCAGATCGAGCGATACGCGGTCGAACAGCGATTGGTAGTCCTTGAGGTGCGCAGCCAGCAGTTCCGGGTAACGTCTTTTCGCGGCCCTGGCGAGCTGGTCCTTGATGACCTCCTCCGGATCCTGGCCGCCGAAGGTGGTGGCCGCGGCGAGCATGAGCGTGACCGCGTTGGCACCGCGGACTTCAAGCCGGCGGGTGGGCGTGAAAATTTTGCCGCCTTCGGCCATGGCCTTGAGCACGACACGGTATTCGAGGCCGTTGCCGCGATCAATCTGGCCTTCCATGACCAACTGGTCCGGCGCGCGAGTGGCGGTCATGAAGTCCTGCTCGCGGTCCAGCAAGGCAAACAGCGTGAGGCCGCCCGGCTTGCTGCACGTGAGCCGCATCACGATCACCTGGTCCGCGTGACTGGAAAAAATCTCGCGGGTGTAAAGCGCGTCGCCAACGCGATAGCTGATGCGGACCACGCCGGTGGCGAGGTCCAAATCCCGCCGGTAATCCGTGGCGCCCGCCTGGCCGGTGAACTGGATGCGCAGGTCGCCGAGCGATTCGTAGGGTTTCACGGTCATCGGCCGGCCCATCATTTTCTCGTTGGCAAGCTGCACGGCCTCGTCGGGCCTGCCCTCAAACAGCAGGCGACGCACTTCGGGCAGGGCCTTGAGGGCATCGGGGTTGGTGGTGTCGCGCGGGCCGCCGGACCAAAGCGTGTCCTCGTTGAGCTGCAAATGCTCGTTCTCGACGCCGCCAAAAATCATCGCGCCGAGGCGGCCGTTGCCGATCGGGAAGGCCTCGCGCTCCCAGTTGGTGGCCGGCCGGGTGAACCAGATTTTCAAATCGCCGGCCGGCGCGGGGGCGGGTTTGGACGCGGCCGCCAAGGAGGCCAGCAGGCCGGCGCCAACCGCGAAGCCGACGAGCAGGCGAAAACGCGACCAACCCAACGAGAGGATCTGCTTCATGACGGAAACCGTTTCCGAATTCAGCGCACGCGTCAAGCCTGCGACTGGCTGGAGCGATCCGCCGCACAAATTCGGCCTTGAACAAAGAGCAATTTGTAACATCATCCGCTCAATTCTGTTTGAACATTATGAACGCATTGGCTCGGTGTTTCCTTCGGCTCCCCGCCACCGCTCTCCTCGCTCTGTTGGAACTATCCACCCAGGGTGCCTCACTGACGGTCTCGCCCGCCGCGGTCAGCAACACCTACAGCGGAACCATCACGCTCCAAGTCACTGGCTTGTCCGCCGGCAGTTCGGTCGTAGTCCAGAAGTATCTTGATATCAATGCGAACGGTGTTGTTGACGCAAACGATCTGTTGGTGCAGCAGTTTTCGCTGACGGACGGACAGCCGGGAATGGTCATTGGAGGCGTGACCAACATCAACGTTCCCGGTGACACGGACGGCGCCGCCAACGGGCAGATCACCGCCACGCTGAATTTCCCCAGCGGTGACCCCTCGCAGAAGATCATTGGGAAATATCTGTTCGCGCTTTCCAGTCCGGCCGGCCAATCTACGAGCGCTTTGACCATCACCAATTTCCCCTACGCGCAGAAAATCACCGGCACCGTCGTCAGTCACGGCACCAACGTGCCCAACGCCGTGGTCATTCTATTCCCGCCGCCAAGGAGCGCCGATAGCGGGCCAGGCAATCCCGTGGCGCTCGCCGTGGCAAACAACACCGGCAGTTACACCATCCAGGCACCGGCGGGGAGCTACGTGCCGCTGGCATCCAAGAACGATTACGTCGCTAGTTTTGCTGCTTCGCCAATGCTTGCTTTGGGCAGCGGCCAGACGATCACCACCAATCTGGTTCTCACCAACGCCACGGCGAGCATTTCGGGCAAACTGGTTGACCTGAATAGCGGCGCCGGCATTCCGGGTATTTTCATCGGAAACGGTTCCAGCTCGGGGTTCCTCGCCACCTACAGCACGGACGGCAACGGCAGTTTCACGGAAAGGGTCACAGCCGATTATTGGAGCCTGGATGGGGCACCTTCCGGACTTATGCTGCATGGTTATGTTGGCTATAACGGCTCCACGAACATCAACACCACCGGCGGGAGCGTGTCGGGCCTCGTGTTTCCCTTCCCCAAGGCCACGGCGCTGTTTTACGGCACGATCAAGGACGCCAACAACCTTCCCTTGGCTGGAATTGATGTCTATGCCAGCGACAACAACGGCGAGTATTCGGCGGATGGTTACTCGGATGCGAACGGGAACTACGCCGTCGGCGTTTTGGGCGGCTTGAGCGACGATTCGTGGCAGGTGGGGGTGGATACCGGCACCGGCAATCCCGTGAATTACATCTTCTCGCAACCGGCGTTCGTCCAAAACGGCGGCACCAATCTCAATGCCAGCCAGGCCGTCCGCGCGGATTTTACCGCCCTCCTCGCGACGAACCAAATCAGCGGCAACGTCAAATTCAACGGCACGAACCTCGTCGGCGTGGGCGTGTATGCCTATGCCACGATCAACGGCACCGACTACAACGTCTATACCGACACGGACGCCAACGGCAATTACTCCTTCAACGTGGGCAACGGGAATTGGAGCGTTGGTGTCAATGCCAACGGCGGTAATGACAGTCTGGACGCCATTATCGGCGCCGGCAATTACGCCTTCCCACAGAATCAGACTGTCACCATCGCCAACAACAACGGCACGGCCAACTTCAACATTCAGAGCTGCAGCGGGGTTCAGATCATCACAACCAGCCTGCCGGACGGTCAGGTGGGCAGCTTCTACAACCAGTGGCTCCAGGCCTCAAGTTGCAGTGGCAATATCAACTGGTCGTTGAATGACCCGCAGGATTTTCCACCGGGTCTGAATTTAAATTCCAGCGGAGAAATCGACGGCACGCCCGCCAGCGCCGGCACCTATCATTTTTCCGTCCACGTGGATGATGGCAACGGCCACTCAGCGAATCAGAACCTGTCGCTTACCGTCGCCTCCGTTTCGCAGCCGCTGCAGTTGACGACGACCTGGCTGCCGCAAGGGACGAACACGGAGTTTTACAGCCAGACATTGCAGGCGTTCGGCGGACAACCGCCATACACCTGGTCGCTCGCGCCGTATTCGGGCGCGTTGCCGCCGACTCTGTCGTTGTCGTCCGGCGGCGTGCTGTCCGGCACCCTGGCGACCAATGGCGCGTTTTACTTCTTCGTGCGCGTGACCGACGCCGCGCAGGACTATGTGGATTCGTCGCCAGCGCTCTACTTGTATATTGTTAATCCGTCGCTTCCGCTGCAAATCACGACCACGTCCCTGTCGAGCGCTACGGTTGGCATCGGCTACACAAATCAATTCACGGTCACTGGCGGCCAGCCGCCCTATCAATGGTCACTCGCGCTGGGCTCCGCCAACCTGCCGGCGAACCTCACCCTTGCCGCGGATGGCGCCTTGTCCGGCGTTCCCGCTGTTGCGGGCGATTTCCCGTTCATCGTGCAAGTTGTGGATAGCCTCCAAACCGCCGCCACCGCGCCACTGTCGTTGCACGTAACCGCGTCCGCGGCACCAACGCTCGCTGTCGCCAGCATGCCGGTCAACGGCCAGCTTCAACTCCGGATCGGCGGAAATCCCGGACAGACCTACGCCCTCCAATACTCGCTCGATTTGAGCCGGTGGCAGCAACTGCTGACCACCAATGCGCCGGCCGGCACATTCACAGTCACGGACACCGCGGCGACCAACGCCTTCCGGTTCTATCGCGTCGTGACGGGACCTTGAGATTGCTGCCACGGGAAGCGCGTTGACGCGCTGCGCCGTCGGCTGATAGTTGGCCACATGAAACGTTGCCGCTGCCGTCTTGCCACGCTGGCCAGCCTCGTCGGGTTGCTCCTGACCGCCCACGCGCAAACGAACCCGCCCAAGCTTGCTCTACAGGCACGGTTGGATCTCAACGCCAGCGCCAGCGTCACGGCGCTCAACGACGGCGTGAGCGGGTTGGGCGACGGCGCCGTGGACCGGCAGACGTGGCTCACGCCGGACCAGCAGCCGCTGACCTACACGGTCAATTTCCCCATCGTCCGGTTCGCGTGGGACGAGTGCGCGCTGCAATTCACGCCGCAAAAGAGCGGGACGGTCACGCTCACGCTGCGGGGGCCGTGGGAGGAAGTGGTCGCCGGCAGCGGCAACCTCTTCAAGGAGGAAGTGTTGTGGGATGCGTTCACGGCCACGGGCGCGACGCTGCGGAACGGGAGTTTTGAACAGATCGCCGGCAGCAGCATCACCTACTGGAGCGGCGGCGTCTCGCAACCGGGCACCACGAACGTGCCGGCCGTGGACGGCCTGCGCGCGGGCCGCTCGTGGCACAACAATCCGCTGGTGCAAACCGTGGTCGTGACCGGCGGCGTGCCGGTGACGCTGCATTTCTGGGCGCGTGCCGTGGTCCCGGCCGGGTTCACGGACATGACGCCGATTGCCGACCCGGATTCGCCGGCGCGCCAGACCGCGCGGCATTTCATGCGCGGCGTGAACTTCGGCAATTTCCTTGAAGCGCCGCCCAACACCTGGGGCACGGTTGTGGACACGGACCGCGACTTCGCCACGGCCCGCGCGGAGGGTTTCGACCACGTCCGCCTGCCGATCGCCTGGCAATGGTCCGCCGGCCCGGCGCCGGCCTTCACACTCGCCAGCAGCATTTTCACCCGCGTGGACGGCCTCGTCGCCAGCGCCACCAACCACGACCTCGGCATCATCCTGGACTTCCACGGCTACGACCAATTCATGACCAACGCCCCGGCGCTGACCAACCAGTTCCTCGCCATCTGGCGCCAGGTGGCGGCGCATTACTCGAATGCCCCGCCGACCGTGGTGTTCGAGTTGCTCAACGAACCGAACGGCCTCGCGACGACGGCGTTCATGAACTCGCTTTACGCCGAGGCCATCCGCGAAATCCGCCTCACCAACCCGCAGCGCACGATCTTCGTCGAGCCCGGCAACTGGGGCGCGGTGACCGAGTTGAACGCGTTGCTGCTGCCGGACAACGACCGCAACCTCATCGTCACCGTCCACTCCTACGATCCCATGTTGTTCACGCACCAGGGCGCGACGTGGCCCGGCCCGGACTACGCAACCGTGGGCACGGTGTTCCCCGGCCCGCCCGCCATTCCGCTGGCGCCCGCAGCCGGCGTCGGCGCGTGGGCGTCAAACTGGTTCGCAGCCTACAACACGCTGCCGGCTGCGCAAAATCCCAGCAGCCCGCTGGCCTTCACCGGCCATCTCAAGCTCGCCAAACAGTGGTCGGATTACTTCGGCCGGCCAGTGCATCTGGGCGAATTCGGCGCGTATGAAAAAGCCGACCCGCGGTCGCGTGTGAACTTCTATGCTGCGATGCGGTCCGCGCTCGACTCGCTGGGCATCGGCTGGGCGATCTGGGACTGGAAGGCGGGCTTCCACTATCTCAACGCCACCACATTTCAGCCAGACCCGCCGGGAATGCGCGAGGCTCTGTTCCCCGCGCCGGTGCTGCGCAGCGCCGCGCCGGGTGCGATCGAATTCGACGCGGCCGCCGCCAAAACCTACCTCGTCGAGCGACGACTTTCGCTGTTGCCGATGGACGGTTGGCAGCCGCTGGCTACGCAGACGCTCGCGATGCCGACGTTCGATTTCAGCGACGGCGACACGAACGCCAACCGCGAAGCATTCTACCGCGTCGAGTGGTTGAAATAGGAAACGTGACTGCTCACCGCAGCAGACGGGACTTCAGCGGGCTTCGGCTGGTTTGGCCGTCGGCGCGTGCGCCGGGCGTCCGTAAACGCGCTCGTAAGCGCGGCAAAACGGGCAGCCAGAACGCAGCGCCAGCTTGTTGCTTCCGTGCGCGACGGCAAACAGGACAGTTCGCACAAACCTTGGCCAAGGCACGATCAAGTTGACCGGAAGCGTACGCACTCATGGGAGGTTTTGATCAGCGTTCAAAAACGAAACGGGTGCCGACCACGCACGCGCCGCAGCGGCCGGGAAACGCGGTCCACAGCCGGGCGACCGCCGCCGGTCCCGTGCAGTGACCGGGAACAATTCGCTGAACGTTCCAGTCGCGCAGCGCCGCAATGGTTTTCTCCAGGCGCTCCGGCGAGGCGAACAACAAGTGCATTCCGCCTATGACCGTGTGAATCGGTCGGCCATTGGTGTGCCGGCGCACGTGGTCGAGCGTGTTCACGACGCCGGCGTGGGCGCAGCCGAGGATCACCACCAACCCGTCGCGCGTGTCGAAGAACAGCGCCTGGTCGTCGCGCAACAGATCGGGCTGCGTGCCGGCTTCATCAAGAAAAAACGCGCCGCCGGTGTCCTCGAAATCGCTGCGCTGCGGGATTTCGCCCGTCACGAAAATGCCGTCGAAGATTTCCGTGAAGCCGGTCGTGTTTACCACGACAACGCCGTTTTCGCGCAGCGCCTGCGCACTGGCGGCGGGCAGGCCCACCGGCCGGACATTGCGGTGCGTGTCGCGGGCGAACTTGGGCGCCAGCACGGCGGGATGGGCGAAAAGCCGGACAGTGGGCGCGAGCGGCAGCACGGCGGGCAGGCCGCCAGTGTGATCGTAGTGGCCGTGGCTCAGGACGATTGCCTGCGTGCCCGCCAGTGGGGTGCTGAGTTGCGCCGCGTTGGCGGCGATCAAATCGCTTTGGCCGGTGTCGAACAAAATCTGCCGGCCGCCGGTGCAGATCAGCACCGCCAGACCGTGTTCCGCGCGGAGACCGCGGAGATTGACCGTGTCCTCGACGAGCGTCGTGACCGTGATGGTTTCACTCATGCCGTGCCATGAACTTTGCCGTGGCCGTGGCCTTCACGCAATCATTCTGCCGGAGTTCGCTGCGCACCGCGCGCAGCCGGCCGAAGGCGTGTTCCAGCCACGCCCGCAGGCGGACTTCCGCGCCGATCTCCACCGGCGCCCGGTAACGGACGCACAGTTCCCCGGTGACGGCGGCGCAGCCGTGGGCGAAGAGACAGTTCGTCATGGCGCCGTCGAGCAGCGCGGCAATCGCGCCGCCGTGCATCAACCCCGGATAACCTTCCAGCGCGGAATGGCCCAGAAACGCGGCGCTCACGCTGCCGTCGGGGTGGCAGACGAACTCCAGGCCGAAGCCCAGCGGATTGGACTGGCTGCACACCAGACAAAACGGATGGCTCGCGGCGCGCAGCGCGTCGAGTTGTTGCGGGCCGGCGACGGCCGTGGCCGTCACAGCCGGCAGTTGTGGGGAGGCATCACTCGCCATGTACTTCGCCGGAAGGTGAAAGCAAAGTCAGTGCCAGGGACGAATCATCGCGAATCCCGCAGAAATGGCCGGAACATTCGCATGCGCGGCCGATGCGGCGTGGCAATTTGCAAGCGCGCGGCCGCCGCCGGCTTTGTCGCTGGCGCAAATCTTCCGCCGCTTCTAAACTCGCCGTCATGCTGAGCAATCTGCTGGATTGCGTGCCCGACGGCGTGTTCACGGTGGATGCCGGCTGGCGGGTGACGTTTTTCAACCGCGCCGCCGAGCGCATCACCGGCATCCGGCGCGACGAAGCCGTGGGCCGCCGGTGCTGTGACGTGTTCCGCGCCAGCATTTGCGAGCACGCCTGCGCCTTGAAGCAGACGCTGGCCACGGGCCGGCCGGTGGTGAACAAGGTGGTTTACATCGTGGACGCCCAAGGCCAGAAGATTCCCATCAGCATTTCCACCGCGATTCTCAAGGACGAGCACGGCCGGGTCGCGGGTGGCGTGGAAAGTTTCCGCGATCTGCGCGTCGTCGCGGAGCTGCACCGCGAACTGGAGCAGCAACACTCCTTCGCCGACATCATCGGCCGGAGCGCGGCCGTGCGGCAGATTTTCGAAATCCTGCCGCAAATTGCCGAGAGCGACAGCACGGTGCTGCTCGAAGGCGCCAGCGGCACGGGCAAGGAGCTGTTCGCCCGCGCGCTGCACACGCTCTCCCGCCGCCGGCAAAAACGATTCGTTGCCCTCAACTGCGGCGCGTTGCCGGACAACCTGCTCGAATCGGAGTTGTTCGGCTACAAGGCCGGCGCGTTCACCGACGCCCGGCGCGACAAGCCGGGTCGGTTTGCCCGCGCGGAGGGCGGCACAATTTTCCTCGACGAAATCGGCGACATCTCGCCCGCCATGCAGGCGCGGTTGCTGCGCGTGTTGCAGGAGCGCGTCTATGAACCGCTCGGTGGGATCGAGCCGGTGAAAACCGATGTGCGCGTCATCGCGGCGACGAACAAGGATCTCGCCCAGCAGGTGCGCGACGGGCGCTTCCGCGAGGACCTGTTCTACCGCATTCACGTCATCCGCCTGGAACTGCCCCGCCTGCGCGACCGGCGGGAGGACATTCCGCTGCTGATTGACCACTTCGTCGCGCGGTTCAACCGGCTCAAAGGCAAGGACATCGTCAGCGTGTCCGACGACGTGCTGGCGCGCCTCATGGAACATCCGTTTCCCGGCAACGTGCGCGAGCTGGAAAACATCATCGAACACGCCTTTGTGCTGTGCCGCGGCGGCGTGATCGAGATGAAGCATCTGCCGCCCGACTTGCGCGGGAACAGGCTCGGTGAGGCGTTGCGCCTGGGTGAGGCCATGACGCTGCGGGCGATGGAAAAACTCCTCATCGCCGACGCGCTCCGGCGTCACGGCGGCAGCCGCAAACTGGCGGCCCGCGAGCTGGGCATCAACGCCAGCACGCTCTTCCGCAAACTGAAGGAGTTCAAACAAATCACCGCGGCCAGGGCCGGCAAAGCCTGACCTTGGGTTTGCCGCGCGCCGGCCGCCAGTGGCCCCTACCATGCCAATAAGGGCAGCGCGGTGCGGCGGGCAGATTGCGTCGCGCCAGCCGGACGGGCCTTGCATTTTGCGATTCACCGTCGGATGAGTTGCGTTGCGCGGCCGCCAGAACCCGCGGAAATCCGGCCATTTCACCAACCCACCGTCCCGGAGCATTCTGGCATCGAAATCGCATCAAGGCCGGTGTGGTGATTGCGATTCCCAACTGCCAGGGACGCGTCTCGCCGGTCTTCGACGTGGCGACGCGCCTGACCGTCGTGCGTCTGAAAGGCCAGGCGGAACTGGAGCGCCGGGAAGTCACCCTCGTGGAAGCGCTGCCGGCCGGCCTCGCCCGGAGCGTCGTCGAACTGGGCGTGGACGTTTTGATCTGCGGGGCCATTTCACGAATGCTCCAGGTCACGCTCGTCCACGCCGGCCTGCGCGTCGTTCCGCGCATTTGCGGCGAGGTCGAGGCTGTTCTTGGCGCCTGGCGCGCGGGCACGCTGGGCACGCCGGAATTTCAAATGCCCGGCTGTTGCGGGCGCCGCCGGGACGAGCGCCCCGCCCGCTGCCGCAAGCGATTTCGTCATCAACCCCAATCCCGAGTCTGAAATAGAATACGCCATGAAACTAGCCATTCCCCTGACGGCCGGACGCTTGTCCGCCCACTTTGGCCATTGCGAACAATTCGCGCTGATCGAAGCTGATCCCACGTCCCGACAAATCCTCAACCAAAAGCTCGCGGTCCCGCCGCCGCACGAGCCGGGTGTGTTGCCCCGCTGGCTCCACGCGCAGGGCGTCGAAGTCGTCATCGCCGGCGGCATGGGCCGGCGCGCGCTGGATTTGTTCGCCCAAAACCGCATCGCCGTCCACGCCGGCACCGCCGGCGACACGCCGGACCAGGCGGCGCGGGCCTTTTTGGACGGCACGCTGGCCGGCGGAACCCCGACCTGCGGCCACGACCACCATCAATGCCAGGATGGCGCGGCGGCGCATTGAAGCCATGAAACTCGCCATTTCTGCCAGCGGATCTAGTCCGGACGCGACGGTGGACCTTCGCTTCGGTCGGGCGTCGTTCTTCCACATTGTGGACACGGAAACGAAACAGCGAACGGTGGTGGACAACGCCACCGCAGCGGATGCCTTTCAAGGCGCGGGTATCCAGGCCAGCCAGACGCTGGCACGCCTGGGCGTTCAGACCGTGCTCACCGGCCACGTCGGTCCAAAGGCGTGGAGTGCGCTGCAAGCCGCCAACATTCAGGTGTTCGCCGTTGAGGGCGGCACGACGCAGCAGGCGCTTGAGGCGTTCGTCGCCGGCCGGCTGCGGGCGCTCAACCAGGCGGACGCAAGCGGGCACGGACGTTAACCGCAAACCACAAGCAGGAACGAAAGGACAAAATCATGACACCTATGGGCGATGGAACTGGACCGCTGGGCCAGGGACCGGTTGGCAAAGGGTTGGGCCCCTGCGGCGGCGGGCAACGCCGCGGCTGGGGAGGCGGGTGGAGACAAGGCGGCCAGGGTCACGGCCAAGGTCTGGGTCGGGGCCGGGGCCGGGGCGGGCAGAAGCCACTGCCAGCGCCGACGCCCAACCCGCCGAACGAGAACAAGCCGGGTTAAGCGGCTGACGCCGATGAAACTCGCCATCGCGAGCGGCAAGGGCGGCACCGGCAAAACAACCGTGGCCACGAATCTTGCCGTGACGCTTGCGCGGCACGGTCGGTCGGTGGCCTACGTGGACTGCGATGTCGAGGCGCCGAACGGCCATCTCTTTCTGAAACCCGCGATTACCCGCGAAGTGCCGGTCGAACGGTTCGTTCCGCGCGTGAACCCGGCGCTTTGCCTCCATTGCGGCATTTGCGCGGAAAAGTGCCGTTTTCACGCCCTCGTCTCGTTGAGCGACCGGACGTTGGTGTATGAAGAACTGTGTCACAGTTGCGGCGGCTGCGGGCTGAATTGTCCCAGCGGAGCCATCACCGAGGAATCGCACCCGATGGGCGTGGTGAAGACCGGTGCCACCGGGCCGGTGCAGTTCGTTTCCGGCACAATCCACGTGGGCGAAGCCAACTGCCCGCCCGTCATCCGCGCCGCCAAACACGCCGCGCCGCCGGCGGACTGGACGATCCTGGACGCCCCGCCGGGCACCGCCTGCCCGATGATCGAGACGGTGCGCGATTGCGACTACCTGGTGCTGGTGACCGAGCCGACGCCCTTCGGCCGGCACGACCTGCGACTGGCGCTGGAAGTGGCGCAAGACTTGAAACGGCCGTGCGGCGTGGTCATCAACCGCGCTCAATCCGGCGCCAACGAGGCGCGTGACGCGTGCGCTCAGGCGCGCGTGCCGGTGCTCGCTGAAATCCCCGACGCACTGGCCGTTGCCCAAGCCTATTCCCAAGGCCGGTTGGCAGTGGAGGTCGTACCGGAACTGCGGGCGGCGTTCGATCAACTGTTGCACCGACTGTTTGCCGAGGCGGCAGCGCTAACACGAAGCGATCCAGCAAGTGTCGATTTAATCTCGGCCCCTCACCTGTCCGCGAACTTTTCCGCGTCATGAGCAACGAATCCTCCATCTGGGAACTGGTCGTGCTCAGTGGCAAAGGCGGCACCGGAAAAACCTCGGTCACGGCTTCGCTGGCGGCGTTGGCGGACAAGCCGGTGCTCGCCGATTGCGACGTGGACGCCTCGAACCTGCCGCTGGTCCTGGACCCGCGCCCGCGGCGGCGGGACGCGTTCACCGGTGGCCAAATTGCGCGCGTCAAGCCTGGTCATTGCACCGCCTGCGGGAAATGCGAGGAGTTGTGCCGGTTCGACGCCATTTATTTTGACGGACCGGGCAACGGCCGGGTGCCGCGCACGTTCCGCGTGGACGCGTCCGCTTGCGAAGGCTGCGGCGTGTGTGCCGATTTTTGCGCCGAACACGCCATCAAAATGACCCCGGCCGACACCGGCGAATGGTTCATCTCGGACACGCGCTTCGGTCCGCTGGTCCACGCCCGCTTGCGGCCCGGCCGGGGCAATTCCGGCAAACTGGCCGCCCTCGTCCGCGAGCAGGCCCGCCAGGCGACGCGCGAAACGGGCCGTCACCTAATTCTGGTGGACGGACCGCCGGGCGTCGGCTGCTCCGTCATGGCCAGCCTGACCGGCGCGACCCGCGTGCTTGCGGTGACCGAGCCGACGCCTTCCGGCGAGCACGATCTGGAGCGGGTGCTGGCGCTGGCGCGGCATTTTGAAATCTCCGCCAGCGTGTGCGTGAACCAACACGATTTGAACCCGGCCCAGACGGCGCGCATTGAACGTCGCGCCGCTGAGTTGGGCGCGGTGATCGCCGGCCGGATTCCCTATGATCTGGCTGTAACTGACGCCCAGCGTCAAGGCAGGCCGGTGGTCGAACACGACCACGGGCCGGCAGCCCAAGCCATCATTCAATTGTGGAAAAACATATCTCCAACCTTCACAAATTAGGCATCCGGTCCCTGCCAGCCAACTTCGGCCCGCTGAAAGGCGCCAATGCCAACGCCCGCCTCACCGGCCCGTGCGGCGACACGATGGAAATGTGGCTGGGGGTGGGCGACCGATGCGTCCGGCGGGCCACGTTCATCACCGATGGTTGCGGCTCCTCCCTTGCCTGCGGTTCGATGGTCGCCTGGCTGGCCGAAGGCAAGAGCCTGGATGAAGCGCGGCAGTTGTCGCCCGCCGAGGTGCTCAAGGCCGCTGGGAATGGCGCGGAAGAGCACTGCGCCCTGCTGGCGGTGAACACGCTGCGCGCGGCGCTAGACACCCGCCCGCCCGAAGTAGCTCCGCCTCCTGCCGATGCGTGCCACTGTAGCGAAAGCACAAGTGAGCATTGCGTCGCGTCATTCTCGTCTCGTAACGCCGCGGGGACGAAATCGCCCACCCCGCCGCAAGCAGACGCGGCCTTGGAAGCTCGACTGCGGACCATCCGACATAAGATGCTTGTCCTGTCCGGCAAGGGCGGCGTTGGCAAGAGCACCGTCGCCGCCAACCTCGCCATGTCCTTGGCCCTGACAGGACACCGCGTGGGCTTGCTGGACGTGGACATTCACGGGCCGAGCATTCCCAAATTGATGGGCTTGGAAGGCAACCGGCCCAGCGCCGACGCCGCCGGCATCCAACCGCTCTCCGTGAGCCCCAACCTCAAAGTCATGTCCATCGGCTTCCTGTTGGAAAGCGAGCGCGACGCCGTGATCTGGCGTGGGCCGATGAAGTATAGTGTCATTCAGCAATTCCTGCGCGATGTGGCGTGGGGCGAACTCGACTATCTGATCATTGACTCCCCGCCCGGCACCGGCGATGAGCCATTGTCCGTCGCGCAATTGGTCGGCCAACCCGCCAGCGCCATCGTCGTCACCACGCCCCAGGATGTGGCAGTGGCCGACGTGCGTCGCTCAATTACCTTTTGCCGGCAAGTCCACCTGCAGGTGTTGGGCATCGTGGAGAACATGAACGGCTTCGCCTGCCCGCACTGCGGCAAGACCAGCGACCTCTTCAAGGCTGGCGGCGGCGAGGCGCTGGCCAGCGAGATGAGCGTGCCCTTCTTAGGCCGGGTTCCCCTGGACCCGCAGGTGGTGGTTTCCGGCGACGCGGGCACGCCTTTCATTTCCCGCTTCACCGGAAGCGCGGCGGCGCGAGCGTTTGATCCGATGGTCCGTCTGATTCTGGCCGCCTTGCCAATGCCCGACACAAAATCGTCTGCAACCTGAACCGGAAAATGTTTGTCGCATCGAACCTACACGCTGGTCGTCACCAAACGATCAGCCAAGCCGCATGAAGCGAAATTGGATCAACGGGTGGCTGGACATTTTGCTGGCGCTGGGATTGTGGAGCCTGGCGCTCACCGGTTTGATCATGCGCTATGTGTTGCCGCCGGGCAGCGGCTGGCGCCGTGCGCTTTGGGGCCTGAACCGCCACGATTGGGGCAACGTTCATTTCTGGCTTTCCCTCGGCGTCGGCACGCTGCTGACCATGCATCTGGCGCTGCATTGGCAGTGGATTGGCGCCATGTTTCCACGCCTGTTCCGCCGCGGCAACGTTGTCATGGCGCCGCCTTCCCCGGCGCGGCGCAACGCGGCGGGTCCCGGCTTGCTCCTGGCCGTGGCGGTCGTGAGCGCGCTTTTTTTCTGGTTGGTGCAAAACCGCGTGGTTGAAGGAGGCCGGCCGGGACGCGGCTGGGGGCGCGAACATGCCACGAGCGAGGCGCCGGCCCGCGCGGCAAACACGCCACAAGTGAGAGGCTGGATGGTGTTGGTGGCGGAAGCCAGCGCAGCGTCCACAACCCATGGCGACCTGGGAACTCCCATCAAAATCCGCTTGGCGAAACGTGAGGATTGCGGCTTGACACGGCAACTCCCAGAGGGTGTCTCGAAACAATCGCAAATGTCCGCAATTACTTTGTAATTACTTATGAAAATCACACGTACTCTCTACATCATCACCGTTTGCTTGCTGGCTGCGGCCGTGCTGTCGTTGTCAGCGGCGGAGAAGTTGAAAGTCCTCATTGTGGATGGCCAGAACAACCACAACTGGCGGACGACCACGCCCATGTTGAAATGGATTCTTGAAGACTGCGGGCGTTTCACCGTGGCTGTCTCCACCACGCCGCCGGAGAAATCGAGTCCCGACTTATGGAAGGAATGGCATCCGACGTTTACCAATTACGACGCGGTTCTCTTGAATTACAATGGCGAGCGTTGGCCGGCGCGGGTTAACCAGCAGTTCGTGGAATACGTCCGCAACGGCGGCGGGCTGGTGGTTGTCCACGCCGCCGACAACGCCTTTCCGGATTGGCCGGAGTTCAACGACATGATCGCCGTGGGCGGCTGGGGCGGACGCAACGAGCAGAACGGTCCGATGATCCGCTGGCGCGACGGCAAGCAGGTTCTCGACCGCACGCCTGGCGACGGTGGGACGCACGGTGCCGCCGGCCCCTATGTCGTCAACATCATTGTCACCAACCATCCGATCACCATGGGTTTGCCTTCAGGCTGGAGGCACGCGAAGGACGAGTTGTACGGGCGCCTGCGCGGCCCGTGCAAGAACTTCACCGTGCTCGCCAACGCGTTCTCCGCCAAGGAAACCGGCGGCACCGGCGAGGTTGAGCCGGTCCTCCTCGTGATTAACTACGGTCAAGGCCGCGTCTTCCACGATGTGCTCGGCCACGACGCGGACTCGATGGCGGACACCGGCTTCCAATGCACCCTTCAGCGCGGCACCGAGTGGGCGGCGACAGGCAAGGTGACCTTGCCGGCGCCCAAACCTGAAGCGATGGCGATAGACAAGGTAGTAATGCACCAGCCGCCTCGTTAAGCCAAAAGACCGTTATTACTTATGATAAACGGAATGGAGATTTTGGCCCAGGGCTGGGAAAACCACGAAGGGCCGGCCGTGCTGGCAACAGTGGATGCCGCGAAGACCCCAAACGCGATCTACGTAAACGAAATCCGCTATGTTCCCGACGAGGGCTTCATTATAGCGGACAATTATTTCCACAAGACTCGCGCAAACATCATGAGCGGAACGAAGGGCGCGATCTTGTTTCTGACCAGGGAACGCAAGTCGTTTCAGGTAAAAGGGCCGCTGACCTATCACACAAACGGCCCCCAATTTGAAAATATGCGGTCCTGGCATAGTCCGAAGTATCCGGGTGTGGCGGCCACGCTTCTGCGGATCGAGGAAGCTTACAGTGGCGCCGAAAAGTTACTCTGAGGAAAGGAACGTAATGAATGTCGCCGTCTTGGGCGCCAGTAACAAGCCGGAGCGCTACAGCTTCAAAGCCGTGCGCATGCTCCGGGAGAAGGGGCACACGCCATTTCCTGTCCATCCCGCGCTGGCAGAGGTGGACGGCCTGCCGGTCTTTCCTTCATTGCGCGCCATTCCCTCGCCGGCGGATACGATCACGGTCCATCTCTCGCCCCGCAACCAGCCGCCCATCGCGGACGAGCTGCTGAACAGCGGTGCGCGCCGGATCATTTTCAATCCTGGCACCGAGAATCCCGAACTGGCCGACCAGCTCCGCCAACGCGGCAAGGAAGTAGTCCACGCTTGCACGCTGGTGCTCTTGACCACCGGTCAGTTCACCAAGGAAGCAGGCTCGCCTCCGCCCGCGCCGCCGGGTCACACGAGCGGCGATCATTGATTCGCAAACCCAAGCGCCATGAACGACCAGCGCCAACACCATATCTTCGGTCCGGTGCCTTCCCGCCGGCTGGGCCGGTCGCTGGGTGTGGACCTCGTGCCGTTCAAGACCTGCACCTACGACTGCATTTACTGCCAGTTGGGCCGCACCACCTGCAAAACGCATGAACGCAAGGAGTGGGTCCCGATGGATGCCGTGCTGGAAGAACTCAAGCAGAAGCTCGCCACCCACCCGGACTACATCACCCTCAGCGGCTCAGGCGAACCGACACTCTGCCCGCGCCTGGGCGAAATCATCGAACGGATCAAGGCCATGACGAGCATACCCGTGGCCGTTCTGACCAACGGCTCGTTGCTCTGGTTGAAAGAAGTGCGTGCGGCCGTGGCGCTGGCCGACGTGGTGATGCCGTCGCTGGACGCCGGCGATGATCTGCTCTTTCAAACCGTGAACCGGCCGCATCCGGAAATCACCTTCGAGCGGCTGGTTTCGGGACTGGAGCAGTTCCGCCGTGAATTCACCGGCCAATACTGGCTGGAAGTGATGTTGCTGGCGGGCCACACCGCCTTGCCCGCCCATGTGCAAAAAATCGCACACTGGGTTCAGCGCATCCGGCCGGACCGGGTGCAACTCAACACCGCCACGCGGCCGCCCTGCGAGGAATTCGCTCTGCCGGTGCCGCCCGCGCGCCTGGCGGAACTGGCCAGGCTGATCCGGCCGACGGCGGAGGTGGTTGCGGAACATCGAGCCCGGACAGTGCCCGCCGGATCAACGGCTTCGGCGGAAACCATCCTGGCGCTTCTCCGACGCCGTCCCTGCACGGTCGAAGGCATCGCGCAGGGCTTGGGCATGAAGCCCGCTGAGGCAGTCAAGCTCCTGGCCCACCTTGAATCGCGGGGCAGAGTCCACACCGAGCGGCAGGGCAGCGAGCGGTTTTACCGGGCAACCACCTCAACCCAGGGCCAGACCCCGTCCCAATTCACCCCGCCGGGCGTAGCCGTGAAAGCCGCCAAGCCATGAACTCCCCGTTTTTCAACTTCGAGCTTCAGCTATGCCTCAATCCTCTGAGCCGCGTGCTGATCTGCGATTACCGACACCCGCCGGGCAAGAAGGGCGAGCATAGTCCGCCGGAGTTGCCCGCGGCGCTGATCGAGGAACGCAAACATTAATCACGGCCAGACGAACGGAGACGAGCCAGATAAACATCGGCCAAATGGAGTTACCATGAAGACTATTGGACTCATCGGCGGCATGAGTTGGGAATCCACCCTGGAATACTACCGCCTGATCAATGAATCCGTGAAGAACAGGCTCGGTGGACTGCACTCTGCCAAGTGTGTTCTTCACTCGGTTGACTTTGCGGAAGTCGCAGAGTTGCAGCGCCGGGGGCACTGGACCGACGCGGCGCGATTGTTGGTCGCCGCGGCCCAAAATGTCGAGAAAGCCGGCGCCGACGTCGTGCTTCTATGCACCAACACCATGCACAAGCTGGCCGAGGCGATTCAGGCTGGGATCAGCGTTCCGCTGTTGCACATCGCCGACGCCACTGCCGAACCGATCAGGCAGGCTGCCCTTCGGCAGGTGGGGCTGTTGGGCACCCGATTCACGATGGAGGAAAGCTTCTACCGAGGCCGGTTGACTGATCGATTCGGCCTGCAGGTGGTGATCCCGAATCCCGAGGACCGGCAGGCAGTGCATCGCGTCATTTATGAGGAACTCTGCCTCGGCGTCATTCGGCCAGAGTCCAAAGCTGTGATGGCCGGGATCATGAGCCGACTGGTCGAGACCGGCGCGCAAGGAATCATCCTGGGCTGCACGGAACTGGACCTGCTGCTGAGCGAGGAGGATTGCCCCGTGTCCCTCTTCGATACGACACGTCTGCACGCGCTGGCGGCGGTGGAGTATGCGTTGCGATCGTGAAAAATCCTTTACTCCCCACGCGCGCGAACCTGCCATTATGAGCCAGTTTCCCTTATCCCCGACCGCGCAACTGACCCTATACTGCGCGCTCGTGCTGCTGGCCTCGCTGGCGGGCGGCTGGCTGTTGCTGGCGTTGCGTCTGACCCACGCGCGGCTGCAAGTGGCGGGGAGCTTCGTCGCCGGGTTGATGTTGAGCATGGCGCTGTTGCATTTTGTTCCGCACGCGGCGCACGAAAACCACTCGCTGGACCAGACGGCGCGCTATGTCATCGGCGGGTTTCTGGCGATGTTCTTTCTCCAGCGGTTTTTTCCACACCACCATCACGACGTTTCCGAGGGGGCGCCGGAACGGAGCGCGCCGGCCATAACAACCGGCCCGGCGCCCACGCTGGCGGAACAATCCGCCGCCCAGCTCTCATGGATCGCGACCACCGTGGGCATGACCCTCCATTCGCTGATCGGCGGCGTGGCGCTGGCGGCCGCCGTGAGCGCAGGCCCGCGCGCCGCGGCTGGCTGGTTGGGATTGGGCACCGCGCTGGTCATCATTCTTCACAAGCCGTTTGACGCAATGGCGGTGGCGACGTTGATGGCCGCCAATGGTTGCTCGCGATTTTCCCGGCATCTGATCAACGCGCTGTTTGCCCTGGTCACGCCGCTGGGCACGGTGTTGTTCGTCGCCGGCGTGAACTGGTTTGCCACCGGCAACCCGGCAATCCTGGGTGACGCCCTGGCGTTTTGCGCCGGCACCTTTTTGTGCATTGCGGGCACCGGCCTGTTGCCGGAGGTGCAATTTCACTCCCACGACCGCATCAAACTTTCGCTTGCCCTGGCGGCGGGCATTGCCGTGGCCGTGCTGGTTGGGTGGTTGAAATCCGCCGGCCACGCCGCCCACGTCCACGAACCGGTGGCGTTGAACGCACCCGCCGCGCCTGGGCGAAGCGCCGTTGAGCTGGCGCGCCCGCGGCCGGTCTGGTAAGCTGGGTCAACACATGACCTCACCACCGTGGCCTTCTCAGCTTTGCAGGCCAAACCTGCATTCTTCAACCAACCTCAACCCCAAAGCAAACGTATGACCACAGCATCCAATAACGCCGAAACCGCCGCCGCCGTCCGCATTCCGCTGATTGGCGAAACGGCGCCCGCCTTCAAGGCCCACACCACCCAAGGCCCGCTCGACTTCCCGAAAGATTACGAGGGCAGATGGGTCATCCTGTTCAGCCACCCGGCGGACTTCACGCCGGTTTGCACGACTGAGTTCATGACCTTCGCCACCATGATGCCGGAGTTCAAAGCGCTGAACTGTGAACTCGTCGGCCTCTCCATTGACAGCCACTACGCGCACATCGCCTGGTTGCGCACCATCAAGGAGAAAATCCGCTACAAGGACATGGTCAACGTCGAGGTGACCTTCCCGCTCATCGCGGATGTGAAAATGGACGTGGCTCGCGCCTACGGCATGGTCCAGCCCGGGGCCAGCGACACCCAGGCGGTGCGCGCCGTATTCCTCATTGATCCCAAGGCCAAAATTCGCGCCGTGCTTTATTACCCGCTGTCGAACGGGCGGAATTTTCCGGAGATCAAGCGCCTGTTGATCGCGCTGCAAACCAGCGACCAGTTCGGCTGTGCCACGCCTGCCGACTGGCAGCCGGGCGAAGATGTGATTGTGCCGCCGCCCGGCTCCTGCGGCACCGCCAAGGCACGGATGGAGAAACCGGATCCGGACGCCTACGCGCTCGACTGGTTCATGACGTTCAAGAAACTACCCAGGGAAAGACTCAACCTGTCATCGGCATCCAAACCGTAAACATGGCTGGCGCTCTGAACCGATGTCCGGTTGAAGCTACTGTTTCAACCGGAAATACAAATTGCCCGTCGGCGCCTCGAGCGTGACGATGTTCGTGCCGGCAACGTTGGTCACGGAACCGCCGTAGGCCATCCAGTCGGCCGTCGCCAGATTGCTGTTGGTCTGAAGCGTGACCCCGGCCAGCGCGGACCACGAAACATTGATCTGGCCGCCGTTCGCGACGATGAACAACGGTGGAAGCGCGGCGGCCTGCACGGTCAGCCCGTCCAGAACCACGCGCTGGAAACTGGGGCCGCCATTGTCCACCAATTGAATGGAAACCAGCGACTGCGTCGCGAATTCCGGCGGCAGGGCGATTTGTTGCATGTCCAGCCGGCCCGGCGATCCCCAGTTGTCACTAAGGCAATCAAACACGTTGATGGTGGTTGTGCCGTTGATGTTGTTTTCCCAGGTGGCCCCGTTGTAATCCCGGATGTCGGTGCCACCAACGAGCGCGTTGGTAAAAATGGTTCCCGCCGACCCGGTAAACACGAACCACGCGTAGGCGGTCGGCCCAGGTTGGCCGCACCAGGTGTTGATGAGCGAATAAACCTTGGTCACGCCATAGACATTCACGCTGTTGGTGATGTTGACCGGGCCGGAGCCGCCGTTGACCGCGACATCCGCGTGCCACGCCTGCTTGCCGGCCGCGTTGGACGCGATGTCAAACGGAATGCCCGCCAGCGTGACGAGGCCGACCGGCGCTCCCGGCAGACGCGTGCCGGTCGGTTCACCGGGAACCGTGTCCGGCGCCGCCCAAGTGAAGTTGGCCACATTGGTGAGGCTGACAAAGTAGAACGCGCCGACCGCCGCCGGCGGTGGCGACATGGACGTGGCCGTCAGGGAGAAATTATCGAACGCGACCGCGGTGGCATCGTCAGAGGACATGTTGTTCTGGAGCACCAGGTCAATGCCGGTCAAGGCCGACGGGCGGGCTTCAGAGAAAAGCGGCGTGTCGTTGAAATACGCCGTGACGACGCCGTTGGTGCGGCTGATGCGCAGCGTGCCGGCGTTGCCGGACACGGGAATCCGGCCTTGCACCCCGAGGTTGTCCCAGACATGGGCGTTGAGGCCGCCGTCATTGTCATAGACGGCGCAATAGATCGGATCGTCCTCATAATAAGTGTTTAACTGAACCTGGTCCAAGCCAGGGCCGGGCAGCACGGCGTTGGTGAAATCCATCTGAGTGGAAAAGTCGTTCGTGATCCGGCCGCCAAACGGCGCAAAATTCAGCCGCAGGCTGACCGATTGCAAGCCGCCCGGCGTTGGCGCGATTTTGGCAAGCCGGATTTCGCCTGACGAAGCATTCGCTGAATACAAATCGGGCGTGGTCTGGATGACACTCCAGTGCGACGCGTCCAACCCGGCAGCAAAGTCGTCCGAAAAGGTCCCGCCCTGCACGACACGGACGGCCGCAATCAAACCAGCGGTAAGGAGCATTTTGTAAGCGTGAGTCTTCATACATTTGCTTTTGTTGTTGACTGCCGCAGCGACGACCAGAGCTTCGCGGAACGACACGCAAACTGGTTTACTTCGGCAAACGTCTGGCTGCTGCTGGTGACGGCAATTCTGCCCAGACCGCGCACGTTAGGCAACCGTTCTGTCGAAGTTCGTCGCCGGCAAGGTTTGGCCCACGGCGAGGGGTGAGGCCCGAAGGTCGCGTCACGTCGGCAAGTCTTTGCCGCTGGAGGTGACGGTGAGGCGACCGTGCTTGACGCCTTTGGCCGCGATCAATTCGTCGGCAATCCGCTTGATCACGCCCGCCTTGCCGCGCACGACCAGCACTTCGAGGCAATTGTGGTGGTCCAGATGGACGTGGAGGGTTGAGACAATGACATCAAAGTGGTCGTGCTGGATGTCCGTGAGCGTCGCCTGGACGTGTTGCTTGTGGTGGTCATACACGAGCGTGATGGTGCCCGCGATCTCACGGTCGCCGAGATTCTGCCGGTGTTCGACCAGGTGGGCACGGATCATGTCGGCCACGGCGAGCGAGCGGTTGTCGTAGCCTTTCTCGCGGGCCATCTGGTCGAGCTGTTTCGCCAGTTGCCGCGGCACCGAAACGCTGAACCGGACCACGCCCTCACTGCTGTTCGCTTTCATGGCGGCGAAACTACCATGCCCCGCGGACAGTTGACATCCTGAACGCTCACGGCGTCTTGAACTGCGTTCCTTCCCGCGTGGCAAAACGCTCCACCACGCCGCCCCCGCCGGTGTGCCGATGCCAACTGCGAGCCGCCAGCGGCGCGCAGGCGTCGAGCGTCTCCGGACTGCCGGGCCGCGGCCCCAGGCTCCAAATCACCCAGCGCACCGGCGAGTCCTTCGGATCGGAGAAATACCGGCCGTTGGTGCTGGCGCAGTTTGGAAAATCCTCCGGCACCCAGAGCGCGTAGTTGCCGGCGGGACTGCCGTTGAGGAGTTCGGGACCGGGCGCCGCGTATTTGTACGTGTGGCCCGGATTGAAGACATCTTCCATGTTCACGGCCCTGCCGGGCCGGTCGCCATGCGGCAGGTAACCTTGGTTCGCCAACTCCACCGGAAACTCACACCAGTGGGTGGAGAGGTCGCTGTTGCAGTTGACCCGCACCGGTGGCAACAGACCCTCACTGCCCATCGCATACATTTCCAAGGCCAGTCCCACGCCGTAAAGCTCCGCGTGAACCCTCGTCACTTTTGCCTTCTCTTCCACGCGCGCCAACGCAGGAAACAACAGGGCGGCGAGCAATGCGATAATGGCTGTGACGACCAACAACTCCACAAGCGTGAACGCCCGCCGCGCCGGCTCCGGCGGTTCCGGCGGTTCCGTTCCCCGGGCGCCCGCGCTCGAACTTCCGCCTGGCCTCGCCCGGTTCATCGCACCCGCAGCAGCCGGTAAAATTGCCGCGTTCCCGTCAGTTCGACGGTCACGGTGTTCTTGCCGTCCACGAGGCCCGGCGCGTTCGTCACCACCGTCCAACTGGCTGCCGGCAGCGAGTCGCTGGCCTGCAATTGATAGTTCGCCAACGACGCCGGCCACGCAATCACGGTTGCGCCGGCCTCGACCGCGAGATGCAAAACCACCGCGTCCGACGGTGTGATTTCCTGCACGAACAATTCATAGCCGAACGTGCCGTCCGTGCCCGAGCCGGACTCTTGCAAAAGGACACCCGTAGCATCGAAGCGGCCAGACGGCGGCGGCCCGAGGTCGTAGCGCGGATGAATCAACGGAAATTGCCGGCCTTCGCCGTCCGTCGCCGTGCAATATCGCGCACTCCAGTCTGAGTTCGTGTTCCAACCGTCGGTCGCAACCAGCGTCAGGCCGTTGAGGCGCACGCGCAGACCCTGACAATGTTCGCCACCGGTCCCACGCGCCGGGTCAAAAATGTCGTAATGTCCCGTCGCGCTGAGGTTGGTGCCAATGACGGACGACAGCGAAATCACCTCCGGGGCGGGCAAGCCGTAATTCGTGGCCACGAGCGCAATCGTGAAGTCATAGGCGGGATCGGTGTTGTGCTCCTCGTTGACGTTTTGCATGCCGCCGTAAAACAGTGAGCCGTTGGCCGTGATGGTCACCAAGTCGCCTTCGCGAAAAGCGCGGCCGGTGGCCGGATCGTGGCTCACGCGATTCACCTCCGCCGCCCAGGCAGCATCCGTGTAGCTGTCGCTGCCGTCGTGCGGCTCCCACGGCAGGTTGCCGTAATTCTGCGCCATCCAGCACGCGCCGCCGCCGCGGTCGCCCGGCTGCACAGCCTGGACAAACACCTGCCACTGGCCGCCCAGTTGGAACGCCCCGGCGCCGTTGTTCCAAGGCAGGAAGTCCGCAGTGGAATCCAGCATCTCCGTCGAGTCCGTCAGCAGCACGCCGGTGAGTGTCACCGGATAGCTTCCGTTCCAGGTGCTCACGCCGTGGCTGTTCACGGCCTCAAGATTCCAAAACGTTTCCGCGCGGGCCACCAGACCGGCCAGGGCGGCGGCAAGCGCCAGAACGCCCGCCGCCAGGCGCACGGCGCGGACGGTTTTCCTGCGGCCGGGGTAGGCGACACCGTTTTCAGCGCGCGCGGTCATGGTTATTTCGCGGATCTTCCGGGTGGCGCGGGCTTGACACCGGCAAACATGTGTGTTACGAGCATTGAATCTGGTATTACCACAAATTGAATATTACTCAAGTGTCGAATCGTATGATAATAAAAACCGGACAAGCGGATGCGCCCCCGGACCCGCGCCTGGCCTACTTCGACGACCTGGCACCCGTCTGGAACGCCGAGTGTTCGTCGCCCGCAACCACGCGCGCGCGCCTCGCCACGCTGGATGGGGAACTGGGCCTGGCGCCCGGAATGGAGGTCCTGGAGGTCGGTTGCGGCACGGGACAAATTACCGGCTGGCTGGCGGCGCGGGTGCATCCGGGCCGTGTCGTCGCCGCAGATTTCTCGCCGGCGATGCTCGCCGAAGCCGGCCGCCGCGGCCTGCGCGTCGAATTCCGTCAGCTCGACATCTGTGTCGAGGGACCGGTGCTGGGGGCATTCGATCTGGTGCTGTGTTTCCACGCGTTTCCCCATTTCCGGGACCAGCCGGCGGCCCTGCGCCAGCTCGCCCGCCATCTCAAGCCGACCGGCGGCCTGACCATTCTGCATCTGGCCGGCAGCGCGCAGATCAACGCCTTCCACGCCGGCCTGCGCGAGCCGGTCTGCCGCGATCGGCTGCCCGGCGCGGACGCCTGGCCCGCCCTGTTGCACGCCGCAGGGCTTGAACTCACCAGCCTGACCGACCGCGCCGACCTGTTTCTACTGCGCGCCCGCCCGGCGCGTCGGACGGCGGAAAGCCCGTGGTGAAGAACCATCGCGCCTTCAGCCAGCCGCACCGTCACGCGCGAACCGCCGCCCTGCTCGCGGGCCTCCTCCTTGGCCTCATGGTCACCGGCTGCCAGCGCTCAGACGCCCCGGCGCACGGCGTGACGATTGCCACGACGACGTCCTACCTCGAAGCCGCCGCCCGCGATTTGCTCGGCGACAACCTCGTCGCGGTCCGCCTGGCCGAACCCGGCACGTGCCCCGGTCATTTCGACATGCGCCCCAGCCAGGTGACGGCATTGCGCGAATGCCGGGCACTGCTGCGCTTCGACTTCCAGAAAGCGCTCGACCCAAGGCTCGCCGGCGCCGGCCAGCCGCCCGTGGTGGAAATCGCCGTGCGCGACGGCATGTGCCGTCCCGACAGCTACCTTGCCGCTTGCCGGCAAACGGGGAACCGTCTGGTTGCCCTCGGCCTGCTCGCGCGCGCCAACGCCGAGGCCCGGCTCCAAGCCATCACGGAACGCCTCGACGCCCTGGGACGCGACGCCACAAACCGGATCGCTCAGGCCGGGCTGGCCGGAACACCAGTCATCGCCAGCCGCCACCAGGCCGACTTTTGCGGATGGCTCGGTCTGAACGTGGTCGCCACCTTCCGCGCGGCGGACACGGCCGGATTTTCGGAAATCGAGGAGGCCATCGCCGCCGGCAGGCAGGCGCGGGCCAGACTGGTGATTGCCAATCTGCCCGAGGGACGCCGGACGGCGGATGCCCTGGGCGAGCGGTTGCAGGCCAGGGTGGTGGTGTTCGCGAACTTTCCCGCGCTTGAAGACGGCCGGCTTTCGTTTGACCGGATGGTGCGGGCGAACGTGAAGGCCCTGCTTCGGGCGGCAATGCCATGATGCCGGAGGTGATCGCCATCCACGGCCTCACCGTCCACGCCGGGTGCCGGTGCGTGTTGGAGGTGCCGCATCTGGTGGCCGAGGCCGGCAGCATTCTGGCGCTCCTCGGCCCGAACGGCGCCGGCAAAACCACCTTGCTGCGCGCGTTGCTGGGAATCGTGACGCCGACGGCCGGCCGGGTTGTGGTGTTGGGGAAGAACGTGGGCGCGTTGCGCGGCACGGCGCTGGCCGGACTTCGTCGGCGCATGGGTTACGTGCCGCAACTGCTGCCCGCCCGGAGCGAGCTTCCGTTGACCGTGCGCGAGGTGGTGTCCATCGGCCGGACGGCCCGCGTCGGATTGCTACGTCCGCTTTCCCGTGGAGACTGGCAGGTGGTGGACCGGTGGATCGAACACCTCGGCCTGGCTCCGCTGGCAGGGCGCGTCTTCAACGAGATTTCCGGCGGCGAACAGCGCAAGACCATGCTGGCCCGCGCGATGGCCCAGGAACCCGAACTCCTGCTGCTCGATGAACCCACCGCCAACCTTGACCTCGGCTGGCGCGAGCGCCTTGTGGCGACCATTCAACAATTGCACGCCGAGGCGCGGCTCACGATCATGCTCGTTTGCCACGAACTGGAAGTGCTGCCGCCCGCCTGCCGGCGCGTTGCGCTGCTCGATTCCGGCCGGGTCGTCGCCCTCGGCGGGCCGGCGGAGGTGTTCACCAACGAACGCGTCGCGCGGCTTTACGGCCCCGGCCTGCGCGCGTGGCACCAAGCGGGACGGCACGCCGTCCTGCCGGCGGAGGTGGCGCATGATTGATCTCGTCTTCTGGGCGCCGGTGATGGCCGGAGGGGCGCTGGCGGGCGCGTCGAGCGGCGCGCTGGGCACGTTCATCGTCGGGATGCGAATTCCGTTTCTTGGAGTCTGCGTCGCGCACGCGGCACTGGCCGGCGCCGTCTTTGGCGGCCTGTGCGGTCTGGCGGGACAAACACTCCTCCTGCCCGCGCTGGGCGGCGCGGTGCTGACGGCGCTGGCCCTGGGAAGGCTGAACCCGCAACGCGTCCGCCTCGACGACAACACGGTCCTGAGCTTCCTGTTTTCGACAACGATGGGCCTGGCGTTCATCGGCATCGGGCTGTATGGCATCCTTGGCAAGAGCGACAACGACGTTCGCAGCCTGCTCTGGGGGAGCTTGAACTTCTGCCGCTGGCGCGACGTGCGGTGGATGTTCGGCGCGGCGCTGGCGCTGTTCGTTTACATCGCGGTTTTTTTCAAGGAACTCCGGGCCATCCTCTTTTCGCGGGCGGACGCCGAGGCCGCAGGCATCCGCGCCACGGCTGTCTGGACCGGCTTCCTGGTTCTCACGGCGGCAGCGCTCACGGTGAACTTCCAGACCATCGGCGGCCTGATGATTTACAGCCTCATCAGCAACCCGGCGGCGGCGGCGTTCCAGATCACCCGCGGCTGCCGTCCGGCAATGCTCCTTTCGGCGGCCTTCGGCGCGGTGAGCGGCCTGGGCGGATTCCTCATCGCTGCCGTCACCGACCTGCCCAGCGGCGCGGTGATCGTGCTCGTGTCCTCGGCTTTGATCCTCGTGGCAGCGGCGTGGGCACGCAGCCGCGGGCGGTCCGCGTGCGGCGTTTCGCAACCTGTGGACGGGCGGTGAACGGTCCCGCCGCGCCCTTGGTCACCAATCGCTCAAACCAAAAATGTCTGTCGCCGCGATCTATTGTCCCAGCGATGACCTACGCGCGCCGTTCCCGAACCGCCGTCAAAATCTCGAACACGACCTCCGCTCGCGGCTTCACGCCTTGCTGGCCTTTGCCGTGGATGCGCACCGCGACGGCGTTCGCGTCCTGCTCCTTCTGGCCGACGACGAGGATGTGGTGGACGCGCGCTTCCTCGGCCCGTTGGATGCGGCCCATGAGCTTGTCGTTGCTGAACTCCCGTTCCGCCCGCACCTGCTGGCCGCGGAGTTCGTTCACGATGCCCCTGGCGTAGTCCATCTGCGCCTCGGTCACCGGCAGCACGCGCACCTGATCCGGCGCGAGCCAGAGCGGGAAGTTGCCCGCGTAATGCTCGATGAGGAAGCCGATGAACCGCTCATGCGTGCCGAGCGGCGCGAAGCCATCAATGCATGAATAACAAAGTCGAAAGCGGCAGGCTGATAATGCGAGGATCGTCGGTGACACGCTGGTCATCGCGGGTGATCAACAAGCCAAACGGAGCCCGATAAACCGGTTTTTCAATGAACGATTGCAAACCCCGCACGTCTTCAGGAGTAATCCGGCCACGATATTTCACCTCAATGGGAATCCGTTGATCGCCAACAGTGATGACAAAATCCACCTCACGTTCCGCCGCCCGTTCGGGGAAATGGGCGACATCCAAATGCGGGATGGAAGCCAAAAAGTAACCGGTGGCGCTTTCCGCCAAATGACCGGCCAAATCAGCGAGTTCGGGCTTTTGAATGAGCTCGGCCGGATCAAGCGGCACCTGTTCTTGCAGCCAGGCGGCCCGTAACGCATGGTCGCAAAGGCATACTTTGGCGGCCCCTTGCTTGCGTTTGAGCCGCAACTCCAGCGGTTTGATGAGGTGTAAAAGCAAAGTGCCATCCAAAAAACGCAGATAGCTCAAGACGCGCGGCCAGCCCACGTTGGCGTTTTGTGACCGGCGAAGTTCGTCCAAATACAGGGCTTGTTTGGGCGCTTGCCCGGCATACCGGCAAGCGAGATGAAACACTTCCTCCAGCAGGGCTTCATCCCGCTTTTGGCCACGCGGCCCCATCCGCAAATCATGTTGAATGGCCCGACGAATGACCGTTTCTTCGAGAACATCGGCGACCCGTTCCCAGGGTTCATTGGGATTGGCCTGGGCTATGGGATAAGCTCCCCGTTCCGAAAAGGCGGCGAATGCGGCCCGCCGGATTTGCGTATGTCGTTCACCAAATTCCCGCAACCCTTCCCAAAACATCCTGTCTTTCAAGGGACTCAAGCCATTGAACGGAAGGTAAGGCGTCAGTTCTCCCAATTGACGAAAACCGGCGATCTCGCGCAACAGCAATGGGCCCATTTCCACGGTAAACAGCCGCCCCGCCAGACTATCGTGTCCGGCTTGAATGCGCAGGGCCGAACTGCCGGTGACCAAAGCGCGGACTTTTCCAATATCCAGAACGTGTTTTAACTGCGGCGCCCAGTCGGCCAAGTTTTGAACCTCATCCAAAATAAAGTAAGGGACCTCACCATCCGCCGCCGCCCGGGCATAGCTTTTGCCGAGAATGTGGTCGCAATACCATTGGCCCAGTTCCGTGATGGGTGAAGCCAACCGCTTTAGTTCGGGCAAATCATCAAACTGGATGCGAAAAATCCGTTTCGGCGAAATGCCGTCTGCCAGCAACGCTTCGATGACTTGCGCCAAAAGGGTGGACTTTCCAACTTGACGCGGTCCCCGCAACACCACGGCGGGAGATAACTGGCCTCTCAGGCCGTTCAAAACCGGCTGATATGCCCAACGACGAATGGGCGGCGTTGGCGGAATCGGATCGCCCTGCCACCAAGGATTCATGTCGCGCAAGGTGCGCTCCAAGCCTTGGTTCAACAGTTTGATGAGTTCCAATTGCGTCATTTGGTGTTGTTCAATTATTGCAAATTGAAGTGATTCCGTCTGGAAGTCACGCCCTTCGCTCTTTGATGCTCGCCAGAATATCCGCCACGACTTCCGCCTTCGGCTTCGCGCCTTGCGGGCCGCCGTGGTGGAGGCGCACGCTCACCGCGCCGGCTTCCATGTCGCGACCGCCGATGACCAGCATGGTGTGGACGCGCAATTGTTCCGCGTTGGATATCTTCGCCTTGAACGGCGTTGCGCTGAAATCTGAATCCACCCGCACCATGTTGGCGCGGAGTTCGGCCACGATGGGCTTGGCGTAGTTGATCAACGCTTCGTCGTCGTTGAGCGTGATGACGCGCACTTGATCCGGCGCGAGCCAGAGCGGGAAATTGCCCGCGTAATGCTCGATGAGGAAGCCGATGAACCGTTCATGCGTGCCGAGCGGCGCGCGATGGATGCACAACGGCGTCTTGTTCGAGTTGTCTTTGTCGCGGTAGGTCAGGCCGAACTTGGCGGGCACGGCGAAGTCCACCTGGTTGGTGGCGATGGTGAATTCCCGGCCGATGGCACTCCACACCTGCACGTCAATCTTCGGCCCGTAGAACGCCGCCTCGTTGGCGACCTCCACGTAGTTGATGCCGGATTCGATCAACACCTTGCGCACCATGTCCTCGGTCTTCTTCCACAGCTCCGGTTCGTTGACGTATTTCTTGCCCAGCCCTTCCGCCGCGTGCGTGCTGAAGCGCATCTGGTATTTTTCCAGGCCGAAGATTTTGAAATACTTCAGATACATGTCGTTCACGGCGCGGAACTCGTCGGCGAACTGCTCCTCGGTGCAATAGATGTGCGCGTCGTTCATGTTGAGCGAGCGCACGCGCATGAGGCCGAACAACTCGCCGCTCTGCTCGTAGCGATAGCAAGTGCCGTATTCCGCGAGGCGCAACGGCAGGTCGCGATAACTGCGCGGCTCAGCCGCAAAAATGCGGTGATGATGCGGGCAGTTCATGGCTTTGAGGTAGTAGCGCTCGACGCCCGAATCTTCACTGGTCGCGCTTTCGCGAATTGATTGGGGAGCGCGCGCGTCCCGCGTGCCCTCCTCGGCGTCACGCCGAGGAGCATCCGGCGTCCAAAGCCACGGATAATTCTCATCCTGCTTAGCGACGCCTGAATCCCACGGATTCCGGCAGATGTAATGGAATTTCACTTCCATGTCCGCATCACTGCGCAAGATCCGGTCGAACGACTCTTTTTCCCAAACCGGATTGCCCTTGGTCTGCTGCGCGTTGTTGATTTCGTGCGCGGTGAAGGATTTGAGCGAATGTAGAATTTCTGGGAGCGGCCAGAAAACCGGCTTGCCCTCTGTGCCTTGCTCTTTGATTTGCGGCTCAAAAAGCAAGTGAACATGGTCAGGCATCACGCACGCGGCGTACAGTTCGTAACGGCGCTGCTCGTGCATGAACAGCAAACTTTTCAAAACAAGATCACGAGCTTGCGGCGTGAGCGGCTGACGCTGGATTGTGCTGAACGTGACCATGTATTTCGCCCACGGGCGTTCGAAGTGCGGCAGATTTCGTTTTGAATATTTTGCACCCGATTCTGTTTCAGGGAACACACGCGTCCCGCGTGTTGCGTCGGGCGTCACGCCTGACACTTCGGCGGCTGCGCTGAAGTGCGAAGAAGTTTCCGGCGCGACGCCAGAAACGGCAGGCGGGACGCCCGCGCTCCTCTTTTCACCGCGTTCGCGCAATTCCATCGCCGGAAACATGCTTTCCGCGTAATAGGGCAGATGACCGGAGGTTTTATACATCTTCTCCTTGGCCAGATGCGGCGTGCGGACGCGGACGTAGCCGGCGGCGAACTCGGTTTCCTTGGCCAGCTTCTCCAGTTCCTCGACGATCATCGTGCCTTTGGGCAGCCACAGCGGCATGCCGGGGCCGGTGTATTCCGGGTCAATGAAGAACAGCCCCATCTCCGCGCCGATCTTGCGGTGGTCACGCTTCTTCGCCTCTTCGAGCATTTTGAAATACTCGTCGAGCTGGGTCCTGTTCTTGAACGCCGTGCCGTAGATGCGCTGGAGCTGCGGGTTTTTCTCGTCGCCCTTGTAATACGCGCTGGCGACGGTGGTGAGCTTGAACGCGCCGATGTTGCCGGTGCGCATCACGTGCGGCCCGGCGCAAAGGTCAACGAAATCGCCGTTCTTGAAATAAGAAATCGGTTCGCCCTCGGGAATGTCCTCAAGGTTGCCGATCTTGAACTTGCTGGGCGCGGAGCGGTCGCCGAGGGCCGCGAGCCGGCCGCGTTGGGCGTCGGCCAGCGCCTGCTCGCGCGTGACGATGAGCCGCTCGAAGGGCTGGTTCGCCTTCACGATGGCCTTCATCTCCGCCTCGATGGCGGGGAAATCCTCCGGCGTGATGCGATGCGCGAGTTCGACGTCGTAGTAAAAGCCGTTTTCCACGGCCGGGCCGGAGGCGAACTGGGCGTCGGGCCAGAGCTTGACAATGGCGTTGGCCATGACGTGCGCGGCGGAGTGGCGGAGCCGCTCGAGGTCGGTCATTTTCGCGCGGTCGTCGAGGGTTTTGCGGTCTTTGGGTTCTTGGTTTTCGGAGGGCATAAAGTCTAACGCAAAAGCGCAAAGACGCGGAGGCGCGAACCGGTGAAGGGACTTCCTTCCTTTCCTCGCCGTTGGGCCGTGGCGTCTTTGCGTTTCATTTCCATTTCAGTCTAGTTTGTTGTCGGCGTGGCACACCATGTCGATGACCACCGTGCTGGCGAGGATCAGCACGTCGTCCTCGCCCTCGCGGATGTCCACCCCGTAGGTGTCGGCCCAGGCGAACCAGCGCTTCGACACCTCGGCGACGAGCTGGCCGCCGCGTGTGAAGGTGTATTCCATATCCAGGAAACTACCTTGCGCCTCCAGGTCGTCCGGGCCGGGGACATCCACAGTGAATTTGCAGCGGAACAGGGTGAACAGGTGTTTCTTCACCACCGCCGCCAGTTCACCGCCACGCGTGATTTGGTAGGTTGGTCCCCAGGATAGGAGTTTCTGCCGGATGAACGCCAGTTCGTTGCGCTGCATGTTCTGGAAGGAGAGCTTGTCACCGAGGCTGAATGCCCGGCCGTCCACGAAGAACACCTCCTCGCCGGCTTCGTTCTTGATGGCGAAGTCGTCGCCCCAGCAAAACAGCTTTTGCTTCATGACGTAGCGCATGGCGTCGGTCTCCGGTGCGAAACAAAAACGCCTCGAACCGTTCGGCAGTGCGAGGCGTTGCGTTCACGGCTGGCCGTGAACGCTACAAAGTCGTGGTCGTTGTCCGTTCTGTTTTCAACGGCGCACAAGGTAAGCACCGGACGCGCCGCTGGCAACCGAATTCAGCCCGCCGGAGCTTCAAGATCACCGTCGCCGGTTGCTACTGGCCCGGCGTGTGACGCAACTGGATCAGCGTGTTCTCCGTCGTCACGTCCAGCGTCTGAAAATACGGCTTGGAGAGAATCACGTCGTCCGGGCCGCCGGGAACAAACCCCGTCATTTTGAACACCGGGCCGCCGACAATCTCCGCCTCCAGACCGTTCGGGATAAGGACTTCATTGTTGTGAAACGCGTTGAACATCTCGCAGAAGATGTCCGCGACCGCCATCGCCGGCGCCGGCGGACAAACCATCTGACGCCCCTCTTTGGGCATGACCTCCAGCCCCGCCCGCATCATGACGGTCATGTCCGGATCGAAGATGTAGGTCGTCACGGGATCCTGCCCCGGCACCGGGACCTGGCGTTTCTTGTAGAGATCGATCTTCACCCACGGAAACTGCAGGCGGCCGGGGGCCGGCGTGGCGACGATCTGGCACTTCGGCGGCGTGGTGTGCTGCAGGTCCGTGACGTCCCACTTTCCGGAACCTTCAAAGATCAGCATCAGGCGCGTCAGGTCGGCGTCGCCGCTGCCCAGCGAGTGGGGCCGCAATTTGGCCTTGCCCTTGGTGTGCGTCGCATAAATCACGCTGCCGTCGGAGGAGGTGATTTCCGATTCCACCTCCAGCTCGAAGACCAGGCATTTGCGGGCGCAATTCCAGAAGAGTTGGTCGTAATCCAGCCCAAGCAATGCCGCGTCGCGCGTCAGTTCCAACATGCGATACAGGCGGAAGACCTCGTGCTGCATGCATTTTTCGCACGCCTTGTTGATGGCGTTGAGCAACGCCCGGGCGGCCAGATTGCCGGCGCGGCGCACCCGGCTGCCGAGGGCATCGCTTTGGTCGTTGCCCAACAGGTCGCCGTCATAGAGGCCGAGCAGCGAAAGATCCTTCAACCACTTAAGCCAGGTTTGCAGCGCGTCATCAATCAAGCTGTCGTCGGCCACGGCCTTTTGCAGTTTGGGCAGCACCACCTGGTCGGCCATCTGGATGTAGAGCTTGAGCAACTCGGCGTTCTTCGAGTTGAGGTCGCAATTGGGATCAGCCCGACACGCCTGCAGGGCGGCGGCGACCTGCTGGGCAAGGGCGGCCATCGAGTCGTCGGGCGAGTTCTGGGTCTGCGCCTGCGCGTCGCCCGCCGTGCCGTCGCCCGCGCCGGCCAGCGAAAAATGCCAGAGGTAGAGCGACACCGTGCGGTTGGTGTTGAAGGTGGGCTGCAGGGCAAACTGACTGCCGTCCGGCCGCGCGCCGAAGCCGATGATCGTGGCCGGATCCACGTCCGCCGGCGCCGTAATGTCCAGCCGGGCCGCGTTGTTGAACACCAGCCCTTCCGGTTGCAGTTGCACCGCCGCACGCAATCCGCCGCTCAACGGCAGCCCGCCGATTGCCGCCACGTCCGTTATTGTGATCGTCTCGCTGCGATCCAGAGCACCAACCGGCACCTGCAACGTAAACACGTAACCATCGCCGTTGGTCAGGCTCAGCGAGCCGCCCAATTCGTCCAGATTTGCCGAAGCCGTCGCGCTGAGATCGAGCACGGGGGCGACGGTGAGCGGGTGTGGCGTCGGGAGCGACGCACCGGGGCCGCGCACGCGGAAGAACCCCGCATTCTGTTCGACGGGAACCCGCACCGTCAGCCGGTCCACGGTCACGTTGGTCGTGAGGAAAGACGTCCAACTGGACAAGTCCGCGGAGCGTTCGATGACGCACTCGCCGACCGCCGCGCCCACCACGTCGAAGACCACGGCCGGGCCGGCGTCGGGCCGCACATTTTTAATCTCCGGCAGCCCGCTGGCCGGCGGCAACGGCACGGTCACGACCTGGAGCGACTGGGTCGAACTGTGGTTGAGCAAATCCGTCAGCCGCAGCGTGGCGTGGAAGCTGCCTTCGCTTTCCGGCTGACCGGTGACGGCGCCACCCGATTCGAGCATCAGACCCGGCGGCAGCGTGCCACCGACCACTTCAAAGTGCAGCGGCCGCACGCCGTTCGTGGCGAAGAGCGGATTCAAGAACGGCTCGCCTACGGCCACGCCACCCATGTTTGTCGTCAGCAGCGTCGGCGGCGGCACGGAGCCGTCCACCACCGCGAGTTCAAAAGTGGTCGTGCGATGCCGGGCGGCGTGGAGCGTCACGCCGGGAATCGCATTGGTTTCCAGTGCCGTGAAGCTGAAGGCGGTGAGACTCACCTCCGCGCGGCCCGTGGTGGTGAAGACGCTGGCCGGCACCACGACGGTATTGGACGCACCAGTCAGCGCGCCCGTGGCATCGGGCAACGGCGAGGCGAAGATCACGGCGCCGTCCTGCTCGACGCGCAGCCGCACATAATCCACCGGGGCGCCGACGGCATCGGCATCCCATCGCAGTGTCCACGGCTGGCCAAGCACCGCGTGCGGCGGGTCTTGCCATGGGTTGACGCGGGGCGCCGACGGCAGCACGTCGTCGCTCAGTTCCAGTGCCGCGGTGGCGGTGCCGGCCGCCGCGGCGAAACCCAACCAGAATGTGCCCGCCGGATAATTGGTCGCGAAGGCCGCCGGATCGGCCTCGATGTCGCTGAACTCCAGCGCGTCCGCGGCTCCGGCGTTGGCCAGCACATTCGTGGAACCCGGAGAGGGCGCGACGACAAAGCCGTCGCTTTCGCCGTTGGCCGTGGCCAGGGCGATAAACTCAGGCCCGGCGATTTGGAAAAGATTGGTGTCCACCTGCTCCGCCGATTCGCCGCGCGAAATCAGTCCGCTGCCGTGGAAGTCAGCCTGCCCGCCCGGCGAGGCCGCCGTGTCGAACGTGCCTTGCGCGCTGGTCAGCGCTGCGCCCGTGGCGTCCTGGCCCGCGATGTTCCACAAGATGGTGGTGCCGGCGACGAACGACGGTTTGGGCTGGCAGGAAAGTTGGGTGTGGTCGTTGTTCCATGACGCTTCGGTCGGGAGCAGGATGGACGGCGCGAACGCGTCGAAGAATTGCGCCGCGGTCGCGGTCGTATCCATCGCCTTGCTGAAACTGAACACCACGGGCGCGCTGACGGAAACGTCGGTGGTGCCGTCGGCCGGCACCACGGAAAGGAGCATCGGCGTGCCGGGGACAGTCATGAACATGCCGCTGCCACCCTCAAGCGCATGGCCGCCGAGGTCCTCTCCCACCACGGTCCACAGAATCGTTTTGCCCGCGGACAAAGGCGACTTCGGCGTGCAGGTGAGCTGAGTTTTATCGCTGCTCCAGGCGGTCGTCACCGACAGCGTCAACAGCGGCGCGGCCGCGTCGCGGAATTGCGTCCAGGTCGAACCGGTGTTCATCGGCGCGCTGAAGGTGAAGACGACGGTCGTGTTGAGGGGGACATTTGTGGCCAGGTTGGCGGGAACGACCGAGACGATGCTTGGACCGCCCTCGCCGGTGATGAAGATACCGCCGTTGTTGCCGTCGAGCGCATGGCCGGCGCGGTCTTCCCCTTCCACGTTCCACACGATGGCCGTGTTCATTGGCAACGGTGACTTCGGAGCGCAGGTCAACGTCATCGCGTCGGCGCTCCATGTCGTCGTTATCACCAGCGGGGTGGTCGGGGCCATGACACTAAAGACCTGCGCCACGGTCACGTTCGTGTTCATCGCCGCGCTGAACTGAATCACGATCACGGTGGCCGGCGAGACACCCATGGCCATGTTCGCGGGAAGGGAGGAAACGACGGTGGGCGCATCCTGCGCCTCCGCCAGCAGCGGAACGGTCATGATTCCGGCAATCATGGACGCAAGAGCTGCTGCTTTTCTTAATCTGATAAGAAAGATATTTTTCATTGTCATAAAGCAGTCCGGCCGATTGGGTGATGAATTGCTGACGTCTTTGGCATGGTGCCACCGTCGGCGGCTGGGTCAAGCCGGCATTGCTCCGCGCAGCCATTTACCGCGGCGTTGGTGACCACCGGCGGGCCGTCGGGAAGCGGGTGCCCCAAATGAAAACGCCCCGACCGTCTGACGGTGCGAGGCGTCTGGCTTAACAGCGGGTTGCGGACTTCAGCAAATCGCAGCCGTTGTGGGCCGGATTGGCGGAAGGTTCAGTTTCGCCGTGGCGCGGCGCGGGTCACGTACCCGTCCGCGCCCGGTAGAAACGCTGGGGATTCGCGGCCGCCGCCGGGTCGGTGATCTTCACGTCGCCCGTGGCGCTGTTCGTTGTCACCAACGTGCTCCAACCGCCCGGCTGCAAGGTGGTGGAATATTCAACCGTCAGCGCCTGGCCGGCGGCGGAAGTAACGTCGAAACTGAACCCGCCGGCGGTCCAGGTGGGGTTGGTGAGCGCCGGCTGCACGATCACGCCGCTGGTTGTGGTGAGCGTGAAATGCGTTGACGTTGCCCGGAACGCCTCAGTGGCGTAGGTCGCGTTGGTCGTGGCGATGAGGCGGTAAAACGTGACCGAGGCATCATAATTCGTGTTCGCCTGCAACGTGGCTGCCGGGAGGGTCACCGACGTGGCGGTGCCGTCCAGCGCATTGGTCGTCCCGAATTCCGCCGTTTTGAAAACGTCACCCACCGTGACCGAGATGTAGTCGGCCGCGGTGCCGCCGGCGAACGCGTCCCAGCCGAGCGTAAAGGCCTGGGTGGCGTCCACGGTCTGGGCGGCAGCATAGTTGGTCACGTGCGGCGCCGGGGGTTGCAGCATGCTGGACGGCAGCGTCACGGTGACCTGCTGGTTCGAGGTCGCGGCCTGGACGTTGAAGACATAGTTGCCGCTGGGGTATTCGGCCTGGAAGGTGGTGAGGTTGGAGGTGCCGTCAAACGTGTAGTAATCCTCCGGCGCGGTCGGGCTTTGGGAGAGCATCTTCACCACGCTCGTGGGCAACGTGACGCTGATGGCCGTGGCCGTGCGATTGGACGCCAGGGTGGTGTCCGCACTGAAACCATAGCTGTAGTCCGGGCTCGGTGTCGCGGCCGACGGAGAGCTCTGCTCGTAAAGGAAAAGGTGGCCGGCAATGAAGGAAGTGATCCGGTTGGTGCCTGAGCCGGTCTCGCCGCCACCGCCGGAACTGCCCGTGGTGAAGTAACCCACGGGTTGGCCCCCGAGCGAATTGCCGGCCAGGTCCTGGCCCTCGACTGTCCACACGATCATCGTATTCGCCGGGAACGGCTGCGTGGGCGTGCAGGTGAGGATTTTCTGGTCGGAACTCCACGTGGGCGTGGTGGGGAGCGGCGAAAGCGGCGAGGACGGATTCATGAACATCGCCGTCGTGGCCGTGGTGTCCATCGCCGTGCTGAACGTGAAGACGACCGGTGCCGTGGGCGACACGCCGGAGGCGAAGTTGGCCGGCACCGTGGAGACGATCACGGGGGCACCTTGGCCCAATGCGGGTGGCAGCAAGGCAGCGGCAAGAACGAAGAGCGACAACAGCGGGAGGCGGGCGGATCGTGTCATGGCATTTCTGGTGTTGTGGGTTTGAGACGCCCCTTCATTTTCCCGAATCAGCAACCGGCGCGCCTCACGGCCAACGCCAGTTCGATTGAGGTCTGATGAATTTCGGGCATGGTTTAAGTTTCCAAGCTGGAACAAATCTTTTTTGTCCCGGCCAGCGTGTCGGTATCATCGTGGATTTTCGGCCGATTTCAAGGCCGCAAATCGGCAGAAAACAACCGCCGGACGACCCGGCGCGGACGCATTTCCACTGGCGCCGGAGCCGGAGCGCGTTCATCTTGAACGCGCTGCGTCCCCGGCCAACCGCGTTGCCGGCCGCGCGCAACCAGAATCTCAATTATGGAAGGACAACAACGCGCCGTCGGCGTGCCGTCCCGCACGCCGACGCTCAACCCGGCCGGATCGGGCGCGGGCGCCGTGCAGACGATCATCATCGGCCACCGCAACCCGGACATGGACTCGGTCTGCGCGGCCGTCGGCTATGCGCGCCTGAAGCAACTCCTTGGCATGCCGAATGTCATCGCCGCCCGCGCCGGCAACACCAATCCGCGCATTGACTTCGTGCTGGAAAAATTCGGCGTCCCCGCGCCGGTGTTTCTCAGCGATGTCTCGCCGCGCGTGAGCGACGTGATGGAGCGCAACCCGGCCGCCGTGCGGGCCGACGCCTCAATTTACGACGCGCTGCATCTGATCGAGGAAAAGCAGTTGCGCGGACTGCCGGTGACCGGCGAGCACCAGCGCTGCCTCGGCCTGCTTTCCGCGTTCAAGATCAGCCATCACCTGTTCCCGCCGCGTGAGGAGGCGGCGAAGGCGCGGGTCATCGTCGCGTCGCTCGCGAGCATCGTGGAAACCTTCGGCGGCAACGTGCGGGCCGGCGAGTTGTCCGCGGAAACCGCCGAACAAATCCTGATGGTCGGCGCCATGAACCCGGAAACGTTTTCGCAGCGCCTGACCCGTCACCGCGCGGAACAAATTGTCCTGTTCGTCGGCGACCGCGACGACATCCAGATGCGGGCGATCGAGGCCCGGGTGCGGGCGATCGTCGTCACCGGCGGATTGCCGGTGCTCCGGGGCGTCGAGAGCGCCGCGCGGGCCGCCGGCGTCGCCCTGGTCAGTTCCCCGCACGACACCGCGACCACCGTGTTGCTGGCCCGCGGTGCGGTGCGGGCCGGCCGGATGATCGAGTCCGAGTTCACCAGCTTCACGCCGGACACGCCGTTGACCACCGCCCGCGAACGCGCGGCGGCGTCCGCCTCGCTCGTGTTCCCCGTCCTGGGCGAGGGCGGCGCGCTCGCCGGCTTGCTGACGAAAAGCGATTTTCTCAAGCCAGTGCCGCGGCAGTTGATTCTGGTGGACCACAACGAGCTGGCCCAGGCCGTGCCGGGCGCGGAACAGGTGCCGATCGTCGAGATCCTTGACCACCACCGCCTCGGCGGCTTTGCCAGCGACCTGCCGATCCATTTCTGGAACAACCCGGTCGGCTCCACGAGCACGATTGTCGCACTGTGCTACGAGCAGATGGGCGTGCCGGTGCCGCGGGAAATCGCCGGTTTGTTGATGGCGGGACTGATCGCCGACACGCTGAACCTGACCTCGCCCACGGCGACGCCGGTGGACCGCCATGTCCTCGGCCAGCTCGCGCCGATTGCCGGGACCGATCCGGCGCAACTGGCCGAGCAAATCTTCTCCGTCGGCTCGCCGCTGCTCACATTGACGCCGGAGCAGGTGGTGACGGCCGATTGCAAGGCATACGAGGCGAACGGCCGGCGGTTTACGGTGTCGCAGATCGAGGAGCTGAGCTTCGCGCGGTTCGCCGAGAAACAGGCGGCGCTGCTGGAGGCGCTGGACCACCACTGCCGCGTGCGCGGTCTGTTCTTCGCCGCGCTGCTGGTCACGGACGTCAACACGCAGGATTCGCTGCTGCTGGTCAGCGGCGCCGCGGAGTTTTTGTCCCGCGTCAACTTCCCCCTCCACGGGCCGCAAATCTGGAAGCTGGCGGGCGTGGTGTCGCGCAAGAAACAACTGCTGCCGTATCTGCTGCAGTGCGTGGCCGCCCTGCCCGCGCACTAAAAATGCGTGACGCCAGCGCCTGTCCACGGCGCGGCGGGCGCCAGGGTTGGAGTCAACCCGGCGCGGCCGTGGCAAAACAAAAAAGGCGTCCGCAGACGCCTTTTTGCCAAGCGGGCCGGCGGCTTACTTGGCCTTCGCCAGGCTCAAGGCCAGCCGCGACTTTTTGCGGTTGGCGGTGGCGCGGTGGATCGTTCCGGTCTTGGCCGCCTTGTCCAGCGCGGAGTGAACCGTCTTCAAGGCGGTGGCGGCATCGTCTTTCTTGCCGGTGGCGAGCGCGGTTTCGTAAGTGCGCTCCAGGGTTTTCAACCGGGACTTGATGCTTTGGTTGTGCAGGTGCCGGCGCGCGCTGTTGCGCATGCGGCGTTCGGCGGAGGCGGTGATCGGCATAGCTCGTTTATCTCAAAAGAAAAGCAACGCTAGCGAAATATGGCGGCTTGTCAACGGCTTGTTTGCAGGGCGTTTCCCCGGGACACGACCGCGGTTGCGCCGGGCGGCACGAGCCACCCGCCGGTGGCTTGCAGCGGGTCGAACTCACCCGTCCGGGTGACCCAGGCCGCGACCGCCAACGCTCCGGACCACGTCCCCGCCCACGCCTTGCGCTCCGGGCCGTCCAGCAACCCGAACTCGCCGCGGGCACGGTTTCCCTGGCGGACCAGGGAGGATTCAACGAGGGTGAGCGCCACAAAATCGTGTTTCAACTGCCGCCCCCGGTTCTCACCCGCAGTCACGTCCGAGGTCAGCTCACAGGCCAGCAACGCGGCATGGACGGTGAGCGCCGGCGCCGGCGCCGGAACGAACTCCGCCTCCCACCGGTTTGTATCGAAGCACTGGAGCGTCAGCACGCCCGCCGGCGGACGCTTGGCGGCCAGCCAGTTGTTGCGCCGGTTCCAGTCGGGCCACTCCACGCCGTTGAGCACGAAACCCGGCGTGTAAACATGGTCGTTGCCCCAATGCCCCGCGTAACGCCGCTGCCGCTCAGAAAACGCAGCCTGCGACCAGGGATCACGCCAACCGAGATGGTCGAAGTAATCCACATGAAACACCACCGGCACAAACTCCTTCCAGAGCATCGGCGAACTGCGATAGCCGCTCAACCAGGTTTCCGCCGGCGGACAACTGTCGCAGCCTTCCGAAGTAAACGCCTCCAGCAGGAACGTCTTTGCCGCCGGGCTTTGGAACCGATAAATGGGCGTCTGACCGCTCGCGGAAGCGGCCACCAGTCCGGCCAGGCAGACGATCGAAAATTTCATGCGCTCGGCGCGTCCTTCACAGGCAGAGGAGCGCGCCACTCATCCGCCGCTTGCGCGCTGCGCAACGTCGTCCGCGGTCGCCGCCGCGTCAAGCGCGTCCGCCCCGGCTGAAGGCATCGCCTGGAACCGGGCGTGGCCCGCGCAGCGGAGGAGCCATCCGCCCGCGCGATGCCGATTTCGGACTTCGCACCGGCAACGCTTTTGATTACGCTGGGCCGGTAATTTGCACGCGACATCACCAACGTGGCGCCGCCATGTATGAACCGCTCCCTGCTTTCTGCAACCTTGGCGCTGGGTTTCCTGTGGCTGCTTCCGGCCGGCCACGCGCTGGACGAAGCGCCCTACGCCGTCGCCAGGAAGCCATGGTCCGACGGCCTGGGCAACCACCGCGCCGTCGTGCAGGTGGAAACCCAGGCCGACGCCGCCGTCGCCCGCATCCCGTGGCGGCGCCGTGACCGCGACCCGGAGCGCAAGGACATCATCGTCATGGACGCCGCCACCAGCCAGCGCGTGACCAACGCGGTGCGGCTGGCGAGCGACCGGTTTCAGGGCCTGGTGTTGTTCGAGCCCGTCACCGGGCCGGGCGAATACTTTGTTTATTACCTCCCGTATCCGGCGCAAAAGAGGTGGGGCAGCTATGACGGCGACTACTTTCCGCCATGCGATACCGCCGACCCGAGCTGGGTGAAACGCGTGTTGACGGATCCGAACCGGATACCGCCGGCAGCCGTGCTCCGTCTGGAAGCGCGCACCGAGTTCGACAGTTTCTTCCCCATGGAAGTCGTCGCCACGCCGGAGGAAAGACTGGAACTGCTCGACCGCAGCCCGGCGCCTTGCCTTCTGTTTCCCGAAGACCGCCGGTTGCCGATCCGCATGACCGACGACCTGCCGCTGAAGTGGGTGAAATCGGGGCCGGCGAACGTGTTTCGCGGCGAGGCGCAGCGGAACGAGTTCTACGTTTTCCAAATTGGCGTCTGGGCCGCGCGCACCAATCTTGCCGGCTTGGACGTGTCGTTCGGCGGCGAAATTGCCCCGTGGCTGAACAGCTTCAACACCGGCGGCACCAACTGGGACGGCCAGCCGTTTCACAAAACGCTCAGCCTCCCGCGCGACCATGTGCAGGCGCTCTGGTTCGGCGTGGACGTGCCCCCCGACGCCCGGCCGGGCGAGCATCGCGCCACGGTCACGATCCGCCCGACGAACGCGCCGTCGTCAAGCGTCGAACTGGTGCTCACGGTGCTGCCGGCGGAACTGACCGACCGCGGCGACGGCGATGCGTGGCGGCTGTCGCGGCTCCGGTGGCTGAACTCCACGTTGGGCAGCCAAGCCAGCGAGGCGACGCCACCCTATCGGCCGCTGGAACTGGTTCGAAGCAACCAGACGGAATTGATTCCTCGAACGGTGCGCTGCCTCGGTCGAGAGATCAGTTTTCAAACGGGCAACCTGCCTTCGGCGATCCAGTCCGACGGACACGCCTTGCTGGCGGGGCCGATTCGATGTCGCGTGGACCGCGGGGGCGGCGTGGTGGAAGGCGAGTTTTTCGACAACCTGCTCGAGCCGGCAATTCAGGAGGCGGACGGAACCGTGGTCATGGGCCGCAGTGGGCGGGCGAGGATCAAGGGCGGCTGGCTTTCTGAAAAGTCGGTCGTGGATTTCGACGGTCATGTCGGCTGCCAAGTGACGTTGAACGCCGTGGACCCGTTTGCCGCCACGAATCTGGTGCTCGAAATTCCCCTCTGCCCGGAAACGGCCACCTGCTTCATGGGCCTCGGCCTGCGAGCCTGTCCCTCGCCGACAAACTTTACCTGGCACTGGACCGGACCCTTCAACAGCTTCTGGATTGGCAATGCCCAGGCCGGCCTGCACGTGAAGCTCCTTGGCAGCACCTACGAGGGGCCGATGCAGAACCTCTACCACCCGAAGCCGCCGCCGAGCTGGTTCAACGACAGTCAGGGCGGGGTGACAATCACCCGCGGACCGAACGGTGAAGTTTTGGTTCAAGCCTTCACGGGTCCGTTTGAACTGAAGGCGAAGGAAACGCGCACGTTTGATTTTTCCCTCCTCGTCACGCCGGTGAAGCCGCTCGACCCGGCGGCGCATTTCCGCGAGCGCTACTGGCACAGCACGCACGACATTCCCGACGACGTGAACGTCATCAACGTCCACCACGCCACCGCGCCGAATCCGTTCATCAACTACCCGTTCCTTGCGCTGGACACGCTGCGCGAGTTCTGCCGCACGAACCAGGCGCGCGGCCGGAAGGTGAAGATTTACTACACGGTGCGCGAGTTAACCTCGCGGCTGCCGGAGCTGTGGGCATTGCGCAGCCTCGGCGACGAAGTGCTGGCGGGCGGACCGGGTGGTGGTTACCCGTGGCTGCGCGAGCATCTCGGTGGCAACTACACGCCGGCATGGTTCACCGAGGTGGAAGGCAACGGGGCGGACGCCGCCATTCTCACCAGCGGCGCGTCGCGCTGGTATAACTTCTATGTCGAGGGTCTGAACTGGCTCGTCCGCAACGTGCCGATTGACGGCCTTTACCTCGATGACGTGGCCTACGACCGCACGATCCTCAAGCGAATGCGCCACGTCATGGACGCAGCCCGTCCCGGCTGCCTGATTGACCTGCACTCGAACACGCTTTTTTCGCAAGGGCCGGCCGTCCAATACACGGACTTTTTCCCTTACGTGGACCGGCTGTGGTTCGGCGAGGGCTTCGACTACGACGCCATGACGCCGGTGCAATGGCTCGTCGAGTGCAGCGGCATTCCCTTCGGCCTGATGGGCGACATGCTCCAGGACGGCGGCAATCGCTGGCGCGGCATGGTTTTTGGCATGACCGCCCGCGCGCCGTGGACGGACGCCGCCGACCCGCGCCCGGTCTGGCGCGTGTGGGACGACTTCGGCATCGCCGACACCAAAATGCTCGGCTGGTGGGACCCGCAATGCCCCGTGCGCACCGGCCGCGACGACGTGCTCGCAACCGCCTACGTGAAGCCGGGCAAAACGCTGGTGGCGGTGGCGAGTTGGGCAAAAGAGAAGACCGACGTACGGCTGCAAATTGACTGGCCGGCGCTGGGTCTCGACGCCAGCAAGGCAAGGCTTGTCGCGCCGGAGGTGAAGGATTTTCAGCCGGCGGAAAACTGGCGCCCGGACGAGCCGATCAGCGTGGAACCGCTGCGCGGCTGGCTGATTTACGTTACGGAGTAACGCCGGCCTATCCGCAAATGCCGGACACAAGCTCATTTGACGGCATCCAGCTTCCCAACGATGTTGCGCGGACACCAAACGCAATCACGTGGGCCAACGTGGCGACATCCTGAACCAGACTGTCAAGGACGCTCCAATGACGGGACGCGAAGCGGAATGAAGACTGGCGGCGAGAAACTCATGCGGACGCGGCGATCAATGACGCGGCGTTTGCGTTGGTCGTTGGGTCTGTCCCTGGCTTTTTTGGCGGCCGGCTGCGCCACCATCAAAGGTCGTCTGCCGGCCCCGGCTCCAGCGGAGGCAAGCGGCGTGTTCCAAGCCGGCGCCGCGCGCGTTGATATTACGCCGGTGCCAGGTTTCCCGATGGGCGGGCATTCCGTCGCCGGTCAGATCGCGCGTGGGGTCTGGAATCGCCTTGATGCCCGCGCCATCTACCTCGAGGACGCCCAAGGGCATTCACTCGCGTTGGTCGCCTGCGACTTGTGGTCGCTGCCCGCCGGACTGGCTGATCGCGTCGCCGAACTCGTCGCCGCCGATCCAGCCGGCGCACGTCTCGGCCGCGACCAGATCGTGCTGGCGGCCACCCACACGCACCAAAGCCCCGGCAATTTCTCCAGTTGCGCGCTCTATAACGACTTTGCCTCGGTGAAGCGCGGATTTGACCGGCGACTGTTCGAGTTTCTGGCGCATCGCATCGCCGGCGTCATCCTCGAAGCCGTCAAGGCTCGGCAACCGGCAAAAGTGTTCTTCGACGAAGCGACGGTCGCCGGTCTGGAGCGCAACCGCAGTTTTCCCGCGTTTGTGCGCAACCCGGAGTGCGACGCCATCCTCAGGCAAAACGCCGATCTGCCGCTCGGTCCGCGTCTGGCAGATTACCCCGACCTTCAAACCTACCGTGCGGTGGACCCGCGATTGGACGTGCTGCGGGTTGAGCGCGCCGGCAACGCAAAACTGATCGCGGTGGCGGCGTTCGTGGCCGTCCACAACACGGCCATGAGCCACGAGACGGAGTTTTACACGAGCGATTTGTTCGGCGTGGCCGCGCGGCTCGCGGAGGAAAAATTGTCCGCCGAGGCCGTGACGGACCCGGCCACGGCGCCGGTCGTGGCGATTTTCAATGGCGCGGAAGGGGACATTTCTCCGGCGTGGGAGAAGCAGGATCGCGCTGACGCGCTGCGCCTCGGCGGGCTGCTGAACGCGCGAATTCTCGATCTGTGCGCCGGCGGCCGGCGCGTGGACGGGCCGATTGCGCAACGTTTCACCAACAACGCGCCGCTGCCGCACGTCTGCGTCACAAACGCGTATGGCGCCGTCGCGCGGACGGCGGGTTACCCGCTGGGCGGTGCGCCGCAGTTGGGCGGCGCCGAGGATGGCCGGACGGAATACTTCTACACCGGCTACGTCGAAGGCATGGCGGGACCTGACCGTGGCGAGCAAGGCACGAAGCTGGCGGCGGCTGATTTGCGGTATCTCGGCGTCCGGCTGCCGCTGCCGATCACGCGGATGGCCATGCCGCCTTCCGCGGTGCCGGCGGTTGTGCCCGTCGGGGTTTACCAGATCGGCGGCGCGACCAACATCGTCATCGCGACATTGCCGGGCGAATTCACGACGGTGATGGGCCGGCGCATTGCCAACGCGGTGTCGAACAGCCTGCCTATTCCTCCGACGCGCGTGCTGCTGGCGGGGCTGGCCAACGAATACGTCTCCTACTTCACCACACCGGAGGAATACGACGCGCAGCACTACGAAGGTGCGTCCACCCTTTACGGCCGTGAGGCAGGTCCGGCGGTAGGGCAACATCTCTCTGAACTGGCCACGGAATTCGCGCGACCCGCGACGAAAGAGACAGAACGGAGCTTCAAATACACCGCCGGGTTGAAGGGCCATTTTGGCGTGCGGACGCTGGCAAGCGACACGCCGGCGATGCTGGAAGAAGCGCTGGCGGCAGTCGTGGAAGGACAACCTTCGCAACGGTTCGAGTGGCCGGATACGGTGCCCAATCTCGGATGCGACGTTTCGAGGCCGGTCTGGCCGCGGGTGCGCATTGAGCGAAGAATGTCCGACGGCGGCTGGGAACCGCTCATGCTGGATGGCGTCGCGGAATCCAGCGATGGGTTGGACTTTGTAACGATGATCGTCGGGGTCGGGCAGTCGAACGTGCGTTGGCGAGCCGTATGGATGCCGCCGCCCGGCCGTGTAGATACCGCGGGGAATTATCGCTTTGCGGTGCAGACGCCGGACGGCCGGAAGCTTTGGTCAGGGCCATTTCAATTGCCGCCGTAACGTGAATTGCTGCTGAACTCGCCCAGGGTAAATCTCTGATGTTCCAATCCACTCATGAAGCTCGCGCGCTTTCTCTCCATCGTCGTCGTGGCCGCCGGCCTCGCCGGCTGTTGCACACCCAAAACCGCGTTTGTGCCGGTGCCGGAAACGGTTTTCCGCACGGAGATCACCGCCCACGACCGGCTCAGTTTGCCGCTCACGCCCGACGGGCGGGACGCGTTGCTCCGGTTCCTGCGCGCGGGTGGCAACCGCGACAACCTCGGCGACAACACGCTCGTGGACCCCACGACCGGGACGCATTACGGCCCGTTGCTGAACCTGCTCGCGCTCGAAGAAAATCTCGCAGCCACAAATCTCACGGACGGCGTGGTGTTCAAACGGTGGTTCCCGCATCCACCGGTCCGCCAGGTGGTGGACGCCCGCGAGGATGCGCCGCCGGCGATCCAGCCTTACGCCGTGCTCGACGACCAGGGCAAATACTGGTGGATTTTCTATCCCCGCCACCAGCAGTTGCTCCAGCTCATGGTGATCAAGGCCATGCCGGCCAAAATGGAAAGGTGATTCATGCATGCGCAACTTCTCTCGGCCCTGCAACGCATCGCGGACGTGCGGCTGGTGGCATCGCTCAAGGACAACCGCATCGGCTATCCGGGAGTGAACGACCTGCGTGTCTTCGTGCCGGACGTTCATCTCATCAGCGCCGCCCGCCAGCAGCAGGGCGGCTTCCAATACGCCACCAACTACACTGAACTGCTCACGGAGGTCTTCCTCACCCTGGCCCAACTGCGCCGGCAGACCGCGCCGGGCGCCAATGTGAGCGTCTATTGCATCGGTGACCTGCTGGATTTGTGGCGCGAGGCGCCGGGCTTCGCGGCGGGCGACGACGCCGCGGCCCGCATCCGCGACTCGCACGAGGACCTGATCGTGGCCGCATTCAGCCGCGACCTGCAGACGCGGTTCCTGCTCGGCAACCACGATTTCAACCTCTACCACTGGCCGGCTTACACGGCCTGGGAACGGCGCTTTTACCTGCCGGATGCCACGGTCCAGCAGCCGCGCGTCATCCTTGTCCACGGGGACATCTTTGACTGGATCGAAAGCTTCCCCACCGAGATCAAGCAGATCCTGGTGTATTTGTTTTCACCCAACGCCGCTCCGAACACCTATGCCCTGGGCCAGATGGAGGCGTTGACGCGGCGTGCTCACGACGGCCGCAATTACCGGCAATTCATTCAGGCGCCGCAACCCTTGCGCCTCGGCACCCTGCGCCGGCCGGGTGCGGACCCGGTTCCGCCGCGGTGGAACGTGCAGACGCCCGGCGCGTCGCCGCCAGAAACCCTCAAATTCCTCGACGCTGCGGCCGCCGAAACCGCTGCCTGCAAAACGAAATATGACCTCGACCTGCGCCTGATGGTCATTGGCCACACGCACTTTGCCCGGATTGCGGTGAAAGAGGACGCAGGCAGCTTCTTTGCGCTGCTGGATTGCGGCGCATGGATCGAGCAATGCGCGTGGGACGAAGACGGGCAGACTGTCGTCGCACCGAACGCGCAGTTGGGCGCGCTGTGTGACAACGAGGTGCGCCTTTACCAACTGGCGCCGCGGACGTGAAACCCACTCACGACGGCAACCTCTTCCCCATCGGCGTTGACCGGCGTCTGTCTGCGGTTTAACGGCGGCGTTTAGGATTGCCCGTGGTCCGATGGTGCCGTCCGGGCATGAGAGTTGACCTTGCAGGGTTTCGCCGCGCCTTCGTGTGAAACTTTTTCTAAATACCACTTGACCCGCGTTGATGTCTTCTTCAACTCTTTGCGCGTTCCGTTGAATTTCGTGCCGGGCTGGGTCTATGCGTGTCGGAAAACATGTGGGAATAGCCACGACGATCTCACCATTATCGGCGACCTCGCCCTTCCTTCCGCACACCCTGCCTGGAAGTTTTCTCGGCGGTGCCACGCGCGGACGGAATCGTTCCTTCCGGCTCTGGCGGCAACGGACGCTGCCGCGGCCGGCTTCAATCCTGCTTCGGCAAACTACCACGCCGCTCAAGCGGGGTGTGGTAACGCTGAAGCACGGCGTTGGGTTGCTTCAGCGGCGTGGCGTGCCGCTTGAGGGCGGCCGCGCGTTGCCGCGGTGGGGTTCCGGTTTGCTTCGGCGGGACGCCAGTCGGCTGCGGCAGGAATCAATTTGGCTGTGGAATAATTCATTCCCGCCGCGGAATGAATCATTTATTCCCTTTCTCCCGGCCGTGACGCCATTGCTGAATCCGGGTGTAAAAGGCTCGTTTTCAGCGTCTTATCGGCAATTGACAGCGAAAGCCTCGCCCGAAGGCCGCGAAGGCGGCCAAGACGACCGGATTTCCCCCCTCAACCGCCATGGTGGGGCCGTGCTGCCGCGCGGCCCAAACTGGGGCGGCGGCGCAACGCCGCCCTGCTTTGCCGGCCCTTCCCCTTTCGTCCGTCAACACCAACACCAAAACAGATAGAGACCATGCCTGATTACATCCCCCAAAACAACGCTGGATTCGACCCCTGGCAGAGCAACCTCGTCACCTACGCCACCGCCAACCGAGGCGAACTGGGCCTGGTGGACACCGACCTCGCTCCGCTCACCGCGGCCCAGACCGCGTGGACGGCCGGCTACGCCGCGCACGTCACCGCCCAGGCCGCCGCGGCCAGCGCCTGCACCGCCAAAGATGGCGCCCGCGCGGTTTACGAGGCGGTGATCCGCCCGCTGGTGGCCCGCATCCAGCTTCACCCCGGCACCACGGACGCCCACCGCGCCAGCCTCCAAATCACTGTTCGCGCCAAAACGGCCGCTGCCCGCTATGCGATCTCGACAACATGGCCTTTCACGCACTTTATCGCTTTTCTTGCGTTGTTTTTTCTTTTGGTCGAACCCCTTCCTGTACTGGCGGACATAACCAAGGATCAGGCCATTCAGTACATTTACAATACGTGGAAGATCACCGACCTTTCCGACAAAGTCCTCAGCCAGACACTGGATAACTCGTATTCCGGCCTTCCCTACAAACAATGGATTGACTTTCTGTACAACGCGCCGAAGTTTTTAAACCCGCTTGCCAGCGGAGATTACTCGACCGCTGCCCAAAATGCGTATGCGTATGCCCAAAGCGTCACGTTTGCTGAGGCAATTTCCAAGGCCGATTTGACCGGGATCACAGCACCTGCAGAACTCGCCGTCTGGCCCATTAATCATGTCCTGAACGATTTTGCCCAAGCGGTCAATGACGCTGCGTTCAGAAATCAAACGACTTTATACTTCCAGGCTCGCGCCGAAGGAAACAATTACCAAGACATCGTCAACTGCCAGCCGGGTGATCTGCTTCCCCACAGCTTACTGTTCAAGACCGACCAGGGTTGGCTCGCCTACCAACTCAGCTACTTACCGTCGTTCCCGGCCTTTGGCACAGCGAACAAATTTTTTGATTATGGCGAACGCCTTTGGCAAGCCAAAAAAGCTGATCTTTCGTCTGCCAGTAGTCTGCTTGCCAACTAGTTCCGAAGTGCAGCCAGCCCCCCAACTCCAACCCGGCCGAGCATCATTACCCCACCAGCCAGCCAATTAATCCGGAAGGGCCAGACTGCCAACTTCAATGTGCTGGCAGCCGGGACTGGCCCGCTGCGGTTCCAGTGGCAACTAAATAATATCGATATTTCCGGTGCGACCAGTTCAAGCTACACCACTCCACCCGTGACCGCTGGTAACAATGGAAACCAATATCGCGTGCGAGTATCCAACGACCAGGGTTCCGTTACCAGTGCGGCCGCCACGCTTACCGTTGACACGTCCGCGGTGGCGACGATTACTCAGGTTTCACCCACCCTTCTGAGCGCGCTGCCTTCACCGCAGCAGCAAAGGTTGGATATTCAAGGAACAGGATTCACCGCAACCACAGCCCTTATCTTCACCTACGGTTCTTCCACATTCAACTCCCGTGCGGAGCGACTTACATACAAAAGCCCGACAGAACTCTGGTATGACATTGTTGTGGATAACGGCGTCGGCACCTGGTGGGTTTCGCCTGCTGGCGGAACCGGCTCGGCCTCGTTCAAAGTTCAGGCGCCGGCGCCACCGGAAACTGGCTCCCTAAGCGTAACACTTTCACCGCCTGAAGCAGTTACCGTGGGTGCGCAGTGGCAGTTGGACGGCGGGACATATCACAACAGCGGCGATACTATCACTGGCCTGACGCCCGGTGCGCACACGGTTTCGTTCAAACCGGTTGGCGGCTTTACGACGCCGGGAAATCAGTCCGTCACCATCGCGGCCAATCAGACCACGTCCGCTACGGGAAGCTACACGGCGATTACGGCCACCACCTACACGCTCACGCTCAACGCAGGAGGCCTCGGCGCAATATCTGTTGTCCCGCTTGGGACTCCAAGCGATGGCGGCTATTCCTATCCAGCCGGCTCGGTTGTTCAACTCTCCGCGACGCCCAACCCCGGCTACCATTTCACCGGCTGGAGCGGCGATGCTACAGGGGCAGCTACACCCACCACCATCTGGATGGATGGAAACCGGGCGGTCAGCGCCAACTTTGCGCAAGGATCGTTGAATATGGGCACGATTACTGTCTCGATTTCACCGCAGGAGGCTGTCACCGCGGGCGCGAAGTGGAAACTAAATGGCAGCGATTGGATGGATAGCGGCACACCGTACATCACTCCATTGGTTGATCCCGACTCCAATTATCTGCAATTCAAGCCAATCGCAGGATGGCTCACGCCAAGCGCGATCAACGCCACGGTCGCTGCCGGGCAGACCAAGAACGTTCCTGTGACTTATCAGCGAGACATGACACCAGGGTTGCTGACGGTAACGCTTTCGCCACAGGGTGCGGTGGATGCCGGGGCGCACTGGCACGTCAACGGCGGCACCTATGGCAATGGAGCATCTGTCTCACTGCCACCAGGCGATTATACTATCACATTCGATGCTGCCTCTGGGTGGGCAGTTCCAGCGAGCCAGTCAGTGACGCTGCAACCGTCACAAACGCGGATTGTTACCGCCATTTACTTGCCGCCAGCAGGCCAGCCGGTAATTATTGGAGTCAGCCCCTCGATAGCATCCTTGGCTGGCGGCACGACTGTTACCATTCAGGGATTGAATTTCGTATCGCCAGCAACCGTGGTCATCGGTGGGAATCCGGCTTCCAATGTTCAAGTCTTGAGTCCTTCCTCGATCTCATGTGTCGTCCCAGCAAGCCGCGTGTATGGAACCGCCTCAGTCGTTGTTCAGACCGCTGCTGGCAGCGCCACCAATCCAAATTCTTTTGCCTACGGCGTGCCGCGTGGCAATGGGATTCAATTGGTCAGTAGTGGTGGCGGATTGGTGAACGCGGTGGCGGCCCAGGGTATCTACGGATATGTCGGGGAAGGAAGCACATTTGTTGTTCTGGATATTTCCAATCCGGCAGCGCCTACGCCATTGGGACGCCTTGCCTTGCCTGGCCTCATTCAGGACATCGTCTCCTTCACTACCCCTGGCCACCAGTATGCGTTGGTGGCAGATGATGATGCCGGATTGCAAGTGGTTGATATCACAACACCCAGTTCGCCCGCGCTCGTTGGCTATTACAACACGGGCGATACGGCGCTTGGGGTTGCTGTGTTGGGAGGAAATGCTTACGTTGGCAACGGTAACAGCGGACTCATGATCTTGGATGTTTCCGACCCGACCAAGGCCGTGAGGTTGGGTTCTGTCAATACAGGCGGTTTGGCGAACCGAATGGTTGTCCAAGTGTCGGGTGGTCGGCTCCTCGCTTATCTTGTTAACAGTGGTGCATTGCAGATTGTAGATGTGAGCGACTCGAGCAACCCTGTTTTGCTGGGGAAGACCAGTCAATGTCTGGGTCAGTGGTATATGCCCAATTCCATCGCTATTCTAAACAACCGCGCGTTCCTAGCCGACGGTTACAACTATGGACAAGCAGTGGACATCAGCGAACCAGGAAGTCCGACATTATTAGGTTCAGTGTTTTGGGACTCTCCAAGTGCCATCACAACAGCCAATGGTTTGATATACACCTGGGGTGACAGCGAACTTGACATTTATAATCTCGCTAACGGGAGTCCTCAGCGGCTTGGGTTTATTGCCAGCCCGGCGGTGTTCCAAGGCAGCAGTATGGCACTCGTCAACGGAGTGGCGCTTTGCGCCGGTTCCGAACATGGTGTGTATCTTTATGACGTGAGCAACGCGAGCAGTCCAGCGCTTCGGACTACATTTGGCACTGATGCTGGATTCGGGGTAAGCATCGGCCTCAGCGCAAATACAGCCTACCTTTTAACGCAGAACAATGGGTTGAAGGTATTTGACATCGCGGTGCCCACAAGTCCGAAATTCGTAGCGCAACTGACGCCAAGTGCCTTCGGAGGCGGCTTTACAACTGCACAAAAAGCTATAATTCAAGGCGACCGTGCTTACGTGCTTGGCGCAAACGGTGAATTCCGAGTATTGGATACATCGAAGGCCAACCAAGCACCCGTGGTTCTTGGTGCCACTTCACAGAAAGCTTTTTTCGCGTCTGATTTTTATTTGGTTGGCAATCTTATTGTCGCATCCGGTGTCGATACAACGTTTACGCCCTATAAGCCGGCGGTTGCCGTGCTGGATGCCAGCAACCCAGCGTCAATCGTCATTCATCAGCCGCTCTATTTCGCCGCAGGACAAGCTGGAGGTGTCGGCGCGATTACGGGTAACGGGAGCATGGCCTATGCCGCATTACCTGACGGCTCAGTGGCCGTCATCAATGTTAGCAACCTTGGAAGTCTTCAACAGGTTGGACAGCCGTCATTGCTGGGAAATGTGCGCACGATGCGGTTAGCACCAGATAACCGTTACTTGTATGTTGGTTGTCAACAAGACGATCTTAGCTGGAAAGTATTTGATGTCTCCAACAGTAGTTCGCCGGTGATGGTATCCTCCAATTATGTGGGCGTGGCTGTGGCCGGCTTCGATTTTGCTGGAACAGCGGCTTACCTCGCTACCGGTGACGGGGTGAAGGTGTATGAGGTAGGTAATCCGTCGCAACCACGCCTGCTCCGTTCCTACCGCGCGCCACGGTTTGCTACAGATATTAAAGTATCCGGCAATAATCTTTTCGTTGCCGATCAAGACGCGGGGTTCACAATACTCCAGATGCCCGATCTGGATGGACCGGAAGTATTTATTACATCGCCAACCTTTTCGCAGTCCACTACTACTACAGTAGGCACCATCAATCTAGGTGGCAGTGCAGACGATAATGCTGGGTTGGTGTATGGCACAGTGACGCGAGTTACTTGGTCGAATACTCGTGGCGGTAGCGGAGATGCCACGGGTTCAACGAGTTGGTTGGCCACAGGCATTCCACTTCAACCAGGGGCCAATACGCTCACAGTAACCGCCTATGACGCTGCCGGGAACAGCGGCACCGATACGTTGGCGGTCATCTACGCGCCGCCCGTCCAAAATCAGACCATCACGTTTTCGGCCATCAGCGACCAGACCTTCGGCAACGCCCCGATCCAACTGGTTGCTGCCGCCAGCTCTGGTTTGCCGGTCAAGTTCAGCGTTGTTTCCGGCCCAGCAACCTTGTCCAACGACAACATTTTGACGCTGACCGGTGCGGGTGCGGTAACACTGGAGGCCACTCAGGCAGGAAACGATTCATTCAGCGCGGCCCCGCCGGTGGATTTGAGCTTCAGCGTGGCGAAGGCGGAGCAAGCCATCGCTTTTGCCGCGTTACCAGATAGATCGGCAGGTGATCCGCCGTTCATCGTGAGCGCCACCGCCAGTTCCACGCTGCCGGTTCATTTCGCGGTTTTGTCCGGCCCAGCAACGTTGGACGCCAGCAACACGGTCACGCTGCAAGGAGCGGGTACGGTCACGATCAGCGCCTCGCAGCCCGGCGACGCGAACTACAACGCGGCGCCGACGGTGCAGCAAACCTTCAATGTCCTGGCCATACCGCAGTCCATCACCTTTGCCGCATTGAGCCGGCAAACCGTGGGCGACGCGCCGTTCCCGCTTATGGCCACGGCGAGTTCGGGCTTGTCGGTGAGTTTCACCCTGCTGGCTGGGCCGGCGGTGTTGTCGGGCAACGTGCTCACAATCACCGGGCCGGGGCTGGTGTCGGTGCGGGCCTCGCAAGAAGGAAATGCCCTCTACGCGCCGGCGGCCGCCGTGGACCAAACCGTGCTCGTGACGCCGTTGAATCATGGGATTGGAGACACGGCGACGATGCCGGATGGACGATTCTCCTTCAAGTTCTACGCCGATCCCGGCCAGACGGCCGTGGTGGAATGGTCGCCGGACCTGAAGGCATGGTCGCCAGTGCTGACGAACGTGATCAACGAATTGGGCGAACTGGACTTCGTGGAGCCGGGCGCACCCGCCAGCGACCAGCGGTTCTTCCGGGTGAAGCTGCCGTAAACGTGGCCGCCAGCAGGGCCTGCTGTTACCGGATTCGTTTGGAATAGAACGAGAACCACAAACGGCGCTCAGTCAGGGCTGCGGGGCACCGCAGCCCCACCAGTCGGGCCGGTTCCTCCGGTTCACTGGTAGGTTCGCCCCACCGTGAAGAGCCAGAGGCGCAGAGTTGCGGCAAGGGTGGAGGGTGGATGATGGAGAACAGAAGATGGTTGTCTTACGCGACGGGACTGAGCGGTGGAAACCGGTTCACTCCGCGGGTGAAACCCACCCACGACGGCAATCCACTTTCCCATCGGCGTTGATCGGCATCGGTCAGCGGTTGAACGACGGAATTTGGATTGATGCCTGAACTTCGTTTCCGCCGGGTTTACGCAACCGCTCGAAAATTTCCGGAAACCGGCTAAATTCCTCCGGTTCGTTAATTTGATCGTCGTGAATCTGCTGGATGTTCATTACCTGTTGGCGTCGCTGGTCTGGGGATCGGTGGGCACCGGCTATTGCATCTACGCCAAACGGCAGCAAAGCATCATTCCCTTCGTCGCCGGCGTGTTGATGATCGCCGCCTCGTTTCTGATCACCTCCGCGCTGCTGATGTCGGTTGCCTGCCTTGCGCTCATGTTCCTCGTCTATTACCTCGTGAGGCGCGGCTATTGACGCCCCCGTGCGATGTTGCGGCGTCTCGCGCGAAGGAAGAGAAGGATTCGAAGTTCTGTCTGCCTTGTTTGCCGCCGCGGCCTTCGCGCGAAACGCTGAATGCACCGCATAAATGGATGCCTTTGGAAACGGCGTTGCGCGGCGGCGCGGTTCGTGGGACACTCGACGGTCAGCAAATCAAAAAAGGCGCGGTCGCCGCGCCCTCGGTGCCATGAAAACACTCGCCATCATCTTGTCCCTCGCCACCGCGATGCCGCTGCTCGGCCGCGCTGAACTCACCCTTGCCAAAGACGGCAAGGCGGAATGTGTGATTCTCCGCGAACCCGGCACCACGGCACCGGAGCAATACGCGCTCAACGAACTCGCCGAGACGTTAAAGCAGGTCACCGGCGCGCAGTTCACCGTGCAGGAAGCCGGCGAAGACGTGCCGGAGCACGCCATCATCGTCGGCCCCGGCCCGGCGGCAAAGGCGCTGTTCCCGGACGTGCCGTTCGACCAGCTTGGGCAGGAGGAAATCGTCATCAAGACCAGCGGCGGGCGATTGTTGCTGGCGGGCGGCCGGCCGCGCGGCACGCTTTACGCCGTGGCGCAGTTTCTCCAAGGCTCCTGCGGCGTGCGTTGGTGGACGCCGTGGGCGAGCCAGATTCCTTCGCGTCCGACGCTGACGGTCGGCGCCCTCGACGTTCGTTACGCGCCGGTGTTCGAGTCGCGCGATCCGTTTTGGTTTCCCGCGTTCAACGCGGCCTGGGCGGTGCGGAATTTCTCGAACAGCCAGTCGGCGGGCATCCCGGAAAACCTGGGCGGCTGCATCCGTTACAAGGGTTTTGTCCACACGTTTTACCCGCTGGTGCCGCCGGCGGAGCATTTCGCCGCGCACCCGGAATGGTTCGCCGAGGTCAACGGCAAACGCGTGACCAACAACGCGCAGCTTTGCCTGATGAACCAGGAACTGCGCGACTTCGTGGTCAACCGCGTGAAGGAATGGCTGCGCGAGTCGCCCGAGGCCCGGATCGTCTCGGTGTCGCAAAATGACTGCTTCAATCCCTGCACCTGCCCGCTCTGCAAGGCCAAGGACGACGCCGAGGGCAGTCACGCCGGCACGATGCTGGACTTCGTGAACTACGTTGCGGAGAAGATCGAGCCGGAATTCCCGCAGGTGGCGATTGACACCCTGGCCTACCAATACACGCGCAAACCGCCGAAGACGATCCGCCCGCGGCCGAACGTCATCGTCCGGCTCTGCTCGATCGAGTGCAACTTCCGCGAACCGCTGGACGCGCCCGCGAACGCGGCGTTTGCCGACGACATCCGCGGCTGGTCGGCCATCTGCAACCGGCTTTACATCTGGGATTACACCACGGATTTCGGGCATTACGTGCAGCCGCATCCGAACTGGTTCGTCCTCGGACCAAACCTGCGCTTCTTCGCGGCGAACCACGTCCGCGGCGTGTTCGAGCAGGGCGCGTATCAAAGCTACGCCTCGGAATTCAGCGAACTGCGCGCGTGGGTGCTGGCCCAACTGCTCTGGAATCCGGCCAAGGGCGACCGCGCGTTGATCAACGAGTTCCTCGACGGTTACTACGGCCCGGCCGCAACGCCAATCCGCCACTATCTCGAACTGATGCACGGTGCGTCGGCCGGGTGGAACCTGACGTGCTTCTCCAAGACCGACACGCCGTTTGATCAATTCAAAACCCTCGCGCAGGCCGAACAACTCTGGCGCGACGCCGAGGCGGCGGTGGCGGACGACGCCACCTTCCTGCCGCGCGTGCAACGCGGCCGGATGTGGCTCGGCTACGTGTGGCTCTCGCTTTGGGACAAACTGCGCCAGGAATGCACCGACGCCGGCGGCACCTGGCCGCTGCCGGCCTCGCGCAAGGAATTTGCCGAGGCGTGGCTGAAGCTCGCGGAAGGCGACCCCGCGCTGCCGTGGACCAAGGTCACGCACGTCAATGAATCCGGCCGGACGCCGGCGCAGTTCGTGGCGCCGTTCCTGAAGGATTGATCCAGTCGCCCGGCAATCCAAAGACCAGAATCAGCCGTGACGAACACGGCGGGTGGCGGCAGTATTCCGGCCATGCAAACCCGGTTCTGTCGTTTACGTCCCGGCTTCGGCGCGGCGGTTGGTTTTCTCATGTCGGCGCTGACGGCCGTCACGGCGCCCGGCGGGCAAACGTCGCCACCGGCGCTGCCCAAGGTGCGTGTGGCGCCGGACGAACGCGGTTTCTTCACCGACGCCGGCAAGCCGTTCGTGCCGTTCGGCGTGACGTATTTCCGGCCCGGCACCGGCTGGGCGCCGCAGGTGTGGAAGCAGTTCGACGCCGACGCCACGCGGAAGGATTTCGCCAGACTGCGCGCGCTCGGCGGCAATTGTGTGCGCGTCTTTCTCTCCTTCGGCTCGTTTTACCAGGAACCCGGCAAGCTCTCGCCGGACGGCCTCGCCAAGTTCGACCAGTTCCTCACGCTTGCCGAGCAGGCGGGTCTTTACGTCCAGCCAACCGGGCCGGATCACTGGGAAGGGCTGCCCGGCTGGGCGCAACACGACCGTTACGCCGACGATCATTTCCTCAGCGCGCTGGAACAATTCTGGCGGCTCTTCGCCATCCGGTATCACGGCCACAACGTGATCTTCGCCTACGAGCTGTTGAACGAACCGGAAGTACCGTGGGACACCCCGGCGATGCGCGTGAAATGGAACGCGTGGCTCGTCAAGCACTATGCCACCACGACGGAGCTGGCGCAGGCGTGGGGCGCACCTTCGGATCGCAAGCTGGAATTCGGCTCCGTGCCCGCCGTGCCGAAGAACGCCCCGCCGGGACGCGAGTTGCTCGATTACCAGCATTTCCGCGAGTCCATCGCCGACGAGTGGACACGCCGGCAGGTGGCGGCGATCAAGTCGGCGGACCCGCAGGCGCTGGTCACGACCGGCTTGATCCAATGGTCGGTGCCGATGTGCCTGGCGGGACCGTTTCAATATTCGGCGTTCCGACCGGAGCGGCAGGCGAAACTGCTCGACTTCATGGAAATCCATTTTTACCCGCTGGCCAACGGCTTCTACGAATACCGGAACGACGAGGACGAGGCGCGCAACCTCGCCTACCTCGAATGTGTCGTCCACGAAGTGGCGCGTTGCGGCAAGCCCACCGTGCTCGCGGAGTTTGGGTGGTATGGCGGCGGCAAGCCGGCGATCAACGGCGGGCGGCACCCGGCCGCCACGGAGGAACAGCAGGCGCGCTGGGGCCGGAAGGTCGTCGAAACCACGGCGGGCGAGGCGTGCGGCTGGTTGAACTGGGGCTTCCACGATCATCCGGGCGCGGGCGACGTGACGGAGCTGATCGGTCTGCTCACGGCCGACGGCCGGGAAAAGGCGTGGGGCCGGGCGTTTCACGAACTGGCGACGCGCTTCACGACCCAGCCGCTGCCGGTCGTGCGCGCCCGCAGCCGCCCGACGTTGCACTGGGACCTTTACCTCACCGACCGCAAGGCGATGGACAACTACCGCGAGCGCTATTTCCAGGCCTACGAGGCGGAGACACCGCCGTAGCCCGGCGTGATGGCGCGGGCATTACCCCCGCCCAACCCGGCGCAAACCATCAATGCGCACCGGCCGGCAACGGACAACCACCCGATGAGTTTCGCCAAGCCGCGTGAACTTTGGGGAGAAATGAAATTCACTTTCCTGTTGACCGGATTGGCCCGTCCATGCCGAGATAAGATAACCACTCTGTTACAGTGGCTTTGTCTCGATGCCGAGAACGAAAAATACAAACGCAGTCCGGCCGCTGCTCGCCAGCAAGTATGACGCACACCATTCGGTGCTGCAGGACGCCTACGGCGCGTTCGCGGACCTGCGCCGCGAGCTGGCCGACTCGAAGGCCGCCGTCGCCGAACGCACCGAGCTGCTGCACCTGTTCGCCAACTGCGCGGACTCGCAGCGCGCCTGGCTCCTGCTCGAGGACTACTTCAACAAGCTCTCGCTCGCCCGCAAGGATTTCGCCGGCAACCGCTGGTGGCCGCGGCTGCTCGCCGTCCAGGGCCGCGCCCGCATCGAGGAAACCGCCCTGCTCTTCCTGCGCGCCGGGCGCCCGTTGCCCACCGAACTGGCCACCTACGCCAACATGGCCCGCCTGGCCGAGGTGGAACAGCTCGAACGCGAGCAGCAGCGCATCCGCGATCTGGAAGACTGGCTCCTGCCGCCGACGCCGAACCACCTGGACGCGCCGCGGGCGCACCTGCGTCTCCTGGCCCGCGTCCTGCCCCGCGAGGACCAGCCGGGGCTGAACGACCTGGGGCTGGAATTCCTGCTGTTCCGGCCGCGCTCCGGCGAAAAGCCCCGCGCGGCGGGCGATTTGATTGACCTCGTCACCCGCGCCGCGCACGAGGAGGAACTTTTCCCGGCGCGCGACTGGGCGTGCATCCAGTGGCTCAAGGCGGTTTACGGCGCGCGTGAAACCGTCCCGCAACCATTGCGCGTGGACGGCATCGAGCTGCTCCAATGGCTGGCGCGCTGGGGCAACCCGCCGTGGATCGAGTGGGCCGGCCAGCCGGAGAACGTGTTCTTCGCCGGCCAGCTTGCCGAACTGGTGCCGGACCTGCAAAACGGCAGCAGCGAGCTGACGTTCCTCCAGCAGCTCCGGTTGCCCGGCGGCGAAATCATCCCGCTCGCCGCCGCGAAATTCTTCGCCGGCCAGCCGCCGCTCGTGGCGGTGAACCACACGTTTTACCTGCTGCGCAACGCGCCGCCGCCGCCGCTGCTCGGCGAGCTGGTCCGCCAGCCCGGCGTGCCGGTCCGCAAGTTGAGCCACCGGCTGCTGACCCATCTGCGCAAAACCGGCTCGCACCACGGCGCCGACTGGGAGAACCTCTGCGTCGCCCACACCGCCAAACCGCAGTTCACGTTTGAACTCGATGACGACACGGTGCGCGTGCGCCTGCTGGCCACCAGCGACCGTGACCAGAGCCAGTGGCAGTGGAACGGCCTGGAGTGGCAACGCACCGAGCCGGCGGCGGCCGCAACGGGCAAACCCGAGGTGCTCGACGACCCGCGCCTCGAAGCCGCGACGCAATGGCTGCGGCGCCAGGACTGGTTTACGCCCGAGCCGGGCCTGTGGATCGGCGACGCGAACGAGAACTTCCTGGACACCCTGGCGCACGCGTGGCCCGACCGGCCCGCGGAGGCGGATTACCTGGCCAACACCACGTTCCAGCACCTGTTCATGGCGCCGCGCAAGCTCAAGCCCAAGCTCATCGTCCAGGGCAGCGGCATTGACTGGTTCGCCGTCTCCGCCGCGTGGGAACAGGAGGGCCTCAAGCTCACGCCGGCCGACCTCGAACGCCTGGCCGCCGCAAACAGCCGCTTCGTCAAACTGCCCGACAGCGGCTGGGTGGAACTCGATCTCCAGGCCGTGCAATCCGCCCACGAAACGATGGCCGACATCGGGCTGGACGGTCTTTCCGCGCTGCCGCAAAAGGTCGGCCTGGTCCAGGCCGCCGGCCTCAGCGAGGAGGCGCTCCAGCGCTTCGCCGACCTGCCGGAAGCCCAGGCGCTGCGCCAGGCGCTGGCCCATTTCAAGGGCATTGCGCCGGTGCCGCTGCCCGCCTGCGTGAACGCCGAGTTGCGGCCCTATCAAAAAGACGGCTTCGACTTCCTCTGCCACCTGTCACGCATCAAGCTCGGCGGCGTTCTCGCCGACGACATGGGCCTGGGCAAAACGCTCCAGGCGCTCGCGTGGCTGGCCTGGCTGAAGGAGCACAGTCCGAAACGGCAGCGGCCGGCGCTCGTGATCTGTCCCGCCTCCGTGCTGCACAACTGGCGGCGCGAGGCGGAGAAATTCACCGCGAACCTGAAGGTGCTCGTCCTGGAAAGCGGCCCGGCGCGGCACAACTTGCGCAAGCAGATCCCGCAGTTCGACCTCATCGTCACCAACTACGCCCTGCTCCGCCGCGACCTCGAGGCACTGCAAAAGTTCGAGTTCCGCGCGGTCATCCTCGACGAGGCGCAGTTCATCAAAAACCCGTCGGCGCAGGTCAGCCAGTCCGTCAAACAGCTTCGCGCCGAGTTCCGGCTGGCCCTGACCGGCACGCCGCTGGAAAACCGCCTGCTCGACCTCTGGAGCATCGTGGACTTCGTCCAGCCCGGCTACCTCGGCACGCAGCAGCAGTTCCACGACGTTTACGAGCCGACCGGCCCGGACGTCGAGTGGACCCAGCGCATGGCCCGCCGGAAGCTCTCCGCCAAGCTCCGGCCCATCCTGCTCCGCCGGCTCAAGAAACAGGTCGCCAAGGATCTGCCCGACCGCATCGAGGAACGCCGCGATTGCGAGCTGGACGAGGCGCAGCGCAAACTTTACCTCGCCGAGTTGCGCCGCAGCCGTGAACAGATCAGCCAGATCGTCGCCGAAAAAGGCATCAACCGGAGCAAAATGCAGGTGCTGGCCGCGCTCACCCGCCTGCGGCAGATCTGCTGCCACCCGGCGCTGGTGGGCAGCGACTCGGCCTCCGGCAAGACCGACACGCTGTTCGAGCTGGTGGAGCCACTGCTGGACGAGGGCCAGAAGGTGCTGGTCTTCTCGCAGTTCGTACAGATGCTCCAACTGCTCGAGGCCGAATGCCGCAAACGCGGAATGCCCACGCACATGTTGACCGGCGAAACCAAGAACCGCATGGCCGTGGTCCAGGCGTTCCAGGACGACCCGCACCCGTCGCTGTTCCTGCTCAGCCTGCGCGCCGCGGGCACCGGCCTGAACCTCACCGCGTCCAGCTATGTGGTCCTCTACGATCCGTGGTGGAATCCAGCGGTCGAGGCGCAGGCGATTGACCGCTCGCACCGCATCGGCCAGACGCGCACCGTGAACGCCTACCGGCTCATCGCGCCCGGCACCGTCGAGGAAAAAATCTGGGACCTCCAGCAGCGCAAGGCGCAAACGATCGCCGACGTGCTCGGGGAGGAAGGCTTTGCCCGCAGCCTGACGCAGGCAGACCTGGAATACCTGTTTGCAGAGGACTGAGCGGTTGGGCGGCTGAAACCAGCCCGTGGAATTTTCGCCCGTTCGGCCATGTCCACAGACATCGCCTCCCAACCGCGCACCAGCGCGGGCCGCTGCCAGACATCAGCAAACCCGTAAAGCAACGCGGGCCGCTCGTGGCGACGGCATTGCTCCTTGAGGCGCGAGCGGTCGAGGCAGTCCGGCGTCGGCCAGGCAAACGCCTCCAGCTTGGCGAAGCTGCCCGCCCCCGCCAGCGCGCCTTGGGCATCCTGGCGCAGCGGCCCCCAGGCTGTTGGCTGGTAGCTGAATCGCCCGCCCCAGAAGTTCTGGAACAGGCCGCCGCCGATCGCGTGTTCCGGTGGCGCCGGGGTTTCCAGATGCCGCACGTCAATCCCCAGCGAATCGGGCAGCGTGTCCTTGTCGTCATGCCCGACGTGGGTGAACAACCGTCGCCACGCCGGCGGTTCGGCCCGGAAATCGCGCGGCGGGAAATGAACCCGCCCGGTCCCGGCCGGCCGATCAGCCGCGATGGCGGCCGACGCGAACGCAGCCACGACAAGGAGCGCGAACCGTGTTTTCATGGGTCGGATCGCAACAGCCCGCCATCGGCGTCCAGCGCGGGTTCAGCCAAGGTCCCTCCACCAAGGCAGCCAGCACCCGGCGCATTCGGGTTTTTCCAGCGGACGCGCCTGGAAACCACCACCGGAGCGCCGGTTTTCCAACCGGCTTGGGACCGGGTCGCGAACGGCGCGTTCCGCTGAACCAGGCCGGCGCGCCATTTTCCGGTATGACCGGCGGCATTGCCAAGTTGCACCCCTTGCCCGCCCGCCGGGCGCGCAGCAAACCCCTCGGCCATGCTCGCGGATTTCGACCATCGTCTCCCGGTTTCAATTTGTTGAAATTTCGACGGGGTCACCCCGTATTTGTCCCACCCTCCCGGCTACACTCTCCGCATGATAAATATAGAAAGGCGAAAACTGACGTTGACATCCGTAAGTGGAAACTCTACGGAACAGGAAGATACACATGCTTGGGGCTTTACGGAAAGCAAGACGCTTTATGCGGGGATTTCATTGGCGGGTCAGGCTCAACGGCCACGGGAAAAGGCGGGCCGTCAGCCTGCAACGGGCTATTTCCAAGTTGCTTGGAAGCCGCGTAAACCAGCGCCTGCCGGCGGTCGCCGGTCCGGTTCACCCCGTCGGTCCGCTCGTCCGGTCAACCGCCGCCGCCTTTCCCGGCCATGAACCTGCCACCGTCAACCCACCGGCCGCTGCGGATCGAGTCGCTGGCCTTGGCCGCCCTGAGCCGCGTGGAAATCCAAGACCTCTCCCGCCTGGCCACCTCCGCGCGGAACGCCCCCTTTTACGCGCCGGACTCCCCGCTGGCCGGATGCGGCGTGCGCCTGGCCGCCGTGGTCCTGCGCCAGCCGCCAGCCCTCGCGCTGTGCGCCTCGCCGGCGCCCGCGCCTTCCTCAAGGCGCGCACCGAACCCGCCGCCTGCCGTGCGCTGCCCGAACGTTTGGCGACGATTGACCGTGTTCTCACCGCCCATGATTCCGCTCTGCGCGACCTCTACCGGAAACTCCGCCCGCTGTTGCGGCCGGGTGCCAGCCATGTTCCCGTATGTCCTCCACCTGCACCGGGGCGATGAATTCATTTGCTGACATGAACCGCTCCCCCACATCGCGGAACCGGCTCACCCAAGCCGGAGGCCTGGCCGCCGGCGCACCGTTCAAACCACCAAAACCACCCTCCCTTGCTCATGACCATCCGCAACTCCGCCCGCGGCGGTGAAGAGTTTACACGGCCCGCAACCACGCGATGAACCCAGAACCAGTCACCGCCAACCACTGATGCAATTCTACGCGCACACGGCGGAAGACGAGGACGGCAGGCGGCTGTCGGATGAAAGCCGTTGGCAGTTGCTCAAGGACCATCTGTGCTCTGTGGCAAGACAGGCGAAGCAATTCGCCGCGCCGCTTGGCCTGTCTGCCGAAGCCGAACTCGCCGGCCTGCTCCATGACTTGGGGAAATACGCGGAACGCTTTCAGGACCGTCTTCACGACAGCTCAATTCACGGGGTCAATCACTGGGCAGCGGGAGCCGTTCATGCGATGGACCAACTCAGGGCGGCGCTGGTCGCCTACGCTGTGGATGGCCACCATACCGGCATCCCTTCTGCCAGCGATTTCGCTCAGACTCGTGCCTGGGCCAAGGATGTTCCAGTTTGGAGACGGGAAACTGGCTGCGCCCAACCAATCGCTGAGTTGGTCAGGCGACTTCGAGAACTGGACGGGATCGAACTGCCATCCGCACCTCCCGTGCCTGACAAAGATCATTTCGCCAACGCCCTTCGCGCTCGCTTCCTTTTCAGTTGCTTGGTGGATGCTGATTTTCTCGATACCGAACGGCATTTTGACCCTGACGCCGCAAAGCAGCGGATCGTTCCGTCCCTCCAGGCGGATCGCGCCCTGAGTCTTCTTAAAGCCGGGCTGACTACAAAGCCGGGCGACGGACCAGTAAATCAGCTTCGCCGGCAACTGCTTGAAGATTGCTTGCGCGCAGCCGCAAAACGTCCGGGATTGTTCACGCTCACCGCACCCACAGGGAGCGGCAAGACGCTTTCGTCCCTTGCCTTCGCCTTACAGCACATCGTTCACCACCATGCGAGAGTTGCCGAGGACGATCCCCGGCGTTTCCGCCGCGTCATTGTCGTAATCCCCTACACCAGCATCATCGAACAGACGGCGCGCGTTTTTCGAAACCTGTTCGAGCTGGAGTTCGGGCCAGACTATGTGCTGGAACATCATAGCGCGGTCGCGCCGCGCGAGCGCAGGGAGGACAAGGACCTCGACAACGAGGAAAAGCGTCTGCGCCGTGCCCGGCTGGCGGCGGAAAACTGGGCCTCGCCGCTGGTCGTCACCACCAGCGTCCAGTTCTTCGAGAGCCTCTTCGCCCACAAGCACGGCGACTGCCGCAAGCTTCACAACATTGCCCGCTCTGTGGTGCTCTTCGACGAAGTGCAGACGCTCCCCGCGCGCCTTGTGCCGTCGCTGCTCTCCGCCGTGCGCCTGCTCACGCAAGAACCCTACGGCGCGACGGCTGTTTTTATGACGGCCACGCAACCCGCGTTCGCCTCGGCCAAGGCCGCATTGCCCTACGGCTGGGAGCCGGCGGAAATCTCTTCCAATCCCGGCGCGATGGCTGAAACCCTGTCCCGCACCCGCATCGAACTGCCCGCTCCTGACGCGCGCATTTCCTGGAGCGATCTTGCCGCGAAACTCAGCGCGCATCCGCAGGCCCTATGCGTCGTCAACACCACCGCTCACGCCCGCGAACTCTTCCGCCTCCTTCCGGCAGAGCATCGCTTCCACCTTTCCGCGCGCCTCTGTCCGGCGCACCGGCAGGAGAAACTCGCTGAAATCCGCCGCCGCCTTGATCCCAAGGTCCACGAGCCTTGCCGCCTCGTCTCCACCCAACTCATCGAAGCCGGCGTGGACGTGGACTTTCCGATCGCGTTCCGTGCGCTTGGCCCGCTCGATTCCATCATTCAGACCGCTGGCCGCTGCAATCGCGAAGGCCGCAGCGCAGAGCCGTGTCCCGTCATCATTTTCCGGCCCGAAGACAATGCCATGCCGCCGGGTGCCTATCGCACGGCCGCGGGCGTGACCGAGTCGTTCCTGGCCCGACAGCCGGACGCGCCCTTGCACCAGCCCCATTTCTACGCCGACTACTTTGCCGAACTCTATTCGCTGTTGGGACGCGATTCGGCCGAAGCCGACCCGGTATTTGCCGCCAGCAAAGCTTTCGACTTTCCCAAAGCCGCCGCCGAGTGCCGGCTCGTCGGCGAAGACAGCCGTGCCGTGCTCGTGAAGTGGAAGGACGGCGACTACCTCCTCGCCAAGCTCCGCCGTGAAAAACATCTCTCGCCAGAGGAGTGGCGGCGTGTCCAACGTTTCTCCGTTAACCTCCACCTGGGCGAGTTTCTCCAAGCTCAGGCCCGTGGTTACATCGTCGAGGCCATCGAAGACGTCTGGTTCTGGAATTCCAAATACGACGCAGACCTTGGCGCGTCCCACGTCGAGAGCGATGAATTCATTTGCTGACATGAACCGCTCCTATACATCGCGGAACCGTCTCACCCAAGCCGGAGGCTTGGCCGCCGGTAGCCGGTGGTCGAGCGCAGCGACACCACCGGCGCACCGTTCAAACCACCCACGCACCCCGGCCGGGGTGCCAGCCGCGTTCCTGTATGCCCTCCACCTATACCGGCCTTCATTACCATCTTGTCTTTGCCACCCGAAACCGGGAGCCGCTCATCGCCCCCTCTTGGCGTGCCCGCTTGCACGATTACCTGGGCGGTACCGTGCGCGGCCTTGGCGCCATTCCCCAAGGTGTCGGCGGCGTGGCCGATCACGTCCATCTGCTGGTGGGACTCAAACCCACCCATTGCCTCGCCGACTTCATGCGCGAACTCAAAAAGGCCTCCTCCATCTGGGTTGCCGATACGGTGGGCGGCCCCGCCTTCCATTGGCAGGAAGGCTATGCCGCGTTCACGGTCAGCGCCCCGGCCCGTGCCTCCGTGCGCGACTACATCGCCCGGCAGGAAGAACACCATCGCCGCAAAACCTTCCGGGAGGAACTGGTGGCGTTTTTGAAAAGAACGGAGATCGAGTTCGACGCGCGTTACCTCGATTGAAGCCTTCGGCCAACACCCTCCCGTGTGGCACCCGCTCCGGGGTGCCGGCTCCACCATCACGCCGGTCCCGGTGGTATCGCGGCGCTCAACCACCGGCTACCGGCTGGCCTCCCTCCGGGAGGGCTGCCAGCGCGTCAAGCCATTCAACACCGCTAATCCAACCATGAAACCCGAAAACCTTGTCCATCTCCGTGTCTGGGGCGACCTCGCCTGCTTTACGCGGCCCGAAATGAAGGTCGAGCGTGTGAGCTACCCCGTCATCACGCCCAGCGCCGCGCGCGGCCTGCTGGAATCCATCCTCTACAAGCCGCAATTTCGCTGGCGCGTCCGGCGCGTTGCGGTGAAGAAGCCCATCCGCTTCCTCGCCTTCCGGCGCAACGAAGTGAAATCCCGTCTCTCGCCGCGCAAGCCGGAGCCGTTGCTGGCCGACGAAGACCGCACCCAGCGGAACACGCTCGCCTTGCGCGACGTGGAATACGTCATCGAAGCCAGCCTGCACTTGACGCCGTTGGCCAACCTGCCCCGCCGCAAATCGCCGTGCGCAGACGAGCCGGACGGCGAAGACAGCCTTGTGAAATACCTCGCCATGTTTCAGCGCCGCGCCGAGAAGGGCCAATGCTTCGCCCAGCCCTGCTTCGGCTGCCGCGAATTCCCCGCGCACTTTGAACTCGCGGATGAGTCCGCCCTGCGGGTCTCGTCCGGCCTCAACCCCGACGCCGATCTTGGCCTGATGCTTTACGACGTGTTTAACCTCGACGTGTCGCGCGACCAGAAGCCGGGCAAAGTCGAGAAACCGCAGCCCCGCGTCACCTTCTTCCGCGCCGCGCTCAAGGACGGCGTGATGAACGTGCCGGACTGGGCGGAAGTGAAATCCCAACTCGGAGGTGCCGAATGATGCTTCAAGCCCTCATCGCCTACGCCGAGCGCGAAAACCTCGGCGACGCGGACTTTGAGACGGTCGGCGTCCGCTGGCTCGTTCCGCTGGATGCCGCTGGCAAGCTGGCGGGTGGCCCGATTCCTCTCGCTGAGAACCCGGATGAGAAGAAGCCGCGGGCCAAGCAGTTCGCCCGTCCCTTCACCTCGCCCAACGAACTCAACCAAGGCACCAAGTCCCACTTCCTCTGTGACACGCTGGAGCGAGCCACACTCCTGCTGGACCCCAAAGCGGCGGAGAAAGCTGCCGCTCGCAGCACGCAGCACGATTACTTCAAATCGCTCCTCACCGAAGCCGCATCGGCTTGTCCGCCTGAAGCCCTGCGGCTGAACGCGGTGTTGAACTTCCTAAACCATCCCGACTCTGTAGCCAGTCTTCATCGTCAATTAGCGGACGCGAAAGCCAAGCCTTCGGACAACGCCGCCTTTGCCGTGGACGGTTTCAACTTGCTCGGTTCGGAGCCGCTGAAACAGTTTTGGCGCCAGCGACGTGGCAAGGCCGCCGCCGGACCGGCTCGCCCCCAGCGCGTCTGCATCGCGACCGGCGAACTTGCGGAGACGCTCGACACCACCGAAAAGGTCAAAGGCGTTCCCGGCGGGCTGGCCACGGGCACAAACCTCGTCAGCTTCGACAAAGACTCATTCTGCTCGTTTGGCTTGGAGCAAGCGCAGAACGCCGCCCTCTCCGCGCCGGCCGAACTAAAAATTCGCTCTGCGCTGAACGACCTGATTCGGTGCGGTCTTCGGATGAATGACGTCGTGCATCTGCACTGGAGCCGCCAGCGAATGGAACAAGATCCGATGGATCCCGTTGTCACTGGCGACAAGGATGCGATTGAGAAACTTTTGCATTCGGTCAAGCACGGCCAGCAGTTCTATGGCTTGGACGCCAACGCCTATTACTGCCTGAGCCTCTCCGGCAACGGCGCGCGGATCGTTGTCCGCGACTGGTTGGAATCCACCGTGCCGGAAGTGGAGAAGCACGTCGCCGAGTGGTTTGAAGACCTTTCCATTGTGCCGCTGGACGGGTTCGGCAGAAAGCGCGACTTCAAGTTCGGCGCATTGCTCTATGGCATGGTGCGGGCGGAACTGGATGAATTGCCGCCGCAGGTTCCCACGCAACTGTTCCACGGCGCGTTGCGTGGGCGTTCAGTGCCATTGCCCCAATCGGCCCTCGCCGCCGCGCTTCGTCGGCAACAACTCGACCAGGAAAACAAACTCAATCCCGCCCGCCTCGCTCTCATCAAGGCCTGCCTGCTCCGCTCTCCAAATTCACCAAATAAAAACACACAATCGAAAGACACGACTATGACTGAATGCCTGAATCCTGAATCCCGCGATCCCGCCTACTTGTGCGGTCGCCTGTTCGCAGTCTTTGACCGCCTCCAATACCTCGCCCTGGGCGGCGTCAACGCCGGCGTGGTCGAGCGTTACTACGCCAGCGCCAGCACCACGCCCGCGCTGGTCATGGGCCGCCTCTTCCGCAACGCCCAGTTCCACCTGGCCAAAGCGGAAGGCGGCGTGGCCACGAATGTCGGCAAGGACTTCGAGGCCATCACCTGCGCGCTGGGCGATCAGTTCCCTGCCTCGCTCGATCTCGAAAGCCAGGGTCGCTTCGCCCTCGGCTATTACCACCAGAAAGCCGACTACCGCCGCCGCACCGCGGAGCGGAAAGAGGCCCAGGCCAAATCCGAAACCACCAGCTAACGCGATCCCAAATCCCTGATTCCAAATTTCAAATTCAAACCAACAATAAACACATGAACAACCGATACGAATTCGTTTATCTCTTCGACTGCAAAGACGGCAACCCCAACGGGGATCCCGACGCCGCGAACGCGCCGCGCATTGATCCGCAGGACATGCACGGCCTCGTCAGCGACGTGTGCCTCAAGCGCAAGATTCGCAACTTCGTCTTGCTCGCCAAAGGCGGCACTGCGCCCTTCGACATCTTCGTCCGGCAAGGCGCTGTCCTGAACCAACTCATCGGCCAGGGCCACGAAGCGGCGGCGAAAGGCCCGGATTACGGCAAATTGGATGAGAAGAAAGGGCCGACGCGCAAACAGATTGGCCTCGCCCGCACCGCCATGTGCCAGCGTTTCTATGACGTGCGCACCTTTGGAGCGGTTATGTCCACGGGCGATAACGCCGGCCAGGTGCGCGGCCCGGTCCAACTCAGCTTCAGCCGCAGCCTTGATCCCATTCTGCCGCTGGACGTGAGCATCACACGCATGGCCGTCACCGATGCCAAAGATGAGGAATCTCCCAACCAAACGATGGGCCGCAAGAACCTCATCCCCTACGGCCTTTACCGTTGCCACGGCTTCATCAGCGCACACCTCGCCAACGAAACCGGTTTCAGCGACGACGACCTTGCGCTCTTCTGGCAGGCGCTCACGCAGTTGTTCGACCACGACCGCTCCGCCTCGCGCGGCACGATGGCCCCGCAAAAGCTCGTGATCTTCAAACATCAATCCGCCCTGGGCAACGCCCCCGCGCACAAGCTGTTCGAGCGGGTTACAGTTCAGCGCAAGTCCGGCGTTGCCGTTGGTCGTTCCTTTGCAGATTACGATGTGACCGTCAACAAATCCGGCCTGCCATCCGGCGTCGAGGTAAGCGAGCCCTTGTGACCTCAATCGAGAATCCAAAATCGCAAATCGTAAATCCACCGGAGGCTCTGCCGCTTTCGCTGCTCAACGATTACCTGTATTGCCCGCGCCGGGCGGCGCTGAAGGTCGTCGAGGGCTGGCGCGGGGCCAACGAGCACACCGAACGCGGCAACATCGTTCACGAGCATTCCGATCTGCGGGGTTACGAGGTCGTGCAGGGCGTGACGCTGTTGCGCGCGTTGCCGGTGTGGTCGGAACGGCTGGGTTTGAACGGCAAGTGCGACATCGTCGAGGTCGAAGCGGCTTTGCCCGATTTGAAATCTCAAATCTCTAATTTGAAATCGGGCGGCATCGCCGCCCTGCGGCCCGTCGAATTCAAACTGGGCAAGCGCCGGCAGTGGGAAAATGACGACGCGCAAGTCTGCGCCCAGGCACTGTGTCTGGAGGAAATGTTCGGCGTGGCCGTGTCGCGCGGCGCGGTGTTCCATGCCGACAGCAAACGCCGGCGCGAGGTGGAGTTCACCCCCGCCCTTCGCGCCCGAACGGAGCAGGCCCTGAAGGAACTTCACGCCTTGCTCCACCAATCTGAAATCTCAGATCTCAAGTCTCAGATTGCTCCATTGCCGCCAGCGGTGCCTCGGCCTGCGTGCGAGGAGTGTTCGCTCTACGAAATCTGCCTGCCCAAGGCCACCGGCGTTGGCAGCCGTGCGGCGCAACTGGCACGCGGATTATTTCAAATTTGAAAACTCACAACTCAAATGACATTCTCCTCCGTGCCACCCGAAACCCTGTCAATCCACCACACTCACCCCTCAATCACCCCATGACTTACGAACGCTTTGAAGACCTGCCCGGGTGGCAAAAGGCGGCGGAACTCTACGAGGCCGCCGAGGTTCTGCTGGAAAACGCGGGGTTCAAAGTTTCGCGTGGTTTCCGCGACCAGCTCGACCGTGCGGCGCTCTCCGTGTCCAACAACATCGCCGAAGGCTTTGAACGCGGCACCACCAACGAGCTTCTGCAATTCATTTACATCGCGCGGGGATCGGCGGGTGAAGTGCGGTCCATGCTGACGGTCAAAGCGCGGTGCAGTGGCCAAGCTGGCTGGCCCGCCAATCTCAAATCCCAGATTTCAAATTTGATTTCCGCGGCCGAGTCCTGTTCCCGCCAGTTGCGCGGGTGGGCGGATGCGCTGCAAAATTCAGATATCAAAGGCCAGCGGCATTTGACCGACAAAACGCGCCAATCCGATGAGCAAAAGAAACGCGCGGCGGCGTTTGAACTGGAACTGCTCCGCAAGCTGCCAGCGTGGCATCCCAAGCGCAAGGAAGCCGAGGCAAAAGGACCTATCTGAAATTCGGAATTTGAAGTTTTAATCACCCATGCCCGAAATCGCCCAGAACACGCTGTATCTCACCACGCCTGGCAGCCATGTCGCGCGGGATCACCTGACGTTGCAAATCGAGGTGCCGGTGTATCCGGCGGATTGGCCGCCGGAGCAACGCCAGCGTGACGCGGCGACGGACTGGCGCAAGCTGTCCATCCCGATTCATCATCTCGAATCGCTGTGCGCCTTCGGGCCGGTGACGGTCACGCCGCCGGCGCTGGATTTGTGCTGGGAACATGGCGTGGCCGTGAATTTCTTGAGTGAGTTCGGCCATCTTCAAGCGCGTTTGACCGGCGTCGCGGACACCAGCGTCACGCTGCGGCGGGTGCAATTTCGCGCGGCGGATGTTCCGGCGCGCTGCGCCGCGATCGCCCGGCAGATCGTTGCCGGCAAAATCCAGAACGCCCGCAACTCGTTGCTCCGCGCCGCCCGTGAAACCGATTCAACCTCGGAACGCGACTCCCTCGGCGCCGCCACCGAAGCCCTCGCCCGGCAGCTCCAGGACTTGGGCCGCTGGCCGCCGGCAGCTTTGGTCCAACCCGGCGCGCTGGACCAGATTCGCGGCGCCGAAGGCATGGCCGCGCAAACCTACTTCGAGGCCTTCCATCTGCTCCTGAAGCAGCAGCGAAGTGATTTTGCCTTCGCCACCCGCAGCCGCCGACCGCCGCGCGACCGCATCAACTGCCTGCTCTCATTCCTTTACGCGCTGGTCCGGCACGATTGCGTCTCCGCCCTCACCTGCGCCGGGCTGGACCCTTTCGTCGGTTTTCTCCATGCCGACCGGCCGAACCGGCCGTCGCTCGCGCTCGATCTGATGGAGGAATTCCGACCGTGGCTGGCCGACCGCCTGGCCGTGACGCTCATCAACCGGCAGCAAATCGGCCGCGACCACTTCCACGAACGCGAGGGCGGCGCCGTGGAATTCACCGATACCGGCCGCCGGCTCGTGCTCAAAGCCTACCAGGAACGCAAACAAGAGAACCTCGCGCACCCGTTGCTGGAGCAGAACCTTCGCCTCGCCCAAATGCCATTCGTCCAGGCGCGCATCCTGGCCCGGCATCTGCGCGGCGACATCGCGGACTACGTTCCATTGCTGCCCAAATGACCGCGGCCACCGCTTGACGGCTTCACGACGCAACCCTTCTGCTCACATGCTCGTCCTGGTCACCTACGATGTCTCCACCGTTGAAAAAGCCGGCGCGCGCCGGCTCCGGCGCGTGGCCCGGGCCTGCGAGGACTACGGCACCCGCGTCCAGAAATCCGTCTTCGAATGCCAGGTCGGCCAGCAGGAATGGGTCCGTCTGCGCGCCCGGCTGCTGGCGGAGATCAAGGACGCCGAGGACTCGCTGCGCTTCTATTTTCTCGACCAGAACGCCAAACTGAAAATCGAGCATCACGGCGTGAACCAACCGGTGGATCTCACCGAACCGCTGATCCTGTGAACACGTCTCCGCGAACCCCCAGCGCCGGCCTGACGCGGAAGACTTCGCGGCGCGCCGGAAAACCGGATGCACCGGACACTTTCGACCGTTCATTGACATACTACACTTCGTCGAAACAAGAAGTCTTGGCAGGTTGGCGCAAATCGCCTAGAAACCCTCTGCGGCCCAACCGTAAGCGTGGGTCGCTGTCGCCCCGGTCCTTGGATCGGGGCGCGGATTGAAACATGAAAGGGGCAGCCGCGATTGACCTTGCCCGACAGGTCGCCCCGGTCCTTGGATCGGGGCGCGGATTGAAACGTTGTAGAAGCCCTCAATCTTGCAGAGCATTCCGGGTCGCCCCGGTCCTTGGATCGGGGCGCGGATTGAAACGGACTGCGAGGTCAGGCGCGAGTCAATGGACGTGGTGTCGCCCCGGTCCTTGGATCGGGGCGCGGATTGAAACCAAAGTTCCACCCCAGGAACGCGTCCTGCTCCGTGTCGCCCCGGTCCTTGGATCGGGGCGCGGATTGAAACAACCAGGATCAGATCGGATGCTACTGGAGCCAGCGTCGCCCCGGTCCTTGGATCGGGGCGCGGATTGAAACTGATCATCGTGGGGTCGAAGCCCATAGCCGCGCTCGTCGCCCCGGTCCTTGGATCGGGGCGCGGATTGAAACACAGACGCTGTTTGCATGGGATTGGGTATGGGGGTCGCCCCGGTCCTTGGATCGGGGCGCGGATTGAAACCCAGCAGGACCCATGAATGAATGAGGTTGGAACCGGTCGCCCCGGTCCTTGGATCGGGGCGCGGATTGAAACAGGCGGCCGGATGGTCCAAGTCGCTCACCCCGGAGTCGCCCCGGTCCTTGGATCGGGGCGCGGATTGAAACATCATGTCGCAGGCTGTCAGCGGCAAGCCGGAAGAGTCGCCCCGGTCCTTGGATCGGGGCGCGGATTGAAACACCACTACAGCTCGTCGCATCGTGTCAGCCTCTACGTCGCCCCGGTCCTTGGATCGGGGCGCGGATTGAAACATACGCGGGGTGGCGGGGACAACCTGCCGTCCGGCGGTCGCCCCGGTCCTTGGATCGGGGCGCGGATTGAAACCAGCCGGATAGCGTGTGATAAGTTTCCGACCGTGTGTCGCCCCGGTCCTTGGATCGGGGCGCGGATTGAAACCGCGACATCATGCGCACGCATACGACGTGCGAACGTCGCCCCGGTCCTTGGATCGGGGCGCGGATTGAAACACCCTTACATTGCAGGGGTGGATTTTGCGTGAAGGTCGCCCCGGTCCTTGGATCGGGGCGCGGATTGAAACACATCATGCGCACGCACAACGGGGAAGAACTTGCAGTCGCCCCGGTCCTTGGATCGGGGCGCGGATTGAAACTTTCCGGAGAGATTCCAGCTCTGCGGAACTGGCTGGTCGCCCCGGTCCTTGGATCGGGGCGCGGATTGAAACGGAATAAATGCGCGCCGGGTTTGACCTCGCCCATTGGTCGCCCCGGTCCTTGGATCGGGGCGCGGATTGAAACGCAATCGAGCGCGTCGAAGCGCAAGTTTCGATGCGTCGCCCCGGTCCTTGGATCGGGGCGCGGATTGAAACCCCGGTCCAATGTTCACGTTGCCCAGGTTGGATAAGTCGCCCCGGTCCTTGGATCGGGGCGCGGATTGAAACACTTTTAGGGTTTCGTTCATCTCCTCGCGGTCGAGGTCGCCCCGGTCCTTGGATCGGGGCGCGGATTGAAACATTCGAGGAAAACCCTAAATTAAAGGTCCACAACGTCGCCCCGGTCCTTGGATCGGGGCGCGGATTGAAACCCCGCTGGACACCGACACGCTTTACATGCTTGCGTCGCCCCGGTCCTTGGATCGGGGCGCGGATTGAAACAAAGAACATACGCTCGACGAGGCGCTCCTTCGCGGTCGCCCCGGTCCTTGGATCGGGGCGCGGATTGAAACCAGGCTTCCTCGCGGGTCAGGTTCGTGATTTCAAGGTCGCCCCGGTCCTTGGATCGGGGCGCGGATTGAAACTGCGTCTGGTACGCGGTCAACTCCGGCCCGGCCAGCCGGTCGCCCCGGTCCTTGGATCGGGGCGCGGATTGAAACACGTCCTTCGCCTGTTCGGCCTGCGCCGCCTGGTCGCCCCGGTCCTTGGATCGGGGCGCGGATTGAAACAGCACGTCGGCATCGGACAAGGACAGGTCGCGGGGTCGCCCCGGTCCTTGGATCGGGGCGCGGATTGAAACGGCATGAACCACCTGCGCGGAGCCTGATGTCGCATGGTCGCCCCGGTCCTTGGATCGGGGCGCGGATTGAAACGAATTGAACGAACACCCATCCACCAGCAAGCACCCAGTCGCCCCGGTCCTTGGATCGGGGCGCGGATTGAAACTCCTCGCTTACCTCGCCGAAGTGCCGCGAACCTACGTCGCCCCGGTCCTTGGATCGGGGCGCGGATTGAAACCCTATGCTCTCAGTCAGAGAGCTTATCTTTGCAGAGGTCGCCCCGGTCCTTGGATCGGGGCGCGGATTGAAACTCGTGCCACGCCGGCAGGTGCGCCGCCGTGAAGGGTCGCCCCGGTCCTTGGATCGGGGCGCGGATTGAAACGGCGGAGGGCAGATCGGGAAGATTCCCGATCCGGGTCGCCCCGGTCCTTGGATCGGGGCGCGGATTGAAACAGTTCACGAGGTTTGAGGCTTGTGCAATCGCGATGCGTCGCCCCGGTCCTTGGATCGGGGCGCGGATTGAAACTTTCAGTGCGTCAACGGTAAGAACGGTCTGACCGGAGTCGCCCCGGTCCTTGGATCGGGGCGCGGATTGAAACAGCAGCGTGGCGAGGCCCATGCGCTCGTTGAGCAGTCGCCCCGGTCCTTGGATCGGGGCGCGGATTGAAACGCTGCTTCGGTGAACATCCTTGCGGAAGCAGTTGAGTCGCCCCGGTCCTTGGATCGGGGCGCGGATTGAAACGGTGGTCATGGTGTTACCCTCTGGAAATCGTAATGTCGCCCCGGTCCTTGGATCGGGGCGCGGATTGAAACTTCCATGGCGATGTCCTTCAATGTCTTCATTTGTGTCGCCCCGGTCCTTGGATCGGGGCGCGGATTGAAACGGACTGGCCCTCACCCTGCTTGCCTTCAGCCTCACGTCGCCCCGGTCCTTGGATCGGGGCGCGGATTGAAACGGACTGGCCCTCACCCTGCTCGCCTTCAGCCTCACGTCGCCCCGGTCCTTGGATCGGGGCGCGGATTGAAACTGGTCGGCGGCGCGGACGGCGCGGGGGGCCCGGGAGTCGCCCCGGTCCTTGGATCGGGGCGCGGATTGAAACCAACATCCCCGGCGACCCGTGGGCGAAAAACGAGGTCGCCCCGGTCCTTGGATCGGGGCGCGGATTGAAACACGCCGAAGGCGCGCAGACAACGGCCCTTGTAAGGGTCGCCCCGGTCCTCGGATCGGGGCGCGGATTGAAACATCGCTGCGGGCGGGATGCAAGCCCCGCTCCGGGGGTCGCCCCGGTCCTCGGATCGGGGCGCGGATTGAAACCAATGGCCGGTGCGCTCGTCGCGCTGGCTTTGCTGTGTCGCCCCGATCCGAGGACCGGGGCGACGCAAAAAAACCGCCCCCCAACGCCCGAACGGGTTTCCCGCCTGTTTCCAAGCCACCGCCGATCGTGCAAGAAGTTCAAGGGGAACAACATCGGTGATTCATGCGACGACCGCGAGGGCCGCGAAGGAGAAAAAAACCTTGGTTGCCTTCGCTTCCTTCGTCCCCTTCGCGCGCCCATGCTTGGCCACAAAGAGGCACAACAGGCACAAAACCAAGTGGTTCGCGCGAAACGGTTTGGTTGCAACCTTGTCGCGCGTGTCCTTTGCGCTTTTTGGTGGCCGACCCAATCTCTGAATCCCTTTCCGCAAACACCAACTCAACTCACAGGGAAACAAATCGTCATGGCCAAAGTCAAACTCAGTCCGGCACTCACGAAAGCCAGCGGCAAGCTGGGCAACGTGGTCTTCCGCCGCTATCATGATGAAGTGGTCATGTCCCCGCGGCCCGACTTTTCCGGCCACACGCCGACGCCGGGGCAGGCGGCCCAGCAACAACGCTTTAAGCTGGCCGCGCTCTATGGCAAGGCGGTGCTGGCCGATCCGGTCAAGAAGGCGGTCTATGAGACCAAGGCTCAAGCCAGGGGCATTCCAGCGTTTGCCCTGACGGTGGCCGACTTTCTGCACGCGCCGGCGGTGGAGGAGATTGACCTCTCCGGCTACACGGGCAAGGCCGGAGAAACGATCCGGATCACGGCCAGTGACGACTTTGAGGTGGCCGGGGTGGAGGTGGGCATTACGGCCGCGGACGGCACGGTGTTGGAGCAGGGTCCGGCCACGGCCAACGATGGTGTCTGGAACTATGTGACCACCACCGCCCTGCCGGACGGCCAGCAGGTGACGATCGAAGTCACAGCCACCGACCGGCCGGGGCACAAGACGAGCAAGATGCAGACCAAAGGATGAACTACACCGGCCATCGTGTTTAGCGTTTCCATTCCCAGGGAAGCCATGATGGGGCCTCACCCTCCGCTTCCATAAACATGCCCCTTCATTTGCCTCGATTTTGTGCGGCCTGTGGCTGTGGTCTCTGTCTGCAAGCTGCAACCCTCATTGACGATGACACACTCTCCGGTGGGCAAGCACCGTCAGAAGCCGGACGGGAACACCCAAGCATCCTGTGGGCGTGGCTGTCGTTGACCGTGATGAGCGCACCTTGAAAATCGTGGATCCCATCTTCCGCGCTTCGTCAGAATTCCATTGTCGCGGCTTTTTTACCACAGCGGCGGCGGCAGTTCAGAACATTCCTCATCTTGATGTCCAGATTCTCCTGGTGGAAATGTCCCTTCCGGATGTCTGTGGCCTTCGATGCGCGCGGGAACTGCTCGCCCAACGTCCCCAATTGAAAACAGTCATCACCACCAGCCTGCGCGACGCAATGCTGATCAGGTTCGCGCTCACCGCGGGCATCAGCAACTGGCTGGTCAAACCTCTCCGCGTTGGCCAGTGTCTCGCGACATTGCGACTGAATGCCGGCACGGACGATGGAAAGCCCCTGACACTCCTGCCTGGCACCGGCCAGAAAGGGCAGGCATCCAGACCCGCCCGACTTCTGCTAACAACGCGGGAAGAACAGGTCATGGCCGGGCTGGCCGAAGGGTTGCTCTACAAGGAGGTGGCCGACCGGTTGCAACTGAGCCATGCGGCCGTGAAACGGCTCCAGCATCACGCATTCCTGAAGCTTCAGGCGCACAATCGGACAGAAGCCGTCAATTCCTGGCGCGAGAAATGCTGTTTCTGATGGCGTCCTTGTTATGAACTTCGCTGACCGGCAGCTTTCGGCGGCAACCCCGCGCAGGGCACGAGGTGCTTCATCATTCTTCTCACTCACGGCCACCTCTGGCAGCCATCCGACGGCGGGTAATGGGAGGGAGAGAACGCGTCGCGCGTGCCGCGGCCGGCCTCGCGCCGGGCACTTCTGCATGAGATGGGATGGAACCGGCCACAACTGCCGGTCTGGCGAGGACCCGTTGGCGCGACGCCGACGGGAGCAGCCGGGACGGCCGCGCGATCTCCGCGAGAAAGGTGGGGAGTTGATTCCCCAACTGAAATCCGAAATCCCCCATCCGAATTTCAAGACGGCCGCCTTCACCCTCATCGAGTTGCTGGTGGTGATTGCGATTATCGCCATCCTGGCGGCGTTGCTGCAGCCGGCGCTTCAACGGGCCAAAGTGGCAGCGGACGCGGCGGTGTGCCGAAACAACCTGCACCAGTGGGGTCTGGGTTTGCAAATGTATGTGAACGATTACCATTATTACCCGGCTTACCAGATGAGTGAGGTAGATTACGGGCCCTCGGTGTATTGGCACCAGCGCTTGACCCCTTATACTGGCTGCAAGTGGGTTAATTGGGCTGACGGGACAGCCGCTTCAGTTCATTACCCACAAGGCATCCAAGTGTGCCCGAGTTACGCCAAGTTCAGGGGACAGCTCACCGTCGGTGCTGAGGGCAGCTATGGATATAACAGCAGTGGAATTTCCTCGGTGAAGTACCAGTTGAATCACCACTTTCTGGGCTTGGGCGGGGATCTGCAAAAACCCGGAGCAACGTGGGGAGTTCCAATCAACCCCGAAGACCTTCGCCTGATAAGCGAGAGTGAAGTGGTTCATCCCAGCGACATGTTCGCCATGGGCGATGCCCCCTTGACAATTACGTCTGGGGACCCGAACATGCCGCTGAATCCACTGAACTCTCCCCCGGTCCTGGGTTACGCCGACCTGTGCGCAATTCAAGTAACGACGCATCTGGACATGACCGGTATACCTGATTCCCAGACACCCTTTTACAAAGCCAACGAGGCTTGGGAAATCAGACGGCACGGCGGGCGGTGGATGATGGTGTTTTGCGATGGCCACACCGAGAGCCTCAAGCTCAAGGCCGTGGCCGACTGGCATCAGGACCAGGTCGGTCAACGCTGGAACCGGGACCATCTCGCGCACTGGTGAAGACATCACTCTGGTCAGCGAAATGATTTATCTAAAAGGACAATCCATGACAAAAAGCATGTTCGGTTTGCTGGGTGGTTGGTTGGTGACGGCGCAACTGCTGGCAGGGGGAACGGATCCATTGGACCAGTGGCAATGGCGGAATCCCCTGCCCAATGGCAACGCGCTTTCGGGTCTGACTTTCGCCAATGGCCAGTTTCTGGCGACGAGTGGAAGTTTAGTGGCCAATTCGCCGGACGGGATCACTTGGACTACGCACAACTGCGGACCAGTGGATACGCTCGGAACGACGTACGGGCTGGCGAGCATCGCCTATGGGAACGGGACGTTCGTAGCCGTAGGTCTTGGCAACACACCAGGTATAGACGGATCATTTGGCGTGGTATTTACTTCCACCGACGGCATCCATTGGGCCTCGCAGCCCGCGCCAGCGGGTCTGGCCGATTTTACGAGTGTCGTTTATGGGAATGGCCAGTTCGTGGCGGCGGCTGACAGCACGGGATTGGATCCAAACGTGGGCGGATACATTCTCACCTCGCCGGATGGAGTTCGGTGGGCGGCGGTGTTCATCCAGGCTGGCATAGACTGTCTGCACGGCACCGTTTCTTATGCCAATGGCGAGTTCTTTCTCCCGGCACCTACCCCTTGGACAATGACGGGAACACTCTACACCTCGCCCGATGGCGTCAACTGGACCTATGAATACATGCAACCTTGGTTCGGGCAAAGCGGTGTCGCCTTTGGGAATGGTAGATACGTGCTCGCGGGCGGAGGCGCATTGTTGACTTCGACGGACGGGGTGACTTGGACCAACGGTCTATCTACGTCATCGAGCACGACGGCGACGAGCGTGACTTATGGCGAAGGCCTGTTTGTGGTTGTAGCCAGTGATGGGAAGATTCTGACCTCCTCCGATGCGCAGAAATGGACCCGCCGCACTTCAGGCACTAGTCAGTCGCTGGGGCGGGTCGCCGATGGCAATGGTGTGTTTGTGGCTGCGAGTTCCAGCGGTGCTCTGGTGGTTTCGACCAACGGTATGAACTGGCAGGACCTGAATTCAAGCCTCACGACGGATTCGCTCAGTGCTGTTGGTTACAGCGGTGGCCGGTTTGTCGCGGTCGGATTCGGTGGCGTGCTGCTTGGCTCACCGGATGGCAGTCATTGGACCAACGGAGTCTCCGGGACCGTCCAGACATTTCACTCCTTGGCTGTGGGCGGAGATACGTGGGTCGCCGTAGGCTCCGGCGGGGTAATTGTGAGTTCGGCCGATGGTGTGAACTGGGCGGCGGCCAATTCTGGAACCACCAGCTCTCTTAGGGATGTCACGTATGGCCAGGGGACGTTTGTGGCGGTGGGTGATCAAGGAACCCTCCTGACCTCTGCTAACGGGACCAACTGGGTTAGCGGCGATACCGGCATCAACGATTCGCTTGACAGCATTGCCTGCGGAAACGGGACGTTTGTGGCGAGCGGCGCGAGTGGCGAGGTGGCGGTCTCAAGCAACGGCGTGGACTGGAATCAGAGCAACACTGGATTGAACCAAGGTTTTTATGGCATGGCGTGGGGCAACGGGGTGTTTGTAGGGATAAGTGGCACCAACGGAATTCTGCTTTCGGTCAACGGCCTGGACTGGAACCAGGTTGCGACCGGCTCTGAACTTTCCTGGCTTCGCCGTGTCAGCTTTGGTCACGGGACTTTTGTCGCCGTGGGCAGCAACGGGGCGATGGCCACTTCGACCAACGGCGTGGACTGGATTAGCCGCAATTCAGGGACAGGAAATGCTCTGGTGGGAGTAGCCTACGGCAACGGAACCTTTGTCACGGTGGGCGACAGCGGGACGATTCTGCAATCCGGCCAGCTTGCCGGGACGCTGCTCACGCTGGGGCCGGTCACGCCCATGCCCGGCGGGGTGATGTCGGTCACGATCAACGGCGCGTTGGGAGACACATGGCAACTCCAAGCCTCGACCAATCTGGTGAACTGGGTGCCGCTGGCCACCGTGACGATCACCAACGTGCCCATGCAATTTCTGGACGAGGGCGCGGCCAATCTCCCGCGGCGCCTTTACCGCGGCGTGGGCAGCGGTGATTGAAAGAGGTGAGTCGCGCGCGGCGTGCCCGACGCGGTGCCAGTCGCGATACGCATGACGCGTGCGCTCCCCAAACCAGACCGCATCGTCCCCGCGTAGCACGCGGTGGCTTGTGGGTGCCACTCTTTCGCCCGGCTGGTAGCCGGGCGCAACGGGCTGTTAGCCAATTCCACGCAAGCCTATTAAGACGGCAAATCGTGCCAGTTGGGCGCGGGCTGCTCTGGAACTTCGCCTTCTACCGCTGGTGGGTGTTCCGTAATAACCGCGCGGCGTATCAGCGCGTCGCAACCTGAGCGCGGCGCAGTTCAGACATCAATCACCGGCCCGCCCCCGTCGTCGCGCGGCGGGTTGGGCGGATGGCGGCGGACACGGCGAAAGCGCACCTGGCTGCCGCCGGTGCCCAGCAGCGAGTTCGCGATCACCGAGACGATGCTGATGACCAGCGAACCCCAGAACGCCGACCAGAAAGAGGCGACGTGAAAGCTCTTCACCAACTGCCCGACGAGGTAAAGCAGGCCCGCGTTGATGAACAGGAGGAACAGACCGAGGCTGAACACCAGCAACGGGAGGGACAACAGCATTAGGATCGGCCGCAGAAACGCGTTCAACACGCCGAGCAGCAGGGACGCCATGAACAGGCTGGTGAGCGTGTCGTAGTCAATCCCGCGGACCACATTCGCCGCGACCAGCACCGCCACGGTGGTGATGGCCCAGCGCTGGAAAAAGGCCAGCGCCACGCTGCGATCCGGGCCGTTCATGGCCGGCGCCGCCGCGTCACGGCGGAAACGCAAAGTTGAAACGTCTGCACCCCCGAACTCTCCATCCGCCAATTACCGAACTCAAGTTTGCTTTGGGCGGCAGCGGCGCGGACGCGACGCCATTGCCGGCCTTCGCCCTTGCCAGCCGGCAGATCGTTTTGCATGGTCAGGTCATGCTCAATTTCAATTGGTCCCGCCGCAGGAGCGCGCTTGCACTGGCGGTGTTGCTGGCCGCCACGTCGCGGGCGGAGGTCATCGAGACGGACGTGTGCGTTTTCGGCGCCACCTCGGCCGGCGTGACCGCGGCGGTGCAGGCGGCGCGCATGGGCCGCAGCGTGACGCTGGTGGAACCGGGCTGGCACCTCGGCGGCATGACCTCGGGCGGCCTGGGCGAGACCGACATTGGCAACAAGGGCGCGATCGGCGGACTGGCGCGCGAATTCTACCGACGGGTTGGCCGGCATTACGGCAAGGACGAGGCGTGGACGTTCGAGCCGCACGTGGCCGAGGACGTTTACTTCGCCTGGATCAACAAGGCCAAGGTGCCGGTTTATTTTGATCAACACCTGGAGCGCGTGGCCAGGGACGGGGCGAGCATTTCGGAAATCGCGATGGCCGGCGGCAAGATCTTCCGGGCGCGGGCATTCATTGACGCCAGCTACGAAGGCGACCTGATGGCGCAGGCCGGCGTGTCGTTCATGGTCGGCCGCGAGGCCAACGCGCGCTACGGCGAGACGCTGGACGGCATCCGCGCCCAGACGCCGAAGCATCAATTCCTCGTGCCGGTGGACCCGTTCGTGAAACCCGGCGACCCGGCGAGCGGACTGCTGCCGTTCATCCAAAACATTGACCCCGGCGTGCCGGGCGCCGGCGACCGCTCCGTGCAGGCCTGCAATTTCCGGCTCTGCCTGACGCGCGACCCGGCCAACCAGCGGCCGATCGAGCCGCCGCCGAACTACGATCCGGCCCGCTACGAATTGCTGGCGCGCTATTGCGAAGCGCTCGTCGCGAGCGGGCGCAAACCGGTGCTGGGCGATTTCATGCACATCCAGCCGATGCCTGGCGGCAAGACGGACATCAACAACAACGGCGGATTTTCGACCGACTTCATCGGCGCGAGCGCGGACTATCCCACGGCGGACGCCGCCACCCGCGCCCGCATCTGGCGCGAGCACGAGGATTACACCCGCGGCCTGCTGCACTTCCTCGCCACCAGCCCGCGCGTGCCGGAAAACGTCCGTCGCGAAATGCAGGCGTGGGGGCTGACGCGTGACGAGTTTCGCGACACCGGCGGCTGGCCGCACCAGCTCTACATCCGCGAGGCGCGCCGGATGATTTCCAGTTACGTGATGACCGAACGCAACTGCCGCGAATCGCTCGCGCTGCCCGACGCCATCGCGCTGGCGGCTTACACGATGGACTCGCACAACTGCCGGCGGCTCGTCCGCAACGGCCACGTGGAAAACGAAGGCGACGTGCAGGTCGGCGGTTTCCCGCCGTATCCGATCGCCTACCGCGCCATCGTCCCGAAAGCCGCCGAATGCGACAACCTGCTGGTGCCGGTCTGTCTTTCGGCGTCGCACATCGCCTACGGCTCGATCCGCATGGAACCGGTGTTCATGGTGCTCGGCCAGTCGGCGGCGACGGCGGCGGTGCTGGCCCTGGATGCGAACGTGCCCGTGCAGAAGGTGAACATGCCGCGGCTGCAGGCGCGGTTGCGCGATGACGGACAAATCCTGGCGTGGAAACCGGCTTCAGCCGGCGGCGGGCACTGACGGAGAATTTCCACCGCGCGCAAGTCCGGCCCGCGCCGGTGAAGATTGTTGCGTTTGCGCAGAAGACGTGCTGGACAATTCATCCGCAAAACGGCAAAAAAAGGTTGCTTATGCTGCTTTATCCAAAGTGCTCCCCCATCGCATCCGTTGCTCTGGCCTTGTTCCTCGTCGGCGTCGGGCTGACGTTGTCGCCGGCCGCCCGCGCCTGGCAGCCGGCGCCGGGTCCGCTCATGACCCGCTGGGCCAAAGACGTGTCGCCGGAAAAGGTCCACCCCGAATACCCGCGGCCGCAAATGGTCCGGGAGGATTGGCTGAACCTGAACGGCCTGTGGGACTACGCCATCGTGGAAAAGGACGCCGCCCAGCCCGCGCAATGGGACGGCCAGATCCTCGTGCCGTTCCCGGTTGAATCCGCGCTTTCCGGCGTGAAGAAGCCGGTCAACGAGAAGCAGCGGCTCTGGTATCACCGCACGTTCAAGGTGCCGGGCGGTTGGCAGGGCAAGCGCGTGCTGCTGCACTTCGGCGCGGTGGATTGGGAGGCCACGGTCACCGTCAATGGCAAGGAACTCGGCACGCATCGCGGCGGCTACGACGGCTTCGGTTTCGACATCACCGACGCGCTCAAGCCCGGCGGCGACCAGACGATTGTTGTGGCGGTCTGGGATCCGACGGACACCGCGGCTCAACCGCACGGCAAGCAGGTGTTGCATCCGGGCGGCATCATGTACACCGCCACCACCGGCATCTGGCAGACACCGTGGCTGGAGCCGGTGTCGCCGACGTGGATTGATCCGCTGAAGATTACGCCCGACGTGGACAACAGCCAGGTGAAGGTCACGGCGCTCGTAAACGGTGCGGTGGACAACGTGGAAATCGAAGCGGTCGCGCTGGATGGCGCCAAAGTGGTCGCGAAGGCCAGCGGCACCTGGGAACCACCGCTGACGCTAGCGATTCCCCAGCCCAAGCTCTGGTCGCCGGATCATCCGTTTCTCTACAACCTCCAGGTGACCGTGAAGCGAAACGGCAAAGTCGTTGACCGCGTCGAATCCTATTTCGGCATGAGAAAAATCGCGCTCGGCAAGGACGCCCACGGGGTCACCCGCCTCATGCTGAACAACCAACCGCTGTTTGAGTTTGGCCCGCTTGACCAGGGCTTCTGGCCGGATGGCATTTACACCGCGCCGACCGACGAGGCGCTGCGCTATGACATCGAAATGACGCGCAAGCTTGGTTTCAACCTGGCCCGCAAGCACGTGAAGGTCGAACCGGAGCGCTGGTATTACTGGGCGGACAAACTCGGCCTGCTCGTGTGGCAGGACATGCCCAGCGGCGGCGTCGGCGACTCGCGCACGGACAAGGTCCGGCCCGGCCACGAGGACGCGGCCAAACAGTTTGAAACCGAGTTGAAGGCGTTGGTTGACGGCCGTGGCAACCACCCGTGCATCGTCATGTGGGTGCCGTTCAACGAGGGTTGGGGCCAATACGACACGCCCCGCATCGTGGACTTCGTGAAGCAGCTCGATCCAACCCGGCTCGTCAACAACGCCTCCGGCTGGACCGACCGCCATGCCGGCGACGTGAGTGACATGCACAATTACCCCGGACCCGGCGTGCCCAAACTGGAAGACAAGCGCGCCGCAGTGCTCGGCGAGTTCGGCGGCCTCGGCATGCCCGTCAAGGGCCACACCTGGCAGGCCGAGAAAAACTGGGGTTACGTCAGCTTCAAATCGTCCTCCGAACTGACCGACGCCTACGTCGGCCTCATCCAGAAACTGCGTCCGCTCATTTACGATCGCGGCCTGTGCGCGGCGGTTTACACGCAGACGACGGATTGCGAGGTCGAGGTGAACGGTCTGATGACCTACGACCGCGCCATGGTAAAGGCCGACGAAGCGACCATCACGGCGGCGAACAAATCGGTCTATTCCCCGCCGGCGCCGCGTCACGCGGAGGGCAACAAGCTCGTCCCACCGGCGGCGCCGCTGGTCGCGTGCGATCCGTATTTCAGCATCTGGTCGCCGGCGGACAAGTTGACCGACGCGGACACCGTTCACTGGACCGGCAAGCCGCACCGGCTGACGAGTCTGGTGCGGATTGACGGCAAGCCATTCCGCGTGATGGGCACGACTCCCGCCACCGTGCCGGCGCTGCCGCAGACCGATCTCGAAGTGACGCCCACGCGCACGATCTACACCTTCGCGGGCGCCGGCGTGAAAGTGACGCTGACCTTCATGACGCCCGCGCTGCCGGACGATTTGATGATTTACTCGCGGCCGGTGACGTATGTGACGTGGGACGCCCAAACCACGGACGGCAAGACGCACAAGGTCGAAAGCTATTTCGACGCCTCCGCGGAACTCACCGTCAACACCGGGCAGCAGGAGGTCGTGCATTCGCAAAAACAGATTGGCGATCTGGAGGCGTTACAGATCGGCTCGAAGGATCAGCCCGTGCTGGCGAAAAAGGGCGACGACCTGCGCATTGATTGGGGACATCTTTACGTGGCGGCGCCCAAATCCGCGGGCGCGGTGAATCTGACCGTGCCTCGCGACGCCTTGATCCCTGGTTTCATCCAGTCTGGCGCGGGCGGGCCGATTGACGTCCTCACGCCGAACGAGGCGCACGCAGACACGTTGGTCGCCTCGTTCATGTTCAACTTCGGGTCCGTTTCCGCTCAACCGACCTCGCGCTGGTTGATGCTGGCCTACGACGACGAATATTCGATCCAGTATTTCAAGCACAACCTACGGCCCTACTGGCGGCGCAACGGCGATGATGCCGCGGCGTTGTTGACCAAATCCGCCGCGGAATACACGTCGCTCAAGCAGCGCTGCGAACAGTTCGACGCCGAGCTGATGGCTGATCTCACCAAGGCCGGCGGCGAGAAATACGCCAGGCTCTGCGCGCTGGCTTACCGGCAGTGCGTCGCCGCCAACAAGGTCGTCGCCGACGACAACGGCGCGCCGCTGATGTTCCCGAAGGAGAATTTCTCGAATGGCTGCATCGGCACGATGGACGTGATTTACCCGATGGCGCCGCAGTTCCTGCTGTTCAGCCCGTCGCTGACGAAGGCGATGCTGGTGCCGATCCTCGACTACGCCGCGTCGCCGCGCTGGCGCTGGCCGTTCGCGCCGCACGACCTGGGCACTTATCCGCTGGCCAACGGGCAGGTCTATGGCGGCGGCGAACGCACCGAGGAAAACCAGATGCCAGTCGAGGAAACCGGCAACGTGCTCATCCTGCTCGCGGCGCTGGCGCAGGCCGAGGGCAACGCCGACTTCAGCGCGAAGTATTGGCCGGTGCTGGAAAAGTGGGCGGATTACCTGAAGGCGAAGGGCTTTGACCCGGAGAACCAGCTCTGCACGGACGACTTTGCCGGCCACCTCGCGCACAACGTGAATCTGAGCGCAAAGGCGATTTACGGGCTGGCGTCGTTCTCACGGCTCTGCGAACTGCGCGGCGACCAGGCCAAGGCGACCGAGTATGGCGACCTGGCGAAGGACTTCGCCGGTCGCTGGGCGCAGGAAGCCGACGACGGCGGCCACTCCAAACTCGCGTTCGACAAGCCCGGCACCTGGAGCCAGAAATACAATGCCGTCTGGGGCCGCATCCTCGGGTTCGGCCCGGACCCGAGTTTCTGGCGCAGCGAAATGGATTTCTACAAGAGCCATCTCAACCAATACGGCCTGCCGCTCGACAGCCGGAAGGATTACACCAAGCTCGACTGGACGCTGTGGACGGCGACGCTCACGCAGGACCGCGCGGATTTTGACGCGCTGGTGGACCCGGTCTTCCGCTTCCTGAACGAGACGCCGGACCGCGTGCCGATGACGGACTGGTATGACACGAAGACCGGCCGGCACGTCGGCTTCCAGGCGCGGTCGGTGGTCGGCGGCGTCTTCCTGCAAATGCTCTACGACCGCGAGGGGTGGAAGAAGTGGGCCGGCCGCGACGCGACGAAGGCCGCCAACTGGGCGCCCCTGCCCACGCCGCCGGTGGTGCGGGTGATCGTGCCCACGGCGCGCGAAGCCGCCAACATCCAGTGGCGTTACACCACCACGCGGCCGGCCGAGGGCTGGTTCAAGCCCGACTTCGACGACCGCGGCTGGCAGCAGGGCGTTGCCGGTTTTGGGACGCAAGGCACGCCTGGCGCGGTGGTGCGGACCATCTGGAACTCGGGCGACATCTGGCTGCGGCGCGCGTTCACCCTGCCGGACGAAGCGGCGAAGGATTACATGCTGGTGATGCACCACGACGAGGATGCGGAGGTTTTTCTCAATGGCGTGCCCGCCGCCACCGCCGGCGGCTACATCAGCGATTACGAGGAGTTCCCGCTCACGGCCGCAGCCAAGGAGACGTTGAAGCCCGGCCGGAACTGGATGGCCATCCACTGCCACCAGACCAGCGGCGGACAATACATTGACGCGGGATTGAGCAGCCTGGTGAACGCGCCCCGGTAGCCTGACGTTCGCGGCTTTGGCGGGCGCGGTTCAGGGCTGCACGACCCGGTACAGGCGGAGCCGGAAAAGACTGGCGTTGGTGTCGGAGAAAAGGAAGACGTTCGTTGCGGGAACGTTGGTTTCCAAGGACACCCAGTTCGCGGCGCCGCCCAGGTTGGTGGCCGCCTGAACGATGTTGGTCTGGCTCGGCGCGCTCAGAACCCGGAAAACGAAATCGCCGTTGGTCCACATGGCGTTGGTCAGGATGGCCGGTGACGGCGGGAGACCCACCACGCGGACCACGCCCGTCATGCCGAACGAGGCGTGAAACAGGCATTCGTAGGGAAAAACCCCGGTCGCGGTGAAGGTGTCGGTGCAGGCATTCACCGCAGACGGTCCGCACAAGGTGTCGCCAGCCATGCCGGTCACCGTGTGCGTGCCGCCGGCGTTGGTCCAAATGACCGTGTCTCCCGCGTGTATGGTGAGGTCACTGGGGCGAAAGAAGAAATTCCCGAAGGCGACGTAATTGGTGGCGGCGAAGGTTGTGACCGGCCAGGCCAGCCCCAGGATCGCGGTGACGGCAACGACCGGACGGGCTTTTTTCAAAAGTTTCATACATTCCTGCCATTAGGGTTAATGACCGATATTGTCCACCGGGAACGGCCTCCCGTCAAATACAAGGAATGATTGCAGCCCCCGCGCAGCAGGGCGGATGGAATTCCACTCAGCGGGAAAGGCTTGCGGCGCCGGCGCGCGGGCGCGGTTCCCTGGTCAACCAGACTTCGGACACCTGGCAGCCGCGGCCGTTGCCACCCAGGCCCGGCTCGCCAAACCAGCTCAGGTTCAGCCCGCCCGTTGCCGTCGCCGCCGGCGGCAACGCGAATTCCACCGGCCGGAACGGAGCTGGTTTGGCGATAAGCGGATGGATTTCGATGCTGTCGTTGGCGATCAGGCGTATCTTCTTTTCCGGCGCGTCGCCGGCGTAAACCACCCGGACCCGGTAGCGCGCGTGCGGGTCAAGACCGGTGTAGCGCAGCCGGAGTGGCGTCTCGTAAAGCGTCTCGGCGTGGTCCATCCATGACATGCGGCGGGTGACGGTGGGCCGCTCCTCCGGCTCGTCCACCACCAAATCCTCCTCGAAGTCCACGCGGGCCGATGCGTAACAGCCGGGATCCGTGACGAAGCCCGGTCCGCGGACCAGGTGCGGCTGCCGGGCGACGTTGCCGAGGTCGTCGTAAAATCCACCGGGGCCGGGATTGGTCCACTGCACGATTTCGTCCACGGCCTCGAGGCGCTGGGCTTCGGTCTTCAACCGGCGGATGGCAGCGAAGCGTTCCTTGAGCCAGGCACGGTCGTTGAGCGGGTAATCCAGCGTGTCAAGGCTCGCGCCGCGGTCCACGGCGATGGCCTGGTATTTTTCAACGCTCAACTGCATGCCGATGCTTTGGAACAGCGCCTCGCCCAGCTCGAAAATCCGCGTCCGCCGGTCGGCGGCGACCGGCTCCGTAACCGCGCGATCAAGGGTGTGTTCGGCGGCTGCCATCGCCACCAGGCTGCCGTCGGCCGGGGCGCGGCGGAGTTGCTCCATCGCCCGGTTTTCGAGGTCGGTTTCGTAAATCAACCGGCGACGCACGTAGGCGTCGTAGTAGGCGCGGAAAAGCGCCTGTTGAAAGCGCCAGTTCTTGAGGTCCGCTGGCGACGCGGTGTTTTCCATGGTTTGAAATTGCGCGAGCGTGGTTTCGACATTTTCGTTCGCCAGCAGCGGCCCGCGCCAATCCCGCTCCAACGCCAGCAGTCCCTGCGCAAAGGGATCCGCGTAGCGGTCGCCGATGAAGTAGCGGCTGTAGTCGCGCAGAATGTCGGTGACGCTTGCGTCGGGATTCCAACCGAGCGCGCTCCAGACGCATTTGTTCACGTCGTCGTTGCAGCCTTCAGAGTAGGTGATGAAGCCGACGGTGCCCGGCTGCGTCGCGTGGAAGATGGCCGCCTCGTCCACGGGGCGCGGGTTGATGCACTCGCGCGCCTCGGTGAGCGCGAAGGCCGTGTCCCAATCCGCCGGCGGATACTGGCACTGGCGGGAGTGCGTGATGTCCGGATAGTGGCGGATCGGATACGGCCGCGGCACCAGCTCGCGCAGCCGCGCCAGGCTGATGCGCACCTGCGGACCGAACACCACGCCGCTGAGCCAGGCCGGGCGCTCGCGGTGCAGAATGTCGAGGAATTCGTCCAGCCAGGCCTGGTTGAAACTTTGCGGCGAAACCCACATCTGCGCCTTGGGATGGTAGCGGTGGAGGTTCGCGGTCTGCTTTTCGAGCAGCGCCAGCAGGTATTTGGGTTCCGTATGACCGGGATCGCCGCCAGGCACGAACACGGCGTCCACGCGCGGCAGTCTTTGAAACACTTCGCCCCACTCGCGCAACGCGGACTCGACGGTCTGCGGGTTGGAATAATCCCGGTCCATCGCCGGATACCAGATCCAAACATCGAGGCCGTACTCGTCAGCCAGGTGCGACATTCCGGTCATCATCTCCATCGGCGGACGCGGGAAATGCGGGCTGTCCGCGTCGTCATCCGAGCGCGGCGGGATCAGTTCGATCGCGTTGCAGCCGAAGACGGCGAGGTCGCGAAGGTATTGCTCCCACACCGGCAGGTCCCAGGCGTCGTAGGAATTGCACTTGGGCCGGTAGCCGAGTTGATGGCCGCGCAACGGATATTTTGGCGCGGTCACGATGTCCACGTCGTCGTCGAGTGTCACGCGGCCGCGCGCCATGTGAAGTTCCCGCAGCAGCCGGCCGACGCCAAACAGCACGCCGCGCGCGTCGTTGCCAATCACAAAAGCCGCCGCGGCTCCCGGCTGCTGTTTGACGCAAAGCCGAAATCCTTCGGCGTTCGGCGCGCCCGCCACCAGACGCAAATCCGCCGCGAACGGTCCGGCAAATTGTTCAAGCTGCGACACGGAACCGACGGCGATGACCGGGACATTGGTGCCGGGCCAGACGTTGGTTTCGGACCAACGAACATGCGTCCGTTTCTCCGCCTCCTCGACGAGCATCCGCACGGCCCGCTGCTCCGGACCGGTGAGTCCCGCCGGCGCAAGCACGACGGCGCGGCGAAGATCGAGCGCGCGGGCGGGCATCGTCGCCACCAACGCAACCATCAGGCAGAGCAATTCACGTCTCATGCGGGCTAATCCGGTGCTGGCGGGCGGAATATGGCCACACCGGCGCGGCGGGTCAACTGCGACCGTGGATTTTCCCGCATGCCCGGCGCCGGTGACCGATCAGCGCCGGCTCGCGACGCGGCGGGGATTTTCGGCCCAGATCACGGCTTCGGCGCCCTTCAAACCGGACGCTTCGGCGCGCAAATGCAACGTGCCCGCGCGCTCGCCAGCTTTGATCACCACCAGACAGCGACCGTGGTAAGCGTGGCGCTGCGGCTGTTGAAAACTCTCGACGCTGCGCGGATCGCCGTTGCCCACACCAACGATCCGGCCCGGCCCGCGGAGGGAAAAGTGAACCAGGTTCGTGGCGTTCGGATTCAGCACGCCGCGGGCGTCGCGGAGTTCCACGGTCACGAAGGACAAATCCTGGCCGTCGGCCGCGATCGTGGCGCGGTCCGGCGCCAGGTGGATGACGGCCGGCGCGGCGGCGGTGCGCAACGTCCAGCGGCCGGTTTCGTGGTCTTGGGCATCCTGCGCGACGGCGGTGAGTTCGCCGGGCGTGTAAGGCACTTCCCATTCGGCAATGAAGCGTGTGGCGCGGGTCGTGGGCTTCGCGCCGAGGTCTTTTCCGTTCAGCAGCAGCCGCACCTGTGGCGCGGACGCGAAGGCGCGCACCTTGACCGGCTGGCTTTCGCGGCCCGGCCAGGTCCAGGACGGCCGTTCGTCCGGCCAGCCCCAGCCTTCCACCCGCTCGGGTTTGCCGTCCGGGCCAAGCGCTTCAACGAAACAGGCGATCGCGCCGGGCCGACCCCACACAGCGTCGCGGTAGTAGGACGGCGGCCGCTTGAAGCCGCAGAGATCGAAGTCGCCGCAGTTGGAAACGGTCCACAGGCGATGGTCCTGATAACCCGGTGGGACACTTTGCGGCACCGCCTTGCCGAGGCCCGCTTCACCGAGGTAGTCGAACGCTGTCCAGACGAAATCGCCGATGACGAACGGGTGATCGAGCACCGGCATCCAGTTGTCGAAGCAGCTCATCGGGAAGGATTCAGTGCCGGCCATCACGCGCTGCGGGTTGAGCGCATGGTCGCGGACGTAATTTCCGGCCATGTAGTTATAGCCGCACACGTCAAGATTCGCGAACACGGGCAGGTGCCGCGAATCGTCCGGGTAAGCCGCCTGCGCCACGGGCCGCGTGGGGTCGAGTGCCCGCGCGAACGCGGCGAGTTCGGCGCCAATCCGCCCGTCCTCGGCCGTGTTCTGGCCGGGAATTTCGTTGCCGATGCTCCACAGCGCAACGCACGGATGGTTGCGGTCGCGCCGGATCATGCTGTCCAAATCGCGCCGCCACCACTGCTCGAAGAACCGGCTGTAATCCTGCGGATTTTTGCCGCGGTTCCAGCAGTCGAACGCCTCGTCCATCACCAGCACGCCGAGGCGGTCGCACGCGTCCAGAAACGCCGGCGACGGCGGGTTGTGGCTGGTGCGAATCGCGTTGAAGCCATTGGCCTTGAGAATTTCGACGCGCCGCTCCTCGGCGCGGTCGTAGGTGCAGGAACCGAGGCAGCCGTTGTCGTGATGCACGCAACCGCCGCGCAATTTCAGCGGCTGGCCGTTCAGCCGGAAGCCGTCTGTCACGTCGAAGGAAAGCGAGCGGATGCCGAACGGCGTTGCTGCTTCGTCCACGACTTTGCCCGCAACGGACGCCTGGCAGACCAGCCGATAAAGTTGAGGCGAGTCCGGCGACCACAGCGCCGGCTGCGTCACCGTCAGCGTTTGTTCCAATTTCTGGCCGGCCGCGGCCGGAAACTCCGCGCGCGCCGTGTCCGTGGCGACGACGTGGCCGCGGGCGTCGAGCACCCGCGACGTCAGCGCGACCGCCACGGCGCGGGCGGTTTCGTTGGTCAGCACGGTGCTCACGCACACGGTGGCGCGTTCGCGGCTGACCTCCGGTGTCGTGACGGACAAGCCCCACGGCACGACGACGTGGACCGGATCGGTGACCGTCAGCCAGACGTGCCGGTAAATGCCGGAGCCGGAATACCACCGGCTCGTCAGACCGGAGGCGTCCACTTTCACGGCAAGCACGTTCCGCCCGCGGCCGAAGTGCAACTGCGGCGTCAGGTCGAAGCTGAAGCTCGTGTAGCCGTAAGGATGCCGGCCAATCGGCTGGCCGTTGAGCCAGACCTCCGCGTTCATGTAAACACCGTCGAAGGTGATCGTGACGCGCCGGCCGCGCTCGACGGGCAGGGTGAACGTCTTCCGATACCAGCCCACGCCCCCGAGCGTGTAGCCTTGCGCCGTGCCGGCGGGACTGTCGGCATCGAATGGCCCGCTGCGCACGGGCGGTTCCGCCGCGGCGTAAATGCCGGCATCGCCGTCGCCGTTGTAATCGCGCACGGCCACGACATCCGTGCCGTCGCCCTTGAACAAACCGGCGGGCACGCGGTAACGGCGCGTCTGCGTCCACGCGCTGGCATACCCCGGCGGGAACGCGCCCATGCCGCCGACCTTGACGCCGTTGACGAACGTCTCGTCCGCGTCGTCCACCTTGCCAAGCAGCAGCAACACCTCCCCGCCACGCAGGCCGGCGGGCACCGCGATCCGGCGCCGATACCAGCCATAAGCGGAACTTGCCTTGTAATTGAAGTCGCTCCAGTGGCCGGGCAGGTTGACCGGCTGCCAGGCGGCATCATCGAAAGCCGGTTGCTTCCAGGCGGGGTCGTCGCCCGCCTTGAACCGCCACGCGCCGGGCACCACGGCGAGCGCGTTCGTCTCCTCCTTCGCTGCCGGCGGCAAATCCTCGATGCTCCAGTCGTGCGGCAGCTCCACGTGGCGCCACTGCGCGTCGTCGAACTTTTCCTGCCACGCGCCCGGCACGTTGCCCCGGTGGAAACGCCAGCCGGCGTCGAAACGCAGGTGCTGCCGCGGCCCGGCTGCGGCCGGTGTCGCGGCCCGCACGACCGACAGCAGTATGAGGAAACAAAGACCGGCAGCCGTCCGGACCGCCCACCGCGCCGAAGTGTGGTGTCTGATATTCATCATCATGTTCTCCGATGGCGCCGCGCTGGTGCATGCCCGGCCGGCAGACGCTGAAACCTGCGGCAATGGCAGATTGGACTGCCGGCGGCCGCCGCTCATTCAGCGCGGACGGGGGCGAACGGTTGTTTGCCGCGACGCCGGCGCGCCGTCCCGCAGCTCCGCGTGCCGGAAGCACGACGCCAGATGGTCGTTCACCATCCCGACCGCCTGCATGAAGGCGTAGCAAATCGTGCTGCCGACGAACTTGAACCCGCGCGCCGCCAGCTCGCGGCTCATGGCGTCCGACTCGCGCGTCCGCGCCGGCACCTCCGCCGGGCTGCGCCACGCGTTCTGAATCGTCCGGCCGCCGACAAACTGCCACAGGAATTCGCCGAAGCCGCCGGTTTCCTGCACGGCAAGGAACGCCTGCGCATTCGTGATCGCGGCCGCGATTTTCAGCCGGTTGCGCACGATGCCGGGATTCGCCAGCAACACCGCCACCTTGCGCTCGTCGTAGCGCGCGATTTTCTCGGGGTCGAACCGGTCGAACGCGGCGCGGTAGTTTTCGCGCTTGTTGAGAATGGTGAGCCAGCTCAGGCCGGCCTGCGCGCCATCGAGGATGAGGTGTTGAAACAGCTCGCGGTCGTCGCGCACCGGCACGCCCCACTCGCGGTCGTGGTAGGCGACGTAAAGGTCGGTCGTCGGCCAGGGACAGCGGGAAACCGGGGCGGGACTCATCGGCGGAAGCTACATGCCCATGATCTGGTAGCCGCAATCCACGTAAAGCACCTGGCCGGTGATGGCGGCGGCGCCGTCGCTTGCGAGGAACAAACCGGTGGCGCCGAGTTCCTCCGCGGTGACATTGCGTTTGAGCGGCGAGCGCGTCTCGTATTGCTTGAACATGTCAAGGAAGCCGGCGATGCCGCGCGCGGCGAGCGTGTTCACCGGCCCGGCGCTGATGCAGTTGACGCGGATTTTTTGGGGGCCAAGGTCGTAGGCCAGGTAGCGCGTGCAGGACTCCAGCGACGCCTTCGCCACGCCCATCACGTTGTAATGCGGCACCACCTTTTCCGCGCCGTAATAACTCATTCCCAGGATGCTGCCGCCCTCGGTCATCAACGGCGCGGCGGCGCGGCTCAAGGCAACCAGCGAATACGCGCTCACGTCGTGGGCAATCTGAAATGCCTCGCGGCTGGTGTTCATGAACTTGCCCTCGAGGGCCTCCTTGGGCGCGAACGCCACCGAGTGCAGCAGAAGGTGCAGCTTGCCAAACTTTGCCCCCACGGTGTCGAACACGCGGGCGATGTCCTCGTCCTTGGTGACATCGCAGGGGAGAATCAGCGTGTGGGGGCCAAAGGCGCCGGCAAGCTCCTCCACATTGTCCTTCACGCGCTCGCCCTGGTAGGTGAACGCCAGCTTGGCGCCCGCCTTGGCCCACGACTGCGCGATGGCCCAAGCGATGGACCGCCTGTTGGCGACACCGAACACGATTCCGAATTTGCCAGTGAGTTGGGACATGATTGTAGCTCGTTCTGCCGGGCATAGCGTTAAGGGCAAGCCCGGCCGCTGGCAAGGGCGGAAATACAGTCGCGCCAAACCGGGCGGTGCCGGCGTGCCCTCCGGTCAGCGCACGAGCGTCAGGCCAATCACCCCGGCCACGGCCACCGCAGCGCCCGCCAGCGAACGCCCACCGGGCCGGTCGCCCTCGAACCAATACGTGAATGGAATCACCATCAGCGGCGAGGTCGCGGTGATCGGCAATACGATGCCGCTGGGCGTGGTGCGCAGCGCCCATTGGTAACAGGCAACGCCGAGCGTCGGCCCGCTGAGCGCGTTGAGCAGCACCCACGGCCAGGCGCGCGGCCGCGCCTCCGTCCCGCCCGCGACCGCCGCCACGTCACGGGTTCCGGCGGCCGTTTCCTGCCAGCGCACCCAGAGGTAAGGCAGCGCCACGAACACCAACCCGCCGAGGATGCGTTGATACGCCGCCGTGCCACCGTCCACCTCGCTGCCCGTCGAGGCGGCCACGGCGTAGGCTTTGCGGCTCAATACCGCGCCGAAGCCCTGGCCAAATCCCGCCACGACGCCCCACGCCATGCCGCTCAACCGCCGCCGCAGCGGCAGCGGCCGGTGTTCCTCCGGCGCGAGCGTGAGGCCCACGCCGCCCAGGATCGCCACTCCGCACAACAGTTGCGCCGGCGAGAGCCGCGTGCCCAGCCACAGCCACTCGATCAGCGCGGCGAACGGCCCGGCGAGGCAGTTGATCATGAGACTGCTCAACCGCGGTCCGAGCCGCGGCAACGTCATGAACAACGCCATGTCGCCCAGTCCGAAACCGACGACGCCGCTAAGGAAGAACACGCCGAACGCCCCGCCGCCCCAGCCCAGTCCGAACGTGTGCGCCCACGCACCGAGCATCACCGCACCCACCGCCACGCGCCAGAAATTGGCGGGATGACTGCCCAGCAGCCGCACCGACCGGCTGGCGGCAATGACCGAGCCGGCAAACAGGATGGTGGCGAGCAAAGCCGGGAACATCGCGCAGACTCCGTGGTCGCGTCAGCGCATTTCCTCGTCGCCCTTCGCGGCCAGCCGCATGCCGTCAATCGTGCGGTCGAGGAACACGCAGTAGCCGTGGACATCCAGGCAGGCGGCCTCCGGCGTGCCTTCAGCGGCGTAAAGCCAGCCGGCATCGTAAGGCGCCTGGTTCACCAGTTCGGGCTTTTCGCGCAGGGCGGGATTGCCACCGAGAAACCGGCCGGTGAGCACGCCACGCAACTCCACAACCGCCTTGAAACCCTCGAGAGTGCCGATGACGTCGCCGGCCGTCACCGCGGCGCCGGCCACGACGTGAAAGCCGTGTTCCACCATTTCGCCGAGCAGCCGCGTGGCAAACTTGGTCAGGCCCACGCGCCACAAGCCATCCGGCTGCCGCGCCAGCCAGTGGTGTCCCGGCGTGTAAAGGAATTGCACCGGCAGCGGCGTGGCGAACTGGCAGCGCTGGTAGAAAATGGTTTCGGATGACTCGGCGCTCATGCGGTTTTCCGGCCCCGAGCGTGCGGTGTTCGCGTGCGGCCGGCAAGCCGGAACCAGCCAGTCGTCCGCAGCACCTATTTCGGCACGAGGTAGCTGGTCGTCCAATCGGGACGCGCCGGCCAGGCCGACGCTTTCCACTCTTCGTCCGTGAGCCGTTTGAGATTGGGGCCGGGAAGGATGAATTCGTAGTGACTCAGGGTCGGCCCGGCATACACCATTTTGTCCGGCCCGTTGTCCACGGCGATCACCAGCAGGTCCACGTTCCCGGTCGCCTCGTGCAACACGCCGCCGATCGGGTCTATCACGTCCGGCACGGCGGTCTCGATGTCCGTCACGAGCGGATCAGATAGATTGCTGCCGTTCAGATCCTGCGTTTCATCCGGAGGATAGATGAATTGGCCATAGTCCTTGTAAAACAGGCCGGGATACCAGCCGTCGAAGGCTGAGCCAAAGTAAGGGCGGCTTTGGTCGTTCATGAGACTTTGGATAAATGTAACCTCCATGTCGGTGAACGGTTGCTGCTGTAGTTCTTTCGTGGCGAGCGTTTCGAGTGCAGCCATTTGCTCCATGAAGTTGGTGCAGAAGGCGAGCCGGGCCTGTTTGCGCTGGGCGAGATCCACTTCAAGCGGCAGGCCGTTGGCTCCGAAGACGGGGATCCCAAATGTTGGATCAATCACCTGCATGGTTCCGCTGGCGGGCAAGGCTTGGATCACTTTTGCCGCGGCGCCAGCCATGAGCCGCATCTGTTCCCAGAAAGCCGGCACCGGCTCAACGAAGCCTGTGGGATACTCGCAGAGGATGGCTTGCGCGTAGGGTTGGGCGGCATACAGCACGGTGTCATGCTTCAGCTCGGTGTAGGAGGCGAGTTGCGTGTTGAGCGTGTGCCGCGCCCAGGCGCGGGTCCGCATGGCCTGCGGGAAGACCGCGTCCGTGGTGGGCGCCGACAACGTCCGCAACGCCGCCAGCCAGCGCGTGTAGAGGCTGTCCTCCCACGCCGCCGTGGGCAGGCGGTCGAACGTGGCCGCCGCCGCGGTGAGGTTGTGCGCGTAGGGATAGCCGTCGCGGAATTTTCCGATGCCCGAGGTGTCGAGCATCCGCGCGGCGATCAGGTCGCCCACCTGCCGGTTGCCAAGCGTGGCGTAAGCCACGTCCAGCGCGCTGGCGTAACGGCGCAGCACTTTCTGGTACCACGTGACGTTCGTAATGTCTTCGTTCCAGAAAATCCGGTCGAAGATCACTTCCGAGATCGCCCAACCGTCGGGAACGAATGCCTGTCCGAGGAAGCTGCAACTGGCCGGCAGTTGCACCTGGTTGGTGTCAAACGGTGAAAAGAAAACGTCCGCCGCGTAAAGCTGCTGCCCGTAGCCGCCGGTGTAGATGGCCGCTTGCAGATTCGCGAGCGTGTCAGTGGAAAGCCCGTCCAACGACGTGATCCCGGCCGCATTGAGCAGGTAGTTAAGCTGCGAGAAGTTCATGGCCTGGGATCGGCCGACGAACATGCGGATGAAGTCGTCGAGTTCCTGCCACTCGGTGGCCTTGCCGGAGGATTGCAGCAGGCTGGCCAGCACGGCCGCGGTGCCCAGTTCCCGCAGTGATTCCGGTTCGCCGGGGGATTCCAGGATGCGGAAGTCCGTCCGCGAAACCCACATGAAGGTTTGGAAATAGCGGGCGAGGCTTTGGGTGCGCGTGTAATGGCCGCGCACAACGAACTGCGAGAAATCCACCGGTCGGTTCGTTCCGAACAACGGGAAGTCTAGGATGTATTGCTGGGCGGCAATGGCCGCGAGCGTCTGGGCCACCAGATTGTTCGCGCTGCCGCTGCCCAGTTGAGTGTCAACCTGCTGGCCGGTCAGCAGCGAACGCGCCACGGCGAGATAGTAGTCCGCGTCGGCGACGCTGCTGGCCAGCGGGCCGTTGCGCACGGTCGCCGGCAGATTCGGCAGTTGCGCCGCCATGCCGTTGAGAATATTGCTGAGCGCCGGCGCAAGCTGCGTTTCCTCGCTTTCCTCCAGCAACCTTTCATAGGAGAAATGCCACGCGTGCAACACGGAGTCGGCCGTGACCAACACCGGCAGGTCGCCGCTCAGAATGCGGTAATACACGGTGGCAAAGCGGTCCGCGCCCAGCCGCTCGCTGACGACAAAGCCGTTGGTCAGGAAGACCGCCAGTTCCGCGTCGTTCAACGCAAAATTCGTGCTGAACCGGTCCCAATACTCCGCCGTGCGCGGATCGAAGCCGATGGCGTCGAGGTAGCCGAAGGCCGGCAGGTGCGCGGCAAACTCCGCCGGCGTCAGGAAACCGACCTGCTGCAATTCCTCGTCGAAGATTCGCCGGTAGCCGAAAAGCTCCGCGCCGTCGGCGTCGTTGCCGGTCGCGACCGACGCGTTGAAGCGGAAGAACCGGTGCGGTTCGGCCGCCACCGGCAGGCCGTTGCCATTCGGTGCGAGCGTGCTCCAGTCGCCTTCATCGCGCCAGGATTGCAGGTCGGTGCTCGATTCGAGGCGCAGCCGGTAAGCCGTGCCCACGACCGGGCTGATGCCCGGACTCTGCACGTTTACGATCGAACCGTTGCCGGTGTTTTGGATGGAAAGGGAAGGCGGTTGGACTCCCAGCGCGGCGACCACGGCCACAAACCCCGCCAGCAGCACCAGACGGGAAATTTTCATGGATCACCTTTATCACTGAATTGATGCTTTCGGAAGAAAATTATGACCCTTATCCGCCGCCGGGGAACAGAATTTGGCGCGATGTGAAAGGGCCCGTAGCCGATGACTGATGTCGTTGACCGACGGCGACGCTGCTTCCGCAAGCCGCGTCCGCCGTGGCAAACGTTACTTGCCCGCCGCCGGTTGCGTTGCCCCGGCGTGAATCGCGTAAAGCTGCGCGGCGCTGGCGACGTAGAGCGTGCCGTTGGCCGCCACCGGCGAGGAATACACCGGCCCGTTCAGGTTCGCCTGACCGAGCACTTTCTTTTCGCGGCTGGCGGCGAACACGAACACGTCGCCGTCCTCGTCGCCGAGATAAACTTTCCCGTCGGCCACGAGCGTCGAGCCCCAGACGTGCGACTTCAAATCGTGCGTCCAGCAAACTTTGCCGCTGTCGGCGTCGAGGCAGTAAACGAACCCGGAGAAATCGGCGGTGAACAGCAGGCCGGTCGCCGGGTCAATGGACACGGTCGAGAGACTGCGGTGAATGCCGCGGAAATCCCACACCAGGCCGTCGCGCGTGAGGTCGCCAGTCTTGGTGGCATCCACGCACACCAGCCGGCCGACGCCTTCGCCGTGTTCCGGTTCCTGTCCGATGGCGACATAGACGCGGTTCTGGTAGAAGACCGGCGTCGCGTTGATTTCGCTCGGCCCGTTGGCGTCGCCGTAGGGGATCGGCTTGCCGTCCTTCGCCTTGTATTCGGGCGGATTACAGTCGAACCACCAGACTTTCTTTAGCAGCCGGCGGTCACCTTCGGCCGCCGGCGTGGCGTCAAACGCGTAAAGCACGCCGTCCCCGCCGCCGCCGAACAGCAACGGCCGACCGTTGACCGTGGCCGCGGCAACGCTGCTCCACTGGCCGAGGAAAACGCGCGGCCCGATGCCGGCGTCGTCCTCGCCGGCCAGCGCGCCGGTGCGGCCGTCCAACGCAATGAAGCTCGGCGAGAACGGCGACGGCACGTTCACGCCGGTCCAGTCCGTTCCGTTGCCGGTGCAGGCATAGACGCGACCATCGAGGATCAGCGGCGAACTGTTCGCAGCGTTGCGCGGGAACACGCCCAGCTCGTCCATCAGGTTGTAAGCCCACACGATGTCCGCATCGTGCGAGCCGGGCGGAATGGGCGGCGCCGGCCGCTCGGTGCGCTGGCCGCGGTCGAGGGCAAGGTCCTGCACGACGTAATGCGCCTCGTCCTGAAACGGGCCGTCATTGCCGTCGGCCATTCCATTCAAGTCGAGGCAGACAACTTCGCCGCGGCTGGTGACGAGATACACAGATTTGCCGGACACCACCGGCGAGGAGAGGATGCCGAGGCTTTCCCAGTCATTGGCGCGACCTTCCTTCAACTTCGGCACCGTGAACTGCCACTGCAACGCGCCGGTCTGTTCGTCGAGGCACAGGAGCAGGCTGCGGTCGCCGGGGAAACGCGGGTCGCGCGGCGGGTCGTTGTTCGTGCCGATGAGCACGCGGCCCTGGGCGACCACCACGTTGCCGTAGGTTTGCGAGCCGAGGCGGGCCACCCACTTCACGTTCTTCGTGGTGGCAAGGTCCACGTCATCCGAATTCGCCTTGGGCTGGCCGGGATCGAAACTCTCCGGCAGGCCGCGCTCCGGCGAAACCATGTTGCGCTCGTTGGTGCGGCCCCACATCGGCCAGTCCACGGCAAACGACACCGGCAATGCCGGCAGCAACGCCGCCGCCAGCAACGCGGCCATTCGGGCGACTTCGCCCCGAAGACGGACCTTGGCGATGTTCATGCGACGCGCCGATTGTTGGCGCCGCCGGCGGGCTTGTCCATGCAAACCAATGGCAAAACCACCGGCAATTCGCGCCAAAACCAAGGACGCAAATCCTCGCGCGGTTGCGGCGGCAGTGCCCTGTGGCCGGCCCGAAACACAAGGCCCGGCTCATCAGCCAAACCCCGCCTGAGCCGCCCTGCCCCTTTACACCGCCTGGTCGCCGTGCTCGCCGGTGCGCAGGCGGATGGCGTCGTCAATCGTCCAGATGAATATCTTGCCGTCGCCGATCTTGCCGGTGACAGCGGCCTTTTCGATCGTCTCCACGACCTGCTCCACCAAATGGTCGGGCAGCGCCATCTCGATCTTCACCTTGGGGAGGAAATCCACGGTGTATTCGCTGCCGCGGTAAATCTCCGTGTGCCCTTTCTGCCGGCCGCAGCCCTTGACCTCGGTGACAGTCATGCCAAGCACGCCGATGTCGTGCAACGCCTGTTTGACTTCGTTCAGTTTGAACGGCTTGATGATCGCTTCGAGCTTTTTCATGGCAGTCTCCGTGGCTAGTCGTTGTAGGCCTTCTCGCCGTGTTGCGTCAAATCCAGTCCCAAGCTTTCCTCCTCCTCGGCGACCCGCAGGCTGCCGGTCGCGCCGCGGACGACCCTCAACAGCACAAACGTGGCGGCGGCGGAAAGCGCGATGGTGAACGCCACACCGGCCAGTTGGTTGAGGAATTGGTGGACGCCGCCGGCGAGCGAGACCGCCCGGCCGTCCGCCTCGAACGTGTCGGCGATGGCGGGATTGACGGCGGGGTTCGCCAGAAAGCCCAGCAACAACATGCCAGTGATGCTGCCGACGCCATGCACGCCGAAGACGTCGAGCGAATCGTCGTAATTCCAGGCGGCCTTCAGTTTCGTCACGGCCAGGTAGCAGACGCCCCCCGCGGCCAGGCCAATCATGAAGGCGGCCGGCACGGTCACAAACCCGCTGGCCGGGGTGATGGTGGCCAGGCCGGCGACCATGCCGGAAGCCGCGCCGAGCACACTGGGCCGGCCCTTGAGGAGCCATTCCATGCCCGCCCAACTGAGCGCGGCGGCGGCGGCGGAAAAATGGGTCGCCGCGAAGGCGCTGGTGGCCAGCGCGCCGGCGTTGAGCGCGCTGCCGGCGTTGAACCCGAACCAGCCCACCCAGAGCAGGCCGGTGCCGATGAGGCTGAGCACGACGTTGTGCGGCGGCATCGGTTCGTGCGGGTAGCCCAGGCGCTTGCCCAGCACCAGCGCGCAGACCAGCGCGGAAACGCCGGAGCTGATGTGAACGACGGTGCCGCCCGCGAAGTCCAGCACCGGCACCTTGCCGCCGGCGGCCCAGTTGAAGAGGCCGCCCTTGCCCCACACCATGTGGCAGAGCGGCAGATAGACCACCGTGGTCCAGAGCACCACGAACAGCACGTAAGCCTTGAATTTCATGCGCTCGGCGATGGCGCCGCTGATCAACGCCGGCGTGATGATGGCGAACATCATCTGGAAAAGCATGAAGCTTTGCTGCGGCACGGTCGGCGCGTAGTCCGGATTCGGCGCGCCGCCGACGTGGTTCAGCATGAAATATTGAAGCGGGTTGCCAAAGAAGGCGTTGCCCTCGCCGAAGGCGACACTGTAGCCATAAACCATCCAGATCAGCGACATGAGCGCCATGAGAATCAGGCTGTGCATCATCGTGCCGAGCACGTTTTTGCTGCGCACGAGGCCGCCGTAAAAAAGGATCAGCCCCGGCGCGGTCATCATGAGCACGAGCGCGGCGCTGGCCAGCAACCAGGCGTTGTCACCGGGATTGATGGCGGCGGCGGCGGCATTGACCGGCGGGGTGACGGACGAGTCGGCGACCGCCAGGCCGGAGAAGAACATTCCGGCGGCCAGCAGCCAGAACCGATTGTAGCTCCGCCCAAGGCGGGCGCGGCGATTTTGCATCGGCGCAGAGACTACGGATGCGGCCGGTCGAGTCAAGGCGCGTCCCCGCGCTGGAGCGGGTTTCAGCCGCGATAGACGCAGCGGGCGGTGCAGGTTTCGGCCACGGCCACTTCCGTGAGCAGCGGCAGGCGCGGTTTGAGGCGCTCCCAAATCCAGACGGCGACATTCTCGCTGGTCGGGTTTGTCAGGCCGGGCACTTCGTTGAGATAACGGTGGTCGAGCTGCTCCCACAGTGGGCGGAAGGCCTCGCTGATGTCGGCGTAATCCACCAGCCAGCCGAGCCGCGGATCCACCTCGCCGGCGACGACGATCTCAGCCTGGAAGCTGTGGCCGTGCAGGCGGCGGCACTTGTGCGTCTCCGGCAGGAGCGGCAGCAGGTGCGCGGCTTCAAATTGAAAGGTTTTGCGCAGTTCGATCTTCATCGCCGCGCCGATTCTCGCCGCCCCAAATGACCGGTCAACCGCTTTCGGTTTGATCAAAGCGTCTTCTCGGCCCGGTAGTACCGGTGGACCGCGTTGGTCGAGGAGACGTCAATGAAGAGATAGGGGCTTACCGCCAGCGTGATGTTGGTGAGCGGTGTCCAACTCGCAGGCGACGGGTCCGCCGCGTAATCAATGCGGTAAGTGTCACCCACCGTGCCGCTGATGTTGATCCCGGCATACATGGCCAGGCTGAGCAGCGGGCCCGTATCTGAACTGGTCAGGGTCAGGAACATCGTGTTGGGCAATGCCCCAAAATTGTCCCCGGTCGTGCCGCCGACGACCATGATCTGACCTTCCTTCACCAGGCTGAAGGTGCTCCCGTAGAAGGAATAGGCCTGGGGTTTGGCAACCGGCGTGGCCGGCATCGTGATGTTCCCCGTCGTTAGGTCCACCCGGCAGATGTTGAGTTGAGAACTGTCCGTGGCACTGTAGCCCGGCAGGTAGGCCACCGTCTTGCTGGCGTTCAGCAACGGGGCATACCAAGCCATGGTCTGACTGTCCGGCAGGTCCGGCGTCGTGGTCAGCTTGGCGAACGTCTTCGTCGCGGGATCGAAAACGATCAGGCGGTAAACCGTCACCCCATTCACCGCGCGGTAGCCGAGGAGCAGGTAACGTCCGTCACTCAGTTGGGTCTCGTCAATCACGTTGGCCGGGCCCAGGATGGTCCAGCCCGGTTCGCCCTCAAACAGGTCGTCCGCAATCTTGGTGAACGTGTTGTTCTGTGGATCGTACAGCTCCGGGGTGGGTGCAATCGTTCCGCCCGTGTAGCCAACGCCCCCGACCACCACCGCCTTGCCGTCGGTCGTAGGCAGGACGCAAGCCCAGGCCCTCGCCTGGTTGAGGGGACCGGTCGCGCTGAACTGGCCGGTCGCCGGATCGAACAGTTCGCCGTAGCTGTAGGCGTCGTTGTGATTCCACCAACCGCCGGCCACCAGCACCCGGCTGTCCGTCAGCGTGCAGGCGCCGCCCAAGGAGCGAAACCGCACCATGGATCCGGTGGGCGTAAACGTGTCGGCGGTCGGGTCGTAAATCTCGCAGGTGGCATAGGCCGGAATGCCCAGGTCGGAACTCCCGCCCCCAATCAGGTACCGCCCGTCCTTCAACCGGGCGAACACGCCCGGACTGTCATGCCCGAAATTCATGGTTCGAGACGCAAACGCCCCCGCGATAGGATCGTAAAGCTCGGCCGTGTTCAGAGTCACGAAGCCGGGTCCGTGTCCACCAAAGACGGCAATCTTGCCGCCGGGCAACGACGCCACGCTCTGGCCCATCCGAGCGGCGACCAAGTTGGTCCCCATCTCGGCTTTCAGTGCCCCCTGGGCCGGCACCCCATCGGCAAATCCGCAGAAGGGCAACGCGAAGGAAAGAAACACTATGGATCGAATGGTTGCTGGTTTCATAAGTAATCCTATTTTTACTGCGCCGGTTCATTTCGTCAACAGGAAAGTCATTGAAACCTGCAAAAAATGCAGAACCAAGCCGGCAACCTCATCAAGGCAGCCGGCTCCGAAATGGTAGCGGCCGGAGGCGACCTCGCAGACCGCACAGCCGTCTTCATGGCGGAGAAATTGGACGCCCGGCGCCTGCGTGACCGGCCGGCCGCCTTCGGTGACGCCGGCGGCGTTTGCCGCCGGCACGAAGACCGTCGCCGTGGTGTTGGGCGGGACGGTGATTTCCCAGTCGAACCGGCCGTTCGCCTTCCGCCAGGAACTTGCGATCAGCCCGTAGGGCGAGTGATGCGTGGCGCGAACGAAACGCAGGTCGCCAACGGGGCGCGGATGCATGATGACATGCTTGAATCCCGGTCGCGCCGGATCGGATCGGAGGCCGGCGAGGTCCTCAAACAGCCAGGTGATGAGGTCGCCGACGAGCATGACGTGGTTGCCAGAGTTCATGGCCGGGTCCGCGGTGTCGCCGTTCCACAATTCCCAGATCGTCGTGGCGCCCCTGGAAATCATGTAGCCCCAGCTCGGATACGTGGTGTTCGTCGCCAGCGTGTAGGCCAGGTCGGCACGCCCACCGCCGGTCAGCGTCTGCATCAAAAACTGGCCGCCGCGTGGCGGCGACCCGACCGACCGTTTATCAAGCTTCAGACGGCGCTCAGGTTGCGTCCCCGCAGAGACCTATCCTCCGCTGAAGCAACCCGTGAGGCTATAGCACAACTGCCCAATGGCAATAGGGGCAGGGTGTTATTCCATTTTTGACCGCACCACGACAACCGTTTCCGTGCCGGCGGCCTCGACCGCCGTGGCCAGGCGCCGGGCCTCCTTCTCCAATTGCGCCAGCAACACGCAGCAGGTCGAGCCGTCGCATTCGAGAGCGGCCTGTTCGAGTTGTGCCGCCGCGAGGCCCAGCGCGCGGGCCTCCACGTTGACGGCGGCGCCCTTCAAACTGTGGGCCAGCCGGCGCACTTCCGCGGCATCGCGCCGCTGCAGCGCCCCGCCCAACGTCTTCAATTCCGGTTCCAGACCGTTGGTGAAGCTGCTCAGGATCGCGGCCGCCAGGCTCCGGTCGCCGAAAAGCCGCTCAAGGAGAGCGTCGCGATTCAAGACTGGCAGGCGGTCCCGCGAGGCGGCGGCTGGCGCCGGCAGGGACGGGACGCCGTGGAGATGGCGCTTCAACGCGGCGGCCAGTTGCCGGGGCTGCACGGGCTTGGCGACGTAATCGTTCATGCCGGCGGCCAGGCAGCGTTCACGGTCGCCGGCGAGTGCGTTGGCGGTCATGGCCACCACGGGAATGTCGTGCCGGCGCACGCGGCTGGCGGGATCGCGGATCACACGCGTGGCTGCGTAGCCATCCAGCACCGGCATCTGGCAATCCATCAGCACCAGGTCGTAAGGCAGTTCTTCCAAGGCCCGCAAGGCTTCCTGGCCGTCGGCCACGGTGTCCACGCGGTAGCCCATCTTTTCGAGGGTGATGCGGGCGACCTGCTGGTTGATCGGGTTGTCTTCCGCGACGAGGACGCGGCCGGGCGCGGGCGCCGCCGCCGAGGTTTCCACCGGCGGCGGAAGCACCGTCGGTTCCGTCTCCGGGCCGATGCCCAGGGCGCGCGTCATGCAATTGTAAAGCTGCGACTGCCGGATGGGCTTGGAGAGCGTTTCGGCAAACACGGCGAAGGCGACGTGGCCGGTGTCGCCCCGCTGGGCGAGTGAGGTCAGGAGCACCAGCGGAAGGTTGGCGAGCGCGGGGTCGTCCTTGACCTGCCGGGCGAGTTGGAGTCCATCCATCCCCGGCATTTGCATGTCGAGCAGGGCGAGGTCAAACGGCTGGCCGGCACGGACGGCGGCGCACAGTTGCTCGAGCGCCTCCGGGCCGGCGGTGGCTTCGGCGTGGCGGCAGCCCCAGGAATCCAGCATGAGCGCGAGCAGCCGCCGGTTGGTGGGGTGATCGTCCACCACGAGGACGTTGCGGCCGGCCAGCACGCCGGACGGGGCATCGGGCGCCGGCTTCAGCGTGTCCGAGGTTGGCAGGTTGAGCGTGAACCAGAACGTCGAGCCGTGCCCGGCACGGCTGTCGAAGCCGATCCGCCCGCCCATGAGCTGGACGAGGCGTTTGGAAATGGCGAGGCCCAGGCCGGTGCCGCCGTAGCGGCGCGTGGTCGAGCCGTCCGCCTGCACAAACGGCGAGAAAAGCTGCGCCCGGCTTTCTTCCTTGATGCCGATGCCGGTGTCGGTCACCTCGAACCGCAGCGCGGCGTCGCCGTTGGCAGCACTGGTGAGCCGCACTTGCACGGCGACTTCGCCCCGCTCGGTGAATTTCACCGCGTTGCCGGCGAGGTTGGTGAGCACCTGGCGGAGACGGCCGGGATCGCCGACGACGCCGCGCGGGACGTCCGCCTCGATGAGGCAGGTAAACTCCAGATTCTTCTGCTGGGCGAGGATGGCCATCGGTTCGCAGGTGTCTTCGACCAGCGTGCGCAGGTCGAAGGTTTCCTCTTCCAGCTCCAGGCGGCCCGATTCGATCTTGGAAAAATCCAGGACCTCGTTGATCAGGCTGAGCAACGCGTCGCCGCTGCGGCGGATGGCCTCGGCGAACTCGTGCTGCTCGCGGGACAGCGACGTGTCCAGCAACAGGCCGGTCATGCCGATGACGCCGTTGAGCGGGGTGCGAATCTCGTGGCTCATGTTGGCGAGGAATTCGCTCTTGGCGCGGCTGGCGGCGGTGGCGGCGGCGGCCAGTTCCTGCGCCTGGGTGACCGCCCAACTGAGCTGGGCGTTGGCGTCCTGCAACTCGTCCTCGGCCCGCTTGCGCTCCGTCACGTCGGTGACGATGGAATAGACGAGCACCTCTTCGCCGGCCTGGATCGGGCCGCTGAAGACATGCACGTCGCGGACGCGCCCGTCGGCCAGGCGGTGTTGGAAGTCGAAGATCGAACACTGGCGCAGTTTCGCCGCCTGGAGCTTCTGGCGCAGTTCGGTCTCCGACAACAGGTTGATTTCCCAGATATGCATCTGGCGAAGCTTCTCGCGCGAGTAGCCGTAAAACGCGCACGCGCCGGGGTTGGCATCTGCAATCGTGCCGGTGTCCGGTTGGATCAGGAGCTGGACGGCCAGGTTGTTCTCGAACATCGAGCGGTAGCGCTGCTCGCTCTCGCGGAGCGTGCGCTCGGCCTGGTGGCGCTCGGTCAAATCCCGGCAGATGCCCGTGATCTCGGCCGGCCGGCCGGCTTCCAGCCGCAGCCAACTGTTGATTTCCACCCGGCGGCGGGAGCCGTCCCGGCAGATGAACTCGATTTCAAACGGCTCCACGGCCTCCCCTTTCGCCCGCCGGCGCTGCGCCGCGCGGATGAATTCGTGGTATTCGGGGGGCACGGCCTGGAACACGCTCAGGCGCTGCGCCTCCTCCCGCGTGTAGCCGGACATGCGCTCGGCGGCCTTGTTGATCGAGGTGAAACAGCCCTCCAGATCGTGGGTATAAATGATGTCGCTGGCGTTCTCGAACAATTCCCGGTAGCGCGCCTGGAGCGCGGCCTCGCGCCGCAGCTTGTTTTGAATCAACCGCGTTTGTCTGGCCACCACCCGGCGCAACGCAAACACCCAGCCGATCAGAACGAGCGCCGCCAGCCCGATGCCCGCCAGGATGCGCCGCGCCCTGGCGGTGCTCAGCCACGGCGGCGTCTCCCGCACGGCAATGTCGGCCGGCGAATTGAGCAGGATGTGGAAGGACACCGGCTTCAGGGAGCTCTCCTCGAGCAGATCGCACACGCCGGTCAGGGTCAGTTCGCTGCCCACTTCCGGCAACGCGGCGGACGCTTTGATCTGGGAGCGATCCAGGTAGGCCGTGAACACCTCCCCTTGGGAGGCCAGGGTGAACACCATGTTGTCGCTCACCGCTCCAAGGTTGAGCAGGGTGCCGGCGATCCGCACCAGATTATGGTCGGGACCGCCGCCCATGCCCTCCTCGGGAGTAATTTCGACCGGCGTGGGCAGGGCTCTCTGGCCAAGCCGCTTGAAAACGGCATATTCCAGCTCGGGCGAAGAACGGCCGAGGGTGGGGAAACCGCAAACCCGAACCAGGTCGCCGGGCATGAGATTGATGCGCCGCCGGGTCTGGATCTCCATGCCGCCGCTGGCGTCGCTCACAAAGAACCGCCCGTTGCGACCGCGGTAAGTCACGACGCCTTCAATCAAAACCCGATGCCCGAAGGCGTCGCCCACCCGGTAGCCCAACACCTCGGCAATCGGACGCACCGGCAGCGCAAACGGATCGGCCGGCCCCGGGCGCAGCATCCGCACCTGATCCAGCGAAGGCACCAGCAGATGGAAGCCGACGAATTGGTTCCGCTGATTGAACGTGGCGGCCACCACGCCCCGCACCAGAACCTCGGCATCCACGCGCGCGACGGCGACCCGGGCAACTTGGGCCGAGATGATCACGTCGAACTGGGTGAGGCCGCGGGCCACCGTCACCTTGGTGTTGGAGCCGTCCGACTTGACCGCGCGGATAATCGTCGGCACCTCCGCCCATTGGGCGTCGTAAAGTCCGGATGAGAGATCGTCCACGGACACCCGGACCGGCTCGGGCAGCGCCTGACGCCCCAGGACGCTCGCCCGCACGCCGCTGACAATCGGCGAGAACAGACCGGTTTGCGCCCATCCTTCCACGCGAACGTGTGTGCCGGCCGTGAGCGTGGCGAGGGTGTTGGTCCAGTCGAAGTAGATGCCCGCCGTTTCATCCTGGAAAAACACGGTGCCCATGTTGCTCGAGGCAAACGTAATCACGCCATCGAGGATCACCGGCGGGCGCTGGGCAAGCTCCGTCTCCGGCAACTGCAGGACGGCGATTGCCGAGTGGAGGACGGCAGGAGGCTGCGCCCCGGCGACCGTGCCGGCGAGCCAGCAACTACCGGCGGCCAGCACGCTGAAAAGGCATCGGCAGGCCTGGGTGGCCAGAGAGTTCGGCATAGGGTCCACGTTAACTGCTCTTAAAGAGCGCTCCATACTTGCAAGCCGGTGCGATGCTGCAAGCCTGGAATTGGCCAGTTCAGCAATTATTTTGCCATCGCCTGGGCAACCAATCGTCCCAACAAACCTGAAAAGGAGCGTCGGGCTGGTTTAGCGGCTCGTGAAATGGTAGCGGCCGGAGGCGACCTCGCAGACCGCACAGCCGTCTTCATGGCGGAGAAATTGGACGCCCGGCGCCTGCGTGACCGGCCGGCCGCCTTCGGTGACGCCG
>JAJXZJ010000031.1 GCA_021780105.1 bacterium
GCCGCCTACGATGACGACGGGGGCACCCGCGAGGCGGTGGCCCGTCGTTTCCGGGTTTCATTGGGCATGGTCAAGAAGCTCCTCCAACAGCGCCGCCGCCTCGGCGACATCGCCCCGCGCCACCACCTGGCCGGGCGCAAGCCGCTGATGGTCGCCAGCCATCAGGCCCGGTTGCGGGAACTGCTGGCGGGCAAGCCGGATCTGACGCTCAACGAACTGCGTTCGGCCACCGGCCTGACTGTTCGCTACCCGCCATCCACTACGTCTTGGCGAAACGGGAACTGACCTATAAACAAAGACACTCCCCGCCAGCGAACAAGCCCGGCCCGACATCGCGCGTGCCCGGCCGGTCTTCCTCGACGTTTCTTCACGGATCATAGTGGGTAGAGATTGAGCTTTCCGCAGAAAAACAGGATGCGAATCCGGTAGTTTTGAAAGTTGCGGAAACCTCGGGCCGCCGACTTGATGCTCTGGATTTTTGAGTTCAACCCCTCCGTCACGGCGTTGGTAATGTGATGGCGCAGATACGTCAGCAGGTTTTCCAGATGCCGCTTGAGCAGGCGTGCCACTTCGGCCATCGGCTTGAGTTGGCTCCGGCTCACCCAGCCAAACCAGCCCTTGAAAAATCGTCGCGCCCAGCCTTCTTCCTGATATTCCCAGAACTGGCTGAACAGTTCCTTCATCGCCCAGGCTCGCGCCACTTTCAGTTGTTGATCCTTCAACCCGGAAAATTCATCCCGCTGTTCCTGATTAAAATGCTGCGGATGATACAGCCACAGTTGCCGTGTCCCCTTGAGCGTTTCATCGCCTTCGGCCAGCAACTCCTTGTGTTCCTGTCGCCGCACCTGGTCCACCGACTCGTTCAAGTATTTGCTGACGTGAAACCGGTCATGCACGATGTCCGCTGCCGGCACCTGCTTTTGAATCGTCTGGATGAACGGCTCCCACATGTCCACCGCCACCGCTTCCACCGCTGCTTTCTGTTCCGGTGTCAGGGTGGCCCACAACTGGTCCGCCGCCTCGCAGGTGCGTTCCTCCACCACCTCCAGCACTCGTGACTGATCCAAATCCGTCAGCAGCGTGATATAGGAATGCCCGCGCTTGAAACTCTTTTCATCCATCCCCAGATGCGCGAGTTGATCCATCTGCCGCCGCTCCAATCCGCGCTCCACCGCCCGCCGCATAATCTCATGCGCCGCGTCCCATCCAATGCCCAACAACTCGCAAGCCTGGCTCACACTCGCGCAGGCCAACAGCACCTCCACCGCAAATCGCTCAAACAACAGCGTGAACCGTCCCTGCGGCACCGTCTTGACCCCGTGTTCCGGACACTCCGCCCTCGGCGTTCGCGCCCGAATCAACGTCGTGAATTGCATCGTGTCCAAATGCCGCCAAGTCCGCTCCGGCGCGCTGTCGTGAATCGAGCATTCACACCCGCATTCCGGGCATTTGGCGGCACTACCCCATTGCCAGCCCAGTTCAATCTCCACTTTCTTTTCCTGAAGCTTCAACTCCACGGTTTTGACCTCCCACGGGCTGCCAATGCCCCAAAGCATCGCGTAATGTTTCTGCAATTCGGTGTCCATGCTCATGCCAAAAGCCTGCCAACCACCGCCGCCAAGGCCAACCCAAAACGACTGCCCGGCAGAGCGCAGCGGAGCGGAGCGTTGGCCGGCGCAAAGCGATTCACGCCAACTCCAACTCACACGCCGACAACTTGCAACCACGTCGCTCATTCATGTTTTAGCTAAATGCCTCCGCTCTGGTAGCCATGAAATTCCCGGAATATCCTCCTCGACGAGGCGGGGACCAAGACCAACCTGACACGCTTGCGCGGGCGTGCCCGCCGGGGGAAACGCGTTCATGCCAGCGCTCCGCATGGTCATTGGCAGCCCCCCCCGACCTCCTCCATCCGCCTGGACGGTTCCACCGCCTGCCTGACCCTTGAGGGAGCGACCGACACCGAGGTGTTCCGGGCGTATGTACGGACGGTGCTCTGCCCCACATTGCGCGCCGGAGACATCGTGATCATGAACAATCTTTCGCCGCACAAGAACGACCGGACGCGGGCCTGGATTGAGCAGGTTGGGGACCCAGTGTGTTTCCGCCGGCCTATGCCCCCGACCTCAATCCGATCGAGAAAAGGTGGAGCCAGGTGAAGCAATGCCTGCGCCGCGCCGAAGCCCGGACCCTTGAGGCGCTGACGGCGGCCGTGGCCGCCGCGCTCCAGACCGTCACCCCCCGCGATGCCGTCAACTGGTTTGCCTCGTGTGGCTATAGTATTATTTAATATTCTCTAGTAAGCAAGATCATGTTGGCTGTCGCCGGGCCGTGTTCCAGTACGGTGCCGGTCCGCCTGCCGCGTGTCTCATTCAACTCGTTGTTCATCGCTTCAGGGGTCTTGCTGGTCTTCTGGCTTGGCCGGTTGTGGTGCGGCGGGCTGGTTCATGGTTCACCCTGGGATGGTGGCGCTGACCGGCGCGCTGCACGGACCTTTTTCGCCGCGCGGGCTTACCCAGCGCAGCCAGTAGGTCGCCATTGGGCCGGCTTTTGGGCGGCGGGGTATCATCTTCCATCTGCGGCGCGCGGCTGGCGTTGCCCAAATGCGTCACTTGCCCGATGTCCGTCGGGGCGGGGCTGCCCACTTTGCTCCAAATTTCGCAATAGGCCACGCCTGGCGTATTGATAAACAGCCAGTTGCTGGAGATTCGCAGTCCAGGCGGAGGTTCCGGCACGCTTCCATTCGGCTCCGGCAAGGAACAGCGGAGGTTAGCGGACGGACGACGGAGCTTCGGGATGCTTCGCCGGAGGTTCGTCGCTGAGCGGCGGAGGTTTTGGGGAAACCAAGCCGGAGAATCGGCAGGTCAGGACGTAAATTTGGGAAAGGCAGCCAGCCATCCGGCGGTGATGGAGTAACCGAATTCCTTGCGCTCTTTGCGCGGTTGCGCGGTTGCAAGCGATTTCACACATGTTCGGAGTTCTTTCATGTGCTACGTTGCCGATCTTTAAGAAGTGCTGGCGTGTATCAACCGGAAAATGAAATTATTTTTTGGCCCTCGCCCGCAAACCATCACGCCTTGACAAAGCGCATGCCGATGGCCTGCAGGTTGGCGCCCACGACGCTCACGTTCGCGGCGTCGGCGTGGCCGTCAGCCAAGGCGGCGCAGGCCGCGATGCCTTGCCAGGCCGTGGCCGCGCTCAAGCCTTCGCCCAGCACGACGCGCGGCGAGAGCCGGGGGCCGGACCAGTCCTGCCACGCCGCGGTTTCGGCACGATCCACCCGTGCCACACCACAGCGGGCATCCACCAACAGTTCGTTCGGAAGGCTGCGCGGAAAATCGTGTCGCATCGCGTGCGCCGCGGCGTTGCGGGTGAGCCGGCCGGCGTAAAGGTGCGCGTCGGTGATGCGTTCCAGCCGCACGCCGGGACGATTTCCCGCCTCGCGCGCCAGGACGATGGCGCCGGCGCCCTCGCTCCCGACGATGCCGCGGCCGAAGCGTTGCTGCGCGTCGGCCACCACCCAGGCCGCCTCCTCCGCGCTGACCACCAGGCACGCGTCCACGCGGTGCTCCAGCAGCCAGCCGGTGGCCACGAGCAGCGCCTGGACGAACGCGGTCTGATCGCCGATCAGGCTGTAACTTACTCCCGTGCCGCCCAGAAACGCCGCGAGATGGCTGGCGGGGGCGTTGACGACGGTTTCCGGGAAAAGGAGCGGACTCGCCGTTGCCGGATCGCGCAGGACTTCGCCGAAAAAACGCTCCGAGTAACGGATGCAGGCCGTATGCGTGCCGGTCACCACGCCCAGTCGAAGACCTTGCGTCGAAGCGAACCCGCCGTGCTGCAGGGCCTCCGCCGCCGCGGCCACCGCAAATTGGGAAATCGCGCTGGCCCGGCGGAGTCGCGGATGCGCCAGCGCCGCCGGCCGGCTTGCAGGCGTCGGAACGGTCCGCACGCGCCAGGAACGGTCGCCGGCCGGCGAGGCGGGCGATTGCACCGGCAGCGTTTCACCGGCGCGCAGGGCGTTCAGCAACGGCTCGACGCCCCAGCCGGCGGGCGACACCGCCCCGCAGCCGCGGACGAAAATCGGCGTCACGACCACCTCCGCATCAGCAGCGACGCGTTGGCGCCGCCGAAGCCAAATGAATTCGACAATACCACCTCCACGTTCGCGTCCTGCGGCTGGCGCACGAGCGGGAAGGCGCAGACCGGATCCAGCGTTTCCACGCACGGTTCCGGCGGCAGCCATTGTTCTCGCAGGACCATCAGGCCAATGACCGCCTCCACGGCGCCGGCAGCACCGAGCAGATGACCGACGGAACCTTTGGTTGAACTCACCGGCAGCGAGGTGGCCCGCGCACCGGCCCATTGGTTGATGGCCCGCGCTTCCGCGGCATCGTTCAACGGCGTGCCGGTGCCGTGGGCGTTGACGTAGCCGACCGACTCAGGTCCGACGTTGACGCAGGCACAGGCAAGGCGCATGGATTCCAAGGCGGCCGTGCCGTCCGGATGAGGCTGGGTGAGGTGGTGGCAGTCGGTGACCGAACCGTAGCCGATGATTTCGCCCAGGATTTCCGCGCCGCGGCGGCGGGCGCGGTCCAGCGGTTCCAGGGCCAACAGGGCCGCGCCTTCGCCGAGCGCAAGGCCGTCGCGCTGTTGGTCAAAAGGCCGGCAGGTCGTCAGGGAAACCACCTGGAGCGAATCGAACCCGGCAAAGGCGATCTGGCTCAACGCGTCGTAGCCACCGGCGAGCACCCATTCCGCACGCCCCGAACGCACCAGTTCCCAGGCGTGGCCGATGGCGTTCGATCCGGAGGCGCAGGCGTTGCTGACAATGGTCACCGGTCCTTCGAAGCCGAAGGCCTCGGCAACCACGAGCGCCTGGTGCTGCGCCTGGTGGCCGAAGGCGCGCGTGGGTTGTCCACGGTGAACGGGCGGCGATACCAGGGCGGACCGGTAATAATTCGCCCCCGATTCCGCGCCGCAATTGGTCGTGCCCAGCACCTGGGCCACCGGACCGTCGGGCGTCCAGCCCGCCTGGTGCCAGGCTTCCGCCGCGGCCCACAGGAGCAGCCGGCTGGCGCGGTTGAGCCGACGCAGCGTGCGCGGGCTGAGGTGCGTCGGCGGCAGTGTGGTGGGCAGCGGAACTTCTCCGGCCGTTTTGACGCGCTGCCGCGAAACGTCGAACAACGTGACCGGGCGGAACGCGGCGCGGCCGACGCGGAAGCCGTCGGCGTTCGCGCGCCAACCGAGGCCCAGTGCCGTCACGATGCCCGCGCCCGTGACGACGACGCGTTGCGGCGCGCAATTCGTTTCAGGCGGGAACAGCATGAGGGGTAATCGCGTTGGGCGCCGCACGCGTGACATTGATGGAGGCGGGAAAGAAGTCGCGGGCGAGTTTCTCCACGCCGTCGCGAAAGCCGAAGTTCATCGGCACGAAAAGCGGCCGACAGGACGTGGTCTCCCGCATCCGCGCGGCGAGGCAGCTTGGGGAGTAAGCCTCGCGGAAGACGCGCAGGTAGCCTTCCTGCAACTGGTCCGTCGTGAGCCGGCGCGGCTGGATCACGACGTGGCTGGTGTCGTAAAGCGACCAGTCGCGATGCAGAATGCGCTGCTCACGAGCGAGCCGTTCGTGCAGCCGCGTGCCGGGGTAGGGCGTCAGAATCGAAAAGTAAGGAATCTCGATCTTCGCGCGAGTCACGAAGTCCAGCGTCCGGTCGAAAACGCCTTCGTCGTCGGTGTCGAAACCGAAGACGAACGAGCCGTCAATGCCGATCCCGTGATCGTGAATCTTCTGGATGGCGTCGAGGTATTCCATGCGCAGGCGGCTCTTTTTGCCGATGCTCTGCATGGTTTCGGGCGAGAGCGTTTCGAAGCCGATCAGCACGCCGAGGCAGCCGCTACGCCGGCAAAGCTTCAGAATCTCCGGGTCGCTGGCGAGGTTCACGGAGGCGTGGCCGAGCCATTGGATTTTCAACTCGGCCAGCGCATGGAGCAACTCACGCGCGTAGGCGCGGTTGCCGACGATGTTGTCGTCCACGAAGAACACGAGGTTCTTCAGCACAAAACCCGGAAACGGGCGCCGGTTCCGCAACTCAGCCAGCACATCCTGCAGCGGCCGGCCGCGGTATCTGCCGCCGAAGAACGAAGTCACCGCGCAGAACTCGCAATCCAGCGGGCAGCCGCGCGTCGTCTCAACGAAATGCACCGGCAGGCAGCCCCTTCCCCGGTAAAGCTCCCAGTTTGGCGCCGGCAACCGGTCGAGCGACGGCGGGCCGTCTGTGTGCCGATAAACCGGCTGCAGTTCTCCGCGCTCCACGTCCGCGAGAACCTGCGGCCAGATTCCTTCCGCCTCGCCGATCACAACGCTGTCGGCGTGATTCAGCGCTTCGTCCGGCAGACTTGACGGATGCATCCCGCCCATGACGACGGGAATGTCCTCCCGCCGAAAGCGGTCGGCGATTTCGTAGGCGCGCGGCGCTGTGCAGGTCATGGCTGTGATGCCAACCAGGTCTGCGGACTGGTCAAAATCAATCGGCTGCGTTGCCTCGTCGAGGATCGTTACTTCCCAGCCGGCCGGCGTGAGTGCCGCCACCTTGAGCAGACTCAGGCACGGCAGCCGGAAGTGAAAGTCCGTGCCAAAGAGGCTGGTGGGCGCGAGCGGGGCAATGAGCAGGAGTCGCTTCACGGCATTGTCGCTTGCACCGCGGAGGTTGCCGGCGCCATCCGCTGAAGCATGGCGAAATACGTCCACAGCGGACCGGCGACGCCTCGCTGGCGCAACCGCTGGACGAGTTGATGAAACGACGGCGGCGGCTCGCCGATGATCCAGTTCGGATCCGTCTTCAGAAATTCCTTCAACCGGCGCTGGATGAACTCGGCGTTCAATCCGGGCGCGATGTAATGAAATGGCTCCAGCAAATCGGTGTCCGCCGCGATGGCGCCTTCGGCCACGGCCTGCCGGAAAAGCGCCGTGCCCGGATAAACCCTCATGCCGATGATGGGCAGGATCACGCTGTCGGGCAGTCGGCGTGAGTTGACCAGCGTTTCATCGAGCGTTTCCCGCGTTTCGCCCGGTCCGCCGAGAATCAGGAAGTGGCATTGGTCCACGCGGGCTTGGGCCGCCAGCTCGGCCGCGTGACGAATGTCCTCAAACCGCAGCCGCTTTTGATAAGCCGCCAGCACGGTGTCCGAAAAACTGTCGGAGCCGAATTCGATGTGCGCCAGCCCCGCGCGGGCCATGATGTTCATTTGCTCCGCCGTCAATCCTTGCGGCCGGAGGAAACAGCCCCACTGGATTTTGACGCCGCGCCGCAGGATGGCCTCGCAGGTTTCAAAGACGTGCGTCGGCGAGGAGTTGAACACCGAGTCCACGACGAACACATAACGCGTCCCGCGCGCCGCCAACTGCGCCAGTTCGTCCGCCACCAGTTCCGGCGGGCGCCGGCGGTGGTGCCGGCCCTCGATCAGCGGGTAGGTGCAGTAGCAGCACTCGAACGAACAGCCGCGCTGCGTCTGCACGTTGAGCATCAGGCTGCGTGAAAGGTAGAATTCCACCAGCCGGTCCGGGCGGTCGTCCGACGTGATGGGGCGTTCCAGCCGGTCCGGTTGCTGGGGATTGGCGCGCACGATTCCGTCATCGTGAAACACCAGGCCGGGAATGGACCGGTAATCCGCGCCGGTTTCGAGCGCCGCAAGCAGTTCCAGCAAGCCCGCCTCGCCTTCGCCTTGAATGCCAAAATCGGCCCCACAGCGCGCCAGCAGCCGTTCGGGAAAAATCGAGAAGCCGCTCCCGCCGACAATAATGCGCACTTGACTGCGCTGGCGGATGCGGTCGCACAACTCAAACAACGTGCCGTAAAACGTCTCGCGCTTCTTGAACGCCACATCGTCAATGTTGCGCAACGACACACCCACAACATCCGGCCGGAATTCCGCCAGCGCGTTTTCGATGGGTTCGTGGTCGGCGAGGCAGTCCACCCATTTCGTTTCGTGCCCGGCGGCGCGCAGGGCCGCGTTCAACTGGGCCAGACCCAGTGGAAAGACGGCGTAGGGCACTTCATAGCCGTTGGCGCTGATCAGGAGAACACGGCTGGGCATGGCGGCTTCAGGCAGGTGACGGTGGGTGGTGGCCGGGCTTGATCCCCGACGCCGTCCGGACGTTTACGCTCACGCGCGGAAGCGGCCTTGGCCGCGGGGCGCCGTTCGCAGTCTGACCATTTGAATTTCGCGGAAACATCTCGCCGGTTCGGCGCAGTAAACCCGGCGTGGCGCGGAGTGGCAAAACAATTTTGCTTTAGCGCCGGCGCGGTTTCCCGTAGCGTGGAGCGCGTGAACCGCGTTGAGCCATGCGCCGCCATCATCCCGTGCTGGAACGAGGCCGCCACCATTGGTCCGCTCGTCGGGCGCGTGCGCGCACAGGTGCCGGCGGTGATCGTGGTGGATGACGGCTCCACGGACGCGACCACCGAGCTGGCGCACGCGGCGGGCGCCTGCGTGGCGCGCCACGGCCGCCGCCGGGGCAAGGGCGCGGCATTGCGCACCGGTTTCGAACACGCGTGGCGACTGGGTGTCCGCTGGGCCGTCACGCTGGACGGCGACGGCCAGCACGCGCCCGAGCAAATTCCCGGTTTCCGTCATCGCGCCCACGTTACCGGCGCCGCGCTCGTCGTGGGCAACCGCATGACGCACGCCGCTGCCATGCCCTGGCTTCGCCGCCTGACCAATCGCTGGATGAGCCGCCAGCTTTCGCGCCGGGCCGAGGTCTGCCTGCCGGATTCCCAATGTGGCTTCCGCCTGCTGCGCCTCGACGCGTGGGCGCAACTGACGATCGAAAGCCAGCATTTCGAGGTGGAATCGGAAACGCTTCTCGCTTTTGTCACCGGCGGTTTTCGCGTGGAATTCGTCCCCGTGCCCGTGATCCCCGCGCCGCGGCCCAGCCGCATTCGCGTCCTCCCGGACACGCTGCGGTGGTTCCGCTGGCTGCGGCAGTCGCGGCCGCCCGCGCGGTCGCCCGTGGCGGACGTCATCCCGCTGCCCACCTGACCATGCCGTCGTCGCAGTCTGCCCCGTTGTCGCGCCGCTGGGCATGGCGGTCGTGGTTGTTCGGCGCGACGCGGCTGTTCGTCGTTGGCCTGCTCCTGGGCTGGCTTTACGGCTGGGCCGGCCCGCGGTTGTATCCGCCGGCGACGCGTTTCGGTTTCGGCTGGGGGATGGCGCACGGTGCGTGCATGCCGATGGCACTGCCCGCCCTGCTCATGGGCAAGGACGTGGACATTTACTCCGCGCACAACGCCGGCCGCAGCTACAAGCTGGGCTACATCGCGGGCATCAATCTCTGCGGCCTGGTGTTCTTCGGTGGCGCGTTCTGGCGGCCGCGTCCCCAACCGGTCTCCGCCAGCGCAACTGATCAAAACCACCAGTTGCGGTAAATCTCGATCACGTCGAGGACGCCACCGGCCCAATACCGGTTGGCGGGGAGCGAGAACGTGCGCGCGGCCGGATCGTAAGCCAGTCGGGCGGGACGTTCGGGATCGTTCGGATCGTAGGCGAGAAAAGTGGTTTGCGGTCCGGTTTGCTCAACTTCAAATACCAGCATCCCGTGGTTGATCGTCAGTTGTGGGAAACGGACGAGATGCACAATCGGCGGGACGCCCGCTGCCAGCCGCGTCTGCAATCGTGCCGCCGTCCGTGCCTGGTGCCGGCGCAAAAGCGGCAGCACCATCCGCCAGTGGCTGCGCAGCACGTAAGACCGCCACGCGCCGCCGCAAGCGTCTTTCAGCGCGGCTTCCCAAGCTTGGCTGAACGCGCGCAATCCGGTGCTGCCGGGGAATTGCACGCGCTCTTCCGGCGCGCACGGCCGACGCGGATTGCGCGAAATGACCTGCCGGATGCGTGCGCGAATTTCCCCTTCCGGCGCGGCCGGCAACCCGGGTTGAAACTCGGCGTGGAAAAGAAACTGCCGCGCCGCGCGCGCCAGCACAAAACACCGCAGCGCGTAATCGGGACGCGGCTCCCGCGCCGTCATTTTCGGCCGCCCGTCCGGCGTGTCGAAGCGGTATTCGCACACCAGTTCATTGGCAAAGGCGAGCGTGTCCCGCTCAAAGCGGAAACGACGCGGTGACGGGATGATCGGCGCTTGCGGCATCCGGAATGTGCCGGCAGGCTAAGGCCCGGTGACACCGGTGACAACGCTTTACGAACGCTGGCGGCAGGTGGCGCGCGAAAACACCGGCGCGCTGGCGCTCCAGGACCTGGCCGCGGGCCGCGCCTGGAGCTTCCGCGACCTGGCCGCCGCCGCGGAAGCCGCGGCCAACGAACCCGGCCCGGTCGCGTTTCCGCAAGGCACCGGCGCGGGCTTCATTTTCACCGTGCTTCGCGCCTGGCGGGCGGGGCAAATCGTCTGCCCGCTGGAGCCGGGGCAGCCACGTCCCAATGTTGCCTGGCCGGCTGCGCCGATTGTCCATCTCAAGACCACCTCCGCCACCACCGGCCGGCCGCGGCTGATTGCGTTCACGGCGGAACAGCTTGCCGCCGACGCCGCAAACCTCGTCGCCACGATGGGCCTGCGGCCCGACTGGCCGAACCTCGGCGTCATTTCCCTCGCGCACTCGTATGGCTTTTCCAACCTCGTCACGCCGCTGTTGCTCCACGGCATTCCGCTGGTTCTCGGCGCGTCGGCGCTGCCCGAGGCCGTCCGCCTCGCCGCGCGCGGCCAGGCTGCATTGACGCTGCCCGCCGTGCCCGCGCTCTGGCGCGCCTGGCATGAGGCCGACGCCATTCCGGCCAACGTGCGTCTCGCCATTTCGGCCGGCGCGCCGCTGCCCCTCGCCCTGGAACACGCCGTCTTCGACGCCACCGGGGTCAAAATTCACAATTTTTACGGAGCCAGCGAATGCGGCGGCATTGCTTACGACGCCAGCCGCCAACCCCGCGCCGACGCCACGCTGGCCGGCGTGCCGGTGGCGAACGTCGCCGTCGGCGTGGCCGCGGAAACCGGCTGCCTCGAAGTCCGCGGGGCGAACGCGGCCCACAGCTACTGGCCCGAAGCGGAAACCGTGCTGGGCGACGGCGTTTATCGCACCAACGACCTGGCCGCCATCCACGACGGCCAGGTGTGTCTGCTGGGCCGTGCCGGCGACGTGATCAACGTCGCGGGCCGGAAGGTGGCGCCGGAGACAGTCGAACGCGCATTGATGGAACATCCCGCCGTGAGCGAGGCTCTGGTCGTGGGTGTGCCGGTCGAGGCCGGCCGCGTAGAAACCATCGCGGCCGTGGTGGTCAGCCGCCAGCCGGTGGATGAACGCGCGTTGCGGCTGTTCCTGCTCGCGCGCCTGCCGGCCTGGCAGGTGCCGCGGCGGTGGCATTTCCCGTCCAGTCCGCTGGCCAACGGGCACGGCAAGATTTCGCGCGCCGAATGGCGTCGCGTGCTGGTCAGCCAGGCGGCTGCTTTGCGAAGTTGAAATTGGCGCCGGCTGACGCAACCTCCGCCCCTCCTGCCAGCACCAGTTCCGCCTGCAACAGCATCCGGCCATCGAGGCTGGCGGCGGCGGTGGCGTGGATCAGATGGCCGAGGCGGCCGGTCACGCGAGCTTCGAGTCGCAGGACTTCGCCGGGCCGCGTGGTGCCCAGAATTTTCACCGCCCGCAGCGCCGTCAATTTGAGTCCCGGCAGCGGCGGAATGGCCGGATCGCTTTGCGCGACCACGCCCGCGAGTTGGGCGCACGCCTCGAGGATCAACACGCCGGGCATCAGCGGCTCGCCGGGGAAATGCCCGCGCAGGAACGGTTCGTCGCCGCGGACGAGGTATTCGCCGACACCTTCGCGGCCCGGTGTCAGACGCAGGAGCCGGTCCACAAAACGAAACTCCGGGCCGTGCGGCAGCAACCGCAGCGCCGCGGCGAGATCCACGTCGCCGGCGCTCATGGCGACAGCGGGTTGACCACCGTGAAGTCCGCCGGCAGCGCGGGCTGGAAAAGACCGGCTGGAAATGCCGCGTTCAGCGTGGCGTGGTGAAAATCGTTCCGCATCCGGGAGCCGTCGGGGAATTGCATTTCGTTCGCCAGCAGCGCGAAGCTGGTTTTCGACAGCGTGACCTGGATGGCGGGCATCACGCGGCGGGCAAAGGCGTTTGCCGGCTGCAACACGAGCCGCCAGACGTCGTTGGTGGATTGCAGCGTCAGCAGCCGGAACCGCGCGTCGAAATCGGCCCGGTTCTTGGGGAAGCCCGCGTCCAGCAAACCGAGCGCCTCGCCCAGCGGTCCTGCCTTGGCGCCGGTGAGCGGATAGCGCTCCACGCGCTTGAGCCGCGGGTAGATCACCTGCAACTGCGTGTCGTCCCGGACGGCGATCGTCTGGGCGGGGTTGCCCAGCTCCCAGCGGAAGCGGTTCGGCTTGGCGAACCAGACGTGGCCGGTGGCGACCAGCGGCTGGTTCAACACCTTCAACCAGCGCGTCTGCACAAAATCCGCCGACCACGTGGAGAAGTTCGTCTGCGCGGCGAGCCAGCCGTTGAAGACGGCGTTCGTGTCGGCGGCGCGCGCCGGCGGGGCCGCCAGCAGCCCGCCCGCAAACAGCGTGCAGGCGAACACAATTCCGGCGCGGAGGTGGCGTGTGTTCATCATGATCGCGGCGTCCCATTCTTCGGCCAGACGGGCACGAAGTGATACCATTGATCGGCATGTTGGCGGATCACCGGCGCGAAGGCACGCAGGATCTCGCCCGCCAACCGCCGCCGCGCCTCGCGGTCGCCCAGCGCGCGGCGGTCGTAAACAATCTCCGGCAGCACATGCGCGGCGTAGGCGTCGCCTTCCGCCACGACGTAAACCGGCACCAGCGCGCAACCCGCGGCGCGGGCGAGTTCCGCCGGCGCGATCGAAGCCGCAAACGGCCGGCCAAACAACTCCACGGTGACGGCGGAATTCCGCGGCGGCCGGTCCACCAGCAACGCCACGGTTGCGCCGTCCTGCAGGCGTTTGATCACCTCGACGAACGCGAACGTGTCCTGCCCGATCACCAGCGTCTCGATGCCCCAGCGCGCCCGCGCCTGCTGGCGCAGCTCGGTGAAGCCCCGGCCCGGCTCGGCCTGCGTCAGCACCAGCAACCGGACGCCCTTTTGCGCCAGCAGACAGCCGCCGATTTCCCAGTTGCCCAGATGCGGCGTCAGCAACAGCACGCCTTGCTTTCGCGCCAGGGCGTTCGCAAAAATTTCGTAACCGCTCCAGCGCGATACGGCGATGCCGTCGGCCGCGCCGCTCTCGTGCCGCAGCAGTTCGATGATTTTCATCGCGAAATTGGTCAGCAGTTGGCCGGCGGCGGCCCGCGCCTGATCGCGTTTGCCGGCCAGCACCGGCAGCAGATTTTCCTCGATCACGCGGAACCGGGCCGGGCGAAACAGGCGGTAAGCCAGCGCGGCAACGATGCCGAACCAGCGGCCGGCGCGGCGCGGCATCCGCCGGACGGCAAACAGACCCAGCCGCCAGAGCCTCGGTCCATAGGTGGCCGAGGGACGCGCCAGACGGTCGGCGACGCAATCGCTGGCGGGCTTTCCGACGTGGCAGCGCAGCCACCAGGAGGGGAGCAGATAGACGGCAATCAGCATGTTGGCGCCGATGCCCACGGCGCAAACCCGGCCCAGGCTGGCCATGCCCGCGTTGCTGGACCAGGCCAGCGAGCCGAAGCCCACCACCGCCGTGCCGCCGCACAACAGCAGGGCGCGGCCGATCGAACGGCGCACCGCGCCCACGTCGCCGCCGTGCCGGTGCAGGGCGAGTTGCATGAAAATGCCGTAGTCCACGCCGGTGCCGAGCATAAGCGGCAGCGCCATCAGGTTGAGCAAATTCCACGACCACCCCGCCAGCGCCATGACCGCCAGCAGGCACAGCCCGCTCAACGCCAGCACCGCCAGACCGAGCAGCACCTCGACGGCGCGCCGGAACGCCAGCCCGAGGGAAAGCAGCACCAGCAGGATCATGGGCAGCAACACCAGCCACATGCGTTCCTGCACGCGTTTCAGCGTCGTGGCGCCCAGCAACTCCCAGCCGGACAACAGCGCGCCGTCCGCCGCCAGACTCGTGGACAAGGGCGCCAGCGCCAGGAGCGCCGTGCGGTTCGTGGGCGGTTGCACCAGCCCCATCGCGAACCACTCGTTGGTGGAGCGCGCTACGAATCGTTTGAGCATCCATCGCCCCGCGTCATTGGTCGGCCAGACCACACCCTTGCTTTTGGCCATGCGCGCCCAGGTGCGGACGAGTTCGTCCGTCAGGAACAGCGCGTTCGTGGCGAAACCCGCGCCGGTCGCGGCCGCACGCAACCGCGGTCCAAGCTCCGCCAGCCCGCGCGCGGTGGCGCGATTCGCCGCCTGCGAGGCAGGGTTGGGCCACAGGGCCGTGGGCAGCAGGAAACCGCTGATGCGGTGGTTTGTCTGCGCCTGCTGCAGCCGCGATTCCGCCCGGAACAACCGCTCGCTCACCGCGGTTTCGTTCGCGCCCGCGACGACGACCCAGAGCGGGTCCTTCGGCAGGCCCAGCGCGGCGGTGACCTCCTCCAGCGCCGCATCCGCTCCGGCCGAGGGCGGGCGCAACGCGTTCGCCGTCCGATCCAGGCGCGGACACCGCAGGATGACAACGACGCCCGCCACAATCACCAGCAATGCCGTTACCACCAAGCCGACGCGGGAAGGAGCCGCTCCCATCGCCGGTGATGGCGCAGTTGTTTCCCGTGGTGGCAGAAAAAACGACCGCCACGGCGGACGGGTGTAGCCAGCGGGCGGTTTGCGCCGTTCGCGGAACAGTGGCGGCAGATAGAACATCACCATCACCAACGCGGCCAGCGCCACGCCGATGGCGACCAGCGATCCCAGTTGCGCGAGTCCCGGCAGCCCGCCGAGGTTCAGCACCAGAAACGCGGCAATCGTGGTGATCGCCGCCCACAGGATGCTCGGCGCGATCGCGCGCCGGATTTCCGGGACCGACAACCGGGGATGCGACAGCGCCTCCTGATAATGCACCACCGCGTAATCCACCGCGAGGCCCAGCAGCACGGCGGCAAAACCCAGGCTCAGCACGCTGATCGTCCCCAGCAGCAGGCCGCCCAGTCCGATCGTGGCCACGAGAATCATCGCCAGCAACGCCAGCAGCCAGAGCATCGGCAGCCAGCGACGGTGCGTCAGCCAGAACAGCAGCGCGATCACCAGCGCCGTGCCGGCCACCGAGCCGGTCAAGTCGCGTTGCATGGCGGTGGCGATCTCGGCGACAAACACCGGCCGCCCCGTGTAGCGCAACGTCACGCCGGTCCATCCGCCGGCCTCGGCGCTCGCACGGGCAACCGCGGCGCGCACCGATTCCAGCCACGACGAGCATTCGCGGTAATCGCGCAGTTCCGGTCGCGCCTCGACGTAGATCACGCGGAAGGTGCCGTCGGCCGAGGCGAAACCTTCATTGGGCGAGGTGAAACCGACCCCGCCCAGCAGGTCGCCGGGAAGCCGCGTCAAACCGAACGGATCGTAACTGAGCCGCGCGATGTCGGTGGGCGACATCGAGGTGGCGAGCTGGTCGCGCGTTTCGGCCGCCACCGCCGCGAGATGGCCGGGGGCCAGCCGGTTGGTCAGCTCCGTGAAGCGCGCCGGCGGCTGGTTAAGCCAGAGGTAGGCGATGAATTCGGCCATTTCCTCCGGATGCTCCTGCCACGGCGGCTCCCAGACCACGCCGGTGACGAGGTTGGTTTCGCGCTGCAACGCCCCGGCGAGCTGGCGCGCCGCGGTCTCGGCGGCGTCCGCGTCGGCCGCCCGCACCGTGAGGATCAGTTCGCGCGAACTGGTGAAGTGCTTTTGGTAAAGCTGCAGGCCGCGCACGACCGGCGTATCGCCGGGCAGCAGGTCCAACACGTCGGTGTCCAGGCGCACGCGCCACAGCCCGGCGACCAGCGGCACCACAAGCAACAACCACCACCAGCGAGCCAGTCCGCGCGTCATGGCGTGAAGTAACCTGCCAGCGTCTCGCCGGTGCGCGCGTTGGTCAGGCGCCAGTCCGTCGGACCATCCTCCTCAAATTCCCAGTCGCCGACCGGCAGACGGTCGGCCACGGCATCCGCCAGCGCAAACCACACAAACCGCGCGGGCAGGCCGCCCCGTCCATGGTAGTGCCGCCGGGTTTGGGGCAATTCCAGTGTCCAGGCGCCGGCCTGAGAGCGCGCCGTGACGAGCGTGAACGGCGGCTTGGCAAACTGGACGAAGCAGGCGCCGTCCGCGCCGATCGCGACGACGAGTTCGCCGGCCACGCCGGCGGCGCCGCGCGCCGAGGTCCACACCGCCTGGCCCTGGCGCACCATCCAGCCGGCGGCGCGCAAATTCACCGGCGGCAGCGCGGGTGTGGTGCGGCATCCGGGCAGCAGCACGGCCAGCAGGAGGATGGGGATCAGGGCGCGTTTCACGTGGTCGGCGGCGGAGGTTCGGTTTCGGCGGACGCATCGAAGCGGAGGCGCGGCACCAGCGGCCAGCGGGCTTGCAGTTTGATCAGCACGAAGAAAATCCAGAGCCGCCAGCGCAGGTTCCAGTTTCCTTCCAGCTCGCCGGCGAGGATGGCGTTGACGGCTGCCGGCAGACTGAGGTTGTCCCGCGGGTTCATGAAGATTTCCATGAACGGCGTGGTGTAAAACCGCTCGACCATCTGCCAGTAAAACGACATGCCCCGGCGCACGCGGCGCTCGTAGGCGGCGAAGCGGCGCGCGCCGTCGTCGCCGCGCGCCAGGGACTGGAGAATCGCCCGCGCGGCGAGTCGTCCCGACCACATTGCCAGATACACGCCGGCCGAGAAGATCGGGTCCATGAAGCCCGCGGCGTCGCCCACGCGAACCAGCCGCGGCCCCACGAACCGTCGGTTGCGGTAGCTGAAGTCGGAGGTCACTTGCAGTTCGCCGACCGGCTTCGCCTCCGCCATGCGCGCCTGCATCGGCGGGCTGGCCGCCAGGCCGCGCGCGAACGCCGCCGCGGGCGCGCCGCCTTGGGCGTTAAACTCCGCCTGGTCCATCACCAGACCGACGCTGGTCTTGGCGGCGGACACCGGAATGAGCCAAAACCACTGGTTCTCCAACCGCGTGATCACGGTGTCGCCGGCGTGCTCGCCCGCGTCCCGCCGCACGCCCGTGAAGTGCCCGAACACGGCCAGCTTTCGGAGCCGCGGATGGGTTTCCCGCAGACCTTCCTGGTTGCCGGTGAGATTGCCGCGGCCGCTGGCGTCCACGAGGAACTTCGCGTCGAACTGCTGAATCTCATTCGCCGGATTGATGGCCTCGATCCCCACGCCGCCGGGCCGCGATACGAACCGCCGGACGGTCCAGCCTTCGCGCGCGTCGGCGCCGCGCTGACGGGCGTGCTTCAGCAGGATGTGGTCGAACGTCGCGCGTTCGACCTGAATCGCCTCCGGGAAACGCGTGAACCGGCCCTCGCGAAAAACGAATCGCGTGGCGAGCGAGCCGTTGCCGAGGTGAAACTGCGCCCCGCATTTCCGCGGAAATGCGGCCGCGGCCAGCTCCGGCCAGACGCCCAGTTCCTCGAACAGCGCCCGGTTGTAGGGCAGGAGCGACTCGCCGATGTGGAAGCGCGGGAAGACCTCCTTTTCCAGCAGGAGCACGCGCCGGCCGCCATCAGCGAGGACCGTGGCGGCAGTGCTGCCGCCCGGCCCGCCGCCGATCACGATGGCGTCGAATTCTGGATTGCTCATGCGCCGGCAAGGTAGAAGCCCGCCGTGGAGGAGGCAAGGCGGGAGGCGCATCTGAGTTTTCGTGGAGTTGAAGGCGGTTTGCAGGAAAAGCAGGTGCCGGCGGTCCTTGTGCCCAAAGCCATCGGGGCATCATCGCTGCTGGGATTCTCGAACCGGCCGGTCGCTTGGACCTGCACCAAGACTGCCGTTGAGTCACATCCACTGGAGCGCTGCCAATCGGTTTGCCCGCCCGGCGCGGTGGAAATCCAGCCGATGGTGGGTCGGCGGCCAGGCCAGCAGGCGTCGACCAACCGCCACCGGTTCGGTAAAGCAGCAATGGCATGGTGGCAACGCCCCTCTCAAGATACTTGTTGTCATACGTCCAACTTGCCCCGCCCGCCAGCATCGCTCTGCATCAAGCTGAGATACATCCATGAATCCTCAGCGAGGTTTTATCCTTGAATTGGAAGTGATTCTTTGGTTACAGTGAGTGACAAGCAGCCAGACGGATCCACCACGGTTTCGAAAGAAGCTATAGACGCAGGAGAATCGCTCATGCATATCTATTCGTTCCGGATTACCCTCCACGCCATTCACACCGTCTTTGTCGCTGCGGCCTTGGGGCTGGCGGTCAGAGGAGTGGGCCAGACAAGCAACCTGCCGGAGCCGTGGGCACAAGTGGATATCGGAAAGCCGGCTCAATCCGGCGCGGCGACCTACACCGATGGCGTGTTCCAACTTGAGTGTCGGAATGCCGTGTGGAAGGGCAGTTCGGACCAATTCCATTTCGTCCATCAACCGCTCGCGCGTCGAGCCGGCATCGTGGCCCGACTCATTGGCCAACAGGGCGGACTGGCCGCGCTGATGATTCGCGAAAACCTGGCCGACGCCCGCTGCCGCGAAGTCTGGATGTCCCTGGATCCGGCTTGGGGCCAACGGCTGTTCTGGCGCGCCGAAGCAACCGACTGGAATGCTGATCCGCGGTGGTTTCATCACACCAAGCCCTATTGGGTGAAACTGATTCGGGCCGGGGATTGGTTTCTGGGCTTCCTCTCGGATGACGGGGTTTACTGGGCCGAGGCGGGCGCCACGCGCGTGTCCATGGCGGACACGGTTTCCGTTGGTCTGGTCGCGACCGGGCCGCCCAGCGCCTTCGACCAGGTCATCACCTGGACCGGCCCGGAGCCTGGGCCGGCCCGGAGTCTGCGGCGGGAAGTCTGGTTGGACCTGCCGGGGACGGACATCGCCGATCTGACCGGCAACCCAGCCTTCCACGAACCGGCGGCGCTGGATGGTCCTTTGGCGCTGTTCGAGAGCGAAGGGCTTGGCAGCAATTATGGTCAGCGGGTTTCCGGCTTTCTGGTGGCGCCTGAAACGGGCCCCTTTGTGTTTCATCTGGCCTCGGACGGCGCGGCACAGCTCTGGCTCAGTCCTGACGCGCAACCAACCAACCGCATCCTGGTCGTCGAGGAAACCGCTGCGGGCGCGCGCCGCGACTGGGCGCGGCGATCTTCGCCCCCAATCGCCCTCGAGGCCGGACAATTGTACTACGTCGAGGCGCTGCAAAAACATGGCCCTGGCGCCGGCTACCTCGGAGTTGCCTGGACGCTGCCCTACCGGCTTCCGCCCGCCAAGGGCAGCGATCCCCTATCCGGAGAGCAGTTTCTCTTCGAATTACCTGCAGATTTGCCCCGGATCTTGGAGCAACCGCAAAGTATGGAGGTACTGGCCGGCCTGAATGCGACCCTTCGCGTCGCGGCCGAGGGACTGCCGCTGAGTTTCCAGTGGCGGCGGGATGGTCAGGACCTGGGAGATACTGCCTGGGTCAGCGGAGCCAAAACCACAACCCTCCACTTCTCCGAAGTACGGCCGGCCGATGCCGGCCATTACACCGTGCTGGTGCGCAATCTGGCTGGCAGCGTCGAGAGTCAGCCCGCGCTGCTGACCGTGGGCTTGCCCTACGGAGAACAACCCATCCCGCCGCTCCAGTTGCGGCTGGAACACTCCCGTCTCGGCGAAGTTCGGCTCTCCTGGCCCAGGACGTGGGAGGGAGCCAGCGTGGAAACGACGGATGACTTGTCACCGCCGGCCTCGTGGGCTCCTTGGAATGGTTCTCCTCAGCAGGATGCGAATGAGATCTGGGTATGGTTGGCCACCACCAACGAGCAGCGGTATTTTCGCCTGCGCGCCTCAAGCCAGCCGCCGCCTTCGGTCAACCTGCCTCCAGATCCCGCCGCCACCGCGCCCGTCCTGCCGGCTTCGGTGGTCACCACCATCAGCGAGGCAACCCGGTTCCTTTACACCGGACCCAACCCGGTGCAACTCGGCGTGACGAACGGCACGATCCAGACCGAGCAGGCTGCCGTCGTGCGGGGCCGTGTGGTTAGCCGTGAGGGCACCCCCTTGCCGGGCGTTGATGTCCGGATCCTCGGGCGACCGGAGTTCGGCTATACGCGCAGCCGGACAGACGGAGCCTTCGACCTGGCGGTGAACGGTGGTGGGTCACTCACGGTCCGCTTCCAACACTCCGGGTATCTTTCCGCCCAGAGGCAGGTTCACGTCCCGTGGCAGGATTACGTCCAGATGGAGGAGGTGGCCTTGGTGCCCCAAGACCCAATGGTTACTTCCATTGACCTCTCCTCCGCGAACCCAATGCAGGTCGCGCGTGGCGGCATGACCGCAGACCAGGACGGCACGCGGCAGGCTACGCTCTTCTTCCCGCAGGGCACGCGCGCTACGATGACGCTGCCGGACGGCTCGACTCATCCGCTCACCACGATGCACGTCCGCGCCACCGAGTACACCGTTGGACCCAATGGCCCCAAAGCCATGCCGGCCGGACTGCCGCCCACCATCGGCTACACCTATTGCGTGGAACTGGGCGTGGACGAAGCCGATGCGGCGGGCGCGAAGAATATCTCCTTCGACCAACCCATTCTCTTCTACGTAGAGAACTTCCTCGGGTTCCCGGTCGGCGGGTTGGTGCCGGCCGGATACTACGATAAAGAACAAAGCCAATGGGTGCCGTCGGCCAATGGCCGTGTCGTAAAGATTCTGGGCCTCAGCGGCGGTCTAGCTGAGTTGGACATTTCGGGCAGCAACGTTGCAGCTGACGAAGCCAGCCTTGCCGCGCTGGGCATCACCGACGACGAGCGGCGGCGCCTGGCTGCGCTCTATGTCCCCGGCCAGAGCCTGTGGCGCGTGCCCCTGCCGCACCTGTCCACTTGGGACTGCAACTGGGGCTGGGGACCGCCGTTGAGCGCCGTGTTTCCAAAGATACCCTCCTGGCTCTATGAAGATCCGCAGCCCGACAAGCCGTGTTCGGTGCAGAATCAGATTTGCCGACAGTCGGTGAACATTCCGGGCACCGGCTACAGCCTCAACTACTCCAGCGACCGGACACCCGGCTACACGGCGGCCAATACCGTCGAGTTGCCTTACAGCCACACCAATGTGCCGCCCAGCACGAAACGAATCGATGTGATCCTTGAAGTGAACGGGCGCAAGTTTACCAACTCGTTCACGGCGACGCCGAACGGACGCTTCAGCTTCCTGTGGGACGGGAAGGACGCCTACGGGAGGCAGGTGCAAGGCTGTCAGCGCGTCACCGTTCGGGTGGGATTTGTCTATGACGGCAAATACCAGTCACCAGCCGCTCTCTACGGAACCTTCGGTCACAACTTCGAACCCGAGGAGATGACCGTGAACAGCCGTCAGGAATGCACATTCTGGCAGCAACTGGTGTCGTTCGTTGGCGGCTGGCACAGCCACGGCCTTGGTTTTGGCGGCTGGAGCCTCAACAATCACCACGCCTATGACCCCATCAGCCGCACGGTTTACTACGGCGATGGACGCAAACGCCAGGCCGTCTCCACGGGCCGCACCATTGACTTAAGCGCGGGCAGCGGGACCAACAACTGGGCCTATGGCATCCCCGTCAAGGCACTCAGACTCTACGATCCGCAGGGCGTGGCGGTGGCCTCAAGTGGCGAACTCTACATCGCCGACACCGGCGACCACCGCATCCTGAAAGTGGATCAGAATGGCATCGTCCGGCATGTGGCCGGCAACGCGGGCTGCGGCGGCACTTTCGGCGGCGATGGCGGCCCGGCCACGAGCGCCTGTCTCAATCGTCCGACTTACCTCGCCTTCGGTCCGGACGATTGTCTCTATTTCACGGATTCGGGGAACGACCGCATCCGCCGCATCGATGCGTCTGGGATCATCACCACCGTCGCTGGTGGCGGCAACCCACCAGACGGACTGGGTGACGGCGGCGCGGCCACAAACGCCGTCCTCGTTGATCCCAAAGGCATCGCCGTCGCCCGCGATGGACGGCTTTTCATCGCTGACTACGGACATAGCCGCGTTCGGGTAGTCACGCCGAGCGGCATCATCCAGACGGCAGCGGGTGGAGGCACCTCCTTGGCCGACGGTGCACCGGCTGCCCAATCCAAACTGGGGAATACCGTGGGGCTGGCTGTGGCCCCGGACGGCACTCTGTATCTTTCCTACAAAGGGGGGCTCCGCGGAAGCTCCTCCAGTGAAATCTGCCGCGTTGATCCTCGTGGACGTCTTTACCTGTTCGCTGGAGCGGCAGGCAACGTCCCCCGAAACGGCACCAACGCCAGAATCGTGGCCCTCCAAAATGAAGTGGTCGCGGTTGGTCCCGATGGCGATGTTTATGTCTGCGCGTCCTGGTTCGGCACGGTGTTGTGCCGGATCGGAAGCGACGGCCTAATTCGTCACGTCGCTGGCAAACTGTATTCGGGGGGCTACGGCGGTAACGGCGGGCCGGCGGTCGGCGCACTCATGGGTTCTGTCTTCTCCATGGCCTTCGGCCCCGACGGCCGGGTTTACTGGACCGAGAAGACGCAATGGGGACCGCATGTTATCCGCCACGCCACGCTGCCGCTGCCGGGATTCGACGGTGGTTCCATTCGCATCCCGTCGGAAGACGGCGCGGAGGTTTACGAATTCGACGAAGCCGGCCGACACCTGCGCACGCTGGATTCCCTCACGGGCGGGGTGCGCAACACTTTCCTTTACGATCCTGCGGGCCTGTTAGCCTCAGTGACCGACGGCGACGGCAATGTCACCACCGTTGAGCGCGCGGCGGATGGCCGGCCCTTGGCAATCGTCGGGCCGTTTGGCCACCGCACGACGCTGGAAACTGACGCCGACGGGAACCTCAGCCGCATCGTGGATCCGGCCAACCAGGTCCACCAATTCAGCTACCGGAGCGGCGGCCTCCTCGACACCGCCACGAATCCGCGCACCAACAGTTTCCGCTTCGACTATGACGGGGACGGCCGGCTGATTCGCGACGAACTCAGCGGCTGTTGCGCCGGCCAGATGGCGCGGACCACCACCAACGGAGTCACGACCGTCACCGCCACTTCGCCCGAGGGTCGGACGACCCGCTATGCCTGGGAGAACCTGCCCTCCGGCGAGTCTCGCCAACGCAATACCTTCTCCGACGGCACATGCAACGAGCTGCTCTTCAGCATTGATGCGAGCCGGATCACTGCGTTCGGCGACGGCACGGTCGTTACGGATCAGGATGGCGGCGATGTGCGTTTCGGGATGGAAAGTCCATTCCTTCAGAGCCAGACCATCCGGACGCCCGGCGGCCGGACGCTCTCGCTTGCCGCTGGTCAGGCAGTGCGTTTGGCTGATCCGGCCGATCCGTTGAGCCATGTCGCGCTCACGAACACGGTGAGCCTCAACGGCAACACCTTCTCCAACCGGTATGACGCGGCCACGCGAACCTTCGCCAGCACGTCGCCCGAAGGCCGGCAGTCGCTCACCACCGTAGATGAACAGGCCCGCCCAACCGCCTTCCAGATGCCCGGTGTGGAACCGCTCGTCACCGCCTACGACGCGCACGGCCGGCTGGCGCACACCGCGCAAGGCGTGCGACGATCGGGCTTCGCCTACGACGCGGCCACCGGTTTCCTTGCCGCGTCCACCAACGCCCTCGGCGAAGTCACCGCCTTCCAGCGCGACGCCGTGGGCCGGGTGACGACGCTCACGCTGCCGGATGGAGCGAACTGGGTTCACGGTTGGGATGCCAAGAACAACCTGGCGATGCTTGCCGAACCGAACGGCACGAACCTCCATCAATTCACCTACACACCGCAGGACCTGATGGAAACCTACCGCAGTCCGCTCGGCGCGACGGAGACGTTCGCCTACAACAAGGACAAGGAACTCATCCAGCGCCAGTTTCCCTCCGGCCAGGCCCTTCAGTGGAACTACGCGACGAACGGCCAGCTCGCGAGCCTCCAGACGCCGGAGGGTAGCCACACCTTCACCTACCATGCGACCAACGGCCAGCTTGCCACCGCCACTTCGCGCGACGGCCAGCAAGTCAGCTACACCTACGACGGCAGCTTGCTCACCGGCGCGGCTTGGAGTGGCGTGGTCACCGGCGCGGTGAGCTATACCTACAACAACGATTTCCGTGTGACCCAACTCGCCTACGCCGGCCTGAACCTGCCGATGGGTTACGACCGCGACGGCCTGCTGACCAACGCCGGCCCGATCAACCTGGCCTACAACCGCACAAATGGCTTCCTCGAACGCATCGCTGAAGGCGCGTTCACCATCGCCTACCAGCGGAACGAATTCGGCGAGATCACCAACAACATCGCCTCGCAAGGCGCGGAACTCAGCCGTGTGGATCGCAGCTACGACGCGCTGGGCCGGATCACGCGCAAGACGGAAACCATCTCCGGCACGACTGTGATCTGGGATTACACCTACGACACCGTCGGTCAACTCGTGGAAGTGAAGCGCGACGGAGTGACCGTGGAAACCTACGCCTACGACGCCGTCGGCAACCGCCTCGGCATGACGAACACACTCACTGGCGAAACGCTTTCGGCCGGCGACTACCGCTACGACGCCGACAACAAACTGCTCCAGGCCGGCAGCCGCACCCTCACCTACGACGCCGATGGCCGGCTCGGCGCCAGCACGCGCGCCGGCGCCACCACCGCGTATCACTACAACACTGACGGCACGTTGGCGGGCGTGGACCTACCGGACGGACGGCAGATCACCTACCTGCACGACAGCCTAGGCCGGCGCATCGCCCGCGCCGTCAACGGCGTCCGCACCCACGCCTGGCTTTACGGCGAGGGCCTCATGCCACTGGCCGAATTCGATGGCAACGGCGCGCTCCGCACCACGTTCATCTACGGCGGACGCTGGACGCCGGTGGCCTTCATCCGCAACGGCGCGACCAATCATATCGTCACCGACCATCTCGGGAGCCCGCGCCTGGTGCTGGATGCCAGCGGCGCCGTCATCAAGCGCATGGAATACGACGCCTTCGGCAATGTGGTGCTGGATACCGCGCCGACCATTGACCTGCCCTTCGGCTTCGCTGGCGGTATGGCGGATCCGGACCACGAGTTGATCCGCTTCGGCGCGCGAGACTATCAGCCGTCAAACGGGCGGTGGACGGCGAAGGATACGATTCTGTTTGAAGGCGGGCTGCATTTCTATGGCTATGTGAACAATGACCCGGTCAATGAGGTTGACCGGCAGGGCCTCCAGGGCCCGGTGGGGTGTTCTCCGTATTCGTTTCAAGTCCCCTCACAAGGCCAGCGGCACATCCAAGTCGGGCCGGATTCGGAGCCCAATCCGCAGCAGATTCATTACCCTCCGTGCCAACAGAGCCAACCGGACAAATGGCAGCAGGAGTTGTTCGAGAGAATGCGCTTTCACACGAACGAAGCGCAGCGCTCCGGCGGAAGTTCTGCCTGAGACTCTTGAAGTCGGTACCGCGCATTGACAATGAATGTTACGCACCCCTTACTTAATCGGTTCTCTGAACAAACTGGGGATGAGAAGGAAAAAGTGGGTCGTTTGTTTTTCCGCTTCCTCGCGTTCCTCCACTGGTCGCACGGCTCGACTCGGTGTCCGCCACTTGCTCTGTTACTTCTGTCGGCGTGTGCGGGATCCGCACCCGCCCAGACCGTGCCCACGCCGGACTGGTTGGCCAAGGCGCTGACGAACCGGCCGCCGTTCACGCGCCAGACGAACACGTTCGTTTCGCCGTCCGTGAGCAACGCGACGGCGGCCGGCGCTGCGAATCCAACAAGCCCGCACGTCGGCGGTTTGTCCGAGCCGGACGTGGCGATGGCCAACGCCGTCATCGCCGAGAACACGCTCACGCTGAGCCTCCCCGGTTTGGGCACCACCAAAGACGGCCCCGGCCCACTCACCGAGGCCGATAGGCTCGTGCTGCTCGCGTTGAAGTTCTACCACCAACGCAAGGCGCTCGTGCCCTTTGGCGAGTTCCGCCAGTGCCTCGAATCGCTGGAGTCGCGCGAGCGTTACCGGCAGGTGGCGGAGGAGTTTTGGGCTTGGTATCGCGAAGCCGCGCAGAAGGGCCAGGCCGATCGGTTGGGCGGTTTCAGGTCGGAGTTCGGCACGTACATTGCGATGAAGAACACCGCGAAACGCAAAGCCGCCAACCGCGTGCTGTCCGGCCAGGTCGCGAGTGAAGTGGCCTGGCGCGGGGCAATGAAGTCCGACCAGGAGTTCCGGCAGCGGATCGCGGAAAGAAGTGCAGACGCAGATCGTACGCGCGCCGATTGGCTGCGACAGTGGCAGGTGCAAGCAGCCGAAGCCACGGCGGCGGAACAGGAATGGCAGTTGTATCTGGGCCAGGGCACCGGCCGCACGGGAAAGGAATAGCGCAAAGGCGGAGCGTCACCTTCGCTGTCGCCGCAACATCGAAGGTAAAGGGACCAAAGCCGATTGTGCCGTCAGGCGTAAACGCCGCCTATGCCGCCGCCCACTGCATGATCACGATGGCGTCGAATTCTGGATTGCTCATGCGCCGGCAAGGTAGAAGCCCGCCGTGGAGGAGGCAAGGCGGGAACCTGGCGAAGCGGACATTGGGTCTAACGGATCATCGCTCACGGTGCAGGGCGGCCCGGCAATCCGGCTGGAAAAAGGCCGCGTTGGGTTCGCCGACGGGGCGCGAAAGCCGGCCGCGCAAGTCCGGCGAACCGGGAAAAGTTGGATTTGCTCCGCAGGATTTAGTTGGCTGTGTCGTGTATCGGTGTAAACAGAAACGCACAGAAGCCTATGAAAACGATCCGCCTCACCACCGCCGCGCTGGCCGCCTTGGCCGCGGGCCTGCTGCTCGCCCAGGAAACGCCCGCCGCGCCGCCGATGCCACAAGCGATCCCTACGCCGCCAGCCATACCAGTACCGTCTCGACCCGTTCGTCCGCCGGTGCCGGGGATGGTTTACCAGGCCCAGGTTGATCCAACGACCGGTCTGCCGGTGGCCAAGGACAAGCGGTTTGACCTCGATTTCCCCGGTGGGAAACCGGCCGACCTGATCGCGTTCATCTCGAAAGCCCACGGCACGCCGGTAAACGCCATCATTCCCGAGGATGTGGCGGACACGACGTTGCCGGCAATGAACCTCAAGCAGGTCACGCTGGTCGAGTTGTTTCAAGCGCTCGAGGCGGCCAGCAAAAAGGATGTCGCCGTGACCACCGGAGGTGACTTTGGCAGGCCTAGCCCCTACCAGGGCTACACCATCACGCATGTGAATTTTGGCTTTCGCACAACCGACCAGCCGCCGACCGACCACTCCATCTGGACTTTTTACTACGACCGTCCGGTGCTGCCACCCCTGAAACCGGAAGCGCCGCCGAGCCATCCTCAAATTGTCCGTTTTTACCGGCTCGCCCCCTACCTCGGCGCCGGCGGCTACAAGGTCGAGGACATTACCACCGCGGTCGAAACCGGCTGCCAGATGCTCGGCTCGCCCGCGCCCAAAATGAAGTTCCACCAGGAGACCAAGCTGCTCATCGCGGTCGGCGATGAACAGCAGTTGAACACCATTAATCAGGTGCTCCAGCAGTTGCAACTGGGACCCGCGGTTCCGTCATCGCCACCACTTCTGACGCCGCCCGCACCGGTGCCACAACCACGTCTCTAAACGCCGGTCAGGGCGGTTTGACTGCTTGGAAACCAGTCCGTCATGTCCGGTGCTCCCGGCAGAAGCGTCGGTGGCTGAACGCAAGTCGGCCACCGACATCGCCGTTTTAACGCGGCGCTTGGCGGCGGGCGACGAAGCCGCGTGGCGCGCGTTTCACGCCGCTTATTTTCCCCGCCTGCTGCGCTATTTGCTGGTGGTGACGGGCGGGCGCGAGGAAGCGGCGCGAGAGACGCTCCAACTCGCGTTCGTCCGCGCGGTGCGGCACATCCGGCGCTTCGACACCGAGCCGGCGCTGTGGAGCTGGTTGACCGTGCTGGCCCGCAGCGCGTTGGTGGACGAGCGACGCAAGCACGGGCGTTATCTCGCCTTCCTCGACCGTTGTTTTCGCTGGCACCAAACCGCGCCGGGCCCGGCCGCCACGGACGCCGAGGCGCGGTTGAACGAATTGCTCGCCGCCGGCCTCGCGGAACTTCCGGCGGACGAGCGCCGGCTGCTGGAGCGGAAATATTTTGACGGTGACGCCGTCCGCGAGATTGCGCAGGCATCCGGTGAAACCGAAAAGGCGGTCGAATCCCGGCTGGTCCGGATTCGCCGCAAGCTCAAAGGCGCCATTGTGGAGCAGATGAACCATGAATCGTGAATCGCAATCCCTGCTGGAGGCGGTCCTGGCCGAATCGCTGGCAGCCGACTTTCAAGACCAGTCGTTGACGGCGACCCTCAACGCCGTGCGCCATCACCGGCGGATGCGGCAATGGCGCCGCGGCGGCGCGGTCGTCGCGCTGTTGCTGGCTCTGCCATCGGCGGTCTGGTGGCTGCGGATGTCGGCGACGCCAACTCAACCGGCGACGGCGCCGTCGGTGACGATGGTCGCGAGCCAACCGCTGCCGGCGAGCATGGTTGTCGAGACCCGCCCTGACACCGTGGCGATCGTGACGTCCACAAGGGCAGGTTTCACGGTGGTGGCCACCGACCCGGTGCGCGGCGCGGTGCCCGAACTGACGGACGACGAGTTGCTCCAACTGGTCGCCGGTCGCGCGGCCGCCTTGGTGCGCGAGAACGGTGAAGTCCGGCTGGTCATCGCCGACGCGCGCCCGTCGGGACCATGACGTGACGGCGGCCGGCTGGCGACGGCACTCGACAAACCGCGCGCGTTTTTCCAAGATGCGCGTCATGATTTCCAACGCGCATCCTTTGCCCCGGGCCAGCCAGGCCGTTTCCGCGTCACGATTACCCCGTCGCCAATTTCTCGCGCGCGCCGCGGCGACGGCCGTCATGCCGCTGCTGGTCACACCGTCGGTCCTCGGCCGCGGAGCCACCGCACCGAACAGCCGCGTCGTGCTCGGCGGCATTGGCATGGGCAACCGCGCCATGTTCATCCTGCCGAATTTTCTCGCGCAGCCGGACATCCAATACGCCGCCGTTTCGGACGCGCGGGCGGACCGGCTCAAGGCGGCGAAGGACGCGATTGACACGCACTATCGCACCCCGGACTGCCGCGCCTTCCCGGACTTTCGCGAGCTGCTCGCGCAGCCGGACATTGACGCGGTTTACATCGCCACCGGCAACCGCTGGCATTCGATGGCCTCGATGTTTGCCGCCCGCGCCGGCAAGGACATTTATTGCGAGAAACCGATCAGCCTGACCATCCGCGAAGGCCGTCAGCTCGTGGACATGTGCCCGCGTTACGGTGCGATTTATCAAGCCGGCACGCAGCGGCGTTCGACCGAGTCCTACCAGTTCGCCCGCAAAATGGTGCGGCAGGGCCGGATCGGCCGCGTTCACACCGTCGAAATGCAGGTGTGGACCGGCGCCGTGGTGCCGCATGAAAAAGCCGTGCCGGTGCCGGCGGGCTGGAACTACGACGAGTGGCTTGGCCCGGTGGCGTGGCAGCCGTTTGTGCTCGGCCGCGTGAACGGCTGGCCTTACTTCTGGGACACTGGCGAAGGCATGCACACGGACATGGGCACGCATTACACCGACCAGATGCAGTGGGTGCTGGGCACCGACGACACGGGACCGGTCGAGTTCGAGACGAGCGACATGGTGTGGCCCGATCCAGTGAAATACATGAGCGAAACCGCGATTTCCGGCACGTTCCGGTGCCATTACGCGAACGGCGTCGAGGGCGTGCTTTACCAGCGAAAAGGTTTTACCGACCGCTACATCCGCTACATCGGCGACGAAGGCTGGATTCAAGTGGACGACGAAACGGACGTCGTCACCGCGGAGCCAAAATCCATCCTGCAACGGCGCCAAACCGGCGGCGTGGGCTGGGCCAACGCCAGCTCGCACATCCGCAATCTGCTCGATTGCATCCGCAGCCGCCGGCCGACATTGTGCCATCCCGAGGTCGGCCACCGCGCCCAGAGCATCGTCGAGTCCATGACCATCAGCGCGCGGCTGAACCGCAAGCTGCGTTGGGACCCGGTCAAGGAAGTCTTCGACTGCGAGGAGGCCAACCGCATGCTTTACCGCGAACCGCGCGCGCCATGGCGGGTTTCCTGAACTGAAACACCGGCAGCTCAACCGCCCACCGCCATGAAACTAAACCTGTTTTCCGCTTGTCTCGCTCTTGCCGTGGTCGTCGCGCCCTTCGCCGTCGCGGCCGATTCCGCCAGCGCCACGCTCGAAAACCTGCGCCATTACACGTCCGGTGCCGATGCCACGCCGCTGCGCAGGTATGAACAGCTCGTCGCGCAGGCTGTCAACGACACCAACCTGCGACAATCCGTCGAGGCGGACCTTGACCGAGTGTTGACCGGCGACGCCACCTTCGAGGCAAAACGCTTTGCCTGCAAAGAACTCGCCGTCATCGGAACCTCCGCCAGCGTGCCGGCGCTCGCGAACCTGTTGAAAGACGAAGCCACCGCCGGCATCGCCTGTCTGGCGCTGGCGAACAACCCGTCGCCCGAAGCGCTGACCGCCTTGCGCGCAGCCTTGGGAACGACCAGGGGACTGGCGCTGGCGCACGTCATCCACACGCTCGGCGAACGGCGCGACACCAAAGCGGTCGCTCAGCTCATCAAACTGGCCCGTGACACCGACGCCACGGTGGCCGAGTCCGCCACCGTGGCGTTGGGCAAAATCGCCACGCCCGGCGCGGCAAGAAGCCTCGCGGCGCTGCGTCGCGACGAATCGCCGGCCTTGCGGCTGGGCGTGGCCGACGGCTCGATCCGGTTGGCCGAGCGGCTGGCGGCCGGGGGCCAACCGCAGCGCGCGGCGGCGATTTACACGGAACTGCTGGCGACCGGATGGCCTGAAAACGTAAGACGCGGCGCGTTCCTTGCGCTACTGCGATTGGACCGCGACGGCGGCGAACGTCGGATCGTGTCGGTTTTGGAAGGAACGGACGCCGCGCTCAAACCAGCGGCCATCGCGGCGATCAGCGGTATCCGCGGCATGGATGCCTCGCAGAAGTTTGCCGCCGAATTGCCCAAGCTCGTGCCGGCGGAGCAGGCCTTGTTGGTCGAATCCCTGGCCGAACGCCACGATCCGGTGGCACAGGCGGCGGTGCAGGCGCAATTGCAGGCCGCGGACGCCTCCGTCCGGCTGGCGGCCATCGGCGCGTTGGGCCGGAACGGTGACGCCGCGATGGTGCCGGTCCTGGCTCGCGCGCTGGCGACCGCGCAGAGCGATCAGGAAACCGCTGCGATCGAGGACTCGCTTACTGCGCTGAATGGCGGCGAGTTGGTGGACCGCGCGTTGACCGCACAATTGCGCAACCGCATGGCCGGTCCAAAAACGCCGCTCCTGGTCGTGCTCGCGCGCCGCGGCAGCAGTTTGGCCGTGCCGGTGTTGCTGGCGGAAACCGCAAGCTCCGACGCCACGACGGCGAAAATTGCATTCCAAGGAGTTGGCCGGCTGGCAGGCGCGGAGCAAGCGGAGGCTGCCGTCCGGGCGCTGGCAGGCTTGCGGGCGCCGGACGCCCGTGCCGAGGCCGAGACCGCCGTGGCGCAGGTGTTGTCGCGCGTGGGCAATCCGGCGCGGCGTTCGGCCATCGTGCGCGCGGCGCTGGGTTGGGTCATCACGGCCGAGGCGCGCTGTTCACTGGTGCAACTGCTGCCGACATGTGGCGACGCCGACGCGTTGGCAGCGTTGAAAACGGCCATGGCCGACAACGAGCCGGCCGTTCGCGAGGCGGCCACCCGCGCGCTGGCGGAATGGCCGGATATGGCGGCGTGGGATATGTTGGTCGCGCTTTATGCCCAGACGGACAACGAAGCTCACCGCGTGCTGGCGCTGCGCGGCCTGGTGCGGCTGGCCGGCGAGGAGAATGCGCGTCCGGATGCGGTGCTGGTGGCGCGTTACCGGCAGTTGCTGGCGGGCGCCCAAAGCGACGACGACCGCAAGCTTGTGTTGGGTGCGCTCGCCGGCGCGGCGGACCCGGACGCGCTCAAGCTGGCGGAGGAGATGCTGGCCAATCCCGGCGTTCGCGCGGAGGCGGAACTGGCCGTACGCAAGATCGCGGACGCAGTGAAGGCGACGCATCCCGAGGCAGCCGCCCAAGCGCGGCAGCAATTGGAAAAGCGTTGAACGCGGCGGCGGCGCAGTGGTTCACGATGGAATCCACTGCCGGCCGGGTGTTTCAACCCACTAACTTGCGGGCCACGATGCTGGCGTTGTGACCGCCGAAGCCGAAGGAGTTGTTGACGATGGCCTCGACCTTCATTTCCCGCGCCGTGTGCGGCACGTAATCGAGGTCGCACTGCGGATCGGGATTGTCGAGGTTGATCGTCGGCGGGACGACGCCCGTCTGGATGGCCTTGGCGCAGATGGCCATTTCCACCGCGCCGGCCGCGCCGAGCATGTGCCCGGTAGCGCCCTTGGTGGAACTGACCGGCAGGCGGCGCGCGTAGTTGCCGAACACCGTCTTGATGGCCTCGGTCTCGCAAATGTCGCCGTGTGGCGTGGCGGTGCCGTGGGCGTTGATGTAGGAAATCTGCTCCGGGTTCAGGCCGGCGGAGCGGAGCGCCATGCGCATGCAGCGGGCGGCGCCCTCGCCGCCGGGCGAGGGGGCGGTCATGTGGTGGGCGTCGGCCGTGTTGCCGTAACCCGCGATTTCGCAATAGATGCGGGCGCCACGGGCCTTGGCGTGATCGAGTTCTTCCAACACCACAACACCCGCGCCCTCACCCATGACGAAGCCGTCACGGTCGGTATCGAAGGGGCGGGAGGCGCGCTTTGGCTCGGCGTTGCGCGTGCTCATGGCCTTCATGGCGCAAAAGCCGCCGATGCCCAGCGGGGTGATGGTGGCCTCGGTCCCGCCGGCAAACATCACCTTGGCATCGCCCATCTTGATGGTCCGCCAGGCTTCGCCGATGGCGTGCGAGGCGGTCGCGCAGGCGGAGCAGGTGGCGACGTTCGGTCCGCGAAGTTTGTAGAACATCGAGAACAGGCCGGAGGCCATGTTCAGGATCAGCATGGGGATCATGAACGGCGAGAGCCGGCCGGGGCCGCGCTCCAGCAGAATTTTATGCTGCTCCTCCGTGGTGTGCAGGCCGCCGATGCCGGAGCCGATGAAGACGCCGATCTCGTCGCGATCCGCCCGGCTCAGATCAAGGCCGGAATCCTGCAGCGCCTGATGGCCGGCGAGGATGCCAAACTTGGTGAACCGATCCGAACGCCGCTCGTCTTTCGGCGAAGGGAAGGCGGGCACGGCGTTGAACGCCTTCACCTCGGCGGCGATCTGCGTGTCGAAGCGTTCCGGATCAAACAGGCTGATCCGGTCCACGCCGCACTGGCCGGCAAGGAGGTTCTGCCAGACGGCATCCATCCCCACGCCCAGCGGCGAAACCACGCCCAGTCCGGTGATGACCACGCGGCGGTCGGTCCAATGATCGGTCATACAAAGGTGGAAACAAAACGAGGCAGCTTGTGCTGCGTGCCCGCGTGCGGCTGCCTCGGAACGTGTGTTCGCTTACTTTTGCGTGGCTTCCTCGATGTATTTGATGACGTCGCCCACGCTCTGAAGTTTTTCGGCTTCCTCGTCCGGGATTTCCTTGCCGAATTCCTCCTCCAGCGCCATGACCAGTTCCACGGTGTCGAGCGAATCCGCGCCCAAATCCTCGATGAACCGCGCTTCCGGTGTGACCTGATCCGCATTCACGCCGAGCTGTTCGACGATGATGTCCTTGACCCGTTGCTCAATCGTTTTTTCAGCAGCCATTGGTTTCTCCAGTTTGATTGTTCTTTTTCGTGTGTCTAAGCGACGTGCCAGAGGGCGTCAAGCCCCGATTGGCGTTTTTTTCTGCAAACGATGCCGGCGCGCGTCCCTGCGTGCCGCCGGCTTACATGACCATCCCGCCGTCCACCGCCAGCACCTGGCCGGTGAGATATCGCGCTCCCGGACTGGCGAGGAACAACGCCGCGTTGGCGATGTCCTCCGGCTCGCCGAAGCAGCCGAGCGGAATCTGTCTCAGCACCCCAGCCTTGAGATCCTCGTTCAACCCGGCGGTCATGTCCGTCGTGATGAACCCCGGAGCCAGCGCGTTGACGGTGACGCCGCGCGAGGCCAGTTCCCGCGCGACGGACTTCGTGAAGCCGATCAAGCCCGCCTTGCTCGCCGCGTAATTGCACTGCCCGGCGTTGCCGATCAGCCCGATGACCGATGCCACATTGATGATGCGGCCGGAGCGTTGTTTGATGAACCCGCGGGCGAAAGCCTTGGTGAAGGCGAACGCGCCGCGGAGGTTCGTGTTCAACACCACATCCCAGTCTTCCTCGCTCATCCGCATCAGCAGCCCGTCCCGCGTGACGCCGGCGTTGTTCACGAGGATGTCCACGCGACCGGCTTCGGTGAGCAGGCCGGTCGCCGCCGCGGCGACCGCCGCCGGATCGGCCACGTCCACGGCGCAGGCCCAGGCGCGACGGCCCAAGGCGCGCACCTCGGCCGCCACCTTCTCCGCGTTCTCCGCGGTGCGGGAAACGCAGGCGACGTCCGCGCCTTCCGCGGCGAACTTCAACGCGATGGCACGGCCGATCCCCCGGCCGGCGCCGGTGACGACGGCCACCTGATTGGCAAGCAGGTTCATGCGGGCGCTAGTTGTCGTGGGTTGCCGGCCGGTTGTCAACACCGGCTAAGCGGAAGCCGCCAGCGCCTTCACCGTGGCTTCGATGCTGGGCACGTCCGCCACGTTCAAGATTTGGACCGACGAATCAATCCGCTTCATGAACCCGCTCAGCGCGGTGCCGGGCCCAAGCTCGATGAAGCGGTTGAAACCTTCGGTCAGGAGGTGGCGCATGGAGGCCTCCCACAGCACGGAGCCGGTGACCTGCTCGACCAGCAGGGAGTGAATTTCCGACGGCCCGCCGTGGGGTTTGGCGGTGACGTTCGCGATGACCGGCACCGCGGGCAGATTCAAGGGCACGGCAGCCAGCGCCGCGCGGAGCTTCGGCTTGGCCGTGGCCATCAAGCGGGAATGGTAGGCGCCGGCCACCGCCAGGGGCAGGGCGCGCCGGGCGCCGCGGGCCTTGGCCAGTTCGCACGCCTTGACGATGCATCCGGCCTCGCCGGAGATGACCAGTTGGCCCGGACAATTCAGGTTGGCCAGTTCCACCCCGGCTTCCGCGCAGACCGCCTTCACGACTTCCATGTCCAGACCAATGATCGCCGCCATGCTGCCACGGGTGGCGTCGCATGCTTCCTGCATGAACCGGCCGCGCTGCCGGACCACGCTCAGGCCGTCCTCGAAACTCATCACGCCGGCGGCCGCCAGGGCGGTGAATTCGCCCAGCGACAGGCCGGCGGCGGCGGCGAACGTCAACCCGGGCACCCGTTCGCGCAGCAGTTGAAAGGCGACCCAGCTCACCAGGTAAATGCCCGGCTGGGCGTGCTCGGTTTTCGTCAGTTCCGTCTCCGGCCCCTGAAAGCAAATGGTCGCCAGATCGTAGCCGAGCGCCGCGTTGGCGCGGTCGAACCAGGCGCGGGCGGTGGGAATGGTTTCAGCGAGGTCGCGGCCCATGCCGATGGTCTGGGCGCCTTGACCGGCAAAGAGTAATGCAGTTTTCACCATGAAAACCGAGGGAATTACCACAACCGGAGCCCGCATGGGAAGCCGGGAATTTCAACGCCGTTCGCGACTCCTATACGGGTGTGAGACAAAATTCTTCAACTTCTTCCAATTGCTCAGGAAATGGCAAACTCCATTGCCTAGAGCATGTTAAATGAAACTATAGCCGCAATGGGCAAACCAATTGGCGGCATCGTGAGCGGTGACGCTGGCCAGGGCGGCGGCGATGGCCGTGACCAGCGCCTCCCAGGTGCGG